>JBEKQQ010000089.1:0-24641 GCA_049519555.1 Acetobacteraceae bacterium
CCGTCACGTTCTGCGTCGGATCGGCCACCATATCCGCCACGACCTCGCGCTGCATTTGCGTGCCGGGATCATTCTGGTTGTAAGGGAACGGTATCGCCGACCACCAGCAATGCGGCAGGTTGCCCGCCGCGCGGGACAACACGCCGCGCTCCAGCAACAACAGGCGGCGCGCGGCGGCCTCATAGGTGGCCTTTTCGCTGTACTGCCGGCAACTGTCGTTCTCGGAATGCGGCCAAAAGATCGCAACGATATCAGCGGCATCCTCCGCCGCGGTATCGGATTCAATCCAGGTCTGCACCGCCAGCCCGTCGCCGCCAAACGCCCAGGTGGAGGGATCGCTGCCGTCGTTGGGGTCGTTGAGGAACGAGCCGGAAAACCCCAGGGCCGGCAGAGGATAAATGCCCTCGCCATGGATACAGGTGGCGGCCGGCTGGCTGCCATAATTACCCACCACGCCAAACCCCAGCGCTCCCAAATGCCACGCCACACCCTGGGCGAGCAAATGCCATGCGCCATCGTTCAGCGCATTCCCGGCGTTGGACTGGCCCGAGACCAGGATTTGGATGCCCTTGCGCACGCCCAAAGTCCAACGCGTCTGGTAGGACTGAATGGTGGTGATGCCGGCAGAGGCTACCGCGTCGCCCCATACGGCGGCCTCGTGAAACCAGCACTCGGCCCCGCCGTTGGTGGCCCCGTTGTGCAGGAACAGCAGCGGTGCGTTGAGCGAGGCTGCCAGCGGATTGGGTGCGGCCGTAGCCACCCGCGTCGCATCCAGCCAAACATCGACGCCAACCCCGGGCGTGTTGCGCAGGGTAACGGCGTGCGTGTGGCGACGGGTCAAGGCGCTGGTCAGCAGGGTTTGCTGGGTGCCAGGGAACAACACGAGGCGCCCGGTGCCGCCACTGTTGTCGGCGGCGAGCACTGGGGTGCCGCTGATGTTGAGCAGTGTGCTCGCGGCGGTGGAATTTTGCCGCCAGTTCGGGCGCGACCACACCAGAAACACGGTCCAGGCGGCGCCAGACCCGACGGCCATGGCAGCACTGATCAGGCCCTGGTCAGGATCCATCAACGGCAGTTGCTGACCCGAGGTGGGCACCGCCGGCGGCACCACCATGTTCAGGCCAATGCCGCCCATCAGTCCGTTCAGGTGCCCGGTCGCGGTCGGCGGATTGGTCCCGCTGGAGGCCTGATGCCACACCGTCAGCCCACTGCCGGACCCGGATTTGTCGATTACCGCGTTAGCCGGGGCGCCGAAAGTGCTCAGTGGCGTCCCGGTCGGTCCGAGGACGTTGCTGACCACACCGGCGTCCCACCAACCGGTCAGGCCGGCGACGGAGGCCAAACTCGCCGTGCCGCCGCCACCAGCACCTCCACCGCCTGGGACGGTACTGGCCAGCGGCGCGGCCAGCATCGGTCTTCCCGGAGCTGCCATGGCGATTTTGCTGTTGGGCGCGGTCAGAATCACGCTCATCGCGCCATCCCCGTGCTGATGGCGAGCGGTTCGGTTTGGTTTCGAGCGAGCATGCAGTTGGTTCCCTTCGATCCAGGCACGGCGGATTGGGCCGCCGCCGGTGTTCTCCGGGCCGTCTAACGTATATTAACACAAAAGGCAAATATAACTAACCATCTGGCAACTGGTCCTCTGGTCACCCGACCGGCTGCCTGCGCCACTCCTCTCGCGTGATTTCAAAGACTTCTGCCGCCAGCCGGCCCGAGACAAAGTCACGTTCCAGGGTCCCGACAAGCCGCATCCCAGCGCGTTCAGAGACGCGGCGAGACCGTACATTCGCGACCGCCTTCAGCACCCGAAGTACTGGGCGGTCCAGGGTCTCGAACCAATAATCGGTGACGGCTGTGGCAGCTTCCGCCATCAGACCCTGGCCCTGTGCGCCTGGGTCGAGCCAGAAGCCGCGGTTGTCATTGGCCTTATCCCGCAGACAAATTTCGCCGATCAATCGTTCGGGAGCCGTTTTCAACCGGATCGACCAATGCCATTCCGTCCCTTGTTCGACACCGGGCATTACCTTGTCGCGAATGAAACAAAGCGCGCCGTCAGCCGGATAGGGCCAGGGCACGTGGCCAAGAAACCGCACAATCTCCCAATGCGGGAACAACGCCTGCACGGCATCGGCGTCGGCGAGTTCCAGTGGTCGCAGGATCAGACGGGATGTGGTCAAGGTCGGAATGTCTGGCGTCATGTCACGTTGTTCCTGTGGAGCCTTATCCCTCCAGTTGCCGTTTCAGCGCCGACCAGCGGTCGAGAATTGGCAAAATCTCAGCTTCCTTGTCCGCCGGCAACGAGAACACGATCCGGTCGATGCCGATTTCCTCACAGAAGCGCAGTTGCATGAGGTCCTCGGGCACCCGGAAGATGGTGATCGGCAGTTCGGCAGGATCGCGGCCCGCTTCCTTGGCCATCTCGCGGAATTTGTTGATCAGCACACCGATGCCGTCTTTCGCCAGACGGTCGGCGCGGGGGATCCAACCGTTGCCATAAGCCACGGCGCGGCGCGCGGCATAGGGAAAGGCACCGCCGACAATGATCGGTGGATGCGGTTGCTGCACCGGTTTCGGCCATTGGTTCATCTTCTCGATGTTCACCAGGTCGCCGTGATATTCGGGCGCTTCCCGGGTCCAGATGGCTTTCATCGCCTCGATCCGCTCGCGGCCGAGTTTATGCCGGGTTTTGAAATCGGTGCCGTGATTTTCGATCTCGTCCTGGTTCCAGCCGTTGCCGACACCGAACAAAAACCGCCCGTTGGACACGCGGTCGAGCGAGGACACCATTTTCGCGGTCACGATCGGATCGCGTTGCGGAACCAGACAGACGCCGGTACCGATTTTGAGGTGCGTGGTGACCGCCGCAGCGGTGTTCAACGCAATGAACGGGTCGTAGATGTCGTAGTATGGCCGGATCAGCGGGCCGCCCGCCGGGTAGGGCGTTTTGCGGGTCAGCGGGATATGGGTGTGCTCGGGCACCCAGAGCGATTCAAAGTGTCGCGACTCCAGTTCGCGGCCAAGGGCGGCGGGCTGCATGGAGTCGCTGGTGAAGAACATGACGGCGCCGATTTTCATTACGCTGTTTCCTTGGTTGGTCAGCCGGCGGAGCGCACAGCCGGGAAGATTTGTTCGGAGATCAGTTGCATCTGTTCCATCGCCAGGCTGGCCGGCATGCCGACCCAATGGATGCCCAAAATCAACGTATTGATCCCGAAACGGCGCTGCAGCACCAGAATTTGCTCGGTTACCTCGGCCGGGGAACCGAACAGGAAGCGGTCGTTCATCAGTTCCTCGAAGTCGGTGCTGAAGGCGTCGCCCGTAGGCATCACCTTGTCCTGGCCCCAGTCCTTATACGCTTTGTATTTGGCTTCCAGTGATGGCCGCGCCAGCCGGATTGCCTCCGCCCTTGTGGGGGCCACGAACACCTCACGCGCCATCGGCAATTCGTCGGGGAACGGTTTGCCGGCCTCGTCGAGGGCACGTTTGTAGACTTCCATTTGCTCGGCGATCGTATCGATCTTGTTATGTGGGTTGATGAACCAGGTGTCGGCCACGCGCGCGGCGCGGCGGATGCCGACATTGGCGTTGGCACCGATCCAGATCGGCGGCATCGGCTTTTGCACCGGCAACACGGTGCAGTTGGCGTTGTCGAGTTCGAAGTAACTCGCCTTCATGCTGACGAAGTCTTCCGACCAGAGGCGCTTCACGGCTTCCAGGCACTCCTCGAAGCGTTTGCCGGATTGCTTTTGGGTCGAGCCAAAGGCTTTGAACTCCACCTCGCGGTAGCCGATGCCGGCGCCGAAGATCAGTTTGCCATCGCACATCACGTCGAGTGACGCGAGTTCCTCCGCCACGTGCAGCGGGCTGTGCAACGGCAACAGCACCACGCCGGGACATAACCGCAGCTTCGGCGCGATCATCGCGACCTGGCACAGATAGGGGATTTGCTGGATATACTGGAACGGATACGAACTGTAATGCGAGCCCTTGCCGATCACGTCATAGCCCAGTTGCTCGGCGAATTTGGCGGCGTCGAGGTCTTCCTTGAGGCGCGTCCGCATGTCGTCGCCCAGAGGGTACTGGCCGCGAATGATGAGGCCAAAGCGCATGGGGTCTCTCCCGGATGGTTCGCTCGGAGTGTAAGCGGGCTGGTCTGATGCGTCGATGTCAGGCGTTCACTGCTGCCATCAGCGCGCCGATCTCGTCGAGCGCCGGCAGCACGATGTCCGCTGTCGCCGACGGCACGGTGAACACCGCCCGCTCAACGCCCAGGTCGTGATAACGGTGCAGCAGCGCGAGGTCGCGTGGCGGATACCACGCCGTGATCGGCAACGAGGCGGGATCGCGACCCGCTTCGGCCGCCATCTGACGGAAACGCGGGATCAGGCCGACGATATCGCGGTACTGTTTCGAACTACCTGGCACCCAGCCATCACCGTAACGAATTGCCCGACGGGCAGAATACGGGAATGCGCCGCCGACCAGCACTGGCGGATGCGGTCGTTGCACCGGCTTCGGCCACGTCTGGACCGGATCGAAGTTGATGAATTCGCCGTGGTATTCCGACTGGGCCTGGGTCCAGATCGCTTTCATTGCCTCCACGGTCTCCCGCGCACGTTTATGTCGCGTTGCGAACACGGTGCCGTGGTTTTCGATTTCCTCCTGGTTCCAGCCGTCGCCGACGCCGAACAAAAACCGGCCATGCGAGACCTGATCGATCGAGGCCACCAGTTTCGCCGTCTGGATCGGATCGCGTTGCGCGATCAAACAAACGCCTGTGCCAATCTTCAGGGTTTTGGTCGCCATGGCCGCGGCGGTCAGGGTGATGAACGGGTCCATCACGTCGAGGTAGTGCCGCTTGATTTCCCCGTCGCCGGGAAACGGCGTCTTCATGGCGGCGGGAATGTGGGAATGCTCACCCGACCAAACGGACTCGAAGCCGCGCTGCTCCAGTTCCCGCGCAAGGTCGGTCGGGGTCATGGAGTACTCGGTGAAGAAGAGCGAAATGCCGAATTTCAGCATGGGGGCCTCGTCGGAGTTCGGTCGGAAGATAGCGGCGGTCTTTGCGCTGGACAAAATAGCCATCCGTTGGCTATAGTTTGGCCATGAGTACACACAGTGTCGCCGAAGCGAAGAACCAGCTTTCCCGTCTGATCGACCGAGCGCTGAAAGGCGAATCGGTGGTCATCACCCGGCATGGCCATCCGGTGGCAGAGATTAAGCCGGTCACGCCCCGGTCGCGTCCCACACGCGAGGAAAAGCTGGCCTGGCTGGATGCAAATCGAGTGAAACTCTCCGGCGGAAGCATTGATGCCCAGGCGGTCTTGAGGCAAATGCGTGACGAAGATTAGCTGTGAGTGTTTATCTGGACACCAGTGTGCTGGCCAGCTTGTTCATCGACACCGATGTGTTCGCAAGCCGGGCAGCGACGTTTTTCTCTCAGGCCGATGACGTTCTGGTTGTCAGCGACTTCGCCGCAGCAGAATTCGCGTCGGTTCTCTCGCGCCTGACGCGCATGAACCAAATTCAGCAATCCCGCACACGCGCGATTTTCGATGCGTTTGACATCTGGCGCGCACGGTTTGCCGATGAGGAAGATGCTGTCTCCTCCGACATTCTGGCCGCCACGACGATTATTCGGCGGCTGGACCTGAACCTGCGAATCCCTGATGCGATTAACCTCGCAATTGCCCTGCGTCTCGCCGCGTCGGTTGCTACGTTCGATCGCCGTATGGCACAGAACGCCCGTGCTCTCGGCATCGCAGTCGCCGACGCCTGATCACACCATCACATAATCGTTCCGATCCAGCTGCTCCGTCATCGCCCGATAATCCACCAGCCGGAACGGCGAGTTCGTCACTACGCGGCCGTGCTTGTTCTTGTACCAGTTGCCCACGCCGCCATGCGCCCACACCATCTTCGCATGGGTCGCGTCGAGGTGTTCGTTGAACCGGTCGTGCGGTTCCTGCTTGACTTCCATCGCCCGCGCGCCGGTCTCCAGCAGTTCCCGCAGGCATTGCATGATATATCGCGTCTGGCATTCCGAGTGGTAAATCGCACTGCCGCCATGCGCGAGATTGGTCCCCGGCCCATACAGCATAAACAGATTGGGAAACGCGGGTACAGTAATCCCCAGATAGGCCCTGGGATTATCGTCGCCCCACAGATCGCGGATGGTTTGTCCGCCTTTACCCTCGATGTGCATCGGCGCCAACATCCGTTGGGCATCGAAACCCGTTGCCAGTACCAGAACATCGGCGGGCCAGAATTCTCCGGCCTTTGTCATGACACCATCCGCCGTGATCCGCTCGATTGGATCCGTCACCAGATCGACATTGGGTTGGGTCAGCATCCGGTACCAGTAATTGTCGCGCAACATCCGCTTGCCGTACGGCGGATAGGGCGGCACCGCCTTCCGCATCAGCGCCTCATCGCCGTTCACCTGACCACGGATATACTCGATCAACGTATCGCGGAATTTCTGGTTCGTTTCATTCAGCGACTGATCCGGGGTGCGCCAGTCCGGGTCGACATGCAACGATGCGTGCAGTCCATCGGATGACGCCCAAAGCAACTGGAACCGATACCATTTCGCATAGAACGGGATCAGCTTCAGCGCTGCGGTTTTTCCCGGGCTTACCTCGCGATGGTAATTCGCGTTGTATACCGCCCAATGCGCCGAACGCTGGAAGATAGTCAGATGCCCAACAACCGGCGCAATCGACGGTCCAACCTGCATGCCTGACGCACCGGTACCGATCATCGCGACATTCGCAAATGAAAGATCGACCGAATGATCCCACCGCGCAGTATGGAACTTTGGGCCGGCAAATTCATCAAGCCCGGGAATGGGTGGGATTGAGGGCCGGTTCAATTGGCCAACGGCGGTGATAACAGCATTGGCATCGGTTACCGTCTCATTGCCCGCCGCGTCGCGGAAAGTCACGTGCCAGATCGCCAACGCCTCGTCGTAGACCGCGGCGGTTACTTCCGTCTCAAAACGAATGTTCCGGCGAATGTCGTATTGGTCCGCCAGCCGCTCCATGTACTGCCACAGTTCATCGCGCTTGGAAAAATGGTCCGGCCAATCGTGGTTCGGCTCAAACGACAGCGAGTAAAAGTGGTTCGGCGTGTCGACCCCGCAGCCGGGGTACGAGTTCTCCAGCCAGGTGCCGCCGACCGTCTTGTTCTTCTCGTAAATGACGAAAGGAATGCCGGCCTCTTGCAGCTTGATCGCCATGCCGAGACCGGAGACACCGGCGCCAATGATCACCACGCGGAATGCAGCCAACGTCTCGTCGGACGGGCGCGTGCGCCAATGCACCGTTTTGGGATCGTTGTCGTCCAGCATCATTTCTTCGCGGATCATCGGCAGGTATTCTTCGGGCACCGGCCCGCCCACGCCGGCCGCCAGCATTTTGCGCAACAATTCCGGCGGCGGCTCGGACGGCAACTCTGTCTCGCGCGCGGCGTAGTCCAGCAAGACCTCCTTCAGCCGCGCGCGCAGACGCTGTTTCAGCTCATCCGGCACGGTTTCCTGAAAATTCCATGGGCCGTTGATGTACGGACCAACTTCATCCAACCAGTCTGCCTCACCGGTCAGATGCACCAGCACCATCAGCAAGGGCGCGACATCCGCCCCGTCCAACGCCATATCCAGCAGCTCTTCATCCGCCACCAGAGTCCGGAAGTCCCGCGTGATGTGGTTCATATCGCCATATACCCGCCGTCGATGTTGTAGCATGTACCGCTGATATACGAGCTGCGGTCACTGCACAAAAACACCACCATTTCACCGATTTCCTCGGGTTTGCCCATGCGGCGGAATGGCACCATTTGCAGCAGCTGTTCACCTCGGCGGCGCATCGTGTCCTCGGTCATTTTCGTTTCGATATAACCCGGACACACCGCGTTCACCCGAATGTTGTTTTCGGCGTATTCCAGAGCTGCCGTCTTGGTCAAACCCAACACCCCATGCTTGGCTGCGACATAGGCCGACGACGTCGGCAACCCGATCAATCCGGCGACCGAACCGGTGTTGACGATCCGGCCGCCGCCCTGCGCCAGCATCTGCACAATCTCATGCTTCATGCACAGCCAGACGCCTTTCAGATTGACGCCTATCATGCGGTCGAACGACTCGTCCGACCATTCATGCGTCTTCTTGCCGGACGCATTGACCTGATATCCCGCGATTCCGGCATTGTTGAACGCGCAGTCGATCCGGCCATAGGCACTGACCACCGCGTCGACCATCGCCAGCACCGCCTTGCTGTCGGTGACGTCGCCCGACAGAGCGATCGCCTGCCCGCCCGCCTGGTTGACCAGCGCCACGGTTTGCTCGGCCGTCTCACGCACAGCATCGGCGATTGCCAGCCGCGCGCCCTCACGCGCGAAAATCAGCGCAGTCGCACGCCCGATCCCGCCACCGCCGCCGGTGATCAGTGCCGATTTCCCTTCCAGCAAGCCTGCCATGGTTGTTTCCCTTCCCTTGGCCTTGTGTCAGAAGCCCAGGCTACTCGCGAGTAGTCTTTCAATCCAGCCCGTCCTGGCGTAAGATGGCACCCATGCGAGATGAAATTCTGGCCTACAAGCGCGAGCGCATCCTCGAAGAAGCAGTCAAACTGTTCTACGAGCGAGGCTTCACTGGCACCACACTGGACGATATCGCCGCCGAACTGGGGGTCACCAAACCGTTCATTTATACGCATTTTCGCGGCAAGGTCGAGTTGCTGGCGGCGCTGTGCAAGCCAACGATCGAGCTGGCGCTGGCGGCCATAGCCAACGCCGCCGCCGGACCAGGAACGCCGTCCGAACGGCTGCGGATCGCCATCACCGACTTCACCAAGGTCGTGCTGCAGCGCCAGCCCAACATCGCGATCTATTTCCGCGAGGAAAAGAACCTCTCGCCCGAAGCGCTTGCCGAGATCAACGTGTTGCGCCGGGAATTCGACCATCTGCTGTCGGACCTGCTACTCGAAGGCACCGCCACCGGTGAGTTCGAAATCCAGGACCATTCCCTCGCCGCCCTCGCCCTCGGCGGCATGATCTCCTGGGCCTATACGTGGTACCGGCCGGGCGGGCGGCTGACGCTGGAGGAAACCGCCGCGCACATGGCCGATCTCGCATTGCGCATGGCCGGAGTGCGGGTCGCCATTCCGGCGTAAAGTCCCCATCTTGATTTCCCCTGGGCTGATTTTTCCGGCCTGGTCTGGACAGCAAGCCGCGGCACGGGCAAAGGAAGCGCACCCCGGTGGAGACGGCGAACCGATGACCCCGCTCGATATTGCTCGCGTTCAGGCCTATTTGCGCAAGCTGTTCAGCAACAATCTGATCCGCATCGTGGCACCGGCGCGGAAGGGCCTGTCGGTCGAATTCGCCGTCGGTGATGAGGTCCTTGGCACCGTCTATAAAGACGAGGAAGACGGCGAAGTATCCTATTCCGTAACGCTGACGATCCTCGATGAGGACCTGCCCGACGTTCAGGCGGGACCGGAGCCAACGCCGCGTCGCCGGTAACTCACCGTCTGCCGCACGCTTTGACGTACAGCGCCTCCGCGGCCTCGGGTCCCGCCAGAATCTCGATCAGCCGGTATTTTCGCATCGGCGTCAGATTGCCCGCATCCGCGGCCGTCAACACGGTATCCGACGCGCTCCGCAGCAGTTCGTCGTAGCCGGCGGGATCGCCAAGTTTCCGCGCCATCGTCTCCAGCTTCCGCAACTCGCGGGCGGAGCTTTCAAGCGCGGTTTGCGCCGGCCCGTCAACCGGGCGGGATGCGGCAGCAAGCGGCGCGACCAAACCCTCGCGCACCCCGCGGGCAAACCGTGTCCGGCAAACCTCAGCAAGCTTGTGACGAATGGCTTTTAGCCGCGGCCAGTGACTGGAGAACGACTTATCGGTCTCGATCTCGCGCAGCAGCGTCAGCACCCGCCGGACCTCTACCCCTGCCTCCGTCAGCGTGCCGTGCCCGATCTCATGGGCGAACCCGCTGTCACGCTCCATATGGGTCAGCACCGAAGCCAGGGCGTTGTCGACCGAGCCGCGCAACACGTCCTTTTCGTCCGAAGTCCGGCCGGCGCCGGCAATACAGCCCAGAAGCGGTAGCGCGTGTGGCGAATGCACCAGGACCAGGCGGGCGATCATCGCACAAGCGGTTTCCGGCTCGTTCATGATGTTGCCCAGAATATCCGCCACCACGGCATTGTCCGTCGCCAGACCTTGCGCTTCGTCCAGCGCGAGGCAACGCAGTTGCGGCGCGCGCCGTAGCACTGCGGCGATACTCGCAGCCAGTGGCTTGTAGGCAGCTGGCGGCAGGCCCGTGGCCGCCCAGTCGGCGGGCGGCGGTGCGGTGGTGAGGATTGCGGCCGCGCGTGGCCACAGCAGCTCGCCGGCCTGCGTAATCGCGTGCGCGGCATCGGTTTTATGACCGGCGACAATAGCGTCGATGAGCGGTCCCAGATCGCCCAGTCCGGATCGCACGAGTTTCGCAATTGGGGCCAATACGGGCCGCGGCACCGTCGGGTCGCTCGGACGCCAACCACGTAACGGCACGGTCAGCGGGTCCAGCGGAATGAACAGCAGCCGGGTCAACCGCAGCGGGCGAACCGGCCGGAGCGTTGCAAGACGTGGCCGCAATGTCTCCAGCAACGCCTGATTGATCGCAGGATCGGCGAGACCATCCACCACCGCCAGCACACGCCGGATCTTATGATCGTCGGCTTCCAACAGGTCTGGCCGCAAGGCCTGCATGTCGCGCTGCGGTTGTTTCGGCGATTCATTGCCCATCAAATGCAAACTCCTGAGACCTTGTGCGGCATCTGGGCTGGCTCAGGACGCAGCGGCCCGCAGTTGCTCGTTACGTGCAATCAGATCGAACACCGATGCGCCGGTGCGCCAGTCTTCATTGAGGCCGATATGCACCTGCTCGGCGAACACGTCGTCCATATTGGCTCTGCCACCACCCCATTCGTTCAGCTCTTTGGGGATGACCGGTATATGGTCGGCGATTTCGACCAGAGCGACGCGCCTTGCAGCGTTATCCTGCGCGTAGTTCCAAATCAGGCAGATTTGCTCCCAGCCATCGAGCACCCACTCGGGCCGCTCAGCGACGCGGACGACCGAGTCGGGATCCGTCGCCCATTGTCGCAACAGGCGAACCATGTCGCCGGTCAGCATGCGCGTTTGCGTTGTCATGGTGGCAGCCGCCGACCGGGTAAAATCGCAGACCGAGCAGACTGTGTGAGCAAATAACACCCGGTCGCCGTCGCGCTGGGTATTGGCCCATTCGGCAATCTCCTCGCGCATGGCATCCAGAAGCTTGATAATGCCCGGAATTCGGCCGCTGTCGCCGATACCGAGCCCGGTAATGGCGTCCGCGAGTGCATCCAGCGCTTTCACCCCCCAGCCTGCCGACTGGCCAAGGCGCGGGGCGAGCCAGGCAATTGTTTGTCGTGCTCTGGCGTCGAGATCGGGTGAACCGGGACCGGGAACGGGGGACGATGCATTCGGACCCGGATTAACCTGGCGGATCAGCGATGACAGCAAGTGGCGGACGACGACCCGCCGGTCGCCTTCCTCGGTTTTCGCCGCCGCCCGGGCCGCCTGCATGGCGCCCTCGCCGGCCAGACCTTCGGCCGCCGTCGCTCTGCCGATGGCTCGGACCGTGGCGGGCGTGACCGTCTCCAGAAAGGCGATCCGGTTGCTGACAACCTTGTCGTAAAGCGTCGGCCGGCAAAGCGAAGTGACGGCGTTCAGAGGCATGACGTAGACGCCCCGCCCGCCGGCCGGATTACGGACGATAAGTTCAATGCCCCGGTTGCGGGACAGCCGGGCTCGCGCGCCGCCAAGCAACGGGGTAGTAAACGGCAACGCCACGCCGCGTTCCTGAAACGTGGTGGGGTGATACGGCCTGGCGGAAGGAAGCGTGTTCAGGGACATCGGCGCGCACAGGATGCGCCGAATTGCTTAATGAACGATTAACCGGCCAGCGGAATTCCGCGTCGGGGCGGGTGTTATGCAGCGCATACCGGACTGGCGGCATCACCGAACACCTCCTCCCACGCGGCGCGTAGGGCGACATCGGCGTCGTGCATCGTCGCCGGAATACCCAGAGCAGCGAGGCTGGTGACGCCGTGCTCCCGCACGCCGCACGGCACGATGCCGGAGAAATGGGTCAGGTCGGGATCGACGTTCAATGCGACGCCGTGCCAGGACACCCAGCGGCTGACCCGCACGCCGATGGCACCGATCTTCGCTTCAGTGCCGCCGGCGGGGTTGGCGACCCAGATCCCGACGCGGCCCTTGCGCCGCTCGCCTTTGACGTTGAAGCGGTCGAGGGTGCGAATCAGCCACTCCTCGAGCGCATTGACGTAGCAATGGATGTCGTTGATCGGGACGGCGCCGTGCTGCCGGGTCAGGTCCAACATCACATACACCACACGTTGGCCTGGCCCGTGATAGGTCCACTGCCCACCGCGGCCCGCCTCGAAGGTCGGGAATCGCGTGGGGTCAGTCAGTTCGGCCGGTTTGGCGGAGGTGCCGGCGGTGTAGATCGGCGGATGCTCGACCGACCATACCAGTTCGCCTGCCGTGCCGGCGCGGATGGCAGCGACGCGGTCGCGCATCTGGGCCAGGGCGTCGGGGTATGGCGTCAGGCCCTCGGCGATCCGCCACTCGGGTGTCGCAATGGGGGGGGCTGCTCGGGTGATTGAACCCATAGAGGTCATCCGCTATATGCGCGCATCCTTAAACCACGTTGCGGTCGTGGCGGAATGGTAGACGCGCAAGCTTGAGGTGCTTGTGGGGGTAACCCCGTGGAAGTTCGAGTCTTCTCGACCGCACCAGGTCTGCAACGAACGTTCGGCCCGGACCTGGTTTCGCACCGCCATGGTATGCGGCAATCTTTCTTGCATACAACCTATGCGTGTGGCACCTTCGATGGTGCCCGAGTTCCTGCGGCCGGGCCGATCGTTCGTAACCGGAACCGAGGTTTCCCGCCGCGATGGCATCCAAAGTCTGGGGTGGAACCTTGCATCTACCCGGGAGCCAGCCGGCACTGTCCGAGCCGGCCGCCCGCACCACCCTGAAATCGGCGCCGGCGATACGTAACGTTTACTCCTGCCGCTTCCCGGAGGCAGCGCTGCCTCTGGAATTTTCCAGGCGACGACCGGTGAGCGTCGTATCCTGGAAGAACAGTCTGACGGGTCCCTTCCTGGTCACGCCGATTACCACTCAGCCGCAGCACGACAATCCCTGGGCCGTCAAACTGGCGAGGAACCCAGGCCCGGGAGAAACCTGCGACGTCTGGGTCGTTTGCAATCACCTTTACACGGTTTCCTGCACGCGCCTCACGGCGACGCACGGCATGGTGCCAAGGTTGACGGCGGTGGAATTTCGCCCGGTGCATGAGTTGATCGTGAAGTGGGTGCCGACGCTGGATCCGTTACGCGAGGGAACTTGACCTTGCGCCTCCGCGCGCCTGTTTGATTGTCACGGCCCCTCAGGGGTGACCGCCGTTCCGCGAGGAGCATCAAGTTACGGCCCCCACCGGGTGACCGCCGTCAAAGGACCCACCAGGGTCCTTTGACACGTCTGGGCCTATGCATGGGTTTACCGCGCCATCGCTGCCGCCAGCCAGGCCGTCGCCGTCCACAACACGAACAACACACGCTTCGCATTCGGCGTCAGCGTAGGCGACGCAGCCTCCGGCGCCAGTGGCGCACCGTTGTTGAGTGCCAGCGCAACCAACGGCAGCCAGACCACGAAACTGACCAGGCTCGCCATCAGCAATCCCGCCGCACAGGCGGCACCGCCAAACACCAGCCACGAGGCACCAGCGGCCAGAACATGCGGCAGACCCGGAAACCACGCTGCATCGGTTGTCGGCCGGGTCGCCGCGACGGTTTGCGAAAACAATGTGCGCATGGTCAGGTCCTCAGTGCAGGAGCGAGGTTTTCATGGAAGTCGAGGCCGGCGACGGTGCGCGCGACGATACCGGCGCGGATCACAAAATCGCCAAAGGTTTCGTTTTGTTTCCGGTCCGTTGCGTAGGCAGCAAACACCGGCCGCAAGGTCGCAACAATCGCTTCGTTGTCGACATCGCGGCCGTGCAGCTTGGACAGCCGTGAGCCGTCATGCGCGCCACCCAGATAAAGGTTGTAAAGCCCGGGAGAACGGCCGACGAGACCGATCTCCGACATGTAAGGGCGAGCACAGCCGTTCGGACAACCGGTCATGCGAATGGTGATATCAGCGTCTGCCAGACCACAGGTTTCGAGTTCCGCCTCGAGACGGGTAACCAACGACGGCAGGTAGCGCTCGCTCTCCGCCAAGGCGAGGCCGCAGGTCGGCAGTGCCACACAGGCAATGGCATTGCGCCGCAGGCCGCCGACCTGCCGATCCAATCCGTATTCATGCAGCAGCGCGGCAATTTTGGCTTTTTGCCCACCCGGAATATCCGCCAGCACCAAATTCTGGTTTGGTGTGATGATGAAACGGCCAATGTTCAGCGCGGCGATTTCCCGCAACCCATCGCGCGCCTGGCCGGCAACGCGGCCGTTCTCGATGAACAACGTGACATGGTGTTGTCCGGTTTCATCCTCCGCCCAACCGAGCCGATCGCCGGTCGATGTGAAACTGAATCCTTTGGCCGGTTGCAATTTCACTGCCAGGCGCTGGTTCAGACCAGCAACGAATGTATCGAGACCCATCCGGTCGATGGTATACTTCAACCGCGCCTGCTTGCGGTTCGACCGGTCGCCGTGATCGCGTTGCATGGTTACCACTGCTTCCGCGACGGCAATCGCATGCTCCGGTTTGCAGAATCCAATGACGTTGCCGGCCCGCGGATAGGTCTCCGGCTCGCCGTGGGTCATTCCCATGCCGCCGCCAACAACCACGTCATAGCCAACGATTTTCCGTCGTTGTTCAATCGCCACAAAACTCAGGTCCTGCGCGAATACATCGACATCGTTGTGCGGCGGCAACGCGACGCCAATCTTGAATTTGCGCGGCATATAGGTGCGGCCATAAATCGGTTCGTCCTCTTCGACGCCACCCGCGACGCGTTCCTCGCCGATCCAGATTTCGTGCCATGCGCGGCTGCGCGGCAGCAAGTGTGTCGCTATGTCGCCGGCGAGTTTGCTGACCGCGGCATGACCCGCACGTCGCCACGGATCGACCGAGGCACAGACGTTGCGGTTGACGTCGCCACACGCCGCGATGGTATCCAGCATTTCCGTGTGCAGGCCCTGAATCAGCGGTCGCAGATTGCTTTTGATGATGCCGTGAAACTGGATGGTCTGCCGCGTGGTAAAGCGCAACGTGCCGTTGCCGCGTTCGCGCGCCATCCGGTCCGCGGCAAGATATTGCACCGGCGTGAGGATCCCGCTCGGCACACGCATCCGCGCCATAAAGATGAAGGCTTTCTCCATACGCTGACGGCCGCGCTCGGCGCGTAGATCGCGATCGTCCTGCAGGTAAATGCCATGGAATTTGGTCAGTTGCTGATCGTCGTCGGCGATCGCTCCGGTTTCCGGAATGATCAGCCCCTCGGCGATCGTGCCACGCAGGAAACGGCTGTTTTCCTTGATGCGCTCGTTTGCGGACAGCGGACGGTCGGTCATCTCAATAGACATCCCGCAGATAGCGGCCGTCGCGGCGCAGCTGGTCCAGTGCCGCCTTGCCATCCTGACCGCTCAGATCGGCAAGAATGCGGATCAGCGTGTCATGCACGTCCTTCGCCATGGCAGAGGCATCGCCGCAAACATAAATCGCCGCGCCATCCTGGATCCAGGCGTGCAGGTCCTTCCGCGCATCCCACAACGCATGCTGCACGTAGCGCTTATCCGGTTGATCGCGGGAAAACGCGACATCCAGACGGTTCAGCAAGCCGTCTTTGATCCAGTCCTGCCATTCCAGTTGGTACAGGAAGTCGTGCAAATAATTACGGTGACCGAACACCAGCCAGTTCTTGCCGCGCGCGCCGGCGGCCTCGCGTTCCTGCAGGAAGCCGCGGAACGGCGCCACGCCGGTGCCGGGTCCAATCATGATCACCGGCCGCGACGGGTCCGCGGGCAGACGGAAATGCGGGTTCGGGCGCAGGAAGACACGCAGCCGATCGCCGGTTTTGCATTGCTCATTGATATCGACCGAGGCAACGCCGGCTCGACGTCTGCCATGCGTTTCATAGCGCACGCTGGCGATCAGCAAATGCGCCTCGTCACCAACCGCCAGCCGGCTCGATGCAATCGAATAATACCGCGGCGGCAATGGCCGCAACAAACCGGTCAACTGGTCGGCGGTGAATTTGTGCGGCGCTGTCTCCAGCAAATCGATCACCTGGCGACCCGCAGGCCAGTCGGCGGGCTGGCGCGCGGTGCCAGTCAACGCAGCGAAATCGTCCATTTGCTTCGCGGTCAGGGTGGTGATGTCGTAGCGCTCGCGCAACGCCGCGCGCAATGCCGTGTCGCCGTCCAGGCCGGTCGCGTGCAACACCGCATCCACCAACGCAGGATCGTTGCGCGGCACGACGCCAAGTGAATCGCCCGGTTCGTATGCGATGCCACTGCCTTCGAGCGAAAGCGCGATATGCCGCGTATCGGAGGTGGAACGGCTGCCGGTCAGGCGGACATGCTCGGTGATTTCTGCCTCGAACGGACGGGCACGAGTCCAGCTCTCCTCAGCCACTTCCGTAACCGGGCGAGCGAAATCGACATGGATGACCGAGGTATCATTGACATCCGTGTCACCTGCGGTCTGGCTGATCCGGTCCAGGGTCGCATCGATCCAGGCACCCGCCGGCGTTTCGAAATCCAGATCGCAGTCGATCCGATCAACGATGCGGGTCGCACCCAGGGCGGCGAGGCGTTCGTCGATCCGACGCCCGATTTCGCAGAACTGAGCATACGCGCGATCGCCAAGTGCCAGCACGGCGAACCGCGTCTTGTCGAAGCGCGGCGCATCCTCCGCCATGATCGCTTCGTAGAAATCGACCGCGCGTTGCGGCGGGTCGCCCTCACCCCAGGTGCTGGCGATCAGCAACAGGTTCGGAATTTCGGCCATTTGTGCCGGGGTCGTATCGGCCATGTCAGCAAGCTTCACCGCGAAGCCAAGTTTGGCCGCGGACTTGCGCGCACGCATGGCCAACGCCTCGGCGTTGCCCGATTCAGTGCCGAACAGTATGGTCAGCGGCGCACGGGCTTTCGGAGGCGCTGCGGGGACCGGTAGTGCCGGCGCATTGGCAGCCTGCACACCCGCCAGGAATCCGGACAACCAGGCGCGCTGCTCGGCGGTCGACGTGGAAATCACGCTGTTCAGCGCGGTGATTTGCTCCGCGCCAAATGGAGCGCCTGCCGGTAATAAAACACTTTGCGCCATCTTCTGTTCCTCAGCCCGCGATGCGGGCTTGTTGCGGTTCGTTCACCACAGTCATCGGCGCGGTCTGCTGCCACGCCACCAAACGTTCTCGTACCGTTACCACTGTGCCTATCACGATCAGCGTCGGTGCTACTGCGGCGGGTTGATCGACCGCTTCCCCCAAGGTCGTGATCTGCACGGTCTGTTCCGGTCGCGTTGCATCCTGGATCAGTGCGACTGCGTCTGCCGGATCACGACCCGCCGCGATCAATCGGGCTGCGATCACGGCGAGTTGATGGGCGGCCATGTACAGGACGAGCACGTCGGTCAGGGCAACCCGATCGAGATTGGCGCCGGCTTCATGGCCGGTTGCGAATGCAACGTTCCGGGTCAGGCCACGATGGGTCAGCGGAATACCGGCCGCAGCAGTGCCGCCGACCCCTGCGCTGATCCCGGGCACAA
This sequence comes from Acetobacteraceae bacterium, assembly GCA_049519555.1. Lineage (GTDB taxonomy): Bacteria > Pseudomonadota > Alphaproteobacteria > Acetobacterales > Acetobacteraceae > Rhodopila. The sequence continues at coordinate 17,819 of JBEKQQ010000089.1, forward strand.
TGCGGAACGGAATGCCGGCGGCGGCGAGCGCCAGAGCCTCCTCACCACCGCGCCCGAAGATCAGCGGATCGCCGCCTTTCAGCCGCACGACCCGCAGCCCCTGGCGGGCGAGTGCGATCAAACGCTGATTGATCCGCAGTTGCGCGGTCCGCGTCCCGCCGGCCCGCTTGCCGACGGCCTCCAGCCGCGACTGGGCTGCCAGAGAAAGAATTTCCTCCGGGACGAGTGCGTCATGGAGGATGATTTCGGCCTGCTGCAACGCATGCAGCGCGTGCAGGGTCAATAATCCAGGGTCGCCCGGTCCAGCGCCGACCAGCCAAACGGATCCCGCATCGAACGCCGTCGGGACCAGGGCGGGTGGAAGCATGAGGGAGCCTTGCACGTTGGAAAATGGCGTGTTTGCCGCTTTGTAAGAGGAGATTTTTCCAAGAAGTGCAAGATATAACCCGGAAATAAGATATATCTGCTAAACCTGACCGGAGGCGATCACGGTCATCCTGCCCGCTGAGGGTTTTGGGAAAACCCTTGCTCCGGATCGCGGCGGTCTGGATGCATGCCCGAGCGACGCACGCGACAGGAGGCGGTGGGGCATCGGGCGGCAGGGCCGGTAAGTCGTCCGGATTTGGAATATTCTTCTCGAATCCCGACAATGCCCAGGGAACGCCTTCGGCGTGCCGACCGCAGGACTGCAACGGCGCGCCACCTGGCCGGCGAGATGCTGATCAGGTCAGTGCGACCGCCCGATGAGAGTGGGCGAGGCGGTTCAGCGACGGCCCGATTTACCGCAGGCTGGCGTTGATTGCATCCAGCGCCTTGGCACCCGGCACCAGAGCCGTGTCATCCAGTGCGTTCAACGGCGTATCGACCGTCTTCAGATGCGCATGCAGATCACGCGGATTGGGATCGACGTACAGCAGACCGGTCACCATTTCGCCTGCCGCATGCCGCTCCTGCATATAGGTCATCGCGCCAATCCGGTCGTGCACGTCGTATTCCGGATGCAACTTGCGCAAACGGAGCACTGATCCGTCATGCTGGGTCACCATCTCCAACGCGCCGGGCGCGTAATCAGCGGTGATCTCGGAGCGCGGCGGCATGATGTCCAGCGCATTCACCGCCTCGTTATGTTCGCGCACGAAATCGAAGCTTTTGTGCGAGCCCTCGTGGTTGTTGAACGCGACGCAGGGCGAGATGCAATCGATGAAAGCGGCACCTTCGTGTTTCAATGCCGCCTCGATCAGCGGCACCAGCTGCGCTTTGTCGCCCGAGAAGCTGCGTGCTACGAACGTCGCGCCCAGCTGCAACGCCATGCCGACAAGGTCGATCGCCTCGTCGCTGTTCACGACGCCGCGTTTCGATTTCGCACCCTTGTCGGACGTTGCCGAGAACTGGCCTTTGGTCAGGCCATACACCCCGTTGTTCTCGACGATATACACCATGTTGACGCCACGCCGCATTGCGTGCGCGAACTGCCCGATGCCGATCGAGGCGCTGTCGCCATCGCCCGAAACACCGAGATAAATCAGGTCCCGATTGGCCAGATTGGCACCGGTCAGCACCGACGGCATCCGCCCGTGCACCGAATTGAATCCGTGCGAGGCACCCAGGAAATAGGTCGGGGTCTTCGACGAACAGCCGATCCCCGACAGCTTGGCGATCCGATGCGGCGGCAGATCGAGTTCAAAACACGCCCGCACGATCGCGGCACTGATCGAATCATGCCCACAGCCGGCGCACAATGTCGAAACCGGTCCCTCATAATCACGCCGCGTGAAGCCAAGCGCGTTCTTCTGCAAATCAGGATGATGCAGCTTCGGTTTGGCGAGGTAAGTCATGACACCACCTTACGCAGCGGGATAATTTTCTCTGAATCCAACTTCTCCCCGATCGCCCCGGCGATGAAGCGCGCGGTGATCGGCGTACCGTCGTAGTGCAGGATTTTCACCAGCTTCTTCGGATCGATCTCGAGTTCGTTGATCAGCAACGAGCGCATCTGCCCGTCGCGGTTCTGTTCGACCACAAACACCTTGTCGTGCTCGGCGATGAAGGCTTCCACTTCCTCACCGAACGGGAAACCACGCAGGCGCAGCAGATCCAGGGCAACGCCCTGTTCCTGGGTCAGAATTTCATCAGCCTCGGTCATCGGTGCGCTGGTGGAACCGAAATAGATTGCCCCAAGCTTCGTGGGCTGCGAGGCTTTGGTCAGGATCGCCGGCGGAATGAACTTGCGAGCCGTGCGGTGCTTCTTCAGCAACCGGTCCATGTTCTCCTGATAATCCGGGCCTTCTTCGGAATACCGCGCCATCCGGTCCTTCGACGTGCCGCGGGTGAAGAACGCGCCCTTCGACGGATGCGTGCCCGGATAAGTCCGATACGTGATGCCGTCGTCATCGACATCCAGATAGCGGCCGAACTTCTTGCCGGCGTCGAGATCCGCAGCAGTCATGACCTTGCCGCGATCCATCTTGCGGTTGTCGTCCCAGGTGAACGGTTGGCTCAACCGCTCATTCATGCCGATCTCCAGATCCAGCATCACGAAGATCGGCGTTTGCAGCCGGTCCGCCAGATCGAACGACAGCGCACCAAATTCAAAGCATTCATGTGGATCTTCTGGGATCAGCAGGATGTGTTTGGTGTCGCCGTGACTGGCGTAAGCGCAGGACAGAATATCGGTCTGCTGCGTGCGTGTCGGCATGCCGGTCGACGGACCGGACCGTTGCACGTCCATGATGACAGCGGGGATCTCGGCGAAATACGCCAGACCGATGAATTCCTGCATCAACGAGATGCCAGGGCCCGACGTTGCGGTAAACGCCCGTGCACCGTTCCAGGCGGCACCAATGACCATGCCGATCGAGGCCAGCTCGTCCTCGGCCTGCACGATGGCGAACTTGTTGCGAGCCGTTGTCTTATCGACCCGCATCCGACCCGTGTACCGGGTGAATGCCTCCGCCAGAGATGACGACGGCGTGATCGGATACCACGCGCACACCGTGGCGCCACCATACACCGCGCCCAGAGCCGCGGCGGAATTGCCATCGATGAAGATGCGATCGCCGACCGTGTTGGCGGGCCGCATGCGCAACCCGATCGGGTATTCCATATTGGCCTTCACCCAATCGATGCCCATGTGCAACGCTTGCACATTGGCAGCGATCAGCTTGTCACGGCCGCGGAACAGTTCTGCCAGCAATGTCTCGATCGCCGGCACGTCCATATCCAGCAGCGCGGCCAGCGAACCCAGACCGACGATGTTTTTGAACAACTGGCGCTGCCGCGGATCGGAGTACGCCGCGTTGGTCATCTCGGTCAGCGGCACGCCGAGGATGACGATGTCCTCGCGGAACTTCGAGGCGGGCATTGGTTTGGTGTTGTCGTAAAACAAATAGCCGCCCGGAACGATCGAGCGGACGTCGTCATCCCAGGTCTGCGGGTTCATCGCGACCATCAGGTCGACCCCGCCGCCGCGCGCCCCCAGATGGCCCGCCTCGGAGACGCGGACTTCATACCACGTCGGCAGGCCCTGAATGTTGCTCGGGAATATGTTGCGCGGCGTCGACGCAACACCCATGCGCAACACCGCTTTGGCGAACAGTGCGTTGGCACTCGCCGAACCGGACCCGTTCACATTGGCGAACTTGACGACGAAATTGTTGACCCGCTGGAGGCCTTCCACACGGTCTACTTGCTGCAGCATGCGTGCTCCGCCCCCATTGTGCCCGCCTGGGCGACATCGATCAGAAAGCGTTCCATATCCCATGCGCCGGTCGGACACCGCTCGGCACATAATCCGCAATGCAGGCAGACATCTTCGTCTTTCGCCATGATGCGGCCGGTCTTCAATTCGCCCGAAATATACAGCGCCTGCGCCAGATCGGTCGCCGGCGCGCTCAGTCGCGTCCGCAAATCCACCTCATCGCCGTTCGGCACGAAACTAATGCAATCCACTGGGCAGATATCGACGCAGGCATCGCACTCGATGCACAATTTGTCGGTGAACACCGTCTGCACATCGCAGTTCAGGCAGCGTTGCGCTTCCGCAAAGGCCAGCCTGTCGTCGAAGCCAAGTTCAACCTCCGCCTTGATATCCTTCAGCGCAATCGCCTTGTCGCGATGCGGCACCTTGAAGCGCAGATCGAGCGAGATGTCGTTGTCGTAGCTCCACTCATGGATGCCCATCTTGGTGCTGGTGACGTTCACACCGGGCGCCGGACGTTCCTTGATATCCTCGCCCTGGCACATCTTGTGGATCGAGATCGCCGCCTGATGGCCATGCGCGACAGCCCAGATGATGTTCTTCGGGCCAAACGCCGAGTCACCGCCGAAATACACCCGAGGATTGGTGGATTGGAAGGTCACTTCATCAACGACCGGCATGTCCCATTCGTTGAACTCAAGTCCGATGTCGCGCTCGATCCACGGAAACGCATTCTCCTGCCCGATGGCGACCAGCACGTCGTCGCATTCGAAGAAGTGATCCGGCTCCCCGGTCGGCACCAGGCGCCGGCGGCCACGTGCGTCGTACTCGGCATGCACTTTCTCAAATGTCATGCCAAACAATCGGCCATCCTGGTGTCTGAACTCCTTCGGCACCAGGAAGTTCAGGATCGGAATGTCTTCGTGGATAGCGTCCTGTTTTTCCCAGGGCGAGGCTTTCATCTCCTCGAACCCCGAGCGCACGATCACTTTCACGTCATCGCCGCCCAGCCGCCGCGATGACCGGCAACAATCCATGGCAGTGTTGCCGCCGCCAAGCACGATCACACGACGGCCAATTTTGTTGATATGGCCGAACGAAACCGACGACAGCCAGTCGATGCCGATATGGATGTTCTCGGAGCATTCCTGCCGGCCCGGAATATCGAGATCGCGGCCGCGCGGTGCACCGGAGCCGACAAAGATCGCGTCATAATCCTCGGCCAGCAGCCCCTTCAGGCTGTGAACCATCTGGCCCATTCGCAGCTCGGGGCCAAGGTCGGTGATGTAGCCGACCTCTTCGTCGATGATTTCCTCGGGCAGCCGAAATTTGGGGATCTGGCTGCGGATCATGCCGCCGGCTCGGGAGTCCCCATCGTAGATCACGCAGTGATAACCCAAAGGCGCCAGATCCCGTGCAACGGTCAAGGAAGCCGGGCCGGCGCCAACCAGCGCGATCTTTTTGCCATTGCGAAAATTGGGTTTCGGCGGCAGCCGGTCGCTGATGTCGCCTTTGTAATCGGCGGCGACTCGCTTCAGTCGGCAGATGGCAACGGGCTCTTCCTCAACACGGCCGCGACGACAGGCGGGCTCACACGGGCGATCGCAGGTGCGGCCGAGGATGCCGGGAAAGACGTTGGAATTCCAATTGATCATGAAGGCGTCGGCATAACGGCCGGCGGCGATCAGCCTGATATATTCCGGAACCGGAGTATGCGCCGGACAGGCCCACTGGCAATCGACGACCTTATGGAAGTAGTCGGGATCCTTGATATTCGTCGGTTGCAACCTTGGGTCCTCCATCCCGATTGGATGATCAAACGACCTCCCAATCGTACGCGCGGGGGCTTCTGAGGCCCCCGTCGTCTGTCGTCAACACAATATAGCGCTATCCAGCCATACCCGCAATCGAGTTGCGAGCTACTTGCACCAATCCCTACCGCTCCCCACGTTGCGGCGTAGCCGTCGCTGTGGGATTTGGCCCATTCCCGGGGGAAACATGGTCAGGGACGCATGCCGAACCGAGACGGCCCAGGTTCCCGCAATGGCGCAGCCATGGTGGCGAAATCGCACAGCAGACGGCGGGTGTCGCGGGGATCGATCACCTCATCGATCCAAAACGACTCGGCGGTGCGGAACGGCGAACGCAGCCGGTTCAGCCGTTCTTCGATTTCCTCCAACTTCGCCTGAGGGTCATCGGCGGCATCGATCTCGGCGCGATAAGCCGCCTCGATTCCCCCTTCCAGCGGCAACGAGCCCCAGCTCGCCGAGGGCCACGCATAACGCAAACACAGTCGTCCCACCGGCTGATGACCCAACCCACCCACACCATAGCAATTGCGCACCACGATCGAGCACCACGGCACCGTGGTCTGATTGATCGCGGCCAGCGCTCGCACGCCCCACCGGATCACCGCGCTGCTCTCCGCCCGCAACCCCACCTGGAAGCCTGGACAGTCCACCAAATGAACGATTGGCAAATGGAAGGTCTGCGCGGTGTCGACGAAGCGAATGATCTTGTTGCAGGCGTCGGCATTCCAGGCGCCGCCCTCGAACAGCGGATCGCCGGCCATGACCGCGACCGGCCAGCCATCCAGCCGGGCGAAGCCAGTGATCATTGAGCGCCCGAACATCCGTCCCATCTCAAAGAAACTATCCTTGTCGAACACGGACGAAATGATGCGGCGCATCAAGTACGCCTGCTTCTTGTTGCGCGGGATGACGCTGATCAACTGATCGTCCGAGCGGGTGGGATCATCCCAGCCCTTTACCCGCGGCGCCACGTCATGGATCGAACTGGGCAAATACGACAGGAAGCGCCGAGCCATTTCGAACGCGTCATCCTCAGTGTCGACTGCTTCATCGACGGCACCGCAGCCCAGTTGAATTTCCCAGCCACCGAGTTCCTGTTTGGTACGAGGCTCGCCCAATCGTTCCACCACCGGTGGCCCTGCAACGAAGACCGCCGCGATCTCTTTGACCATCACCGAGTAGTGCGCCGCAACAAGACGTGCCGCGCCGAGACCGGCAACCGAGCCGAGACCAAGGCCAACCACCGGGACCTCGGCCATGTTGTCAGCGACGAGATCGAACGCCGTCGTTTCGCTCAGACCACCCGGGATATTGG
>JBEKQQ010000090.1:0-26875 GCA_049519555.1 Acetobacteraceae bacterium
CAGCGGGATGAATTCGCTATTGTCGTCCGGTGGCAGTGCCATGCGCCCGGATTTCCAGTCCGCTTTGGCCTGTTCGATCCGGGCCTGGCGCGAGGACACCAGGTTCCACCAAATGAAACGGGGGCCAATGTTTGCCCCGCCCAGAAGCATCAGCCGCGCGGGTCCATCCTCTGCGGTGACGACCGGTTCGCCACCTTCGGCGAACACCAGCAGCCGTCCGGCAGAGTGACGTGTGCCCTCGTGGGTAACGGTGCCGGAGACCACGTATACCGCGCGTTCGGCGTGATCGGCCGGCAGCGGCAGCCTGCCTCCCTGCTCCAACTCGGCGTGCAGATAGAACAGCGGCGAGAAGGTCTTCACATTGTTGCGCAGGCCGTAGGCGGCGCCTGCAATCAGCCGCGCCCAAAGCCCCTGGTCGGACAGTTCCGGCAGCGCCTCGACACCATGGTGGGCGAAGCCTGGAGCCGTCTCCTCGTCTTCCTGCGGCAGCGCGACCCAGGCTTGCATGCCATGCATCAGCCCACCGCTGGAACGAAGCGATGGATCAGTCCGTTCCGAGTGAACGATACCCGAGCCCGCAGTCATCCAGTTTACTTCGCCGGGGAAAATTTTCTGACTAAAGCCCAGGTTGTCGTGGTGGTGGATTTCGCCATCGAACAGGTAGGTGACGGTTGCCAGCCCGATATGCGGATGCGGCCGGACATCGATCCCCTCGCCGGGCTGGAACGCAGCGGGTCCCATGTGGTCGAGGAAAATGAACGGCCCGACCATACGCCGTCGGACGAAAGGCAGCACTCGCCCCACCGCGAGGCCGCCACCCAGATCCCTGGGCCGGCTTTCGATGACCAAATCGAGCATTTGTGCCTCCTTTCGTGCTGTCTGGCGCCGCTCGGAGCAACGGCTTTTGCTACCGACTCATCGTGTCTGCGGTTCAAGTGTCAATCGGGCATATGACGGGCCGACCAGGACGATCCCAAATTCAGCGCGCTGGCGCCCCCCACGCCGTGGTGCGAACTTCCAGGGTCAGCGAACGACTGTGCACACCAGCCCACGCATCTGAGGCATCAGGCAAAAGGTCCGTCGCCAGCGGCAACGGACCTTCGGTTGGCTACGCTGCTTCGACCAACACGACCTCGGCATCCTCGACGCCGACCACCTCGACCGCCTCCTCGCCATGGATCGCCGCGCCGTCACGCGCCTCGATCCGCACACCGCCGACCTCGAGCACGCCGGTCGCCGGTACGAGATAGGCATGTCCAATGGGGTCAAGCGTCAATGTCACCCGCTCTCCGGCTTTGATCGTGGCGCCCAGCACCCGCGCATCGGCCCGGATACGTAACGCCTCCTCATCGCCGTCGAACCCGCTCGCCAGAGTGACGAAGCGGCCGGAGCGATCGCCCTTGGGAAACTGCTTTGCCCCCCAGGAGGGCCTGCCGCCGCTCTCGGTCGGCTCGATCCAGATCTGGAACAGCCGCGTGGTCTCGTCTTCCAGGTTGAACTCGGAATGCCGCACCCCCGAGCCAGCCGACATCACCTGCACATCGCCCGCCTCGGTGCGGCCGGTGTTGCCCATCGAGTCCTGGTGCGTGATCGCGCCATCGCGGACATAAGTGATAATCTCCATGTCGGCATGCGGATGCGGCGGGAACCCGGAACCGGCGGCGATCTCGTCGTCATTCCAGACTCGTAAGGCGCCCCATCCCATCCGCGACGGGTCGTAGTAGCGGGCGAAAGAGAAGTGGTGCTTCGCTTTCAGCCAGCCATGGTCGGCGCCGCCGAGCTCCGCAAATTTTCTCCGTTCGATCATTGTTGGCTCCTCTCGTTCAGGACTCCTGGGTCCCTCGATAACAGCAAGATGGGGCTCGACCATGCCGTCGGAAAGCGAAAGGATGGAAAGACATCCTTTCCAATTGCAGGGCTTTTGCATGCCGCTTCCCGACCTCGAAGCCTGGGCGATCTTCGCCAAAGTGGCCGAAACCGGCTCCTTCGCCACCGCCGGGGCCGAGCTTGGCTTGTCTGGCCCAACAGTGTCGAAAGCCGTGCAACGCCTCGAAACCCGCTTGGGCGAGCGGTTGATCCACCGCACCTCGCGCCGCTTCGCGCTGACCGAGTCAGGCCGCGTCCTGGCCGTGCGCGCCGCCCGTATCCTTGCCGAAGGCGAAGCGGCCGAAGCCGAAGCCAAGACCAGTTCAGCCGTGCCCAGAGGCCGAATACGCCTGGCAGCGCCGATGTCCTTCGGGCTGCGCCACGTGGCGCCAGCGTTGCCAGAATTTCTCGCGGCCCACCCCGAGGTGTCGATCGACCTGCAACTGGATCGGTGCAGCGCCTTGTCGTAGGATCGCCCGCCTATTTCGCGCGACGCGGCTTTCCGCATCGGCCGCGTGATCTACGCGAGCATGCGTGTCTGGGCTACACGTGGCTTGCTTCAGGGGAAGCCTGGCATTTCTCCAACGCTGCCGGTGACGCCGAGTCCGTGACCGTAAAGGGTCCGCTCAGCGCCAACAATGCTGACGCCATGATTGCCGCGCTCGAGAGTGGGCTTGGGATCGCGCTACAGCCGGATTTCCTGGCATGGGAGGCGATCAAGGCCGGTCGACTGGTAACCGTGTTGGACGATTGGCAGGCACCCTCGTTGGCGCTGCATATGGTGACGCCTGCTGGCGGGCCGCGACCAATCCGAGTGGCCGTTTTGCTCGATTTTCTGACCGCGCGGTTCAAGTCGGGCATGGCACCGTGGACCGTCGGCCAGGTGTCAGCCCGGAGCGGCTGACGCGGCTGGATCTTGCGCGATTTCCGGCCGCAGTTCCTGCATTAGGCGAGGCATCAGCCGGAGTGCGCGCTGCCTCGACCGATTCATCCATTATTAATCCGGGCGTCGGATACTGGCGCGGCGGCGGTCGCAGCGAGAACTTATGCAGCATACGAGGAGCCTTCAGGTTGGGTTTGCCGGCTCGGGAGCGGAATGTCGCGTATCCCGTCCTCAAATGATCGTCGCTCCGCCCCCAACAGCCGACTGGTGCGCGCTCCCCCTGTATTCCCTCGCTGCATCCTGTTGTCCGGCATGAACCTCATGGCCAACCATCCGAACGGGCTGTCAGGGGCGCCAACCCGGCATCGGGACGGTGCCCAGGAAAGGCCGATACCGGCGCAAACCGATGCGCCGGGAACCCTTTCAGAAGATCCGCCGGCACCCCCTGACGTCGCGCGCCAGATCGAAGGTCTGCACAACGATATCCGGCAGCAACTAACTGAGATCGAACAGGTCTATCAGTATTCTCCGGTCGGCCTCGTGCTGATGGATATGAATTACCGCTTCGTTCGGATCAACGAGCGCATGGCCGAAATCAACGGCCTGCCGGTAGCCGCCCATATCGGCCGGACCTTGCGCGAGGTCGTCCCGGATCTTGCCGATTTCATCATGGAACTCTACCGACCGGTCTATGAGCACGGCGAACCCGTGCTCAATGTGGAACTGCAGGGGCCAGCGCCAACCGGGCCCGAAGTGCAGCGCCGCTGGCTGGCGAATTTCTTTCCCTTCCGGGCCAAGACCGGAGAGGTGATCGGCCTGATCGGTGCTGTGGTCGACATCACTGAACATACGCAACAAGAAAGCAAGCTGCGCGAAAGTGAAGAGCGTTTCCGCACGATCTTCGAGGCCGTCACGGACGCAATCTTCGTTTTCGATCTGGCAGCAGGAAAATTCGTCGACCTCAACCGCCGCGCCGTGGACATGTTCGGCTACAGCCACCAGGAACTGCTGACCAAGACCATGGGCGATCTTTCCGAAAAGCTGCCGCCGTATAACCAGGCAACGGCGCAGGCTCGAATCGACCAGGTTGTGTCCGGCGTCCCGCAAACGTTCGAATGGCGTTGCCGACGAAAAGACGGCAAGGTATTCTGGGCCGAGATCGGCTGTCAGCCAACCACCTTGGGTGGCCGCGATTATCTGCTGGCCACGCTTCGCAACGTCGACGAGCGGAAATCAGCCGAAGAAAAACTGACGGAGATGGCGCGGTTCGACCGGCTGACCGGGCTGGCCAATCGGGGTGTGTTCGTCACCAACCTCGAGCACGCAATTGCCGACGTACAGCGGCGTGACAGCGGCCTTGCGGTATTCTTTCTCGATCTGGATCATTTCAAAGACGTAAACGACACCATGGGCCACCCGGCGGGTGACCGTCTCTTGCAATCCGTTGCACAGCGTCTGTGCGACAACGTGCGCGCGGCAGACACGGTCGCTCGTTTCGGCGGCGATGAGTTCGCGGTACTGGTGTCCGACGTGTGCGAGTTTGCAGAGGTCGAAATATTGGCACAGCGCCTGGTCAGCGCGATGGAGTTGCCCTTCCAACTGGGCGTCAATCAGGTCTACGCCGGGGTCAGCATCGGCATTGCACTGTACGAGCCAGAGATGGACGCCGAGGCATTGCTCTCTCATTCCGACGTGGCGCTTTATCGCGCGAAGTCCGATGGTCGTCACACCTATCGCTTCTTCAATGCGGACATGCATCTGGAAGTGCGCAATCGCGTCAGCCTGATTGCCGATCTGCGCGAGGCGATATCCCAGAACCAATTCTTTCTGGTTTATCAACCGCAGGTAGACCTGAACTCGGGCCGTATCACCGGTGTTGAGGCATTGGTCAGATGGCGGCATCCCACCAGGGGCGTGTTGTCGCCCGGCATATTCATCCCGGTGGCGGAGCATACCGGCCTGATCGTGCCGCTGGGTCGGTGGGTGCTGGCAGAAGCCTGCCGTCAGGCCCGACGTTGGCTGGATGCCGGCATTGCGCCCGCCCGCGTAGCAGTCAATTTCTCGGCCCTGCAATTTAAGATCAATGGCGAGATAACAAAGGAAATCGATACCGTCCTGGCGGAGACTGGACTGCCCGCGCACATGCTGGAAGTGGAACTGACCGAATCCGCCATGATGGTGACGCGAGGGAACAGTGGCGTTCTACAGGCCCTGCGGCAGCGCGGTGTCACGGTCGCAATCGATGACTTCGGCACCGGATATTCCTCGCTGGCCTATTTACGCCGCTTCCCAATTGACCGGGTCAAGCTGGCGCAGGAGTTCATCGTCGATCTCGTTGCCGACTCCAGTGACGCGATGATCGTTCAGGCTTCCATCGGTCTGGCCCGCACTCTGGGAGCCGAATTGATCGCGGAAGGCGTGGAGACCAAACAACAGCTTGCGTTGCTGAAATCATGGGGATGCGAAGCGGCCCAGGGCTTCCTGTTTGCCAGGCCGGCGGAGGCTAAGGCTATCACGGGTCTGTTGCGGCGGGGCAAGATCGACCACAGCGTGGGATCCGCCCGCGCGGAACCGGCAGTCAGCTGACGCCTCCGACAGCGGATGCGCCCAACGACCAACGGGCGGCCAGCGTTCAGCGAACCGCCCGGCCCGAATCAAATCCGACGAACCCGGCGGCGGGGATCGGCGTCCCACCATTGCCCGAATAAAGTCTGGGCTCCTCAGAACTCGCTTCCTCGGCTGGCGCCGCCGCGGCGACCCGCGACCGACTGGCCCTCCTGGGAACTGGGACGGCTCGCAGCACTGCGCCGGCCTGGTCGGAACGTCCCGGCTCCGCTCCGGTTCGCGTGGCTGAGCGCGAGGAGGCGTCCCCGTCGCGCATTGATAGCAGCAGGAACGAGATATCGTTGCGTCCGAGGTCGACCGACAGCTCCAACGGCGTCAGCCCGAGAACGTTCAGGCCATGCAGGTCCGCACCACGATTTACCGCATCCCGCGCGCCCGAAAGATCACCGCGATTAATGGCGTCAAACAGAGCCTCGGTCGGGGTCATATCGGCCGGCGATGCGGTGGGCGCCGCTGCCTCAACGGGCGCCTTGGTCCCCGGCAACGACGGAGGCACTTGTTCAGGTTTCGACGCTTTGTCGAGCGATTTCAAATTTTGCTTGCTGCCTGAACTCAGGCTACCAGGATTGTCCAGGCCCATTTGGGCAACGCCTTGCGTGCTCCCGAGGACGGCAAGCCCAAGTGGTACGCCCCACAAAATGGCGATAGTTCGAACCCGGTTCCGGTACATTCTGGTCACCCGTTGTGGTCCCCGCACAGTATTGAACATGCGCCTGGCTCCCGCCGTTAACAAGTCCAGGTAACGCTCATCGCCGAGTGTGGCACGAACGCCCTCCAGTCAATCCTCACCACCCATTCATCCGTGGCCACACCGCGACAACATCATCCGAGCCGTCGACAACGTAGTACCGGTCGTGTGCCGCGGCAGTCAGACATGCGTGATTGGGCAAAATCCGCAGCCTGGTACCCACTGGTGCGGCGATCGGGCTGGTCGGGTCCAGTTCGACCACGCCATGCTCCTGGTACGCTTTGCGTACAATGGCATTCCCCAGTGCCGGCTCACACTGAACGTCCAACACCAGCCCATAGCCAAAATCGTGCGGCGATGCCTCAGTGCTGCGATCCTTGGACAGGGCCAAAGCGCCGGCATCCACCAGCAGCCTGCCGGACGGCCGCCCAATCACGCTGGTCAGCACCGTCAAGGCGATGCTATCGCGCGCATGAGTATCGATTTCCGCCTGGAATAAATCGCCGAACATATACACGCCGGCGCGGAACTCCGTCAGCCCGTTCATCGTCTCGGCGTGCCGGCCGGTGGGTGAACTGCCGGCTGAGACTATCGAAATGACGTGCCCCTCGGTGCGCAGACGCTGCGCGGCATAGACCACATGACTGCGCTCCAGTTCGGCGATCCGCGTGATTTCGGCGATGCTGCGGCCCTGATACGAGTGGCCCGCATGAGTCATAACGCCGATCAAATGACTGCCCAACCGATTGGCGAGTTCCGTTATCAGGTCCTCAGCCACGAGGACGCCGCCACGCTGCTCGCCGCAGTCGATCTCGATCAAGGCCTTGATGTTGGCGGGGTGCGCCGCGATTGCCTCGGCCGCCAGCAGATCGTCGGTGATCACGGTCACATTGGCGCCACTGGCGTTCAGCCGGGTGACCTGTTCAAGTTTTGCCGGTGTGATGCCGACCGCGTAAAGAATGTCGACAATGCCATGGCTGGCAAAATATTCGGCCTCGGCCAGCGTTGAGACGGTAATCCCGCCCGGCTGGCCGAGCAGTGCCAGCCTCGCCACGTCCACCGACTTCGCGGTTTTCATGTGCGGCCGTAACGGCACCTTATGGCGCGCGAGATTGCCTGCCATGGTGCGAATGTTGCGCTGCAGTTTCTGGCGGTCGAGCACCAGACACGGCGTCGGCAAATCGGCCAGTTTCATGTGGGGGGCATCTCCACTGCCTGGGTTCCGGTTGGTGAAGGCGGCATCCATGACGCTGTTTCGTCGATCGGCAGCACCGGCCGCGGCATGTGACGCCATGCAAAGCGTGACAGGATCGGGCTGGTCAGGCCGGGAGCGTCGACCTCGACCACATCCTGGTGGCGGAAGAATTCGTCAAAGCCGCCGCGGAAATGGCCGCGGGACTTGACCACGACAACCCGAGCGGCGGCGATATCCAGGCCGAACATCTCGAAAAACACCGGATCGGCGCATTGCATCCGGTTGCTGATGACCACGACAGTCAGACCGCCGACCATCAGGGCTGCAGACAAACCCAGGTCGAGCGTATTGTTGGCGTAAATACCGCGCCGCCCGCGCACGGCCTGGTCGCGCAATCCCACCACCGTCGCCTCGGCCGTAAACGGCTTGCTGAACGCATCGCCCCCCTCGCGGTTGAACTGCGCCTGAAACCGTGTGCCAAGACCGCGGACATGCGCCTCAGCCGCGAGGGCGGGGTCGTGGATCACGCCGACCAGACCGTTCTGCACGCCGGCCGCCAGGAAAGCCTCGAGAATTGCCATTGTGTTGCCTCGCCCGCCGCCGCCCGGATTGTCGGCGACATCGGCGAAAATCAGCGCATGCCGAGTCTTGTCCTCGGTCGCTCTTGCCTTGGCGGTGGCGGCCTCCAGGCTGGTCAATCTGGGTTGGAATTGGTCGCGCCTTGCCCATCCGGCTTCGGCGATCTCGCGCGCGAGGCTGTCGGCGGCCGCCTGGTCCAGCGCGGTGACGACAACGGTCAGCCCGTTGAACGGTGTGTCTGCAAAGGCGAACCCGCCCATGACGGAAACGTTCAGCACCCGCCCCGACCACGGCGGCTCGCGCATGCGCCGCTGGCCGAGGTCGATCAACTCGCCATAGGGCCGGCGGCTGACGTCCTGGCCAGTTAGCATGGTGACGGTCGGCGGCACGATCGGCAGGCGAATGTGGGACAGATAGGTGCGCGTCCCCTGCATCAGACGGCGTAGCGTCTGGGCTGCCTCGACGCCGCGTTCTCGCATGTCCAGATGCGGGTTGGTGCGGTAGCCGATATAAGCGTTCACCAGTTCGACGTTGGCCGCCGACACGTTGGCGTGCAGGTCGTAGGTCGCAACGACCGGCACGCGATCGCCCACCACGCGGCGGACCATGGTCAACAGCGTCCCTTCCGGATCGTGGTCGTTGACGGTCAACCCGGCGCCGTGCAGCACACAGTAGATGCCATCGAGATCGCCTGCCGCGCGCAGATCGGATTCCCACTGCACCATCATGCGGTCGAAGAATTCCTGCGACACCGGCCCATTCGGCTCCGCCATCGCCAGCAGACCGGGCTTGGGTTGCCAGGGACCAGCCGCATCCATGTCAGCGACGAAGCCAGGCATTTCTCCCAGCATCATCGGCGCCGGCGATCTTGCGTTGGCCAGCATGGTCTCGCCGCCGAGCAAGGTCCGCGCCCGAAAGTCGGTTTCGAAAGCGATCGGCGCAAAGCGATTGCATTCGATCGAAAACCCCAATAGCGCGACGCGTGGGCCGGTCATGCTGCGATCCCCATTTGCTCCGCGACCCGGCTGGTGGCTTTCAATCCGCTGCCGGTCATCACCAGGATGGTGGTTTCGTCTGGCCGGATTGTCCCCTCCGCCAGCAACTTCGAAAAACCCGCCACGACCTGGGCCGAGGTCGGCTCGACATAAACCCCGGTCCGGGCGAGGTCGAATATTTCCGAGATGATGCTGGCCTCCGAGACCATGACGGCGCCGCCGCGGCTGTCGCGTAAGGCGGCGATGACCTCGCGGCGGCGGATCGGTTTCGCGATCGCGGTGCCTTCGGCGATGGTGGGTTCGATTGGCGTTGCGACTTCCGCATCCGTGCCGGCGAGGAAGGCGGCAGCGATTGGGCCGCAATTGGCCGGCTGGACCGCAAAAATTCGCGGCAGCCGCGTAATCTCGCCGGCTCGGAGCAACTCGGCAAAGCCGATCGCGCAGCCCAATACGTTGGAGCCCGCCCCGCATGGCGTGATGATGTTGTCCGGCGCGCAGTAGCCGAAATCCTCCCAAAGTTCATAGGCCAATGTCTTGGTGCCCTGCAGGAAGAACGGGTGCCAGTTATGGCTGGCGTAGAAGATCGACGCTGCCTCGCGCACCGCGGCGTCGGCGGTATCCTGGCGACTGCCGGGGATCAGGCGGATCTCGGCCCCGTACGCCCGCATTTGCACGGTCTTGCCGGGACTGGTGGAGGCCGGGGTCATAATTGTTGCTCGCATACCGCCAGCGGCAGCATAACCAGCGACGGCCGCGCCACCATTGCCGGAACTGTCCTCCAGCACATGGGTTATTCCCTGGGCGCGCAGCAACGATAGCATCACGCTCGCGCCGCGGTCCTTGAAGCTGCCGGTCGGGTTCATCCAGTCGCATTTCAGCAGAACGCGAGCGCCATGGAGGATTCGGGAGATCAGCGGGGTCATGCCCTCGCCCAATGAGATCGGTTCCGCGAACGGCAATGGCAGCGCGGCGCGGTAGCGCCACAGGCTGCGTTCCGTTGTGTCGATCTGGCCGCGTGTGATGCCGGGGAGATCGGTCAGCAGCAGTGGCGCCTGATCGTCACCACACCAACGAGGGACGGCGATTGGGTAGGTGCGGCCGGAGTGGCGGTCAACATAGGCGGGAACGGACATATCAGCGACTTTTTCCTGTGTCGGATTTGTGCACAGGGAAAATCGCCAGGTGTCAAGGCGACAATTGTCGTTTTGGCATCTACAATGCCACAGCAAGGCCAAGCCGCGACGGCCGGGCCTTGCCCAGGCTGCCGTTCCACGATTTTCGTCGACTGCGGACGTTCGGACTTAGGCGTTGCCGTGTCGGGGACGCCATTAATAAGCGCCCAGTAACACGGGAGCGCTGTCACGGCCAACAGCAGTTCTCAGGCCCAAAAAGACTCCGTTCAACAGCGGCACTTCAACGATTGAGCGCCTGGATAGTTACCATCGCTTCGAACTCGCGTTCGAGCCGCCGACCAAAACGAAATCCAACAGCGATCTTGCGATGTCCGGTCAGAAAACTGTGCGGGCGCAACGGGGGATCCTCGTCGTCCGTTTCCAATCACCTGATGACCCGACAATTTGTGCGCTCATTCATATCGCATAAAGATCAGCCAAACATTCGGTCCACGTCGTCCTGACCAAGCTCCGACTTTAAAGCCGGATCGCTGGGTTTCACTGGCACCGCTTGCGGCACCGCGAACATGCTATCGATGTCGTTCTGTGCCAGAGCCGGTATCACCGTCGCTCCGTTTTGCGACGTTGCGGGCGTTGCTGGCGCGGCCGCGAACATCTGATCGACGTCATTTTGCGCCATTTCCGGCAATCCAACCGACCCTCCTTGCGCGTTCTGTTCAGCCAGCCGCGCGGCGAGAGCAAACACCCGGTCAACGTCATCCTGCACAAGGTCCGGATTGACCTTCACACGCTCCAGGGTGGGGGTGTGGTCCGCCTGGGCGGGCATAACCTCGGAGAGCATGGTCTCCACATGTTGCAGGTGCTGAATGGCGCGGCGAATGCGCTGACCGGTCACATCCTGGAACGAGCAGGCCTCGAAGATACTGTTCAATTTCGTGGCAATTTCCTCGATCGACGCGACGTCCCGGCTCCCTGTGCGCAGCCAGTCGCCGATCGCCTCGGCGGCTTCCATGATCTGGTTCGCCGCGGCCTCCGTGGCCTGCACCACCGCCTCCAGCTCCAATCCGCTGTTGCGCGTGGCGGCGGCAGGCACCGCCACCATGGCGGCCACTTGCTCCTGGATTTTCGCGAGTTGCCCCGACAGGTTGGCCTCGCCGAAGTCGAACAGCTGGACGGTGGCGTGGATTTCCGAGCTCAGTTCGGCAATGCGGCGATCGGTGAAATGCCGCAATTCAGCGAACAGCGGTGCGATCTCGGCTTTGATGCCCTCCTGGATGCTGTCTTGCAGGCTGCCTTGGGTGCTTTGGGCGAGCTGGTCTGGCGTACTCGTCACGATCTCGTGCCCTTCGCGGTGTCCGATGCGCTATCACACACCATGCGAGTTAAGGACCGGTAAATGTTCGACCCTCGAAGCTGTGAGGTTGGCTATTTCCCGACCATGCATGCACGTAGCGGGATATTGCCAGGTTGATCTTCCGCGGCAGGCGGGGAATGTTGCAGATATGGCAGTTCTCTCAGGTCACGCTCGGGTCGCCGGCATCATCGGCTGGCCGGTCAGCCATTCCCGCTCGCCGCGGTTACACGGCTATTGGCTGGAAAAGCATGGCATCGACGGCGCTTACGTTCCGCTGCCGATCCCGCCGGAGTATTTCCGCGACACAGTGCGCGCGCTGATGCACGCCGGTTTTGCCGGCGCCAACGTCACGATTCCGCACAAAGTGGCCGCCTTCGAAGTCTGTGATACGGTCGACGAGACCGCCCGGAGCGCCGGTGCGGTGAACACACTCACGTTCCGCGACGGCAAGATCACTGGCGCGAACACCGATGGATGGGGCTTCCTCGCCAATCTCCGCGCGCATGGCGTCGACCCCAGGTCAGGGCCCGCGTTGCTTCTGGGTGCGGGCGGCGGCGCCAGAGCGATCGCCGCGGCGCTGATCGCCGAAGGTGTCAGGGTGACGATCGCCAACCGCACCGCCTCGCGCGCCGAACAATTGGTGCGCGACCTGCCCGGCCCGTCTCTGGTGCCCTGGGAGCACCGCGACGCCGCCGTTGCCGACCATGCACTGGTCATCAACACCACCGCTTTAGGGATGCAGGGCAAGGAAAAATTGACGCTCAACCTGTCCCGCGCCGCACGTGGTACTGTTATCGCCGACATCGTCTACGTTCCGCTGGATACGTCCTTATTGCAGGACGCGCAGGCCCAGGGCCTGACCCCGATTGAGGGTCTCGGCATGCTGTTGTACCAAGGCATCCCCGGCTTCCGCAACTGGTTCGGGGTCGAGCCGGAGGTCGATGACGCTCTGCGCCGCTTTGTCGCAGCCGACCTGTTGCCGCAATGATGGATGCCGTCCCGCCGTCATGCTCGGGCTCGCCCCGGGCTTCTGCCGCATCGTTCGACACTCGAACATCAATCGCAATGCGACATGCTCGGGTCAGGGCCGAGCACGACGGGTGGCGGCTGTGAAAGTCATCGGCCTCACCGGTGGCATCGGCATGGGCAAGTCGACCGCCGCCGCCGCATTCACCCGCGCTCGCATCCCCGTGTTCGACGCCGATGCCGCGGTGCACAAAGTGCAAGCCAAAGGTGGCCGCGCCGTGCGCCCGATCGAGGCGGCCTTCCCCGGCACAATCAAGGACGGCGCGGTCGACCGCAATGCGCTGCGCGCGGCCGTGATCGGGAAACCCGAGGCGATACGGCAACTCGAACGCATCCTGCATCCGATGGTATGGGAGGAAGAGGCGCGTTTCCTCGGCGCCGCCCGCCGCGCCCGCAAACCCGCCGCCGTGCTGGACATTCCGCTGTTCTTCGAGACCGGTCGCGAGCGGAAAGTGCACAAGATCGTCGTCGTCTCGGCACCGCGGTCGGTGCAAATTTATCGGGTGCGTAAGCGCCGCAGAATGAGCGAATCCGACATTCGAGCTATCATTGCTCGCCAGATGCCCGATGTGGAAAAGCGCAAACGGGCCGATATCGTGATACGCACCGGCCTGTCGCGGTCCCTGACCAACCGGCAAATGCGCCGCCTGATCCTGGAGTTGCTGAAGTGACCCCATTGCCATGACCCAATTGCGATGACCAGGGCGGTCCTGTTCGACACTGAGACCACCGGCCTCGATCCCACCACCGGCGACCGGATACTCGAGGTCGCCGCGCTCGAACTGATCAACGACCTGCCGACCGGCCAGTATTTTCACGCTCTGATCGACCCCGAGCGCGACATCCCGGAGGAGGTCACCCGGATCCATGGATTTCGCTCCAGCGACCTGGCAGGCAAGCCAAAATTCGCCGAGATTGCGCCGGACCTGACTGCGTTCTTCGCAGATGCCAGGCTGATCGCCCACAATGCGCCGTTCGACTTCGGCTTCCTGAACGCCGAATTTCTGCGACTGGGTTTGCCGGCCCTGCACCCGGATCGGATGATCGACACGCTGTCACTGGCCAAGGCGCGGTTTCCCGGGATGCCGAACAGCCTCGACGCGCTGTGCCGCCGGTTTGCCATCGATCTGTCGCAACGTACCACCCACAACGCGTTGCTCGATTGCCGGCTGCTGGCGGATGTCTACGTCGAACTGACCGGCGGCCGGCAGCGCGGTCTGGGCCTGGCGGCTGAAGCTTCGACCGCGCCAATCGCCGTCTACGTGCATAACGGCCCGCGCAGCGCTCGCCGCGTCGTCCCGGATGCGGCCGCCCTCACCGCCCATGCTGCCATGGTGGCCCGGTTGAAGGACCCGATTTGGCTGGCGTGACCGCAGCCGGTACCCGCCATCGGTTCGCCACGGGGGCGTCTTGTCACAGACCTCATTGTTGACCATCCGGCCAGTGGAACCTATTTGAGCACAGGTCATTCGGGCCAACACGCCCCATGAAGGACACCATGTTCGCTTCCCTGGCCCGAGCGGTATTCCCGAACTCCAACGATCGCGCGCTAAAGTCATATCAGCGCCGTGTTCCCAATATCGCCGCTCTCGAGCCGGCGATGGAGACGCTGCCGGACGAAGCGCTGGCCGGGAAGACCGCCGAATTCCGCGACCGGCTGGCGCAAGGGGCAACGCTGGACGAGCTGCTGCCTGAAGCATTTGCGGTGGTCCGCGAGGCGAGCCGGCGCACCCTCGGCCAGCGCCATTTCGATGTGCAATTGGTCGGCGGGATGGTGCTGCACGAGGGCAAGATCGCCGAGATGAAGACCGGCGAAGGCAAGACCCTGGTCGCGACCTTGCCGGTCTATCTCAACGCGTTGACCGGCAAGGGTGTGCACGTTGTCACGGTGAACGATTACCTGGCCCGCCGCGACGCAGACTGGATGGGTCAGATCTACGGGTTCCTCGGCATGACCGTTGGCGTGATCGTGCACGACCTGGACGAAGCGCAACGGCGGGCCGCGTACGAGTGCGACATAACTTACGGCACCAATAATGAATTCGGCTTCGATTACCTGCGCGACAACATGCGCTACCGGCTGGAGGAGATGGTCCAGCGCGATTTCAATTACGCGATCGTCGACGAGGTCGACTCGATCCTGATCGACGAGGCGCGGACGCCGCTGATCATTTCGGGGCCGTCGGACGAAAGCTCGGATTTGTACCGCCAGGTCGATGCCGTGATGAAACTGCTGGCGGCCGATCCGGACACTTACGAGAAAGACGAGAAGCAGCGCACCGTGGCGCTGACCGAGCCAGGCGCAGAACGACTTGAGGACATGCTGCGTGAAGCCGGTGTGCTGACCGAAGGCAATCTTTACGACATATTCAACGTTTCGCTGGTGCATCACGCCCAGCAGTCGCTGCGCGCTCACGCGCTGTACGCGCGTGATGTCGATTATATCGTGCGCAATGGCGAGGTCATCCTGATCGACGAGTTCACCGGCCGCATGATGATCGGCCGGCGGTTCTCGGAGGGGCTGCATCAGGCACTGGAGGCCAAGGAACACGTTACCGTCCAGCCGGAAAACCAGACGCTGGCGTCGATTACATTTCAGAATTATTTCCGGTTGTATCCGAAACTCGCCGGCATGACCGGCACCGCGATGACCGAGGCGGACGAGTTTGCCGAAATCTATAAACTGGAAGTGATCGAAATTCCGACCAACGTAACGGTCATCCGCAACGACGAACATGACGAGGTCTATCGCACCGCCGAGGAAAAATACGAGGCCGTGGCGAAGTTGATCGACGAGGCTCGGTCGCGCCAGCAGCCCGTGCTGGTCGGCACCACGTCGATCGAGAAAAGCGAAATCATCAGCGAGCTGTTGAAGAAGAAACGCGTGCCGCACGCCGTGCTCAATGCGCGCTATCATGAACAGGAGTCGGAAATCGTTGCACAGGCCGGCGCGCCGGGCGTGGTGACGATCGCCACCAACATGGCCGGCCGCGGCACCGACATCAAGTTGGGCGGCAATCTCGAGATGCGGCTGCGCAAAGAACTCGAGGGCATCACCGACGAGGCCACCCGGGAAACCATTGCGGAAAAAGCCCGTGCGGAGATCGCCGCGGCGCACGAGATCGTGAAACAGGCCGGGGGTTTGCTGGTCGTCGGCACCGAACGCCACGAGAGCCGCCGGGTCGACAATCAGTTGCGTGGCCGGTCAGGACGGCAAGGCGATCCCGGCCAGTCGCGCTTCTTCCTGTCGCTGGAAGACGACCTCATGCGCATCTTCGGTTCCGACCGGATGGGCGGCATGCTGCAAAAACTCGGCCTGCAACAGGGCGAGGCGATCGTTCACCCCTGGATCAACAAGGCACTGGAAAAAGCGCAGAAAAAGGTCGAGGCGCGCAACTTCGACATGCGCAAGAACGTGCTGAAATACGACGACGTCATGAATGCACAGCGCAAGGAAGTTTATGCGCAACGCAAGGAGTTCATGCGGGCGACGGATGTCTCGGAAACCATCGCCGATATGCGCAGTGAGATCGTTGCCAATATGGTGCGCGCCCGGGTGCCGGAAAAGGGCCTGACGGAGAACTGGCAACTGGCGGAACTCGCGGCGGATCTGAAACGTGTTCTCGCCGCCGATTTGCCGGTCGAGGAATGGGGGCGGGAAGAAGGCGTCGACGAATCGTCGCTGGAAGAGCGGATCGAGCAAACGGCAATCCAGCTGACGGCGGAGAAGGAACAGCGGTACGGCGCGGACACGATGCACTTCATCGAGAAGAGCGTCCTCATTCAAATGTTGGACTCGGTCTGGAAGGAACATCTCTACGCGCTCGACCATTTGCGCCAGGGGATTGGCCTGCGGGCATATGGACAACGCGATCCCCTGAACGAATACAAGTCCGAGGCGTTTGTTCTGTTCAATTTCATGCTCGATGAATTGAAGGAACGCGTCACTGGAACACTCTCCCGCGTCATCGTCGAAGAGCAGCCGCCACCGCTGGTACGACCCTTCGAAGCGGCGTTTCAGGAAATTCACCCGGCTGTGCCTGGTCTTGGTTTCGATGCCGGTGGCGAAATTCGGGAACTGGAACCGGCCTTGTCGGATGGGGCGATGATGGTCGGAACGTCCGTCTCGGCCGGCGCTGCCGTGGATCCGCGTAACCCGTCAACCTGGGGCTCGGTTGGCCGGAACGCGGCGTGCCCGTGCGGGTCGGGAAAGAAGTACAAATACTGCCACGGACGGCTCGTTTGACAATTCGGTTGCCGGCGCTACGTCATCCGACAGCCACGCAATCAGCGGCTTTGGTGATCGCTATTTCTCTCGGTCGCGTCCATTGCTCATACAGAATGGGACGTTATGCGAACATTTGCGCAAGCAAATTAATGTCCGGAACGTCGTCCAACCGTTCCAACATCTCCAGCGCCGTGGCAACCTCCTGCACCGCGATAGCCCGCACCGCATTGGCAGCGTTATCCTGAAACTTGGCACGCAACATGGCAGCGGACAGCGGTTTCTCCGGGGATCCGATCGGGTCGGATGCCTCGACCCGTACCGTCCGACCATTGGTCAGCCGCAGCGTCAGGGTCAGCCAACCCCTGAGCTTTGAGCCGGCGACCACCTCCCCCTTGACCTGGTCGGCAAGGGCCAATGTTGCCGGATCGCCAAGGCCGGCCACGTCGCCAATACCGACCCGCCCGTGCACCAGCGCGGTTGCCACCAGAAATGGCAGCGCAAACTGCGCCTCTACCACCTGCGTTGGGCGACGCTTGGACGGGCCGCTCGCGAACTGATCGGCATGCCCTGACGCATCCATCGCAATCGTTACTCCCGCAATCTGCGCCGAATCGGTCACCCCCGCCTTGATCCGCGCCGCAAGTGCGGCGTCGATCCCGGCGTGCATCGGCCGACCACAGGGATAGGGCTTGAAACTCAGCCCATCGCCGCGGAACTCCAGGCCCAGATTGCGCAGCAACAACGATGGGTCGGCACCGTTCGGCTGATACAACTCCAGAAATCCATAGCGTCCGGCGAAAACGTTGTGTGCGCCGGTAAAACCCTTTCGCGCCAGGACCGCCGAGAACACACCCGCACTCGCCGCCTGGCCCGCTTGCAGGCGTTTGGTCAGCGCACCGTCCAGAATGCATTGCCGGTTCCCTGCCGCATGGCTGTAGGCAATGCCGAGGGCGTGGCGCATTTGCTCTTCGTTCAGGCCAAGCAGCAACCCCGCCGTCACTGCGGCGCCGAACACGCCAATGCATGCAGTGCGGTGCCAGCCGCGGTCCATGGTCGATGCCAGTGCAATCCGGCACGACACGTCCAACCCAAGCGCGACGGCCCGAACAAACTGCTTGCCGTGCACTGCGCCCAAAGTATCGGCCACGGCCAACCCCGCCGCGAGCACGGAAATCCCCGGATGGATCGACCCCGCGCCATCATGTGTATCGTCGAAGTCCAGCGCGTGCCCCATGCTGGCGTTCAGCAATGCTGCCTGCGGCGCCGGCAGACGCCGCCCATGAAGCACCACGATGCTTTCCTCGCGTCCGCCCCAGTGATCCGCCACCTCAACCAGCGCATCGATTCCCGGCGCACCGCTGCCGCCCAGAATGCAGCCAAATGTGTCGAGGATGTCACGCTTCGTCGCAGCCACGGTCGTGGCCGGCAAATCCGCAAAGCCGGTGCCTGTAACATGAGCAGCCAACGCGAACGCAGGATCCTGAACCATGTGACGCCCCCTATGCTGAAAACTATCTGACGCGCAGCAACTCAACGGTCAGTGTGGATGCTCTGCGGATCCGCGTCGATCTCGGAACCATCCAGATTGAATTTATGAATGATCAACCGACTCCTGGCGTCAACGATGGCTTCGCGCACTGCTTCTGTTGTGAGTTCCTGGCGGATTTTCTCCCGCATCTCCGATAATGTCGGGGGAGCAACCAATCGCCGTTCCTCAACCTTCACGATATGCCAACCAAATTCGTTGTGAATTGGCACTGGGCTAATTTGGCCCGGTTGCAACGAGAAGGCGACATCGGCAAAACCGGGCCAAACCTGATCGCGCCGGAAAAACCCAAGATCGCCGCCCTGCTTACCGTCAGGATCTTTGCTGACGACCCGCGCGACGGTGGCAAAATCCGCGCCGCCCTGCAACTCGGCCAACACAGATTTGGCTTCGGCCTCGCTGCCCACAAGGATATGCCGAGCACGCACCTCGTCCGTGGCGGGCCGATTGGCGTATTCCTGATTGAAGCGAGCCTGGATCGCCGCATCAGTCACCTTTCCCGACGTTACCTGGGCCAACCAGGCGCGCTCAAGCACCCGATCGGCGGCGGCTTGCATCTCACGCTGGATGTCCGGCTGCTTGTCCAGGCCGGCGCGACGGGCGGTCATGGTGAGCGCCGCGTGGTCGATGAGCCGTTCCAGCAGAACCGGCATAATGGAGTCAAACGGTAGGTTACGCATTTGCTCAGGCAGCGCGTTGGTCGCGCGGGTCAGGTCGCTCAAATAAATCAGCTTGCCGTCGACGCTGCCGATGACCGGGTCCGTGCCTGCGGGCACCTGCGGCGGAGCACTGGCCGAGGAGTCAGCTGCGCTGGTGGGCGTTTGGGCGAACCCCGCCACGGGCAGCAGGATCGCCAACGCCGCGCCTGCGATGCAGCAAATGCGACGAGCGGGACGGCACGGCATGCTAACCTCCGGGTGCGCCGCATTTGGGCCTCGGCCGTATGCCTGCTTGTGGGGCAATGCGCCAGGGAGGCACGATGGGACCCGGGAAGACGCGCGATCTCCAGGCTGTCTCACGGGTTGAGTGGTGTCAGAGATTTCCCGGCGGACGACCGCGGTTTGACAGCGAAATAAGGGGGATGGCTAAGACTGAACCGAGTTCTCCGCGCGTCAAAGTTCAATCACGAGGCCGACGCTTCCGCCAAATCGAGCCGCCGCTCGATACGCTCCAGGCGCGTGTCGTGGCGGTCAAGGCGCATGGCGAGGCTGGCATAATAGCTCAGTTCGGTAGAGGCCATACTGCTGGACCTCGACGGCCGTCACCCGGTGCTTAAGGTCTGCGATATCCTGGGAAAGACTGGCCACCTTGGAATCCAGGCGCCGCAGATAAATCAGCGCCAGGCTTTCCGGCTGGTCGCTCATGGCTCGAAGCTTTCCTGGTCAACGCACACGGTATCACATAACCGCTGGTAGTCGAAGCGTTCCGTGGCGGAGGGCTTCGCATGAGGCGCAGCGTCCAAACACGCAAACGGTCCGCTCAGGTTTGCCATTGGGCCGCCAGCCGCCTGTGCTTGCGCCACCCCGCATTTGAGTTACCACGGCCACTCCGGCAAACATTCTCGGCATGAAGCCACCGATCGACTCGTCCACCACGCGCTCCCTCCTGGGCCGGCTCTGGCGTGACCACCTGCGCCACTACAAGCCGGCGCTGGCGCTCGTGCTGTTGCTGAGTGCGGCGATGGCCGGGGCAACGGCGATGTATCCGCTGGTGCTGCGCTACGCCGGCATCCTGTTCGCCGACAAGGATCCCCGGATCGCCTGGCAAATCCCGCTGCTGGTTGTTCTGGTAACGCTGGTCAAGGCAGTCACGCAATATTGCCAGAGCGTCCAGGCCCAGGCGCTGGTGCTGAAAGTGATTCGCGACCTGCAGAACCGCATGTTCGTGCATCTGACGCGGACCGACCTCGCCCGCATCGAGCGCGAGGCGCCGGCGCAACTCGCCACCCGCTTCACCACTGACGCCGCCGCCATCCGCGAGGCATTGACCCGCGCCGTCAACGGCATAGCCGATGTGGTTACCGTCATCGGGCTGGTTGCCTCAATGATCTACATGGACTGGCTGCTGTCGTTGCTTTCGGCAGTACTGTATCCACTCGCCGCCGTGCCGATCCAACGCATCGGCAAACGGGTGCGGCGCGCCTCAGGCGGGATGCAGGAGACGATCGGCGAGACCGCCGCGATGCTGAACGAAAGTTTCGCCCAGGCGAGGACGGTGCGCGCCTACCGGCTGGAGGAAACCGAAACGAAACGGGCGGAAACGGCGTTCCGCTCGCTGTACCGCACGCTGCTCAAGATCACCAAGACCCGTTCTCGCGTCGAGCCGGTGTTGGAGGTCCTGGGTGGCATCGCCGTTGCCCTGGTCATCGCGTTCGAGGCCTGGCGCGCCACGGTCTCCGACCACACTTTGGGTGATTTCGGTGCCTTTGTTGGAGCGTTGCTGCTGGCAGCGCGGCCGCTGCGCGCGCTCGGCTCGCTGAATTCGGCGTTGCAGGAGGGACTGGCGGGCCTCGTGCGGGTGTTTGCCGTGATCGACGAGCCGGCGCGCATCCAGGACCTCTCCGGTGCACAGAATCTGCCCCCAGGGCACGGGCACGTGCGGTTCGAGCATGTGGGGTTCGTCTACCCCGACGGCCGCGTTGGGCTCGACGGGCTGTGCTTCGAGGCGTTGCCGGGACAGACGGTCGCGCTGGTGGGGCCCTCAGGGGCCGGGAAGTCGACGGCGCTGGCGCTGATCCCACGGCTGCATGACGCAACGACCGGAGTTGTGCGAATCGACGGCGCCGACGTGCGTGCGGTCACGCTGGCCAGTCTGCGCGACAGTATCGCCTATGTCGGCCAGGACGCGCTGCTGTTCGACGATACCGTCGCGGCGAATATCGCGATGGGCCGGCCGGGCGCGAGCCGGAAGACGATTGAAGCCGCGGCCGAGGCAGCCCAGGCGGCCGGGTTCATTGCGACCCTGCCGAAGGGCTACGATACGATCGTCGGGCCTGGAGGTGGCCGACTGTCTGGCGGGCAGCGGCAGCGGATTGCTCTGGCGCGGGCGTTACTGCGGGACCCGCGGGTGCTGCTGCTGGATGAGGCGACCAGCGCCCTGGATACCGAAAACGAAGCCGCCGTGCAGCTGGCGCTGGCTCGGCTGCGGGCGGGGCGGACGACGATCGTCATCGCTCACCGGCTGTCGACGGTGCGGGACGCGGACGTGGTGGTGGCTATGGCGGATGGGAAGGCGGCAGAATCCGGGACGCACGCGTCGCTGATGGCCGAGGACGGGTTGTACGCGCGGCTGGTGCGATCGCAGGCGCTTGGGGTGGCGGCGTGAGGACCCTCGGGGCTTGCCGTCGCCGCGACACTCCCCCTCAATGGGCTTGGCTCCGCTCCTGCGAAGGAAACGCCCCGCCCCACGGCCGATCGCGTGTTTGGGCTGCTCTCCGACGGCGATCAGGTGCGGATGCCAGTCCGCAAGAATTTCTGGTCGCCACGTTTCGGTATGCGCACGGACCGCATCGGCGTCGCCCGGATGGTGAGTGTCCTTCCTGGGCACTCCCACTGAGCAACCGAGAAGGGTCGGTTTCCACAACAGACCGTTTGGCGATAAGGCTTGGTGCCTCTTGCAACCCGCAACGGGCAGGCGCCACCCAGCTGCTCACTGCGATTGCCCAAACCGCCGCGACTTCTGCAAGGACTAAGTCAGCGTAGGATGTCGTCATGCCGCGTTACACCGCGATCGTCACCCTGCTTGCCGTAGCATTCTATTTTTTCTTGGCGACGCGTGTCGCGGTGGCGCGCGGCAAATTCAACGTGGAGCTTCCGGCAACGACGGGCCACCCCGATTTCGAACGCATCTTTCGCGTGCACGTGAATACCCTTGAATGGATGCCTACCTTCCTGGTGCCATTGTGGCTTTGTGCAATTTACCTCAACGACATCGCCGCCGCAGTGCTCGGACTTATCTGGATCGGCGGGCGTGTTTTGTACTTCGCCGGTTACCGCAAAGCTGTCGGGAGGCGCCTGCCCGGGTTCTTCATCCAATCGGCCGCGTGCTTCTCGCTGTTCATTGGCGCAATCGCGGGTATCGTTATGCACTGGTCAGGCGATTAATCGGCAACGGTCCTGCCACGCGGAGCATTCTTGCTGCCTTCCTGGCGCCGCGTGCCAACTCCATCAACCGCCCCAACTTGGCAACGCGCGCCCCTGCGCTATAGATGAATCGAAGATATCGCCCGACCGCCGTCAGCGTCCAAAAGTCGTGCGTCACATCCAGGGGAGGACAGACATGACAATGCTTCACACGACCCGCCGCCATGTACTCGGCGGTGCGACTGGCCTGGCCACACTAGCCGCCGGCCTCGTACCGCACGCTGCGCGTGCAGCAGCGGCCCCCACCCTACCGTCCTCCCCCGTCGCCCTGAACGTGGTCGACGTCGCCGGCCAGCTGCAGCTGACCCAACGCGCCATGGACACCTTCGCCAAGGCCAACCCGAAGCTGGTTTCGAAGATCACCTATTCGCAGGCGCCCGCGCCCGAGCTGCCCGGCAAGATCAAAGCGCAGCAGGCCGCCGGTGCTGTCGATATCGATCTGGTGCTGACCGGCACCGATGGGCTGGCCGCCGGGATCGACCAGAAGCTGTGGATTCCCATCGCGACCGACTATGCCGCGGCGCTACCCAACCTGAAGCAAATCTATCAGCCCGGCGCACTGAAAATGCAGGGACTGGCAGAGGATCAGGCAGTATGCGTCGTGTTTTGTCCCGCCGGTCCGATCATCGAATACATGCCCGACGCAGTGAAGCAACCGCCAAAGACCGCGCAGGAACTGCTTGACTGGGCGAAGGCCCACCCCAGGCGTTTCATGTATGCCCGGCCGGCGAATTCCGGCCCAGGACGGACGTTCCTGCAGGGTTTGCCCTACATCCTTGGCGACAAGGACCCAATGGACCCTGACAAAGGCTGGGACAAAACCTGGGCCTACCTCATCGAACTGGGCAAAACCATCGAGTATTATCCGACCGGGACCGGCGCCGTAATGAAGGAATTGGCCGAAGGTTCCCGAGATATGATCGCTTCCCACATCGGCTGGGATCTTAACCCGCGCATTCTGGGCGTGGTGCCGAAGGAAGCCCAGGTGGGCACCCTGCAAGGGTTCCACTGGGTCACCGACGCGCAGTACTGGGCCATCCCGAAAGGCGTCTCGAACGACAAGCTCGCCGTGCTGCTGGAAATGACCAAGTACATGCTCAGCAAGCCGGCCCAGGCGACAACCTACGACAAAGGTTATTTCTATCCCGGACCTGCAGTGAAGGACGTTCCGCTGTCGATGGCGCCCGAGGACAGCCAAAAACTGATCAACGAATACAACCGCCCGTTCTACGCGAAACTGATCGCTGAGGTGCCCTCAGAGGTGCCGTTGCCGGCAGACAAGCTGGTCTACGCCTTCCAACGCTGGGATCAGCAGGTAGGCGCCAGGGTCGGCAAGTAACGCCGCGTGGCGGTTGTCTCACGCGACTTCCGCGAGTTGCGGCTGGAGCAAATCAGTCGCGACTTTGGCCAGGTGCATGCCCTGCGCGACGTCACCCTGACGGTCAAACGCGGTGAGTTCGTGGCCTTGCTCGGCCCGTCCGGCTGCGGCAAATCCACTGCCCTCAATTGCATCGCCGGGTTGCTGCAGGTGACCGGCGGGGCGATTTACCTGGACGACCAGCGGCTCGACGAGTTGGGACCGGAAGATCGCGGCTTCGGCATGGTGTTCCAGAATTACGCGTTGTTCCCGCACATGTCAGTGCGCCGCAACGTCGGCTTCGGCCTGGTCACCCAGCGCCGCCCCAAAGCGGAGGTCGCCCGCCGGGTCGACGAGGCCCTGGCCCTGGTGCGCCTGGAAGCTCAGGGCGATCGGCTGCCGGGCCAACTCTCCGGCGGTCAGCAGCAACGGGTGGCGATCGCTCGCGCCATTGTGGTTGGGCCGCCGCTGGTGCTCATGGACGAGCCGCTGTCCAACCTGGATGCCAAGCTCCGCCTGGAGATGCGGGCCGAGATCAGGCGCATCCATGCAATGCTCGGCTGCTCCACGATCTACGTGACGCACGACCAGGAGGAGGCGTTGTCGCTCGCCGACCGTATTCTGGTGATGATCGAAGGCCAGACGCGGCAGATCGGCACGCCCGAGGAGCTTTACGCCCGGCCGCAAAGTGCTGAGGTCGCCGAATTCATGGGTTATCGCAACCTGTTCCCGTCGAGTGCCGAGACGGTCGACGGCGGCATCGCGGTGATCATCGGTGGCGCCCGCCTTCTGGGCACTCCGATCGGCGTGGTCGGCACCCAGGCCACGGTGGCGATACGCCCAGACGACATGCGGTTGACCGGCGGTGGACCGATTGCCGCGACGGTGGAAATCGCTGAATATCACGGTCGCGATTTCTATGCGGTGGCGCGGTTGGAGGACGGCGGCGAACTTTACTTCCGCTCCGATCAGCGCGTAGCAGCCGGTGAGGTGGTGCAGCTGGATGCGGCGCCGTCCCGTGTCCTGGTCTATGCCGCATGACGGCCACGCGCCTGCCGCTGCACCGCCGCCTGCGGGAATATGGGCTGGATTCGGTGACCCTGCTGCTCATCCCGGCGGTGCTGTTCGTGCTGGCGCTGTTCATCTACCCGTTTCTTTACGGCCTCGTGCTGTCGTTCCATCCGAAGGCGGGCGGTTGGCTGGCCAACTATGCAAAATTCTTTTCTGAGCCGTTCCTTTACGACACGATCAGCATCACGCTGGTGATTGCCGTGCCGGTCACCATTCTGAACGTCTTGCTCTCGGTGCCGGTCGCGCTACGCGTGCGTTTGATGCGGCGGCAGCGTCTGCTGACCACTATCCTGGTAATCCCGATCACCCTTGGCACCGTTATGGTGGCGGAGGGGCTGCTGACCTACCTGGGCCCGCGTGGCTGGCTTAATCGCGTGTTGCTGGAGTTTGGCCTTGCCGATAGCCCGGTGCGGTTGGTGCATAATTACTGGGGCGTCATGCTGTCGCTGGTGATCACCGGGTTTCCATTCACGTTCCTGCTGACGCTTTCCTATGTCACCGGTATCGATCCGGCGTTGGAACAAGCCGGCGCGGTACTGGGCGCCCGCCCGCGCGAGCGGTTCCAGCGCATTTTGCTGCCCCTGCTGGCACCGGGCCTTGCCATCACCCTGGCGCTCGCTTTTGTCCAGGCATTCACCGTGTTTCCCTCGGCGATCTTGTTGGGAGCACCCGCCGGACCGACACGCGTGATCTCGATCGTTGCGTATCAGGCGGCGTTCGAGCAGTACGACTATCCGCTGGCCTCAGCGATCGCCATGCTGATGGCGGCGGTGCAGTTATTGGTCATCTCTGCGCTGCTTGCGGCGCGGACCGTGCTGTTCCGCGGTCCCGTCAGTACCGGCAAGGGTTGAGCCGCATGCGGCGCAGCATTGGCGAGCAAATCTGGGCGTGTGCGGTGTGGACACTGGTCGGGTTTTTCGTGCTCAACCTGGTTGGCATGATCGGCAGTGTTGTGGTGAATTCGTTCGGTACACACTGGTTCAACACATGGCTACCGGCAGGCTATACGTCGCAATGGTATGTGTTGGCGTGGAACGAATTCCAGTTGCCGGATATTCTGATCGTGACCGCCGAAGTCGTGGGCACGGTGGTCTTGCTGTCCGCTCTGATTGGCGTGCCGGCGGCTTATGCGATGGCGCGGCGGAACTTTCCCGGCAAGCAGGCGGTGATGTTTCTGTTCCTGCTGCCGTTGCTGGTGCCACCGATCACTTACGGCATTCCGATGGCGACGGTGTTGTACCAGGTGCATCTGGCGGGAACGATATGGGGCGTGATCCTGGCCAACCTGGTGCCGACGGTACCGTTCGTTATTCTCATCATGATCCCGTTTGTCGAGCAGATCGATCCGCGGATCGAAGCGGCGGCGCGGGTGTTCGGGGCAGGGATGCTGCGGTTGTTTCTGCAGGTGCTGGTGCCGTTGCTGCTGCCTGGCATGCTCGCCGCGATGTTGTTGGCATTGGTGCGCACCATTGCGATGTTCGAGCTGACGTTCCTGACCTCGGGCCCGACCAGCCAGACACTGGTCGTCGCGTTATACTATGCAGTGTTCGCCGCCGGTGTGCGGCCGGGACAATCGATCGACGCCATGGCGGTGGTTTATATGGTCACCACGCTGGTCTGGCTGCTGATCGCGCTGCGCTTCGTCAATCCGACACAGATCGTGACACGGGCGAAGCGCTGAACCTCGGAACCATTAAAGTACGACAGACAGAAGTGAATTACGTCCGCCCCGTCGGGTCTGTTGCGCAGCTGCGACAGATTATGCGGATCGTGCATCGCATGGCGAATTTTCCTTTTGAACTTCGCATCGGCAATACCAGATCGCGCGGCATCGACGGCAGCCCGAGGGGGCCGGCGACCCGGACCAACCATGTTGCTCAATGGAGGATGTGGTCATGAAAAACGATGACTTCTCGCGTGCGCGGCCGGCTGCCTTGCCGGCCTGCATCGTCATTCCGAGAGCGGTTAAGAGCTGTGGCGAACCATCAGAGGACATGCCATCGGGCCGTGCTCCTATCGAAGAGTATGTGCCCATGCCGAACCCACAGGCACCCTGGCCTCGGGTCTTTCCGGGCCTCTGACACCGGCAACAGCGGCACCACAACACACCCACCCCCTTCGAGCCGCGTGGTAACGTAATGGCGGCATGTCGGGGTGTCACAGGAGTAACCAGCATGGCAATCGTAT
>JBEKQQ010000091.1:0-24518 GCA_049519555.1 Acetobacteraceae bacterium
AGCCATGACGCTACGCTTGCGGCCCGGAGCACCCACGTTGCTGCGGCTCGCGAGCAGTTCGCCGGTCATTCTTGCGCTTGGCTCTGAGCCTCCGGTGCTGTTCGGCAAGGGCGCGGCACTGGCGCGTTATTTGCCGTCCGGGCTGACAACGTTGCGCCTGCTGTCGCCGCAGGACGGCCCATTGTCCGGATCGCTGGAGCTATCGGGCAGCCCGGTGATTGAAGTGGGCGAAGGTCTCGGCGCGCCGGTCGCCATCCCGCCCGGCGGCGCCGCTGTCTTTGGCTTCAGTGTGACGGCGGCCGGACCGGTCGGTCTGGGTGTCCGCGCCGATCCGGACCGGGTTTCAGTGCGCCTGCTTAACGAACACGGTGAGACATTGCAGAGCGGTGTTTCGATGCTGCGGCAACTGCAGCCCGGCCGCTTTCTGCTGGAGGCGAGCGTCCCACCCGATGCGCCCACCACTCTGGCGCGGCCGGCGGTGCTCGGCATCGTCCCACACCCCAACCCGCCGCCGCCGGACGTGGTGCGCGGCTTGCTGCTTGCTGCCGGCCTCGCTCCGCCCAATGGCGCCCGCTGAGGCATTGGAGATGCGCATGATAACGCACCGTCGCCTCGCTTCGCTCCTCGCCGTGTTCGTGCTCCTCCTGCTGCCTGGTGTCCTGCTGCCCGGGCTGGGGCGAGCCGCTGATCCGCCACCGCTCGATCAGGTGCGGCGCGCCGACGGCGTCCTGGTGGTGCCCGACCATTTTCTGCGCCGCTGGGACCCGGTGACGGTGTTTTTCAACGCCGATACCGGTCCGGCGCAGGCAACGTCGGAGGATCATCCTGAGCGCTTCGTTACCGTGACCCCGGCGCAGCCTGGCGCCTGGCGCTGGCTAGGTCCGCGGGTGCTGCAATTCCGTCCCGCCGAGCCCTGGACCCCATTGCGCCGTGTCACCTTCGCTGCCGGCAGCCGCAGCATCACGTTGGTGCCGCTGCTGCCTGAGCCTGTGCAAACCGCGCCCGAGGACCAGCCGGAAGGGATTGCCAATCTCGACACCATTGCGCTGACCTTCCAGGACCCGGTCGATCCCGTTGCGCTGGCTCATCTGCTGACCATCGAATTGCGTCCGCTGCCCGGGATCGACGCGACCGGCGGCCAGACGCTGACCCGGGAAGACTTCGACATCAGCCCGCTGGAGCGAGCCAATCGCGCCGACAAACAAACCTACCTCGTGCTGCTGCACCAAAACCTGCCGGACCAGCGGCTGGTCATCCTCCGTCTCCGCCTGTCCGACGAGGCTGGCCTGGACGACCCGATCTTCGAGCTGCGTCTGCGCACCGCGACACCGTTTACGCTTTCCGGTTTGGATTGCGGCGACGGCTACTCGGGGCGCAATACCGATGGGCTGACGGTTTGTTCGCCCAGCGGGAATTCGGACGACTCCAGGGCTGGGGTGCGGCGGCGCTCGGTGGTGCTGAACTTTTCTGCGGCCCCGGCACCGCTGGACGTCCTGCAGGCACGCAACGCCTTGCGGATTACCCCGCCGGTCGACGACCTGAGCATTACCGGCGGCGATCAGGACAATCAGCAGGCGCTCCGCATCAGCGGCAGCTTCCACCCGGAAACTGAATACGCTCTGCAGGTCGAGCCAACCGGCCTGACTGACCGGCGCGGGCGGATGCTGACCGGCTCACCGCCGCCGCTGCGTTTTGCGTTCAACCCGGTGCCGCCGCGACTGGTCTGGGACGCCTCGCAAGGCATCGTGGAGCAATTCGGCCCGCAAATGGTTCCGGTGCGCGGTCATGGCTACGACCATGCCGATATCCGAATCCATCGCATCGACCCGGTCGACCGCGATTTCTGGCCATTCCCGCAAAGCGGTGTCGAGACTGAGGACGCCGCCTCCCCGCCGCTGCCCGGTAACGAGCCGACCGTCTGGACCGATCCCGGTTCGCTCCGGACGCGCGATGTCGTGGCGCGGATCAAGTCGCTCGGCTCGCCATCGGTGTCCGAGATGCTGACCCTGCCGCAGGCGGCCGGCGGAGCGGATGCGAAGTTCGGGCTCGATTTGCAGCCGCTGCTGGCGCGCATTGCCGGGCCGCGGCAACCCGGCACCTACCTCGTCGGACTGCGCCCGCTGCATGACACCGCGCGGCACTGGATCCGCCTGCAGGTTACCGACCTTGCGCTGACCTCGGTGGAGGAACCGGGCCGGATCCGCTTCTTGGTCACCTCGCTGGACACTGCGCGTCCGGTCGCCGGAGCAGAAATCGAGGTCGAAGGCCTGGCCGACAAGGAGTACCGCGTACTCGCGCGCGGCGTGACCGATGCGGATGGTGCGTTTTTTTATGTGGCGCATGACGGGAGCCAGGCCGCGCCGGAACGCATCGTCGTCCGCAAAGCCACCGACACCCTTGTCCTGCGCACCACTCCCGGGCCGGAGCGTTACGCTCGCGGCAACTGGACCCGGCCAGGCGGGAGCTGGCTGGCCTGGCCATTCACCAAGACCGCGATCAGCGCGCGCGAGGAAAAGCCGCGCATCCTGTGCCACATATTCACCGAACGCCCGATCTACCGCCCCGAGGAGCCGGTGGAAATCCGCGGCTTCGTCCGCCGCTATCTGCATGGCGCGTTGGCTGCCAGCGCGGGCAAGGGCACGCTGCTCGTGCAAGGGCCCGACAAGCAGGAATGGCGCTATCCGGTGACGCTGGACGATACCAGCGGCTTCTACCAGCACTTCGACGCGAAAACCGCGGCAACCGGTGATTACTCGGTGTCGTTCCAGCCGGAGAACGCACCAACCTGCGACAGCGCCGAATTCAAGAAGGAAGCCTACCGGCTGCCGACGTTCGAGGTGCTGCTGAATAATGCAGCCCAGGTGCCGCTGGATGCCCAGTTCCAGGTTGGTTTGCTGGCGCGGTACTATGCCGGCGGTGTGGTGACCGATCGGCCGATCAAATGGCGTGTCACGCAGTACCCGTACACATGGAACCCGCCCGGCCGCGAAGGCTTCCTGTTTTCCAGTGACGCACGGTTTTCCGGTGAGGCGGCATTCCGCTCGACCCCGGTGCTGCAAAGCGATGGCAAGACCGACGCCGGGGGTGCGGCACAGCTGACGCTCGATCCGACGTTGGAGCCGACGGCGCAGCCGCGAACCTATGTCGTCGAAGCGACCGTCACCGGTGACGATGGCCAGCAAATCCGCAACGTCGCGCATGTGCCGGCGCTGCCGCCGTTCGTTTTGGGCCTGAAGATGCCCCGCTATCTGCCCAAGGCCGGTGCGATCGCGGCCGACCTGCTGGCGCTGAACGCCGAGGGCAAGCCGCGCGCCGGTTTGGACATGACCGTGCGGCTGATCAAACGCGACTGGAACTCCGTGCTGCAAGCAAGCGACTTCACGCAGGGCACGGCGAAATACGTCACCCAGGAGATCGACCACACATTGGAGGAACGGCACGTCATTAGTACCGACGCTGCACAAACGCTGAATTTCAACACAACCGAAGCGGGGATCTACGTCGTCGAGGTGACGGCTGCGGACCGATTGGGGCGGCGACAGACTTTGCGGGTGGACTGCTTCATGGCCGGTGACACCCCGGTCACCTGGTCGCGGCCTCCGGCCAAAACCGTGACCGTAACGACCGACAAAGACGACTATGCCCCCGGCGAGAACGCCACGCTGCTGATCGAGAGCCCGTTCCAGACTGCGCGCGCTTTGGTGGTGACCGAGCAGCCCAGTGGAACCTTCGACTACGCGTGGGTGGATGTGACCAATGGCGTTGGCCGCACCACCCTCGCCGTGCGCAAGGAACAGATGCCGCGCATGCCGGTGCATGTGCTGCTGATGCGAGGGCGCCTGGCGGGGCCGCCGATCGCTGCCACCGCGCCGTTCGATCTGGGCAAGCCGACCACCCTGGCGGCGACCGTGTGGGTGAAGGTCAGGCCAGTGCGCAACCGGGTGAATGTCGCGTTTGAGGCGCCCGCATCGGCGCGGCCAGCGCAGACCATCGATGTGGCGCTGAAACTGTCGGACGAGGACGGGCATCCGCTCGCCGGCGAAGCGACATTCTGGATGGTGGATCAGGCCGTGCTGGCGTTGGCCAAAGAGGCGCCGCTCGACCCGCTGCCAAAATTCATTGTCGAGCGGCCGTCCACCATGGCGGCGCGCGATACCCGCAACATGGCGTTCGGCATCATTCCGTTGCAGGAGAACCCCGGCGGCAGCGAAGGTAATGAGAAGCCTGGACTCGAGAATATCTCGGTGCGGCGCAATTTCACTCCGGTGCCAATCTATTTGCCGCATGTGAAGGTGGGGCCGGATGGGGTGGCGCATGTTCAGGTGAAGCTGCCGGACACGCTGACCGTGTTCATGCTGCGGGCCGAGGTCACCAGCGGTCCCGACCGATTTGGCTTTGCCACCGGGCAACTGCTGGTCCGCCAACCGATCGTCGCGCAACCCGTGTTGCCGCGCTTTCTGCGACCCGGTGACACATTCGACGCCGAAGTGCTTGGCCGGGTCGTTGAGGGGCCCGGCGGCGCCGGCTCTGCGTTGTTGAGTGTCGACGGCCTGACTGCGACCGGCGCCAAGGCGCTGAATTTCACCTGGAACGGCGCAATGCCGGCGAAGGCGAGTTTTCCTTTGAGCGTGCCCGACCAAGGGCAAGCCATGGCGCATATTCGCTTCCTGGTACGGCGCGATTCCGACCAGGTCGGCGATGCCGTGGAAATCGCCCTGCCGATCAGGCCCGACCGGCCGGTCATGCATGACCGGCAACTGGTCGATGTCGCGCCCGGAGCCTCTGCCGATCTGCCGGCGCCGCCGGGTGACATGCGAGCGGGGACGTACGCGGGTTCGCTGGTGGTGGCGACCGATCCGGCGTTGGTACGGGCTTTGGGTGCGATGAACTACCTGTTCACTTACCCGTTCGGCTGCACCGAGCAACGGATCGCGCTGGCATCCTCGGAACTGGCGCTGCTGCCCTTCGCGCCGATCGCTGAAGCGGAAGGGCTGAAGGATCGAATTGGCACGGATGTGGCCGCCACGTTGCGGGCGATCGCCCAGGCGGTGGATGAGAACGGACTGGTGGGGTACTGGCCGCATACGCGGGGCCTGGTGACGCTGACGGCATGGTCGTACGAACTGATGATCCGGGCCGATGCCGCGCATTTGCCGATCGACACGGCGTTGCGCGATCGGTTGGCTGAGGTGCTGAACCAGTCGCTGCGTTCTGATTATGCCCATCTGCTGACCGACTCGGCACTCGTGGAGCGCGCCACGGCGTTGTACGCATTGGCGGCGGGCGGCAAGCTCGATGCGGCCTACGCCAGTGAACTGGCGCGCTCGGCGGGTGCGCTGAATACCAGTGGCCTGGCGATGGTGGTCTCGGCCATTGCAGCAACGCCGAATGCCGATCGGGCTTTGGTTGCCGGGCTGCTGCAAACGCTGTGGAGCCGGGTGCACATCCTGGCGCGCAACGGCGTGCCTAGTTACTCCGGCCTTGCTGATTTTGACGCCAATCCGCTGATCCTGCCGTCGGAAACGCGCGGTCTGGCCGAGGTGACGCGGGCCGTGGCGGTGGCCACCCCGGAGGAGCCGCGGCTCATGCTGCTGCGCAGCGGGCTTGTCGGTCTGGGTTCTGCCGACGGCTGGGGCAGCACCAACGCGGACGCCGCGGCGTTGCGTGCGCTGGCCGCGAGTTGGGACGTCACGGCGTCGGACGTGCCGGTGACAGTGGGACTACCGGACGGCTCGCATCAGGCGACTTTGGGCCACGGGACACCAATGGCGCGTTGGACCACCTCCGTCTCCGGGGCGATGCGGGTGGCGAACGGCGGGGCCCGGCCGGTGCTGGCGTTGCAGCAGGCAGATTATGTGCCCGCGGCACCTGGCTGGCAGGCAACGCCGGTGCAACACGGCTTCGTGCTGACCCGCGCCTTGCTGAAGGTATCAGCAGGTGGCGGACCGATGCAGACGCTCGCGCCGGGTGCCGACGGCGCGCTGCATCTGACGAATGGCGACACCGTCGAGGAAACCGCGGAACTGGTGAACCCGGAGGCGCGCACCATGGTCGCGGTGTCGTTGCCGATTGCGTCCGGGCTGGAGCCGCTGAACCCGAACCTCGCAACCGCTCCAGCCGAGGCGACCCCGTCGGCTGGGCCGACGTTGTCACCCAGCTACACGGCGTTCGGCGATGATTCGGTGCTGTATGTCTACGAGGCGCTGCCCGCCGGAACCTATCAGTTCCATTTCCGCGCACGGGCCGGAACCATGGGCCGCTTCACCGAGCCGCCGGGGACCGCGGAGATGATGTACCGGGAGAGCGTGGCCGGGGCGAGCGCCGGATCGCTGCTGGTGATCGGACCGTGATCCGGGGAAGCACCGGGGCTGCCGCCTCGGACCCCGACCAAGGGGCGCTGCCCCTTGGAACCCAGCCAAGGGCATTGCCCTTGGAACCATTCATTTTGGTTGGGGAATGGGAGAGGGCCGACACAGACCTCGATACGTCGCAGTCTGCCCTCTCCCGTTCCCCAACCAATGGACGGATTGCAAAGGGCCTCGCCCTTTGCTGGAGGTCCAGGAGGCAACGCCTCCTGGCGGGTTCGAGGGCGGAGCCCTCGCGCTTTTCCGGATTCCGGCGGTTGCCCCGTTTCGTTTCTTGGCCCAAACCAGCGCGGAGGAGCGGAAGATGGCTACTTGTAGCCGCAACAGTCGCGATCGTTCTCCCATACCTTACCGTCGTTTTGTCCCGTGCGCATTTCGATACGCCGGCGCCGACCCCGATCGTTTACGACCGGCATGGCACATTCCTGGCCCAGTACGGCGATGAATTGCCCGGCCAGGACGGCAACCGCCTGACCGAGTATGGCTTCTGGCCGGTCGATCCGTTACCTGCGCGGATCGTAAGCGCCACGATCGCGCTCGAGGATCGCCACTTCTGGTCGCATCCCGGCGTTGATCCGGGCGCAGTGCTCCGCGCTGCCTTGCAGGACCTGAGCGGGCTGCGGCGGCGCTCCGGAGCATCTACCATCGCCATGCAGGTGGCGCGCATGCAGCACCCGGAGCCACGCACGCTCTGGGCCAAGGCAGTGGAGGCAGGTACTGCGCTCGCTTTGACTGCACGCTATGGCCGCGCCGCAGTTCTGACGCAGTACCTGCGGCTGGTGCCGTATGGTAACGGCAGCCACGGCATCGGCCATGCCGCACGCTGGTATCTGGATAAACCTGCCGCCGACCTCAGTTGGGCCGAGATCGCGCTGCTTTGCGCCGTGCCGCGCGCGCCGGCCGCCTATAACCCGCTGCGTCCATCCGGTCTGGGCCGCGACAGGATGCGAGCCGGGCGCATCCTCGACCAGTTGCGCGAACAGGGCGTGATCACCGAGCCGGAGTATCGCACCGCCATCGCGCAACTCGCGACGCTGCACCCTGGCCCTGCGCCGCAGCGCCCGATGGACGCGCTGCATCCGATCCTGCGGTTGCGCGAGTTGCTCTCCGGGCCAGCGCCGACGTCCGGCGGCTCGGTGGGTGGGCTGATGTCCGGGGGGCCGTTGGACCGCGAGGGTGCCGCTGACTTCCGGGTTACGGCGTCGCTCGATCTGGAAGTACAGCATAGGGTGGCCGCGTTGCTGCGCCGCCGGCTGGCGTCCTGGCGGGGCGCCGACGCCCAGCAGGCTGCGGCGATCGTTGTGCAGCGCGGCACGAATGCCGTGCTGGCAGCGGTCGGGTCCGACGGTTATGGCGACCGCAACGGCGGAGCCATCGATTTCAC
Source organism: Acetobacteraceae bacterium (assembly GCA_049519555.1). Taxonomy (GTDB): domain Bacteria; phylum Pseudomonadota; class Alphaproteobacteria; order Acetobacterales; family Acetobacteraceae; genus Rhodopila. Next base: position 7,750 of record JBEKQQ010000091.1, read on the forward strand.
CCGCGCGATCCGCTCACCGGGGAGCACCTTGAAGCCATTCCTGTACGCTGCCGCGCTGCAACAGGGCCTGGTGCATCCGGCCGATCTGCTGGACGATGGCCCTGGCCAATCGGCCGGCATTCGCAACGCTGACTCGCGGTACCTGGGGCTGCTGCCGCCAAGCCAGGCACTGGCCAACTCGCGCAACGTGCCAGCGGTCGAGGTACTGCGGCGATTGGGCATCGGCGCCGGCTTCGACCTGTTCCGCGCCCTGAGCTTACCCGCGTCGGACGCGGCACCGGATAGCCTTGGTCTGGCGATGGCGATTGGTGCCCTGCCGACCAGCCTCGATCGGCTGGCCGACGCATACACTGCACTGGCCGATGATGGGACGCAGCGCGGGCTGCTGTGGTACCGGGGCCAGGCCGAACCTCCGCCACGGCGAGTGTTTACCGTAACGGCAGCGCGGGAGGTGGGGCTGTTTCTGTCCGATCCGTTGGCTCGCCTGCCGAGTTTTGCCCGTTATGGCAGCACGGAATATCCGTTCCCGGTGGCTGTGAAGACAGGCACCTCGCAAGGCTTCCGCGACGCCTGGACGGTGGCCTGGTCGGCGCGTTTCCTGGTCGGTGTATGGGTCGGACGCGCCGACGCCGGGACAATGGCGGATGTTGGCGGCGCTGATGCCGCGGCAGCGCTGGTGCGGGAGATCATGCTCACGCTGTACCAGACCGTCCCGGGGGAGTTGAGCGATACCAATCTGCCGGTGCCCGACGGCTACCTGCCCGCACCGATCTGTGCAGGCCCAGAGGAAACGCCGGAGGAGACCTGTGGTCGGACCTTGGTGGCGTGGCTGCCGCCCAGAGGTGGTCCGGCGCTCCCGCTGGCTTCCGGGCTGGATATGGCACCGGCCGACGGCTCCGTGCGGCTATCGGTGGTGACGCCGGAAGCCGGCAGCCGGATCTGGCGCAACCCAGAAAGCCCGGAGGCAGCGGACCAGCTGGTGCTGCGTGCAAAAACGACGCCGCACGTGCCGCAGGTCGTCTGGTATGTGGATGGCTCGCCTTTCGCACTGACCGATCCTGATCGGCCGGTCACATGGAAGTTGAGTCCGGGCGAGCATCGCTTTCAGATTGGGCTGCCGTTGCGGTCGGAGCGTTCTCGCCCCGTGTTGCTGGTGGTTCGGTGAAGGGGCACGCGAAAGCATAAGACAGGGACCGGTCACCCGCAGAATCCTGATTACTGGCTTTGCAAGAAGTTTTTTTACCTGCGATTCACCCGCGCCACGCCCTGGGTGTCATTGTCATTTCTACTTTGCGCGCGGGGTGACATTTCAAGCTTGCGCGGTCACCCCTTGTAAATCGCCAATGGAGCGGCGCTCTTTGTTCCAAATGCTCCCCGCGGTGATTCCAGGCAGAGACGGCTACTGAACCTGCGGGACATGGTCCTGGTCAGGAGAAAGCGAAATAGTCGCGCGGAACGCTGGCTCGTGACCATCCCGTCAACGCTGATGGCCTTGAAACCGGGCAGTAAGGCGTGCAGGCTCTGTGCCGGACCCGCGACGCCCCTCGACATGTCTTAATCGATATAACCAGCGAGAAGAATTCCTGCCGGCTTCGACAACCTCACCTACAAGAAGGAATGGGAGATGTCGTGCGTGACTTGTGGGGCTGAACTGCCCACACTTGCCAGGTTTTGCCCACTATGTGGCACAGCCAACAACATTTTATGTCCGGCGTGCGGTCATTCTGGTCGCCCCGGCGCACATTACTGTGTCGAATGCGGCACTCCGCTTTGCGACGCCAGGGCAATATCATCGCCAGAACCTTACCTGCCATCGTCCCGAGCTGAACGACGGCGGATTACTGTGATGTTTTGCGACCTGATCGGATCGACGTCGCTGGCGGTGCGGCTTGATCCGGAGGATCTTTCTGAAGTTATCCGCTCATATCGCTCGCTGGTGGCGATGACGGCGCAACGATTTGGCGGATCGGTGGCGCAGTATTTAGGCGACGGCGTACTTGTCTATTTCGGTTGGCCACGCGCTTACGAAACGGATTCCGAGCAGGCTGTGCGCGCCGGTCTCGCCATCACCGCAGCTGTCGGCAAAACCGCGTGCGGCGGCGGAACTCTGCGCGTGCGTGTCGGTATCGCGTCCGGTTTGGTCGTCGTAGGCGACCTTGCCGGTGATGGAGACACTCAAGAGCCCAGCGCGATGGGAGAGGCACCAAACCTCGCCGCCCGGGTACAGGAGATCGCGCTGCCGGACACGGTCGTCATAGCCAATGAAACGCGCTTGCAGATCGGCGACCTTTTCGACTGTGAAGATCTCGGGATGACCGAGATAAGCGGTTATGCCGATCCGGTGCGGCTCTGGCTGGTGAATGGCGAAAGCATGGTGCAAAGCCGGTTCGAGGCGCTGCATTCGTCCGAACTGGCTCCGATCATCGGTAGGGACGAGGAAATCGAACTCTTGTTGCGGCGGTGGAACCAGGCGGCGGCCGGGGAGGGGAGGGTCGTACTGATCGGCGGCGAACCGGGAATCGGCAAGTCCCGGTTGCTTGCTGCCTTGCAGTTACGACTGCGGGGTCAGGCGCATGCGACCGCTCGGTATTTTTGTCTACCCGACCAACAGGACAACGCACTGCATTCGATCATCGGCCATCTGGAACACATTGCAGGATTCGCACGCAACGACACCGCAGTTCAGAAGGTGCACAAGCTTCGTGCGGCGCTGGAACCCTCCGCCTTATCCGAGCAAGACATTGCTCTGATCGCCGATCTGCTCTCACTCCGAGCAGAGGAGCTGCCAACGTTGACGCTCAGTCCGCAACGGCGGAAGGAGCGCACGTTTGCGGCGCTTCGGCGAATGTTGGAAGTGACCGCTCGGCAGGCACCGGTGCTCATGGTGTTCGAAGACCTGCATTGGTCCGATCCGACCACCCTGGAGTTCATGGATCTGGTGATCAATTGGACCCGACGGCTGCCGGTCCTGTTGGTCGCCACCTATCGCCCCGAATTTCGCGCGCGTTGGGTGGGACGCGCAAGGGTGACTTCGATCATGCTGAGCCGGCTCGACCAACTGGATGCCGCTGCCCTGGTCGCGCAACTCATCAATGGGAAGGCGGTGCGGCACGGATTGATCGATCAAATTGTCGCCGAGTCGGACGGGATCCCATTGTTCATCGAGGAACTAACCAAGGCAGTGCTCGAAGGCACCGTGTCGCCTGACCAGGACGGCGCGATAACCAGCGCTCCCGTCGGCGTTCCGAGCACGTTGCAAACCTCGCTGATGGCTCGTCTCGATCGCCACCCGGCGGCGCGAGAGATTGCTCAGATAGGTGCGGTCATTGGGCGCGAATTTTCCTACAGCCTGCTGTCAGCCGTCGCCAAAAGGTCAGATCCCGACCTGCGACATGCGGTCAACGAACTCGTTGGCTCCGAGTTGGTGACCAGCCGCGGCACCGGGCCCGATGCAGTCTATACTTTCAAACACGCTTTAATTCAGGAAACCGCGTATGGAAGCCTGCTGCGGCGGCGGCGCAAGTTGTTGCACGAGAGAGTTGCGTCAGCACTCGTGGCACTGAACCCGGAGATGGAGGAGACCCATCCCGCGCTGATCGCCCATCATTGCGCGCACGCCGGATTGATCGAGCGCGCCGCATCTTATTACCGCTGTGCCGGCGAACGATCGGCCGAACGCGCCGCTTTGGCAGAAACGCACGCACAGATTGAACGTGGCCTGGCTCTCGTGGCGACGCTGCCTGAAAGCGAGGCGCGCCGGACGCTTGAGGTGGAACTGAAGCTGGCGCTCGGACGGGTGTTGCTCAGCACCCGGGCCAGTTCGGACACCGGGGCCGGAAAGGCGTTCCAAGAAGCCGTGGTTCTGTGTCGCGGCTTCGATCATACCGAGCTCTATACCCGCGCCTTGTGGGGCTACTGGTTCAATCACGCGCATCGTCGCATGCTGTCCGCCACTGAGAACGCGGCCGATGAGCTGCTGGCTCTCGGGCAACAGCAAAGCAATGATCCGGCGCAGTTCGTGGCGCATGGGATGTGGGGGATCACGCGGTTCTGGCAGGGGCGCTTTGGAGAGGCGCGGTCACACCTGGAGAATGCACGTGACTTCAGCCGGAGAAGCGGCTCAACCCGGCTCGACCTGGCGATCGTGGCGGATAACCTCGATAGTCACCTCAGCACCCAATATGCGCTGACACTGACCTGCCTGGGCCATCTCGATCAGGCGGCAACCGAGGCGGGTCTCGCGTTCGAAGCTGCATCGCGACTTGCACACATGCCGTCGCGAGCGATCGTCATCGCCGCCAAGGCCAGATACGATTGGTTCGTACGTGACGAAGCCACACTCCGACTGACCGCCGCGGCGCTGATCGAATTGTCCGAGGAACAAGGGTTTCCGTTTTATATGGCGCTTGGCCGTTGTCATCTGGGGTGGCTCGCCGTCAAGGACGGTAACATCAGGGACGGCCTGAATCAGCTCAGTACGGGCCTCGCAGGCTTACGCGCAACCGACGCCGTCGTCTGGGAGCCTTATTGTTTCGGAATGATGGCCGAAGCGCTCGGCTGGTCGGGCGATCTTGCCGCAGCGGAGAGGTTGCTCGATGAGGCATTGGTCATTTCGGCCAACACGGGAGGTCCCTGGTTCGATGCCGAATTGCACCGCCGCAAGGGCGAAGTGGCGATGATGCGCGCAGAGCCGGATACCGAGCTGGCAGAGCGGTTTTTCGGTCAGGCGATCGCCATCGCGCACGATCAGTCGGCCAGGTTATGGGAATTGCGCGCCGCCACTTGTCTCGCGCAGTTGTTAGCCAGACGGAACGAAGTAGGTCAGGCTTGTGCGCTGCTCGGCCCGCTACTGGATTGGTTCAAGGGCCGGGAACACGTACCCGATGTCAACGACGCCATTGGGCTGCACGAAAGTTTCCTGTTCACGATGGATCGGTGTCCGTCACCGCAATTCAACCAGACGATCCAGCGTCAAGAGTCACTTCTCGGGTCGTGAACTTCCAGTTCCCGTTCAACTTTCGCAGTATATCGCGGTAAACACCGGTCCGCGCTATCGCCGCCGCCGCTGGCGAGGTTGGTTTGGTGTCGAGCGAAATAAGATAGCAGGTCATCCTGACCCCTTCGTCATCCGGTTCGATGAGCAGATTGGTGAACCAGTGGCGCGTATTGGCACGATCCGGAAACTTTACACACTGGGCTTTTAACTGCGCGGTGCCCTTCGCATGGACCTGAATATGCCCCGCCGAATCGCGCAACGTGAAGCTGCCGTCGGGCGTGAACGTATTAGCCCACACCGCAGCTGACGATGGCACGAGATCGTCGATAGCGACAACATAGCGTGCGTTAAGTTGCTGAATCGCGATGATGTCGTCGGTGGAAAGCTGGCCGGCTGCGTGCCGCGGCATGTTATCGCTCCTGGGTTTGAACTCCGACGGACGATCGGCGCATGGCTCAATACCAGGCCAAATGGCCATGCTGCATCTGGGCTGGTCGCGCCGCGTGAGCCCCCGGCTTCCCGGCCTGATTTTCGCCGAACAGGATGACGGATACCTGCTCCATCTTCTGGATGTCGGCGCGATCCCCTCGCATGCTCTGACCACTGCGCATACCGTTGACCATGGACTTCATCACGGGTCCCGCCCATGGATCCTTCGCGGAGATCCACTTACCGACTTCAAACCACGGGACACCGCCGACCTCGCTTTTGATGACCTCACCTTTGTGCGCCGCTTCGTGCGCGTTGAACCAGTCCGTGATGCGATCGTCCACCCAGCCATGCAGACGCCAGAATACCGGGTGCACGTGTGATGAGTAAAAATCTCCCAGGTAATCATTCGTGGGATCATCCCACGGATCTGCGGAGATATCCGATGCCGGGCGTCCGCCGGGAACCGGAATGCCAGTCTTTGGGTCGCGGGGGATCGACGACCATCGCATATGCATGTCGTTGTGGATGGAGGTTTCAAGCAGCGAACCGAGCTCGCCCAGGGTCAGCGTGCACAGGAAATGCGGGTCCTTAAACTGGCGATCCCACCACATCATGCGCGTCCAATAATAGTCATCGGTCTTGAGCGCGGTAACCCGGCGGGTCGTTTCCTCATCGTTATCAATGATCCAGGCCGGCGGCACGGTGAAACCATCCGGGTTGCCGACCGGCGGCAGGACCGGGTTGGCTGACCGGTAGTTCGGCTCGACAAGCAGCGGTCCAGGAGGGGGAATGGCCGGCCATCCTGTGATCGCAGGGTGGCGCCGCCGCACCAGGGCCGCATTCACTTCGAGAATCATTTGCCGATGCATGAACAGAAAATCTTCGCCAGAGCCATTGCCCACCAGCGGTGTGTGGTCGTGCGCAAGCGCCGGCTCCCTCGGCTTCCAGCCGAGCACGGTGATCTGCTTGCGCTTCTCACCGGACAGGCCGAGCCAGAAATTACGGGTGCCGTGCCAAACGTTATGGTGGAGCCGATGCTGGCGGGATGCCAACATGTCGCGAACCGAGGGCGGTAATGGGATGACCACTCTCGGTTCAATGAAATCACGGCGGACTGCCACGAACGAGTAAACCGTGCCTGCCGGACTGACCGCGCCGTGTGGTTCCGTATGAGAAACCGATCGGATGACCGAACCGACCAGCGCCGTCACCTGTTGCACGCCGTTGGACCAGTCAGGTACGAGGTATGCAACGTAATCGTAGATCCATCCCTTGGCCGACGTCGTTGGCACGCCGACGCCGCGAAATCGAACGGTCGCCGGACTTCCTTGCTCAATCGAACCGGTAAGTGTGAGGCGCTGGTCGGTCGTCTTCAACGGATGGCCACGAAATGCCAGTTGCCCGCGGACGGCACCGGGGTCCGCCTGCTCGAACACCATTTCACCTTCGGCCAACAGAAGTTCGCTGAGATGGGTCGCGGACGCGCCGCGGTTGATAAAACTTCGGTAGGTCCACACTCCGTAAATGGCGCTTTTGCTCATGTTGACGCGACCAATACGATCTCGAATTCGCCATACTTGTACTTGCCGCCATTTGGTGCCGTCGCGTCGGTCAGTGGGATGATCAAGGACGGCTTGCAGAACGGATCAGTGTCGAGGTACGGCGCGCCAGCGAAGAACAACTGAGTTGTCAATTCTTTATGACCTTCCGCGTGGACGCGGTAATGGATATGTGGCGAGCGCCAGACGCCGCTGGGTTGAATCTGGTACGGGCCAGGGTAGATTGTCTCGAATTCGTAGCGTCCGTGTTCGTCGGTAATGACCGTGGTTCGGTAATGGAACGAACCACGGGGCGGAGGACGAGTCTTATCCTCATTGTCATAGACGCCGTCCTTGTCAGCCTGCCATAGCTCGATGATCGAATTGGGTAGCGGCTTCCTGGTGTCCAGGCCCCAGACACGCCCGGCGATGACAAGGGTATCGCCGGGCGCCAGCGGCGGCGACACTTTCGCCCGTATCGGAGCGTGTTTGCGATAATACGGGCCTATGACATCCCTTGTCGTTGGAGCCAGGGGAGTCGGCCTGCTCAATTCAGGTATCTGATCCGCCGGATCATCAGGATGTTGCGACATATCGACTCCAGTTTATTCTGGTTGCTTGTTCATTACGCCCACTTTACGGACAGCACGCCGGCCGCCGTACGTTCACCACCACCCCTGCTCGCCGACCGGACCAAGCACGCTCGCCGCCACCAGATCCTCCAGACCGGCGATGTCAAGAAACTCGAGACGGCGCCGGCCGCGGCGGATGATCTTCAGGTCGGCGAGAATCCCCAGTTCCCGGGTCACCGCTTCGCGATGGGTGCCGATACGGTTGGCAAGTTCGGCGTGGCTCGGCGCAGGCTCGCCGCCGTCCGCCTGCGAGCGAGCCACACGCATGAGTTCGCAATGCAGGCGGGCGCGGACACTCAGCGCGCTCAATTCGAACACCCGATCCGTCAGGCTGCGCACCTGCGCGGTCAATCGTCGGATCAGCCAATCCGCTACCTCCGGATAATCTCTGACCACCGCACGAAACACTTCCGGCCTGATGGCGAGCAGTCGAGCATCGGTAGCGGCGACGATCCCGACCGATCGGGCTTCTCCATCGATGGCGGCCAGCTCGCCGAACAATTGCCCTTCTGCGAGCTCCCGCAAAGAGACTTCATATCCGTCAGCGGTATACAGTACGATGTGGAGACGACCTTCGCGGACGATGAAGACGTCGCCACCGGGTTCGCCTTTGGCGAGCACGAGCTGTCCTTTGCGGACACGCACGGTACGGGCGCGCGCGAGCAACTCGCGTCTTCCGTTCACTCCCAATACCTCAAGAAGTCCCTCTCGCCTGGGCGCTTGCATTGCCGCGTCTCCCAACCGGATTCATGAAACATCATACCGCCTGGGCATGCAACCGCGTTTCCTTGGCGAAGTGTGCGAATTCTCACAGAAGCCACGTGTTAAGCGCCGCCGCGTCCCGACGTCGGTCCGGGGACACTGGGTGCACAGCCGGGATGCGCTCAGGAAATCCGGCACGGGAGAAAGCCACGCCCAACGAACAAATCGCGACAATGGAAGCCGATCGCCAATGCTGCTCGACAGTAGAGGACAGGCGGCGGCTTCGTAACATGGAGAAGGAAAATGAAGCTCACAATCGCGAATATTTCGACCAAGGTTCCGGCGGCCCAACTACAGGCGGCGGTCGCCGCGCTCAACCGTCAGGTCAGTGAACAGTTCCAGCCTGAATGGGGTATCGAGGGAACTCTGACCGGCATCACCGCACAGCTGGGCTCAGCGCCGCTGCAGGGTAGCCACGATGCGATCATCTATCTGGGGGACTCGGTGCAGGATCACACCACCGGCATCGAGCAGGCGTTTGGCTATCACAGCGACAACCATGCAGGTGTTCCGTACGGTTTTGTCTATCTCGATATATGCAAGGAGTACGGCGAGGACTGGAGCGGCACACTATCGCACGAGGTATTGGAATTACTGGCCGATCCAATGGCGACGGCGACCGTACCTGGCCCAGCGCCGCGCGGAGGAACGGGCCAGGTGGCCTACGATCTCGAGGTCTGTGACCCGACGCAAGGTGATTTCTACACCATAGATAGCATCACCGTATCGAACTTCGTCGGTCGGGCTTACTTCAGGCAGCCGGGCGGTAGCGGCAAGATGAACTACCTCGGCCTGGAGCTCACCCCGTTCGGGGTTCGTCCGAAGGGATATTTCCAATACGAGGTCGGCAACAGAGTCGAACAGGTTAACGGCGCGCTGATCACGCCAGGCCAGCTCGCAGCGAAGGAGAAGATGGGGAAGTATCGGCGCAATGCGCGCCGGAAGTCCCGGATGAAACAAACAGGAGTAAGCACAATGTCGGCACAACAAGGCACCCGCAGCCTGCGGGAAGTCATGGCAACAAATCCCGAACTTCGCCGCAAGGCACAAAAGGCGGCGATGCACGCGGCGTACAACGTCATCACGGACGCCGGAGTCAAGGTTACCGCGGCGGACGTCGCCGAAGCTCAGGCCGACCTCGCCGCTCTGACAATTCCGGCGACCACGGTCATGCCCGCAAGCGCGGTTCGCGCGGATACGACGGGCGACATTATCGACGGCGTGGGCACGGCCGCCGGGATCGCCATTAGTCTTGGATTTTAGTCTCGTTTCAGTGAAAGATCGACGGCACGGGCAAACCCGGGCCGTCGGTTGATCGCCGCCTTGTCTTCCCTGCGCCAGCTGGAGCTCAAGATGAGTATTGGCAGCCGCGATGACGCGACGCCCACGTTCTCCGACGGCCTGATGCGCCGTATTCGCGACGTGAAACGTTTGTCGGTCACGATCGATCCCACCACCATCGACGTCGTGATCGCGAATCTGACCTTTCTCCACGACGCCGTCGTCGCCAGCGAACGACTGCTGATCGATGCCGCGGCCCAGGCGGAGGCGCTGCCGCGTAGTGCGTTTCACGACAATCTCGCATGGTATTACCGCTCCCACCTGGAGGAAGAGCGCGGTCACGTGACGTGGTTGCGCGACGACCTTAAATCCGCCGGCGTGGCCCCGGGCGTTCCTGACCGGTTGGCAATGGCCATGGTCGGTACGCAGTATTACCTTCTCAAGCATGTTCACCCAGCGGCGCTGCTTGGCTATCTGGCTGTAACGGAAGGCGATCCCACTCCGATCGAAGCGGTGGAAGCGCAGGAGTTGCTCCATGGCGAGAAACTAATGCGTTTCGTTCGTTTTCATGCCGTTAAGGATCTTGACCACCGCAAGGAGGTGTTCGAGCTGATCAACCTGGCGCCGGCGCAACTGCACTCAGTCATATCCCACAGCGCCGAGAACGTTCTGGAGTATCTGGTTCAGGCAGCGTCGAGTTGGAAATTGTCCAAGGGTCGCTCAATTGATGCCAGAGTGCCCCAATCGGCGCCCCGATCTTCCGCGAACGGACACCAGCGTTCAGACCCATAAGACCCCCCAGACGATAATTGCCGCGAGGAAGGTTGAGGCGAGGTAATTCCTGGCCAGTCTGTGTCTTCTAAGCCCGGCCCGTATGCGGGTATTATGTGACTTCGTAGCTGGGATGACGGACCGATATGCGGCCTGGTTCTTTTGTCGCCTAAGGCCTGAGACATATCAGACGATATTCGGGACATATGAGCGGTCGGCGTGATTGCGACCTGGGATGACGAAGCCGCTGATCCGAGATCGGGCAGCAGTTTGCGTCACAGAGCCTTGAGGTTCTCAGCAGATGACTTGCCCCTTCGAGGGTCTGTCACAAGATCGTATTGGACCTTCTGGCCCTCATTCAATCCTCGAAGCCCGGCCCGCTCGACCGCGCTGACGTGCACGAAGGCATCAGGTCCGCCGCCATCCGGGGCGATGAAGCCGAAGCCCTTTTGGGCATTAAACCATTTCACGGTACCGGTCGGCATGACGATCCCTCCCATCGCTGCGTGATTGGTGAGCCGATTCTATGCAGAAGGCAAATGCGTGACCGGTAGCCGATCGACCAGGGTCGCTCGCGAGGGCGGCCCGGCTTGCGGGTTTCTTTGGCGTAGCTGCTCCATTATCTGCTATGAGATGGGGCATTATCTGAACCCATCTCATTTGAGGACGCCCCCGATGCCTACGTTTGTCTTGTTCATTGAATGCGATCCTATGCCATCCACACCCATTCGGTCGATTCAGGTCGCGGCCAGGGACGCGGATGAGGCGGAGTGCGCAGCGGACGCCATCGCCGATTTTGCCTTCGCCGCGGTGGCCCAGGACGTGACGATCCACATCCATGACCTGGTGGCGGCACGCGAGATCAAGGCCATCCACCGTCCACATCCAATTACGACATAAGACACTTCCCGGCCTTCCGGCACGGCCTTTTTCGTTGCCGCATGGAACCCGAGTTCAGGCAACTCATTATGGACGCATGGGCGCCCAAACCGCCCGCAGCCCTGACTATACCCGAATGGCTGCCACCACAGGCGCGCTCTTCCCCGGGCGCGTCTGTCGGGCGTCGGGAGGTCCCCTAGGGTGTTTCCCCGGCCAGCAGGCGATCAACTTCAGCGCTGGCCTGAGTGACGACGTCCTCTTCGCTCGCGCCCTTGAACACGCCGGGCTGAGGGCGGAGCTGCCGGAACCGCCGTCTGATCGTGGCTCGGTACGGCGGACTGGCGGCGCGGATGGATTCAATGTGGATCGCAAATCCGCGATAGATGCGTGTGGTGATGCCGATCATGTGTCATCCTTTGCGCGCTACCGAACGGCGCCGCGACGGCTATCACGTGCGACCGAGCCGATAACGCCGGCCCCTTACAGCAGTTCCATGACCGGTTCCCGCCCCGCCCGGTGCTCGGCGGCTAAAGTCGGCGCCATGGCCGCAAAAGCCACGGAAGCAATCCGACAACTGCCGCTCGCGAAGGCAGCAGCAGCTTGCGAGTTTCTTTGGCCTGGTTGGTCATTGCTCGTTACAAGATCACAAGTCGAAGGCGTGGAACAATTGTGGAACAATAAGAGCAGCGCGCTAAGCCGGGGTTGCCCGCAAGCGCTGGGTGAGATCCTCGATTGTCATGTCCGTTGCAATGATGATGCCGCTGGTCATCACGATTTCCATGTGTTTGGTGCCGTTTGACTCAGTCTTCGTCCGGGCGACAGCAACGGCGTCAATATTTATGATCACAGGCTGATGGAACTGGCCATGGATCACGATGAACTCGACCACTTCACTCTCCTGGCGAACAAACGCGCCTCCTGTAGCGATCCGATTTGTTACAAGGAAGTTTCCGAGTCGGATTCTGCGCCGCCGCGGCAGGATCGGAATCTACTCTGGCACCGGTATCCATGAGCGTCATTAGCGCGTCGGGTAGGTTTAATGACGCGATCGCGAGATCCGGTGCCAGCGGGGGGTGTCGAGGCCCCTCGGCGGTTGATCCAACGACAAGGCATTTTAAGGTCTGCGAGGTGTGCCCCAGGACACAGCGGCAGGGCTGCCTACCGAATATGTTCGGCGCCATCTGACCGACGGGAGGGCGCCATGCGGGCATACGTGGAGACGATCGGGATCATCTTCGGGCTGATGGGCGCGTACTTTGCGTTGCTGCCGCTCATGACCTGATCGGCGCGGCCGGTTACCCCACCAGCCCCGAGAAAATGCACCCCGCATGGAATCGCGCCGTAAGTGATTGAAACGGCATCATTTTTCAGGTTCGTGACTGGTGACCCCCGTTTTGGGCAAAAGTTTCTGGGGAGTGGGAATCAACACAGATTATGCTCAGAGTGTATTATGACCATGGCACAGCCATATGCTCAGAGCATGATGTGTTTGTTTTCACATGTTCCCTCTACTCTTATTAAAGGGGTTCCCAGGTCTTATTAAACGGATTCCCAGGCGTCACAGAATAGAAAGATGCCGATAGGATCGGCAAAATCGAGTGTGACCGGCAAATTGATTTTGTGGGTCACAGGAAGCCGCCTGGTCACCATGGTTGAGTGCCATGCACAGACGTCCGGAAAGCGGAGCTCGGCGCTTCGATCCGACCACAAAGGAGATTTGAGCATGTAACCGAGCCAGCCGACCTCACACCTCGCCAGCCTGAACCTCAACTAAAGTGAAATGAGAGACCGTCCACCATTAAACACCCTGGTGATCGCCCTCTCATTCCGCTCTGTTATTAATACGTCACACCCGGCGTCCAAAAAGGACGGCCGTTGGTGGTTGCCGATGGGGTAGTCTGAACATCGGACGATCCAGACTGCACTGCACCCGGCTGAGTGGGCTGTGTGGGCTGCACTTGTGGGACCGTCGGTGGCGGCCACGTCGCCCCAGTCATCGTATCGTTGCTCGGGCCTTCTTGCGCCATTGCGGCACCCACGCCGAGTGACAACGCGGCCACTGCGGCGAAAGCAAGGGTTTTAATAGTCGTCATAAGCTGGACTCCATCTTGGCGGGACCCAGTCGGCACCACCTGGTCTTAAAATGGGCATCGGAGATGAAAAGATTATGCCGAATATGTGCAGGTTACTTTTGCCCTAATTGATGAAATACACAGTTACAATATATAGCTGACGCGCCACACGAATTTTTTCAGCAGGTTAGCCATGACCTGGAACGCTTAGGCCGTCTGATGGGCCTCTATTACAAAACCACCGATCCCGATGACGTCTATCGCGCTACGCTGCCGGACGATCCGAGATACCGTCGCGGGTGCTCGGGGACCTACGACAAGATGGAACGGGACTGGCGTTCCGCGGACCTGGTTCGAATAGCGGACCAGGGCGGCATGCCCAGCCTGTCGACCTCCAAACCCACTTTTCAGCCTCTGCAACCTTTGGATGTCGGATGGTCTTTGAACGTCGTTCATCATATAGATTCACTTTCGAATCTGTGAGCGACCCTGCCTACGGCCCTGTCGGAGCCCTGACTATACCCAAGTGGCTGCCACCACAGGCGCGTGCCTCCCCGGGCGCGCCTGTCGGCGTTTGGGGCGGCCTTTCTTATGGCGTGACCGGTTTGGCCTGTCTTAGGATAGACCATGCAAGTGTTCGTCTTCCGGTCCAGAAGGGACACGAGCGTGCTTGGGTTTACGACCCGGCGCGGCGGCGGCAATTTGCCAGCTGAATTCGCGATCTGGGAACCGGTCGAAAGACTCTCCTTGCTACCAGGGATTCCCGTGGCCGGCGCAGCGGTCGGCTCGGAAACAATTCTGGCAGATATTCAACGCGATGGCTTCTGCGTTACTCGATCGATATAGACCGACCCGCTTATCCGGCTTCGCTCAGCCACCTCGTCAGATCAGCCCAGGTAAGCTCTTGCGAGAATTCCTCCTGCCAGGTGTCGGCAATGTCGCCGGCGGGGGCTGATCCTTCCTTGCCTGGGGTCACCTCGGAAATCTGACCGGTATTTTCAGCCTGCTCTATGCGAGTCATGTCCGTGCACTCCGCATCCAAGGAAACGTGAAACCAACCTGCAAGATGTCAGGTCGCTGCAGGAGGTTCGGAATCTACTCAGAACCGTCACCATGCGGGGCCCTTTTCGTTGTCGGCCCCGTACCCCACAGTCGGCCGCTATGACGTGGCGCGGTTCCGGACCCGGAAGATGCGAGCCATGCTCGCCGGTAACGCCAGAGCGCCCGAAGCCGTGATCGGTCCCACTCGGCGATCGCCGATGCCGACCTGTTCGGACATCAGTTTGATGTCGCGAGACCGCCGGTCGGAACTTGCAGGCGGCTGCCGCGTTAGCTGATGACCAGGTCAGGAATACTCCGCCGCGGGTGGAATTACTGGCAGTAATCCACGTTTGTTTCTTAATTGTTCAAGGGAGTGTTTCTTAATTGTTTAAGGGAGACTGGTATGCGTTCAATGCATCTTCTCACAGCGGTTATGGCGGCCGGGTTGTTTGCCGCGCCGGCCTTTGCACAGTCGAGTGAGAGCGGCAGTGCAGGTTCAACCCAAATACATTGCAGCCCCGCTAAAAACGGCGACGCAGCTGCTGACCCGCACTGCGCGCAGAGGGTGCCGCCCATGCCGGCTCAGGGCAACTCTGGGGCGCCGACTTCCGGTCCGGTGAACTCGGGGTCCCAGCGATAACGATTGCCGGGGCACGAGTTCCGAGGGCCACCCTTCGGGGTGGCCTTTTTCGTTGAGTGTCGGAAATGGATTGCACCGCAAAGGGTAGTAAAAAACGCCACCCCATCGTGCCTTTCGACTTCGAAGGCTCAGCCGTTCGGGTCGCTACCAGAGACGGTGAACCATGGTGGGTGTTGACTGACGTATGTCGGCCATTGGAGATCGGCCACGCTCCGATGGCCTCCCAACGTCTGGATTATGATGAGAAAGACACTATCAGTTTACCCGACAGTGAGGGTCGACCGCACCAGAACGCCATCAATGAGCTGACCTCTACAGCCTGATCCTGACCAGCCGGAAGCCGGCGGTGAAGCGGGACCGGCACCCACGCGAATGATTGGGGCCGCGCATGGTGAGGATAATCCGCCAGCTCGAGGGCAAGCGGAGAAGCCAGGAGCGGAGCGACGGGCAACGCCGGCTCACCACGGCGCCTACGCTCGGACCACTACCGGGGACGCTCTAGAGGACACCGTATGGTGGCCCTCGCAGATGGTCGCGAGGGAAGCTCATGGTGCCACCGGGAGACCGGAAGACAACCAGAGCGCGAAGCGCACGGCAGGTGACTGTCACCTGAGGCGCGGACTGAGCGTCACCGAATTCCCTCAATGCTTGCCCGCCGTGGCGTCTTCACGGGCGCTGCCGTTTGCAGGCCCGGCTGCCAGTATCTGTCGATGACTCATCGAGGTTGACCGTGTCCGAGCGCGCGCGCGCTTCAGTTTCGGCATCGGGCGGCGGCTGAAGGCAGTTGACGGCGCGGTGACCGTGCTGAGGCAGCTACCTGCCCCAACGCCATTGTCGGCCGCGGCGCATCCGTCGACGGGCCGCGGATAGTCATAGGTTGCCGGGCTGGGTTGGGCTGTCCCTGTGGGGGACGTACTGACGGCAGTGGGCGACACCATCGCCACGCCCTCAGGTCCCGGCCCGGTAGTGTAAGCATCCGGCGGAAAGCGGAGCAGATGATCAACACCGACATCGCCGGCAACCAGGACGGCTATCAAGACGGCCGACAGCTCAGACGCTCTGATGAGGTTCCGCCATCTTGTGCGGCGCGATGCCCAACGTGGTGGGCGCAGAGGACGGCCAAGGCAGCCAACGTGCATAGATGTAGGGCCTCCAGGCTGTAGATGGCTGTGCCTACATGCCGCATGGCGAGTCTGGAAAGGGGCTTGCAAGCGGCGTCAGGGCAGCGGCAGGGGGAAGAAGTCGCCGGGGCTGGTGCCAGCCACCCCGCACGCGGCCTGAGCCTCGAAATGCGTTGGATCAATGTCCGGCATTACGACGCGGACACCCTCAGTCAGACTTAGGCCCTGTTGATAAGTAAGCGAATCGCGTTTCCGGCATTTTGACGATTCCGGCGCGGTCCGAAGGTACCTTAGACTCGCCGTGTAATCGATGAAGCGGCCATGGCGTTTCGCCGTTCGGCGCTTGCCCCCGTTCTGGACGAGCGGGGTCGACGGCGGTTTGCCGCAGCCGAGGCACGCATGGCGGGACGTGGTGGCGTCTCGGCGGTATCCCGCATCACCGTCCTGGCGAGAAGCACCATCCGGCATGGCCTGGACGAACTTGAGCGGGCGACTGGCAATGCGCTCTCCGGGCGGGTGCGACGGCCGGGTGGCGGGCGGAAAAAGGCGACAGAGGTCGATCCCACGCTGTTGAGCGTCCTGTGAAGGACCTCGTCGAACCCGC
>JBEKQQ010000092.1:0-24344 GCA_049519555.1 Acetobacteraceae bacterium
GTCGGTATCCATTCAGCAGTCTGTCCATAGGCCCGGTTTAACGCCGCCGGGACGCTCTGGCTATCGCTTTGCGCCAGGTGACTTTTGAGAACCAGGCCAGAACGCATATGCTCCGGCGGAATCGGCGCCATGCAGGGCACTCTCCCGGAACCGCCGCAGCCGGACCTCGCCACGCTGGGCCCGGCGGGACAGGTTCGGACCGCCATCATACCATGAGATCGAGCATCCGCTCTCACGGTACCGGCGCGGTCGTGGATTTCAGATCGAAGTTGGAACAGTTCTTCGGTACGCCCCCGACGGTCCCTTCGCGAGGCGCGTCACGAAAAATCGTTGCCAACCGGTGCAGGTGATGAATAATGTTCCGTTTCAGCCGGCGAAACCGTCACTCACCTGCAAAATACCGGCTGACGAATGACGAGAAACAAAACCCGTGCTCGCGGCCAGGCGCGCCCGCGGGCCAACAGCACTCTGGAAGGCGGAGGCGGCGACATGGATTACCCCTATGATCTCGGCAGCTACACGCGGCAGGTGACCACCGCTTCAGCGGACGCTCAGACCTGGTTCAACCGGGGCCTCAACTGGTGTTTCGGCTTCCACCACGAGGAGGCCGTCGCCTGCTTCGAAAAAGCACTGGCGGCTGACCCGAACTGTGCCATGGCGCATTGGGGTGTCGGTTACGCGGCTGGACCGAACTATAACTTCCCCTGGGAACTGATGGATCCGGCCGGCAAGATTGCGGCGCTTGGCCGAGCGTATGACGCTTCTCGCGCGGCTCTCGCACTGGCCAGTGACGTCACCGCGCCGGAACGCGCGCTGATCGAGGCGCTGCAGGCCCGTTATCCGCAACGCAACCCGGTCGACGATCAACGCCCGTGGAACGACGCCTTCGCCGACGTGATGCGCATGGCGTACCGTGCGCATCCCAACGACCTCGACGTAGGTTGCATCTTCGTGGAGGCCATCCTTAATCGTACGCCTTGGCGGATGTGGGATCTGCGGACCGGCCAACCCTCTTCCGGCGCCGGCACACTCGAAGCACGCGAGATAATGGAATCCGCGTTCCGCGAGCTGCCTGGCGCGATGAACCATCCCGGTCTGCTGCACCTGCACGTCCACCTCATGGAGATGTCGCCGCATCCGGAGCTGGCGCTGGCCACCGGTGACCGGCTGCGTGAGGTGGCGCCCGATATGGGCCATCTGGTGCATATGCCCACCCATATCGACATCCAATGCGGCCACTATCGCGATGCGATGCACTGGAATTTAAAGGCGATCGCTGCGGATCGAAAATTCTATGACCGCGCCGGCCCGATGAACTTCTACTCCGGCTATCGCATCCACAATTACCATTTCGCTGCGTATGGGGCGATGTTCCTTGGCCAGTTCGCGCCCGCCATCGCCGCCGCCGACGAACTGATCGAGACCATGCCCGAGGCGTTCCTGCGTATACAATCGCCGCCGATGGCCAACTTCTTTGAGGCCTACGTTGCCATTCGCCAGCACGTGCTGGTCCGCTTCGGCAAATGGCGCGAAATCCTCGCGCAGGAGCTTCCGGCGGACCAGGACCTCTATTGCAACACCGTAGCGATGATGCACTACGCCAAGGGCGTCGCGCACGCGGCACTGGGTAACGTGCTGGCGGCGGAGGCTGAGCAGACCCTGTTCCGCGAGGCTGCGAAATCTGTGCCGGAATCCCGATATATCCACAACGTGGCCTGCGTGAAGTTGCTCGCCATCGCCGAACAGATGCTTGCAGGGGAGATTGCCTATCGCCGCGGCGAACATGACGCGGCGTTCGCCCTTCTCCGCGCCGCGATCGCACTTGAGGATGACCTGCCCTACGACGAACCCTGGGGCTGGATGCAGCCGGTTCGCCACGCGCTTGGTGCACTGCTGCCGGAACAAGGTCGCGCAGCAGAGGCCGAGGCAGTATATCGCGAGGATCTCGGCCTTGGCGGCACGCTGCCAAGAGCACAGATCCACCCTGATAATTTGTGGGCCTTGCGCGGGCTGCTCGACTGCCTTGACCGGCGCGCCGAGACCGCAGAAGCCGCGCTGATTCGCCAACGCCTCGGGTTCGCAGCGGCTCGCGCTGATCTGCCGGTGGCGGTGTCCTGCTTCTGCGCGCGCGGCGAGGCAGCCTGAGCCACCGACTGCCGTTGCACCCGGGCCGCGTCAGTGGCCCGGCCCAGGGACTTGGCCCATCACTGTCAGGCGCTATAACCCAGGCCAACGATCACAGAAGGAAACCCGCCATGCCAACCCGGTCCTGGGACAAATCCCACATGCCGTCCCGCCATGTCACGGTAGGACCCGGCCGTGCGCCGCATCGCTCGTACTATTACGCGATGGGTCTGACCGAGGCGGAGATCGACCAGCCCTTCGTCGGCGTCGCCACCTGCTGGAATGAGGCCGCGCCGTGCAACATCGCCCTCAGCCGTCAGGCGCAATCGGTGAAAAAGGGTGTTGCCGAGACTGGCGGCACACCGCGGGAGTTCACCACCATCACGGTCACCGACGGCATCGCGATGGGGCACCAGGGGATGAAGTCCTCGCTGGTGTCGCGCGACCTGATCGCTGACTCGGTAGAGTTGACCATGCGCGGTCATTGCTACGACGCATTGGTCGGTCTGGCCGGCTGCGACAAATCGTTGCCGGGTATGATGATGGCGATGCTGCGGCTCAATGTGCCAAGTGTGTTCATGTATGGCGGCTCGATCCTGCCCGGGAAGTTCAAGGGACGTGACGTGACCGTGGTCGACGTGTTCGAGGCGGTCGGCATGCATTCTGCCGGCAACATGTCGGATGAGGACCTGCATGAACTGGAATGCGCCGCCTGCCCGTCGGCCGGCGCCTGCGGCGGTCAGTTCACCGCCAACACGATGGCGATGGTCAGCGAGGCAATCGGTCTGGCCCTGCCCGGCTCGGCCGGCTCTCCGGCGCCATACGAGGAACGCGACCGTTTCGCAGTCGACTCGGGCCGCGCGGTGATGGCATTACTCGCCAGCAAGCTGCGGCCGCGCGACATCGTGACGCGCAGGGCGTTGGAGAATGCGGCGGTGGTGGTGGGCGCAACCGGCGGATCGACCAACGGGGCGCTGCATCTGCCGGCGATCGCCCATGAGGCGGGCATCCGATTCACCATGGACGACGTGGTGGAAATCATGCGGCGCACGCCGTACATCGCCGACCTCAAGCCGGGCGGTCGGTACGTGGCGCTGGACGTGCACCGCATCGGCGGCATTCCAGTGGTGTTGAAGGCGCTGCTCGATGGCGGGCTGCTGCACGGCGATTGCATGACCGTGACCGGCAAGACCATGGCGGAGAATTTGAAGGACGTGGTTTTCCCGACTGATCAGGATGTGATCCATCCGGTGTCGAAACCGATTTCGCAGACCGGCGGGGTGGTCGGGTTGAAGGGCAACCTGGCGCCGGACGGAGCGATCGTAAAGATTGCCGGTATGGACGAACTGCGTTTCGAAGGCACCGCCCTGTGCTTCGATTCCGAGGAGGAAGCGTTCGAAGCGGTCCGCCTACGTGCCTACAAGCCTGGCGACGTGATCGTGGTACGTTACGAAGGTCCGAAGGGCGGCCCAGGAATGCGGGAGATGCTATCGACGACGGCGGCGATTTATGGCCAGAGCGAGCATAAGGGCAAGGAAGTGGCGCTGATCACCGACGGCCGTTTCTCGGGGGCAACCAGAGGCTTCTGTGTCGGCCATGTCGGGCCGGAGGCGGCGGTCGGCGGGCCCATTGCGCTGCTGCAGAATGGCGACCGCATCGTCATCGATGCAGCAAAAGGCACGATTGACGTGATGCTTTCGGATGCGGAACTGGCCGCTCGCCGTGCGGCCTGGCAGCCTCGCCGTACCGACTATAATTCCGGTGCGATCTGGAAATATGCGCAACTGGTGGGACCAGCCCACCTGGGGGCATTGACGCATCCCGGGGCGGAGGGTGAGACCCACTGTTACGCGGACATTTGACGCCATATATCCGAGGCGCCGCAGCCTGGGTTTTTGCCGGCGCCTCGGTTTGAGTTGGGGTCTGATTTTGCCGGTTCGTGTGACGCACCGTGCATCGCAAGGTGGTTCGGCGGAATGGAATGACCACGAAACTCACCGTCTGGTACAACACAAAATGCCCTGTTTGTAACGCCGGCATCAATTGGCAGCAAAGCCGGTTGGTGCGCGCGGCGCGTTCGGGTGCAATCGAGTTTCGTGATATCAATCTTGAACCCGACGCACTGTCTCGCCTTGGAGTCGGGGTCAACGACGTCCGCCGACGGTTGCACGGCGTGGATGCGGAAGGGCATTTTTATACCGGCATCGACTGTGCGATCGGCATCTGGCAGCGGACCCCGGGAGATGGCTGGCTCGCACAGGTGATTGGCGTGCCAGGGATCCGCCATATCGCGGGCTTCGGCTATGATCGGTTCGCTGATTTGCTCTATGCCTGGAACCGGTGGAAGCGGCACTGGTAATGTCGACGCGATTTAGAAATGACCCTGGCCGGTGGTGTCATGGGCGGGCACGCCCCGCGAGTCCGGAGGGCATCTTCCCGGCTCCGCTCGACGAGAAAGAGCAAGAAAGACCGTATATGGTGCAACCGGCTTGGACGGCGCGCCGATGGGTGCCCGCAATTTTGCTTCTCGCATCCCCTGGTGATTCAGCGCAAGGAACTTGTAACGTTGGTCAGGCGTTACTCTTGCCGCTGGGTCGTGCGGCCGCACCTTGCTGGTGATCCATGCACGAGTTACGATTGGCCGCCTCGGTGGGTCAGCCTGCTGGGTCAAGCTGCAGCAATGCCAGTCAAGTGCTGTTGAGGGTACTGGATATGGGTGCAACGCCTGGTCACGATCGATCCGAAGAACCCTTCCGGGACCAGTTCGTCCTCTCGTTGAAAGAGGTGCTTCAGGCGTACGCAACGGCAACTCCAGGATTTGACCATGATAAACGGTCGAGATGGGCCTACGCCTTCAACCCGTTGCCCGACGGCGATCCGGAGAAACCGGTCTACGCGACGATGGCTGCGCTCAGAGCACCCAATTTTGCGGCTCTACGCGTCGGTGTGACCGAAGGCGGCCAGGTCGTCGTTGAGGTCGAACACCGTAGGTTGGTGACTCCATACATTACGAATGATGTTGAAAACCCCGGAGAGTTCCCCAGGATCCAGAAGGGCTTCAGGCAGATAATCGAACATTTCGAAAGGATGGCCGGTATTACGCGCCACGGTCTGTTCGATCGCTTTGTGTCCGATCCTGATTACCGGGAACTTGCAGAACGACGTCTCGCCGGTATCCGGGCTGGGTAAATCGCAATTCGAATACCAACCGAATGTCAGGCCGCATTCAGCCAGGCCAGGTAATCCCTGGGCGAGGAAGCGAAATCGAACTGTGGCGCGAACCCTGTCTCGGCCGCGATCTTGCTGATATCAAACGCACCGCGATCAAAACCGGTGTGGCTTTCCACGTTATATGCTTCCTCGGCCGTTGCGGGCCGCCAGCGAAATCCCGGGATAAGGGGAGCCAACGCGGTGCACCACTCGGCAACCGTTACCGCCTGGCCGGACCCCAGATTATAAACTGTGCGGGACAGCGCCGGGGCATCAGCGATCCGCACGAGACCGGCAGCGACATCCCGCGAATAAATGTAATCGCCGGCCCAGGGCGGCCCGAGCACCGCCTCCCGGCCAGCACGTGCACACTCCAGTGCCTGCAGCATCGGCGATAACGTATCGCGGACTCCCGTGGCATATTCCCACGGACCGTAAACCGAACCCAGACGAGCGGCAGTGAAACGAACGCCGTGTGTTTCGGCCACGCGCGGCAGGATCGTTTCGGCAGCGCGTTTGGTCAGGCCGTACAGCATGACGGGCGATGGCAGCAGCGAGTCTTCCTCGATCACCGCGACGCCCTCGGCGGCATGACCATAAATCGAGCCGGAACTGGGATAGACAAATCGTTGTACACCGCGCCGGATTGCCGCCATCAATGCGCTGACCGCGCCCTGGACGTTCACTGCCACAATTGTTTCAGGGTCGGCGATTTCGCGCGCCGCTCCGGCGGTGATGACAGCGCAATGAATCACCGCCTCGATGGGCGCGATGGTCAGGGCCCGCGAGAGGTCGGCGGCGGACAGAATGGAACCGCCGATCAGGGTGAAGCGGCCGGGCAACAATGCGAAATCACGCGCCGCACGTGGGGGCAATGGGATGCGGTCCAAGCCGACGACGTCGCGGCCGGATGCCAGCAGGTGCTCGACGATATTGAGTGCGACAAACCCGGCAGCGCCGGTAACAAGAATGGCCATATCGCGATCACACAACCTGGGGGCGAAGGATGCAAGGCCATAGAGCCAAAATGGCTCGCACATTGGCTCCGGGCGGCCAGATAGTCATTACGTTGGGAACGGGCTTGCTTCTGGACCGGGAGGCGCCCACTACTCTTGTCAGAGCCCGTGATAGGAGCGTTAACCTGACGGGCCATCGAAGCGTCTGACAATGCCTGAAAATGTCAGCAGTGCCAGCGAGGTAACCGCCCATCCCAGCACTGTGTAGGCGGCGCGCAAGAAGCGCAAAAAATGCCACTCGGGTTTCAGCTCGCACTTGGTTTCCTGATGTAACGGAATGAATGGCAGCACAGTGTCGGCCGCGTAAACCACCGCGTCGAACCACTTGTCAGTGATTTCGCTGCAGACCAACTCGTGTTGCGGGCCGCCCTTCTGATCGGCCTGCATAAAGGCGAATTCCGCCTTGCCTTGTGCGTTCTCGAGGTAGTTGGCGGCAGCAATTTGCGGTGTCTCGACCAACAAGTCCTTATGCAGTGCGACGACGGTAGCCAACCAGCCGATCCCGACATAGACCAGCAGAGTCATGGCGGCGCGGCGTGGCCAAAGGCCGAAGCCGAAACAGCAGCCCCACAAGAACCTGAGCATGCGGTGGACCAAATGAGCAGGCGGCGCGGCCCATTGTTCATAAATGGCCATCTTGCGGGCAATGTCTTCAAAGCCTTGCGCTCGCAGGACCCGCGTGAGTTGGCGAAAAGGCTGTGGGTTGAAGCTCTCTCCCGGGTTGCGACGCCCCTGGCCGGGCAATGCGAACAGATCCCTGCCTTGCATTGCAACAGCGTCATTAATGGAGTCGCGCAAGATGTAGTTCAGCAATCGCTCCGTCGATTCGTCGCGCGACGGAAGCGCCCATCGCCACGGCCACTCGACCGGGATTTTTGCTCGCTTCCGCAGTCGGACGTGGGCTTGCTCGCGTTGCGCCGCTTCTTTGGGGTTGACCACGCCCGGCGCCGGAGGCTCCGGGAACACGATACGGTCGTAGATCATTCCATCGAGGGCGACCGGGCATGGTTCGTCGTTACAATGCGAATTTCCCCAACCGTTTGCCGATCTCAGGTCGATGGTTGCGACGCGCAGCCCCCGCAAATCGATGCGACAGGGACTTTGGTGGTCGATACCTGCGCATTTCAACGTGGAACCGACCCTGGCATGGACAAATTCGAAGCGGGCGAGGCGCTGCGGTGACCCGTTGGGGGGCGCCGGCATTTTCAAGGTGAGGTCGTGCCAGTGCACACTACCGGCAACCATGGCACGCTCGAACCGTAGATACCCGGTTATCTCACTGTGCAGGAACTTAATGTCATCGCCGACTTCGATATCCTTGGCATAGATCGCGCTGTACTCGGGGTTGGACAGGGTCGCATGGTCGCACGCCAGGTCGCGGCCAACTGTCGCCCCCGTCAGAATAACCGCACCTTGCGCGTGAAAATTTCCATTGAGCAATATACTCGCCTGGACCTGCGCCTGGCGGGCCACGATCGCGTGCCCCTCGCCTCCGGCCGAAAGATTGTCGATGTTCGCGCCGGTGAACGCGAGGTTGCCGCCGATTCGTGCACTGGTGAAGTCAACAGCACCGTCGATTACTGTGCCGCGTCGTTGCTCTGTCGATTCGTCGCGACCGAATTCGGCGTTGCCGCCGACCGATGCGTTGATGGCCTCCAGCGCCTTGCTTTTGCCGTCAACGGTCCGGTTCGCCAGCCGGGCACCCAGAATTGACAGTTTCCCGCCGATGCGCGCGCCTGCCATATCAAGCCGGCCTTGCACGTCGGCGTCATCCAGGATCAGGCTGGCACCGATTTCCGTATTGGTAATTTGAGCAGCGCGGGCGTGGCCTTGCTGTGGTTGGTGCAGGCGGGCACCGGTGGCTTCGAGTTCACCGCGGATCTTCGACGTGGCGAAGCTGACCCGCCCACATGCCGTGAAGTTTGGGGTCAACCTTAACGACGTGCCAATATCTGCGTCGTTCGCAATCAATGCGTCGCGCCGTTCATCTGCGGCCTCCCTGGGGTTGCCCGCCCCCGCCTCGGTGTCAGGGGCGGCGGCGTTCGGCATTTCCCGGGAAGCCAACAGGCGCCCTAGGTCACGTGTCGCGATGCCTTCGATGCGGGTATCCCGCATCTGAAGCGCCCCACCGGTGCGCAAACCG
Source organism: Acetobacteraceae bacterium (assembly GCA_049519555.1). GTDB lineage: Bacteria > Pseudomonadota > Alphaproteobacteria > Acetobacterales > Acetobacteraceae > Rhodopila. The sequence goes on from JBEKQQ010000092.1 coordinate 8,494, forward strand.
AGCAGCCACACAATACCGCGAAAGATGGAGTTTCTGACCAACATGACGCCGTCGATACTCGCGTTTTGGGCGCGAAGCGCGTAGCCGTCTTCGGCGGCCAGTTGCCCACCATCGATCCTGACATCGCCGGTTACCCGGGCCGCGTCGAGCGATACGCCGCCTTCGAAGCTACCGATCAACCGAACGCTGCCACGGATTGTGGCACCCGCCAGACAGAGCGCGCGGCGCCGGTCACCCGGGGTCAGGGCGGCGCCTTCCTCCGGCGGAAGTCCGACGCGCAACCTGACACGCTCGCCGGTTAGCTGACCCTGGATCAGTGCACCGCGCGCGTCGATCCAGCAGTCCGTGTTCTCGAACCCGGATGCGTCGGAAAAATCAAAGGGCCCGTCAATGTCGGTCTCGCATAGGTTCACAAAGGTGAAACGACTGCCCATCAGCGACAGCTTTGCCAGCCGTGCGGCGGAAAGATCGATCGGCTCCGGAATGCAGCAGTTTTGCAACTCAAGAGTCGGCAGGCCGGTCCCGGGTCGCGCACAATCGGAAAGGTCGAGTTCGCCTACAATCCGAGCGCCACTAATGCGCACACCCGCCATGCCAGAAGATGCGCTGCCCGCGCCCTGTGGTATCTCGCCTAACAGCAGCGAGCGAACGACGGTGGCGCGAACCGCTGGCTTGCCCGCGTGAGTTTCATCGAACGCCGCAAATTGGCCGCGTCCGGCGCATTCCACGACCCAGCGTTCGTCCGCAGTCAATCCCCCAGTCGAGACGTCGCTCATCGCCATCTCCTGTTCTTGACCGGAATGATAACTCCGCCAAAGTGAGGAAGCAAGCATCTGTCGCCGGCCGCACCGGCAAACTTCCGTTTCAAAGCGCGCCCGATCATATACCGCTCCGGTGGGGACCGGGCAGCGATGGCAAACTCCGCGAGAGTACGGCTCCAAACCTGATGGTTTTCACCGATCGGAGTGCGTCCGACGGCCATCATGGTCACGACAACTCCATGCCCCCGCGCCTGGCAGCATTAGCGCTTAAATGACGTCCCGCCCTACCGTTTATTTGTAACGTTTTGAAAACAAAAGATTCGCAGGTTCCCGGCGGTAGCAGATTGCTTCGCTCGGCCAACAATCATCTGGCGAACTGGGCCGCGGCTGGTGGAGATCGGTAACCGAAACAATCACACGCTGGCAGCGCAACCGCTAGCCCAGTTCAATCACCACCGGCACGTGATCCGACGGCTGCGCCTGGTTGCGTTCGTCACGGTCCGGGTCGGCTGCGATCAGCCGCTCCGCAAGCGTGGGCGACAGCAGCGCGTGATCGATCCGCAACCCGGAATCACGTTCCCAGGCCGCGCCTTGGTAGTCCCAGAAGGTAAACACCCGCCCATGCGGATGCAGCGCCCGGATCGCGTCAGTCAGCCCCAACCACAGCATCCGGCGATATCGTGCGCGCGTTTCCGGCCGCAACAGAGCATCGCCGGGTGATAACGCGCCAGGCGCCAGATCCTCGTCGGTCGGACAAACGTTGAAATCGCCGGTGATCACCAGGGGAACGTCCGCCTCCAGCAACGTCTGCGCACGGTCCGCCAGCCGGTCCATCCAGGCAAGCTTGTAAGCGAAACCTTCCTCGCCGCGCGAATTGCCGTTCGGCAAATAAATCCCGATCACCGTCAGGCCCGCCGCCTCCACTTCAATATATCTCGACTGAGCGTCATCCTCCGGCAGGCCGGGCAGCGTGCGATGCACCACCTGGAACGGCAGCCGCGACAGCACGGCAACGCCGTTATAGGCTTTCTGCCCCACCGCATCGGACTGATAGCCAACCGCCTGGAAGGTCAGCGCCGGAAATGCGGCGGTTTCGCACTTGATCTCCTGCAGGAACAGCAGGTCGGGTTGCACTCGTTCCAGCCACCGCTTCACGTGGCCTTCCCGCTGGCGGATCGAGTTGACGTTCCAGGTGGCGATCTTCATGCGCCCAATGACTGCCACCTCCGCGCCCCCCGGTCAAAGTCTGGTCAAAGCAGTGCGCGCAACTCCTTCATTTCGGACTGTTCCATATCGGACACCGCCCACCACACCATGCCATCCTTGGTCCAGGACAGCACGTTCAGACCATCCAACTGGGTCAACAGCGGCCGAGCCGGTGACGCTGAATCCTCAGGCCAGACGAACACGCTGATCGTGTGGGGCCCGTGGTGGTAGACCAAGGTGGCGACCCGATGTCCGTCCACGAAATCCAGGCGGCCGCCGTACAACGGAAAACCCTCAGCAGCGAGGTCCTTGACCGGAGGAGCGAACTCCACCTTGCCGTTGAACCAGGGGCGCACGGTATGCGAGTCGCTCGACACCACCTGGATCGTGCTGTTTTGCAGCAGCGACCGCACATGCGCTGCGACCACATCGTGTTCGGTTTCTGGAACGGAATTGGGCTGGTGCATGACCGCCCAGGTGCCGAAGACCGAGATCAGGCAAACCGCAGCCATGGAGGCAAATTGCTGAACGAAGCCCCGCCAGCGCTGCGATGAAGCAAGCGGGATCACTGTTCCGTCACGATGTTCGGGGCCGCGCTCTTCGGCGAGCGTTACACGGATCCGTTCGGCCAGCCCCGGTGGTGCCGGTTCACGTCCCAATCGTGCCATCTGCTCCGCCAAAAGCCGTAGGTCTGAAATATATGCGTGGCAGGCCTCGCAGTTTGCCTCGTGTTCGGCCACCGCACCGGCTCTGGGCTCGGACAGTTCGTTGTCCAGCCAGGCACTCGCCAGATCCTGGACCTCCTCACACCGCATGTCTGCCAGTCTCCTGAGCGATTTCCTTGTAACGCAACCGCAGTTCCGCCCGTGCCCGCGACAGACGCGACATCACGGTACCCTGTGGAACACCAAGAACGGTGGCGATTTCAGCGTACGACATTTCCTCAATTTCCCGCAGCACCAGCACCTCCCGGAAAAGTGGAGTCACCGTGTCCAAAGCCCGGTACAACAGCGCCTGATCGCCGGCTTCGATCATTCTGGTTTCAGCCGAGGGTTCGTCGGACGCGATGTCGAGCGGCTCGGGGTCAGTCTCGCCACCCCGGCTAAACGCGGCCTCGATCGGGATCACGTTGTTGGTGGCGCGCCGGCGCGTCGCGAGCGCACGCCAGGCGACATTGCGCACGATCGCGAGCAGCCATGGGCGCATGGCCTCGCCGCGGAACCCGGCAAACCCCCGTAATGCCCGGATGTAGGCGTCCTGCACGACATCCTCGGCGTCGGCGCGGTCGCGCATCAGCCAGAACGCCAGCGAATAAGCCGCATCGAGATGCGGCAGCGCCTGTTGTTCGAACCTTCTCGCAGCGGACAAGGGAGCCTCGGTGGTCGTGCGGGTCAGTATGTGCGGTGATCCCCTTGCATGACGATTTATTCCCACCTGATCGCGCAAGGCTCACCTGCGGATGGGGGGATGGCCTCTGGCCCGGATAGTACGCGAACGTGGCAATTGCGGTCACGCGCTGAAGCCGGAACCGTAAAGAACAATTCCGCCGGCAAGCGCCTCAGCCTCAACCGGAGGAAGTCATCCCATGCGAAAACTGGTTCTCTGTTTGGTTCTGACCTGCTTCCCCGCGGCGATTGTCGTGGCACCGGCGGTGCATGCGTCCGACTCTGGCTCCTCCGTGGAGTCGCCCGAAATGACGCGAGCGCGTGCGGAGATCAAGGCAAAACAATACGCCGCGGCGCTGGCCGATTTGAAGATCCTGGTGGTCAAAGAACCAACTGCCGACGTGCTCAGTCTGTATGGTCATGCACTTTGGAAGACCGGTGATCCGGCACAAGGCATGATTTACTATAATAAGGCGCTGGCCATAAATCCCATGCACAAGGGTGCACTGGAGTACCAGGGGGAGTTGTTCGTCGAACTCGGACAGCTCGACAAGGCGAAGGAAAATCTCGCAAAACTGAACCACCTCTGCTGGTTCGGGTGCGAGGAGGCGAGCGATCTCAAGGAAGCCATCGAGCACGCGCCCCGGCGGAATTGACCTCGAGAGCGGCTGCGCCAACCAGGCGCCGCTGTGCGTTGGCAGGTTTCCGGCCGGCGTGAGCGGGCCGCTGGACGCGTTACCGCGCCACCGGCAAACTGCCGGAGAAACCTGAACCATGACAGAAGGCCGCAGCTCATGCCCATCGAATTGCACACCTGGAATACGCCGAACGGCCGCAAGATCAGCGTCGCACTGGAAGAAATGGCTCTGCCCTACAGCGTCCATCCGGTGAACATCAGCAAGAATGAGCAATTCCATCCGGACTTCCTGAAGATCAGCCCAAACAATCGCATCCCGGCAATCGTCGATCCCGACGGTCCCGGTGGGCAGCCGATCAGTGTTTTCGAGTCGGGGGCGATCCTGATCTACCTCGCGGAAAAGACCTCCAAATTCATGCCCTCGGATATGCGCGCCAAAGTGCCGGTGCTGGAGTGGCTGATGTGGCAGATGGGCGGGTTCGGACCGATGCCGGGTCAGGTGCATCACTTCCTCGGAGTGGAAAATCCCCAGGACCAGAAATACGGGCTGGATCGCTACATGAAGGAGACGCGCCGGCTGTATGGCGTGCTGGACCGGCGGCTGGCCGGTCGCGACTACGTCGCCGATAATTGCTCGATCGCCGACTTCGCCATCCTCGGCTGGGCATGGCGGCATGAGCGGCACAAGGTCGACCTGGCGGACTTCCCCAACGTGAAGGCGTGGTATGAGCGGTGCATGGCGCGCCCCGGCACGAAGCGCGGCTTCGAGGTGGCGCTGTCCTGAGTATCCTCCATTGCCCGGAGGCGGGTCGCAGGCATTAAACCGTCACGGCCGCGCCATGACCGACCGGGAGGGACGGACTACACCGCCGCTGACGGTTCTTCGGCTGCCGGAACGGCGGCAAAAGGCAACACAGCCGTCCCGGTATTCCAGTGTCCCCGCAGTGGAGAAATGACACAGTGCTGTGGCGCAACGGCAACACGGACTGGAAATGAACGGCATTGGCCTTTCATGGCGCCAGTACAGGTTGATATGGGTGGGTAACCAATGCCCAACGGGTCGTGCCTTGTGCCACAATTTCCTTAAGGACAGCAAAAATGAAATTCCGGAACACTCTGGCGGCTTCGGCCATGCTGATGCTGCCTTTGGCCGCGGCCAACGCGCAGCCGGTAGCCGGACCATACGTCAGTCTCGGTGCCGGCATGAACATCATGCAGCAGGTGCCGGTCACTTCCGTCAACGGCAGAGGCGTCTCCGGCGTGGACCTGCAAACCAATGTCGGTGGCGCCGGTGTGGCAGCAGTCGGCTGGGGCTTCGGCAATAATATTCGGGCTGAGATGGAGTTCGACTATCGCTACAACAGCCTGTCGAAATTGACCGGGCCTGGAGGGAGCGCCGGAATCAGCGGCTCCGAGCAGAAGTTCGGCCCGATGGTGAACCTGTTGTACGACTTCAACGATTTCGCCGCTGTCGCGCCATTGTTCGTCCCCTATGTCGGGCTTGGCGCGGGCTATCAGTGGGCCCCGCTGCATGTCAGCTCGGGTGGCGCAAGCTCGACCAACACCGAGGGTGCGTTTGCTTATCAGGCGATCCTGGGCGCCGCTATTCCGATCAATGCCGTCCCCGGTCTGGCGGTCACCGCGGAATACCGGTTCATGGGCCTTACCGAGGGGCGCGACTATCAGGGTGTCAAATTCGGCAACGAATTCAACCACAGCGTCCTGATCGGCGTACGTTACGCGTTCGGCGCAGCGCCGGCGCCCGCCGTGGCGGAGCCGACCCCGGTGGCGGAAGTGGGCGCCAAGACCTTCCTGGTGTTTTTCGACTGGGACAAGGCCAACCTGACGGCGCGCAGTGAGGGGATCGTCAGAGATGCGGCTGGCTATTCGAGCCACGCGCAATACACCCGCATCGACGTCAATGGGAACACCGATACGTCTGGCACGCCCGTCTACAACCAAGGCCTGTCCGAGCGTCGCGCCCGCGTTGTTGCGGCTGAGCTGGTGCGCGACGGCGTGCCGCAGAATGTGATTTCGATGCATGCTTATGGCGATACGCATCTCCTGGTGCCGACGGGGCCGGGCGTGCGTGAGCCGCAAAACAGGCGCGTGGAAATCGTTTACCACTGACCTACTGCCTGGCAGGGATGAAACCGGAGGTGTTTATCGGCGCCTCCGGTTTTTTGTTTGCCGTAACGGACCGAACCAGAAATTATTGCGTACCGCTCTGGCGACCAGGTTCTTGTTTGACCCCGGCGCAGCGTTTCCCTAAACATGATCGGGCAAACGCTGTGTCCGGGGTTCCCGGGTAGGTTCTTCTCTCCCGGCGGAGGGGTGGCCGAGTGGCTGAAGGCAGCGGTTTGCTAAACCGCCGTACGGGGTCAACCCGTACCGTGAGTTCGAATCTCATCCCCTCCGCCAGAACCCTCTCCTCCACTGCAGAACTGAATTACCCGCTCCGGGGGTGCCCGATTTGCACCTGATCCAACAAATGTCGACCTGGCGCAACCGGGCGTCGGTCGTGGCCGGCCGGCTACAGAACACGACAAGGTTGCCGACGCATGGCGCGTTCGGCCAGCATGCAGCATGACCGCAAATCCCCCGCCTGGCGACACTCGGCCTGACCAGCACCTCTCCGACGTCGTCACTTCAGACCATCTCCTGGGTGGCCGGGTCGCTTATGTGCAACCGCGAGGCGGGTTCCGCGCTGCCATCGACCCTGTGTTGCTCGCCGCCGCAGTCCCTGCCCGGGCCGGCGAACGTGTTCTGGAGGGCGGCACAGGAGCTGGCGCGGCATTGTTGTGCCTTGCTGCCCGCATCCCGGACATTCGAGGTCTGGGTATCGATCGTGATCCCGGATTGGTCCGGCTCGCGCAAGCCAATGCGGCAGCCAACGCGAGGACGGGATTGTTGTTCGCGGCCGGCGACCTCGCGGCGTCACCGGTCGGTGGCGAATTCGACCACGCGTTGGCCAATCCGCCCTATCATGCCGCAGACGGCACACCATCACCCTCATCCGCGCGCGAGGCAGCGAAACGGTCCGCGCCGAACCTGATTTCCGAATGGGTGGAAGCGCTATCTCGCCCGCTTCGTTATCGCGGAACCCTGACGCTGATTCTGCCGCCGCGATTGCTGGAGCCGGCCCTCAGAGCGATGCGGGACAATAAGGCCCCGGCGGAATGCGTATTTCCGATCTGGCCAAGACAAGCGCACCCAGCGCGTCTGCTGCTTGTGCAAGGACGGAAACACGGGCGCTCGCCTCTGATACTGGCATCCGGCCTGGTGTTACACGCACAAAGCGGCGCATTTCGCCCCGAGGCCGAGTTCGTCTTGCGAGCGGGCGGCGCACTACGGCTGACCGGCGGCTGACCTGCCTACCGGCGGTACTGGGCTCAGTACTCGTCCGTGTTCGGATGCCTCAGATGCCACAGGCGTTCGTGCGCCGCGACCAGGCTCTCCATATTGCGCCGCCTGGTGCCATCGGGAGTCAGAGGCCGGCGCGTCAGCATCATCTCCAGGATATGGAGTAGCTGTTCGGCCACCTCGAAATCACTTTGATCGCAGGCATGGTGGAAGGCGATCAGGATCTTGTCCGACAAGCGCCTGCTATAGCGCGGCGCCCCTCCTGGACCCGTTTCTCGACCGACTTCCTCGTCAGTTTGGCTCACCCCGGTCCTCACGTTTGCTCGTTCGGTTAAAAATGTCTCAATCGCTGTAGTACCCATGAGATCGCGCTCCATGCCAGGCCTCGGGAACAGAGGGCCTCGGCGCCAGACGCCGCGGGTCCCAGTCGCCAGACCTTATTAACCTCGAAGAGTGAACAGATCGTTCACACCGACGTCCCTTTGTTTTGCGATACCCCATGAACCCGACAGCCTGCGTCACCACCCTGTGACGCAGCCATCATTTTATCACTGCACGTCACGGCACTTTAGCGAACCCAACCAGTCACCCAAAGGCCACTGCCTCGCTCCAGAGAGGCCGACGATGCCAGTTGGAACTCCACCATGCCCAGTCGTTAGAGCCAACGTGGTTATCAACGACGAAATGGTCAACACCATGACAGCCAATCAGATTTGCCTTTGCTTCACATTCTAGACAGGTCTCCCCTCTCCTGCCAAGACCCGATTCTTACAATCAGCGTTTCGTCTCCGATTATATCAGTGTGCGGCATGCAGCGCACTTTTTGAGAACGCTTATACCCCGCCTTCCACGCCTTCCAATTGCACCTGTGGCGCGGCGAAGGCCTCCTCCCACGTTCCGGTTGTCGAAGCTTTGCTGTATTCGGTCGAACGATTTTCGAAAAAATTTGCATGCTCCACCGCATTCAGCATTTCATCCAGCCAAGGCAAAGGGTTGCTAACGACGTGGAACAGCGCGTTCAGGCCCAATTGGATCAGCCTCCGGTCGGCAATATAGCGGATGTACTCCTTAACTTCCCGGGCCGTCAGACCTTCGACTGCGCCCTGCTCGAAGGCGAGGTCGATGAAGGCGTCCTCGTGTTCGATGATCGTGGCGCAAGTCAGGTAAAGTTCTCGTTTCAGATCGTCGGTCCAGATTTCAGGATTCTCGCGGACGAAGGTACGGAACAGGCGAATGATCGAATCGCAGTGCAAACTCTCATCACGCACCGACCAGGAAATAATTTGGCCCATGCCCTTCATTTTCCCGAATCTGGGAAAGTTCAACAGAATGGCGAAGGAGGCGAATAGCTGCAGGCCCTCGGTGAAGGCGCCGAACGCGGCCAGGGTGCGGGCGATGTCGAACTTGGAATCGACATTGAAACCCTGCATGAAATCGTATTTGTCCTTCATCTCCTTGTATTTCATGAAGGCTTGGTACTCGATTTCCGGCATACCGATGGTGTCCAGCAGATGGCTGTATGCAGCGATGTGAATGGTCTCGATGTTGGAAAACGCCGACAGCATCATGAGCACCTCGGTGGGTTTGAACACCCGCGAGTAGTGCTTCATGTAGCAGTTGTTCACCTCGACATCAGCCTGGGTGAAAAAGCGGAAAATCTGCGTCAGCAGGTTCCGTTCGGAATCGCTGAGGTTGCGGTGCCAGTCCTTGACGTCGTCCGCCAGTGGCACTTCCTCGGGCAGCCAATGGACGCGCTGCTGGGTTAGCCACGCCTCATAGGCCCAGGGATAACGGAACGGCTTGTAGACGGGGTTCTCGGTGAGTAAATCGAAGCGAACCGGGTGCTCATCGGCGGCGCGGGTCACCCCATTCACCACAGAGGGGCCGTTGGCTGGCAGGCCGTCCATTATAGGCACCCCATTGGCAGTGCTCCCGTTGCGCCGGCGCCCACGAATCCGGCCCCCTCGTCACCATGGATTGTGGTAGGGTCAGAAAACGAACGCAAGGTATTGTAGCGCGGGAATGTTGCGATTTCGCATTTTGCAACTATAGGTTGGTCGAACTGCCTGGCTGGCGCGACAGGTTGCAGGCAGCAGCGTCTCGGTTCCGTGTGGGTCATCGGCCAGAAAAGCATGTCGCGCAGACCAGCCAGACCAGCCAATACCAATTGCTCGAGGGTTTGCTGCAGATAGTTTAGATTGAACGTAATCCGACGCGACTGGTTGCCCGATCGCGGATCAATCCCGCCCGGGTGCAACCGTTCATGGCCGATGACCGCGATACCGGTTGCGAAACAAAACAGGATCGCAACGCAGCAGCGCTGCAGGCTGAAGATCAGTCTGGCGAGCGGATCCGCCACTCTGGCAGGCGGCGGCAGAGCATCCCGGAGTGCGCACCACAACGCCGCAGCGAACGGAAACACGATCAGTCCGCCCGCGATTACGATGACCTGCTGGCGATGAACCTTCGAAGCTGTGGTTGATCCGGCCATAATGTGCCGGTTTCACGCCCGTGCCAGAGTGCGGTGTTCCTCCGGCGTTCGCAGCGTTAGCGCCAGCGCGTGCATGCCCCCTGCTTCCACCGTACCAAATTCGCCTGCGAGGGCTGCATGCACCGCGCGTGAGCGAGCCACGCGTGTCATGCTTTGGAACGCATGGCTGACCAGCAGGACACTGAAATGGGTCTGACCAGCGGCGCCGTGGGTTCCCACATGACCGGCGTGGTGCGCGCTGTCGTCAGTCACACGCAACACCTCGGGTGCGAACGCGGCGTTCAGCGTCGTCGCTATACGATCGGCCCGGTTCGACAAATTTCCTTCCATCCGCACAGCTAACCAGTGGGTTTCGCCATTGCCAATCCCCCACCCTGATGCTCATAGTCATTCCATGTCGCGCCGACCTGACCGAGCCAGGGCCTACGCGCCCGACCCGGCTGCACCGGGCCGGTGCTGCGACCTGCCCGGATGCGGAGCGCCGGGCGAATATCGTGCGCCAAAATCGCGTCGGAACCTGCGGGAATACTGGTGGTTCTGCCTGGAGCATGTGCGCGCCTACAACAGTTCCTGGGACTATTATAAAGGCATGTCGCCGGCGGAATTCGAGCAGGAACTCCGCGCCGACACCGCATGGCAGCGTCCCTCGTGGCCGTTGGGCCGCCTCGGTTCCGCTGCCTGGGAGGACGAGGTGCTACGCGATCCACTGCACATCCTCGCCAGTGGCGGGATCAATACGGGAGGCAACCGGTCCCGCCTCGATAAGTCACGGGATACGCCCGGCGATTTGCGCGAGCCGCTGATGACGTTGGGGCTGACCTGGCCAACCACCCTCGACGCGGTCAAGACACGTTATAAAGAACTGGCGAAACGCCATCACCCGGATGCCAACGGCGGTAGCCGGGATGCCGAGGAGCGTCTGAAAACCATTAATCTCGCTTATGCGACGCTGCGTTCCCGCCTGGTTGCGGAACCCAGGCTGGCATCCGCCGGATAAGGCAACCACGATCCAGAACTGAGACAGGGGCAAGCGAGAGAAGCAAGTAGTAGATCGAAACGATCCGGCACGGGCCGGGGCGGTACTGCCCAACGCGGCGATGCGCTTGCCAACCGGAACGCCGACGGCCTTGCATGGGCGCGCGAACGGCGTAGACTTTCCCGAAATTGCAACAGGATACTCTGGCCTATGAACGACGCCGTGGAAATTCGCCCGACCTCCGCGATCGACCAGCCGGACACCAAGGTGTCGGTCCGCGAAATGTTCGACCTTGATGTCGACCTGGAGGTACCGGCTTTCTCGATCCGCACCGAACACGTGCCCGACCTTGATACATCCTACAAATTTGACCGCGAAACCACGCTAGCGATCGTCGCGGGCTTTGCCCACAACCGCCGCGTGATGATCCAGGGCTATCACGGCACCGGCAAGTCGACCCATATCGAACAGGTCGCCTCGCGGCTCAACTGGCCGTGCATCCGGGTCAATCTGGACAGTCACATCAGCCGTATCGATCTGATCGGCAAGGATGCAATCGTACTGAAGGACGGCAAGCAGGTCACCGAATTCCGCGAAGGCATCCTGCCATGGTGTCTGCAGCATGCCTGCGCCCTGGTGTTCGACGAATACGATGCCGGTCGGCCCGACGTGATGTTCGTGATCCAGCGCGTGCTGGAGGTCGAGGGCAAGTTGACGTTGCTCGACCAGAACCGCGTCATTCGCCCACACCGCTCGTTCCGCTTGTTCTCCACGGCCAACACCGTGGGTCTCGGCGATACGACCGGCCTGTATCACGGCACGCAGCAGATCAATCAAGGCCAAATGGACCGCTGGAACATTGTTGCCACCTTGAACTATCTGCCGCACGCCATGGAGACCGGGATCGTGCTGTCCAAGATGGGCATCGATCCGAAGGACGCCGCAACGAAGAAGCGGGTCGAGAGCATGGTGGCGCTGGCCGACCTGACCCGCGCGGGCTTCATTAACGGCGACATCTCCACCGTCATGTCCCCGCGCACTGTCATTACCTGGGCCGAAAATGCCCGCATCTTCGGCGATGTCGGCTTTGCATTCCGCGTCACCTTCATGAACAAGTGTGATGAAGCGGAACGTTCCACGGTCGCCGAGTACTATCAGCGTTGCTTCAACGAGGATATCCCGTCCGGCGGCTTCACCACGCGCAAGTTCTCGTGATTCCGCGCGTCATGGCCACGCCTGACCCGGCCATCTCGGTCAGTACGGTGCCGAAAAGGCTGGCCGGGTCAGGCCCGACCATGGCGAGGGCCCCCATGACGAAGGTTCGGGCATGAGCGGATCGGCGAACAAGGACAACGCGCGCGCGGAGGACTTCAAGCGCGCGACCGCCGGCGTGTTGCGCGCCATTGCGGAACAGCCGGACGTGCAGGTCGCGTTCCAGCCGGGCCCATCCGGCGTGTCGGGTAAACGCGCACGCCTGCCGTTGCCAACCCGCGCTCTGCCCGAGGCAGAGATGGCCCGCCTGCGCGGCCAGTCCGATGCAATTGCATTACGGTTGCGGCACCATGACGACCGCGTCCACGCGGCGCGCATGCCGGCACGGCGTGAGGCGAAAGATGCCTACGACGCTCTGGAGCAAGTGCGGGTCGAGGTGGTTGGCGCTCAACACATGCTGGGTGTGCATGGCAATCTGCGCGCCAAGCTCGCTGAGGAATGCGAGCAGGAAGGCTTCGACCGCATGACGCGGAAGGACCAGATGCCGGTCGACAAGGCACTGGCTCTGCTGGCGCGCGAACGCCTGTCCGGGGAGCCGGTTCCGGAAGGCGCGCAACGGATCCTGTCGATGTGGCGCGAAACCCTTGGCGACAACGCAGATGCCGCACTGACCGAGATGACCGCAGCCCGCGGCGACCAAAACGCGTTCGCGCGGGCAGCTCGAAAATTGTTGGCGGCGCTGGATCTGGCCGAGGCTGAGGTTGAGTCCGAACCCGATGACAACACTGACGACGGTGAGGACGGCGGCGAACAATCGGGCCAGCAGGAAAATTCCGAACAAGGCGAAGGTCAGTCTGAATCCGAATCAGAATCGATGCTTGGCGCCAACCCGGAAGAAATGGAAGGTGAAGCTGCCGACGACGACGGCTCGGATTCCGAAGATGAGGCTGCTGTTGCGGAAGGCGACGACCGGCCCGGCGGCCCGCAGCCGCGCCGCGATCGCGGCGGTCCGGACGCGGAGGGAGCGTATCGCGCCTATACCCGAGCGTTCGACGAAGAAGTCGACGCCGAGGAATTATGCGACGCTGATGAACTGTCCCGGCTGCGGCAGCAACTGGATCAACAGTTGCAACATTTGCAAGGGGTGATTTCCAAGCTCGCCAACCGACTGCAGCGGAAATTGTTGGCCCAGCAAACCCGGGCGTGGGAGTTCGACCTCGACGAGGGCATGCTGGATGCCGGGCGATTGTCGCGTGTGGTGGTCAATCCGTTGCTGGCGCTATCGTACAAGCGCGAGCTGGACATGGAGTTTCGCGATACCTGCGTTTCGTTGCTGATCGACAACTCGGGCTCGATGCGCGGCCGGCCGATCACGGTGGCGGCAATGTGCGGCGATATCCTGGCGCGGACGCTGGAACGTTGCGCGGTGAAAGTTGAAGTCCTCGGGTTTACCACGCGGGCCTGGAAAGGCGGACAAAGTCGCGAGAAATGGGTGCAGGACGGTAAGCCTCGTAATCCTGGCCGGCTGAACGATTTACGGCACATTGTCTACAAAGCCGCTGACGCACCGTGGCGGCGGGCGCGGAAAAACCTGGGACTCATGCTGCGCGAAGGCCTGCTGAAGGAAAACATCGATGGCGAGGCTTTGCTGTGGGCGTACCGCCGGCTGCTGGTGCGGCCTGAGCATCGCCGTATCCTGATGGTGATCTCGGATGGCGCGCCGGTCGATGATTCGACGCTGTCGGTGAATCCGGGGAACTACCTGGAGAAGCACCTCCGCGAAGTGATCCGCGATATCCAGAACCGTGACCAGATCGAACTGATCGCGATCGGCATCGGCCACGACGTCACGCGCTATTACCAACGAGCCGTCACCATCGTCGACGCCGAGGAACTGGGCGGCACGATGATGAAGAAGCTCACCGAGCTGTTCGATGAGGACGCCCAGGCGGCCTGGGCCAGAGCGGCGGCGGAACGGTCGGCGGTGGTGGTTTAGAGACTTACGCGTCGTGGTATCGTCACCCCCGATGTGACCCGTTGGCGAGGCATTGCAGCGCCAATGAATTACAAATCACGACTTCCGAGGTGTTGGTCACTGCGATCATTCCCTCGTCGCGTAATTTCCGTAGCGTGCGAACAACGGTTTCGATGGTGATACCAAGATAGTCAGCGATATCGCCTCTGGCCATCGGCAGGATAAAACACGCCGGAGAGCCCTGAGCGGCGGCGAGCCGGCTGCGTGCCATCAAGAATGATGCCACCCGTTCCTGCGCACTCTTGCGGCCGAGAAGCAACATTTGTTCCTGTGCAGCAACAAGTTCAGTGGAGGCGAATTTCAATAGCCGGGCCTCCATGTGCGGGAAATCATGCATCAGCGCCCGCAGCCGAATTCGCGGAAATATGCAATAGCACACAGTGTCGATCGCTTCGGCACTGAATGCATAGGTGTCGGACACCGCGAGGCCAAGAAAATTCCCCCCGTCGGCGAAACCGGTGATTTGACGGCGTCCGTCCGGAAGTAACTTGTACAGCCGGGCAGTTCCACTGATGATGTTGAAGAACGCGTTCGCAGGGTCGGCTTCGGCGATGAACAAGGTTCCAGGTCGGGCGATGCCGCCGATGGCACAGGCGCCAAGCCGTGCAAGGTCGGCTTCGGGGATAGCCTCACAGATGCTTACCTGGCGGACTCTACAGGTCGCACAAGGACGCAATCCGCCCAGTGGTTTCAGCACGATCGGGAAGTCGGTGATCGCGTTCATGAAGCCGTTCTGCTTGAGTCCATTCGCTGTTGATTAACATTTGCGCACACGCACCGGTCGCGCGAAGCAGCCGACGCTGGGCCGCTCTCTGTCCTGGTGCAAGGCATAAGCGCGGTATTTTCGCGTTAAAAGTGTCCTTGTTGCGGTTGCCAGTGGACCGACATGCAGCAACATGCAGCCGGCCGACGAACCCGGGTGCGAGGCGGTTGGTCCGAAATGGCAGCGGGCTTACGGTGGCCGCCCCGAAAAACCGATCCACAATGATACTTCCCGCGGTGCTTACACGGGAAATTGCATGCACCCAGGTGAGGCGCCGGCCCTATGCCTCACCCGCCGCCGGTGGCAGACCGAGCAGCAGCCTGCCGTACGGCACCATGCTGACATGCCGAGATACAGCCGTGTGCGTGCAAATCGTCACCACGTCTCGCCAAAGGCTTTGCAACGGATCCGTGTCATAGACAGCGCGGGCGCCGCTGAGTTCGACCAGGCGATCGACACCGCGCCGCAATTGCCAGGCGGCGAAGGCAATATCGCGGCGATTCCGCAACACGGCCTCCGGTGGAATGGCGGCGCGGGAGTCGACAAGCGTCCGGGTTTCCTCCCGGCGCGCATGCATGATCAGGATCGCGGTTTCGATCTCGGCCGCGGCCTCGCCGAGTTGCTGTTGCACGACCTCGGACTCCGCCAGCATTCGGGTGCCGCGCGACAGGCGGGTGCTTAACGATTTCGCGACAAGGTTCAGTGCTCGCCGGCCCAGAGCGAACGCCACGGGCGTCAGTGAGAATGGCACCACCAGGCCGCGCGGCGCGCGCAACAAGGGGTAATCCGGATGGACCAGCGCACCTGGGGTGGTACCGTCATAAAGGTCCCGCAACAGGATGCTGCGGTGCGTGGGGACGAAGACGTCGTCAAGCAACAACGACCGGCTGCCGGTGCCACGTAGTCCCAGCACCTCCCAGTCATCGACGATCTCGATCTCCGGCATTGGAACGAGCAAGTAACGGGTCGGGCGATTGCCGGCTGCGTCCTCGCAGCGCGCGCCGATGATTGCCCATTGCGAA
>JBEKQQ010000093.1:0-23501 GCA_049519555.1 Acetobacteraceae bacterium
CGGCGAGCCGCGCCGAACCGGCCCCGAGCCGTACCGCGCCGGCGCCTGCCCCGCAGCCGACGGGCAACGCCGCATTTGGCGCCAACCGCGGCAACTTCGCCCGCAGCTTCATGGCCCAGTACCGCGGGCAACTGCACCGCCAAAGCACCCTCGATTGCTTCCAGATCGGTGTGACACAGGCTCGCCGCCCGGATGCGTACTAAGACGTCGCCAGCCGCCAATGGTCCAACCTGCAACGTCTCGATGGTCATCGGCGCGCCCACATGGCGCAGGACAGCGGCACGAGCGGTCCACATGACCCGTTCCCTCCTCAGCCTACTTCGAAAAGTTTCCCGTCGAGGATTCTCACCGTGCGATCCATCCGAGCTGCAAGCTCGGGATTATGTGTCGCGATCAGTGCCGCCACACCGGCATCCCGCACCCGCGCGGTTAATTCGGCAAACACCGTTTCAGCAGTCGCCACGTCCAGATTGCCCGTCGGTTCATCGGCCAGCAATACCTTGGGCTGATTGGCCAAAGCGCGCGCAATCGCCACCCGTTGCTGCTCGCCACCGGACAGCCTGCCCGGCAAATGCTGCAACCGGTCCTGCAGCCCGAACACGCCAAGCAAAGCGGCGGCCCGTCGCTCGGCCTCGCGGCGACCGCGCCCGGCGATCATTTGCGGTAAGGCGACGTTCTCCAGCGCAGTGAACTCGGCCAGCAAATGGTGGAACTGATAGACGAAGCCAATGGTGTCGCGGCGCACCGCGGTACGCGCATTGTCTGGCAGGTTGCCGGCATCCTTACCCTCGACCAGCACGTTCCCACTTGTGGGCCGGTCCAGTAGTCCGGCGATGTGCAAAAGCGTTGATTTTCCAACGCCTGACGGCGCCACCAGGGCAACAATCTCGCCCGCCCGCAGGGTCAGATCGATGCCACGCAATACGGACAATTCGCCAGCCTCAGTGCTGTAGGTCCGGTGCACGTCGTGCAGCACGAGTGGTTCACTCATGCCGCAGCGCCTCCACCGGATCGGTCCGCGCCGCGCGCCAGCTGGGATACAGCGTCGCCAGCACCGAAAGCGCGAGGCCGAGTGCGACAACCCGTAAGACATCGGGCCAATCGATGGTGTTGGGCAACGTACTCAGCATGAATACCGAGGCGTCGAACACCTGGCCACCGGTAATGTTTTCGATAACGCGCTGAATTTCAACAATGTTGCGGCAGATGACGACGCCGAGGATGGAGCCAAGCGCAGTGCCGGCGATGCCGACGAAAGCGCCGCACATGATGAAGATGCGCTGCACTGCGCCGCTGCTGGCGCCGATCGTGCGCAATACGGCGATGTCGGCGCGCTTGTCCTTCACCAGCATGATCAGCGAGGACACCACGTTGAACGCCGCTACCAGCACGATCATGCCAAGCACGATGAACATGGTATCCTTCTGCACCTGCAACACGCTGACGATCACGTCATTGGCGTGCCGCCAGTCGCGCACCTGCACCGGCAATCCGGAAACCAGCGGCATCAGTTGCGGCACCAGCGTATCCACCTGCTCCGGATCGTCCATGCGGATTTCGATCTGGGTCACCGCGTTCGGCTTCTGAAAGTAAATCTGTGCTGCCGCCAGCGGTAAAAACACTACGGAACTATTGTAGTCGTGCAGGCCCGCATCGAAGATCGCCACGACCTTGTACGCCCGCACCCGCGGGATTGTGCCAAATGCCGTTGCTGCTCCCTCCGGCGAAATCAGCGTGACCAGATCGCCGATGTTGACCCGGTATGCTTCGGCGAAACCGACACCGATCGCCAGCGCGTTGTCGCCAGCGAAATCATTCAGGCTGCCGGCCAGAATATGATCGCTGATCCGATGCAGCGACTTCAGGTCCGACTGACTGATCCCGCGCACAAGGCCGCCGGTCGAGGCATTGGTCGTGGTGCTCAGCAACACCTGCCCGTCCACGAACGGCAGCGCGGACTGCACCCCGGGCAAGGCCCGAATGCGCTTCGTCAGCTCGGCGTAATTGTCGATTTTCTGGCCGGCGAAGGCAGCAATCGTGACATCGCCGTTGACCCCGAGGAAGCGGGCCACGAGCTCGGTCTGGAACCCGCTCATGACTGAGGTGACAACGATCAGTGTGGCAACGCCCAGTGCAATACCGATCAAGGAGAAGCTGGCGATGATGGAGACGAAACGCTCGCCTTTGCGGGCGCGCAGATAACGGCCGGCGACCGCACGTTCGAATGCTCCAAACATGGGTGCGATCAGGCCCGCCGGTCGGAATTGGCAAAGATCTGGGCCAGGGCGTCCTCGGGGCTAACCTCCACCCGGTCGCCGCCGGACATCCCAACCACGCGGCGTTTCAGTTCGACCTTACCCGCGACGGCGCCTCGCGGTCCGACCACGAGTTGCCAGGGATGACCCATCAGGTCGGCGTCGTTGAATTTGACCCCGGCGCGGTCGTCCCGATCATCGTACAGCGCATCTGCGCCCAACGCCTCATACAGCCTCGCGCAGAGCGCATCGCAGGCAGCGTCGCCGACTTTCAGGTTCAGGATCGCGGCGCGGAACGGTGCGATGGAATCCGGCCAGACGATGCCGGCGTCGTCATGGCTGGCCTCAATCACCGCGCCCACCAGGCGGGAAACGCCGATCCCGTAGCTGCCCATCTCGGGGAACACCGGCTTGCCATCCGGAGTGGTGACCGTCGTGTTCATCGATTTGGTGTATTTAGTGCCGAAGTTGAAGATGTGTCCGACCTCGATCCCCCTGCCCTCGCGCCGCCGCTCCGGCGCGACCTGATCCCATTTCGCGGTATCGTGTTTTTCGTCGGTCGCGGCGTAGTACGAGGTCATCTCCTGGAAGAACCGCTCCAGGTCGGCCGGGCTGTCGTGGCTGAAGCCGCCGGCACCTTCGGACAGGTAATCGATTTCCTCAAACGCGGCGTCGTAGAACACCTGGCTCTCGCCGGTCGGCGCCAGGATAATGAACTCGTGGCTGAGATCGCCGCCGATCGGACCGGTATCGGCCACCATCGGGATCGCCTTGAGCCCCATGCGCCGGAAGGTCCGCATGTAGGCCAGCATCATCTTGCGATAACTGATCACCGCGCCGGCGTGATCGAGGTCGAATGAGTAGGCGTCCTTCATCAGGAACTCCCGCCCGCGCATGACGCCGAAGCGTGGCCGTACCTCGTCACGGAACTTCCATTGAATGTGGTAAAAGATTTTCGGCAGTTCGCGATAGCTGCGCACTGACTGACGGAACAGATCGGTGATCATTTCCTCGTTGGTCGGCCCGTACAACATGTCGCGCTCATGGCGATCGCGAATACGCAACATCTCGGCGCCGTAATCGTCATAGCGGCCGCTTTCTCGCCACAGTTCGGCCGGCTGGATGGTCGGCATCAACAGTTCCTGCGCGCCGGAAGCATCCTGTTCCTCGCGCACGATGCGCTCGATATTGCGCAGCACCCGCAAGCCCAGAGGCAACCAGGCGTAAATGCCGGCCGAGGTCTGCCGCACCAGGCCGGCACGCAGCATCAGCCGGTGCGAGGTAATCTGCGCCTCGTTTGGCGTCTCCTTGATGGTTGGTATGAAACCCTGGGTCAGGCGCATCGGTGCTTCGTTTCCATTTGGTCGGTGGTCAGGCCGCTTAAGTGTGTCCCGGACCCTAGGCGGACTT
Source organism: Acetobacteraceae bacterium (assembly GCA_049519555.1). Classification (GTDB taxonomy): domain Bacteria; phylum Pseudomonadota; class Alphaproteobacteria; order Acetobacterales; family Acetobacteraceae; genus Rhodopila. The sequence continues at coordinate 3,666 of JBEKQQ010000093.1, forward strand.
GCGCGCTTTGTCACATCGCCGGCATTGGATCTTGTTGCAGCGGATCCGCTCAGGAGGCGGGAGACCAATCCAGGCACGGGACCAAATATTGGATTAAAGACGGGATCACGTATTCCACGCAGCGCGGGTACGAAACTATTGTGCAATGCACAAGAGGATTCTGAAATAATGAGCCAAATTCTGACGAAAAAACGGTCGAACTGTAGTGACAAATGGATTTCATTTGGTTAACACAGTGACGGCCCGGCTTGGCGCTGACGAGGGCCAGGTTTGGGGAGGAAACGGCAACCGCCCGCCAGGCTGAGGATGATCTTTCCCTCGCCTGGCAGAGGCGGTTGTAGCTTGTTTGGGGCTACGCAGGCAGCGCCAGTCAGTGGTCTTTCGGTCCGGCAAAATAGCCATGGCGGAAGCTGATCCAGTCGCTCTCGATCAACGCGAACGCCGCAAGCCAGATCACGCATGCCACGATTGTCGTTATTCCAACCTTCATCCATATCCGTGGCCGCGCCGGTGCACCGCGCCAGCCGGAGACCTCGTCAGGCCGTTCCACTGCCTGCGTGCCAATCGGCAGCACGGCAAACAGCGTGACCCACCAGATCAGAATATAAAGCACGCAGCCGGTGAACCAGTTCATTGCGGGTAGAGCTCAGGGCTTCGCCCTTGAACCCACCAGGGGCTTTGCCCCCTCGGTTCGCTTCGCGACCCAAGCCCAGCAAAGGCGATAGCCTTTGCAATCCGACAATTGGCTGGCTCTCTGAGGAGGGCCGACCGTGACCTCACAAGGTCTGGATTGGCCCTCCTCAGAGAACCAGCCAAATTAATGGTTCCAAGGGCCACTGCCCTTGGCGGAGGTCCAGGATCGAGCCGCGAAGCGGATCGATGGGCCTCCTGGTGGGGTCTCGGGGCGAAGCCCTGGTCAAACCCGCAGTAAGTGCACATCGACCTGGGGGCGTTTTTTCAGGCGCTTGCCGACGGCACGGCGCAACGCGGTACGCGCCGCCTCGGTCAGCAGGTCGTCGTCCCGGCGCGTGGCTGGTGTCAGATCGGCAATGGCCTCGCTGAACTCATACACCACACGTGCCGCCTCGGGATCGTCGGCATCAAGCAAACCGGGTGCGGAAAGTTTCGGCTTGCCGATGATATTGCCAGCGCGGTCGACGGCGAGGCTCGCCACCGCCACGCCGTTATACAGCAGGCGGCGGCGAGCATTCATCACCTCGCCTTGCATCGGGATCAGCCGGTTCTCGTCCAGCACCAGGCGGCCGACCGGCGCACTGTCGACGATCTCCACCGTACCGGGCGCGAGGTTCAGGATATCGCCGTCCTCCATCAGGATCGGATGCGCCCCCTCTTCCTTCGCCAGAGCCGCATGCGCGGTCAAATGCCGCCATTCGCCGTGCACCGGCACCGCGAAGCGCGGCTTCACCAGCCGGTACAGCCGCCGCAACTCATCGCGCGCGGGGTGACCCGAGACATGCACCGCATGGTCCGCATCCGTCATCACGGTCACCCCGCGGCGCACCAGATTGTCCTGCACCGTGGTGATCGCCCGCTCGTTGCCGGGAATGACGCGAGAAGAAAAGATCACCGTATCGCCCTCACCCAGTGCAATGCGGGGGTGGGTGTCGAGCGCGACCCGAGCCAAAGCACTGCGCGGCTCGCCCTGACTGCCGGTGATCAGCATCAGAACATTGTCGTCCGGCAGGTCGTCGACGTCGTCCTCGCGCAGAAACGGCGGCAGGGTTTTCAGGTAGCCGCATTCGCGGGCGGCGGCCTCGATATTGCGTAGGCTACGCCCGACCAGAGCGGTGCTGCGACCCGCGGCGGCGGCGGCCCGGGCGATCGATTCCATCCGCGCCACGTTACTGGCGAAGCAGGTGACGGCGACCCGGCCGCGCAAGCCGCGGATCAGAGCGGTCAGCACCAGGCTGACGTCCTTCTCGCTGCCGGAGTGGCCCTCGACCATCGCGTTCGTGGAATCGCAGATCATCGCGAGGACCGGCTTTTTGGCCAACTCCGCCAACGCGGTCTCGTCCGAAGGCGGCCCGAGCAACGGGGTCGGATCGAGCTTCCAATCGCCGGTGTGCAGAATGGTGCCATACGGCGTGTCGATCGCCAGCGCCTGGGCTTCCGGGATCGAGTGCGACATGCGGATCAGCCGGATCGCAAACGGCTTCAGGTTGATCTCGCCACCGGGCTGCACGACGTGCAGCCGCACCTGGTTGAGCAGCCCGCCCTCGGCCAGCTTGCGTTTCAGCACTGCGGCGGCGAACGGCGTGGCATAGACCGGGCAGCGCAGTTGCGGCCACAGCCACGCCACAGCGCCTAAATGATCTTCATGCGCATGGGTGATGACGAGGCCAAGCAGCTGATCGCGCCGGCCGGCAATGAACGCCGGGTCCGGCATCATGACATCGACCTCGGGGTGCGCTGCGCCGCCAAAACCGATCCCGCAATCGACCGCGAGCCATTTCCCGTCGCAACGGTAGAGGTTGAGATTCATGCCGATCTCGCCCGTCCCACCCAAAGGCAGGAAGGACAGGTCTTCGGTGTCAAGGTCCATTGGAGTTTGGTGTTACCTCGTGTGGCAGGGGCTCAGCCAGGGGGCTCAGATCGGGTGCAGGCACGGATGCATTGCCGCATGACTGCCAAAGTTGGACGGTAACGTCCAGATACAAGGTGAATTCCCCGCACTGACATCATTCGGCTCCGTCCCACCCGGATCGTCGTCGCTCTGCTCACGCCCGGGCCTTTGCACACGGCGTAGCGTCCAGATCCGATGCGATCGACCCGCTGCCGGCATCCCGGCCCAGTACATCCTGGGCCTTGAGAGGCACCGCGGCGTTACAATAATGTCTGAGTGTCCGTCCCGGATTATCACGTTAATAAACAACGCCAAATCCAACCTGACAAGCTTTTCCCGGAAAGGGCCGCGCTCGGGGACCATCGGCGTTCATCGGCGATCATCGGCGGTTGAAATCTTTCTCTTGCCCCCAGGGCCGCCAGGAAGAATGGAACCGCCGATGAACGCCGATGAGCGCAAATGGGTTCGCGCGGTTCGCATCGTTCTGTCTAAGGATCGAGCGCCGCGTCATCGATAACCCATTCATCTCAATTGAATTGTTCGCGGACGGACTCCGAGCGAATTGATCAATACTCCGGCCATCGACCGGCGGTGCGCGGCTCGTGACACATTCAGTCGTTCCGGCACGGACCGGCTCATCGCGGCCTGAAACGCCGTACTGCGACCGCGGTGCCGACCGGCCCTCCCGGCGCCGCGGTCGCGGCATCACGACTTCAGACCGCCCGGATTGGCCGCGGTCTTCAGCATCAGCGGCGGCACCGCGCTGATCAGCGCGGCCTTCGCTACCCGGCTCTCGCCGTGCCGTGCAAGATAGCGTGTTACCTCGCCACCGCCGGTGGAGTGGCCGACATGAATCGCATTTTTCAGATTGAGGTGCGCCGTAAGCGCCGCGAGGTCGTCGGCGTAATGATCCATGTCATGGCCGTCGCTCGTCTGGGTGGATCTGCCGTGTCCGCGCCGGTCATGGGCTATGACGCGAAACCCTCGACCGAGGAAGAACAGCATCTGTGCGTCCCAGTCATCGGCCGAAAGCGGCCAGCCGTGACTGAACACAATCGGCTGTCCCTGGCCCCAGTCTTTGTAGAAAATCTCACCGCCGTCTTTGGTTGTGATCGTGCTCATGTGATGCCTTTCGTTATTTTGTTTTGCCTGGGGCCAATTGGTCGAGAATTCCCTTGCGGTGCGCCAGACTCAACCAAAGCGGCTCGACACGAGGGGATGAACAGACACGAGGATCTTGCGTTCACCTGAAGACCGGCCGCGCCTGTGTCTGGTTGCATTCTTGGCCAGCGGCGTTCGTCAGTCTTGTCAGTTACGTTCGCGTTTTGGACAATTGGTACGGCAATTATGAGTCGGCCCCCGAAACATCTGGGGCCTCATCGCGAGACATACCGTTATTGGCGTGTGCGATGAGCCGCGATTACAGGTCTGCCGTCGATCGGAGTTCTACCGATACAGCGGATGAACTATCCCGCGAGATGCTGGCTCAGGTGGCCCGAACGCTTCGGCTCACGACGGTCTCGGAGCCGTCTTCACTCCGTCTCAATCAGCCGTGTCCGTTCCCTGGGCATGACCGGTGCGGGGTTGCGCTGCGCCAGCAGGTAAAGCCCGTCCAGCGTCAGATCCGGCTCGATCTGCTCGATCTGCATCGTCCCTTCGGAGAACAGCGGCGCCAGGCCGCCGGTGGCGATCACTTTCATCGGCCCGCCGAATTCGGCCTTGATGCGGGCGATCAGCCCCTCGATCAGTCCGACATAGCCCCAATATAGGCCAGACTGCATCGCCGGCACCGTCGAGGTCCCGATCACCGCCTGCGGCCGGCCGATGCCAATTCTGGGCAGGCGGGCGGCGGCCTGATGCAGGGCCTCCAGCGACAAATTGATGCCCGGTGCGATGACGCCGCCGAGATAGGCACCGTCCTTGTCGACCACATCGAACGTCGTCGCGGTGCCGAAATCGACCACGATCAGCGGGCCACCGAAAAGCTGATGGCCGGCGAGCGTGTTCAGCAGGCGATCGGCACCGACTTCGTTCGGGTTGTCGACCTTGATCTCAAACCCCCAGTCCAGCGAGGCGCGCGCCACCAACGGTTCGACCGCGAACCATTCGCGGCACAGCCGGCGCAGGTGATACAGCGCCGCCGGCACTACGGTGCCGAGCACGGCACGCGACACATCCTCCTTGCGGATGCCAACATGGCCGAGCAGCGCCAGCAACCAGACAGCGTATTCGTCAGAAGTGCGCTGCGGATCGGTGCGGATCCGCCAGGAGCCGATCCAGCCGGTGTCGTCGCGCACCGCAAAGACAATGTTGGTGTTCCCGGCGTCGATCACGAGAAGCATGGGATTGGGCCCCGGTTATTTTTCGCCATCGGGAGATGAACGGAAGGATGTGGATAAGTCAAATGGCGTTGGGGGAATGCCGGCTGACGGGACCGGCATGTACGTTCGCAATTGGTGGGGAGCGGGCATTCGGCTGTACGAGAGCCTGGTCCACTTTCTAAAAAGGCGCTACTAATGTGTTATGAAAGGCAGCAATTTGCCATTTATCGTTATCTTTGACAAACACGCGAATATAGCCGGCCGCCCGGAGCGGTGGCCCGATATCCGAGACGGGACATTAAAAAATATTGGAGGCCGACGTCGACGCTACTCGCGCTCAGCGCCACCGTGGGTTCCGGCGGTCCGCTATTGGTCGAATGCGGCGTTTCAGCCCAGACATCCCGCGATCGGCGGCCGGTGCGGAAAGTGGTCGTTCCTCACCGTCGCAGGAGCAGTTGCAGGCCCGAGACGTCTCTCAACGTGCCCGCGCCACGCTGCGGGCTCAAAAATCTCGACAACCGTGAGGCTACAGACCACTGATTCCCGGTTCCTCTGTTGCACGCCGATATCGCGTGCTTTACGTTGCCAGACCAAGCAGGGCGCCCCGCCCGAACCAAGAAGAACACGGCGGCGAAAGGGATGGCGACAATGGCGGAGACATCGTTCTCGGCGATTGAGCACGCATTGGAAAACCAGCGGCTCGGCGGTTTGCAAATCCGTGTCGCGGTGATCTGCGGCCTCATTCAAATGTGCGACGGCTACGACGTCGGTTCAATCGGTTGGTCGGTGCCTTCCCTGACCCATGTCTGGGGCGTGGCACCCTCGGCCTTCGCGATCGCCTTTTTATGGTCGAACGTCGGCGTCATGGTGGGAGCCCTGCTCGCCGGACCGATCGGCGACCGTTTCGGGCGCAAGCCGTTGTTGATGCTCAGCGTGACGCTGTTCGGCATCGCCTCGCTGGCCAGCGCGCTCGCCCCTTCGCTCGGTTTCCTGGCCGGAACACGCTTCTTCACAGGAGCCGGAATTGCCGGAGGCTTTGCCGGAACGGTAGCACTGACCGGCGACTACACGCCGCAACGCCTGCGCGCCATGATGATCATGTTGACCTTTACCGGAGCGCCACTTGGCGGCTTCGTCGGTGGTCTCGTCGTGTCCTTGCTGTTGCACGAGGGCTTCGGCTGGCCAATCATTTTTGTCATTGGCGGCGTTTTCCCGTTAATCCTGCTGGCGATCACGGCGTTATGGCTGCCTGAGTCGCCAAGATTCCTCGCGGCGCGGGCGAACCTCGCACCACACCATCATGCGTTGTTGCAACGGTTCGCCATCGCGCCGTCGGTGAACCAGGAGCACGCCATCGACATAGCTCAGAGCAATCCTATCAGAATGTTGTTCGGCGAGGGCTACGCGCTGCAGACGACGCTACTGTGGATCATTTTCTTCTGCAGCCTGCTTAACCTCTTCCTGTTCGTCTTCTGGCTGCCGGAGGTTCTGCATCTGGTCGGGATGACGCCGGCACAGTCGGTATTCGCAACCAGCCTTTATCCGCTCGGCGGCATCTTCGCCGTGCTTTACCTCGGTTGGGCAATCGATCGCTTCGGCGCGCACCGGGCACTGGCGGTGCATTACGCGGTGGGGATCGTATTCATCGCGATAATTGCACTTGTGACGATGCCCTATTTGGCGTTGCTCGCCGTGGTCATGTTGTCGGGGCTGACGGTACTTGGCAGCCAGACCGGCCTGAACGGTGCCTGCGGCAAGCTTTATCCGGCACGCATGCGCACGAGCGGCTATGGGTTCGCAACCGGCATCGGACGCCTGGGCGGCATCGCCGCCGCACCGCTTGGCGGGTATCTGTTGGCGCGAGGGCTGCCACCGACTTATGTCTTCCTTTCCGCATGCCTGTTCGCAGCGATTGCCGCCGTGGCGACAGCACTCCTGGCGATGCCCAACAGGCAACTGAGCAACATCAAGGCGGTAGAATCGATATCGTAGCGATGGTTGCGCCTGCCCCGGAGATCATCGCCGGCGCACACGCGATTTCGTTGGCGACCAGCCGCAACGTCCGCCAAAGTTTGCCCGCTCCATTGCAACGGACAACTTCATAAGTGACGCCTTATGCCAGGCGTGGCACGCTACGACTGCACCCCGGTACAGACAAAAAACGGGTTTTCCCAACCCGGCTTGCCATACAGCAACGGCGCACCATCCAACGTGCAAACCGTCCCGCCCGCCGCCTCCAACACTGCCTGAGGTGCGGCGGTATCCCATTCCATCGTGCGGCCAAAGCGCGGGTACAGATCGGCAATCCCCTCCGCCAGCCGGCAGAACTTCAGGCTCGATCCAAAATTCATGGTTTTCGCCACCACCCGGCCGGCGAGGAACGCCTGTAGCTGCGCAGTGTCGCCATGATGGCGGCTGGCCAGCACAGTCAATCCCTCTTCTGGTACCCGGCGGGCATGCACTGGTGTCGCCACCCCGCCGCGCCGTTTCCAGGCGCCAACCCCGACGATGCCGCCGAACAATTCCCCCGTCGCAGGCACGCCAACCACGCCAAGTTGGATCCGGCGATCGCGCACCAGGCCGATGTTCACCGCAAAATCGTCGCTTCCATCGGTGAACTCGCGGGTGCCGTCCAACGGATCCACCAACCAGAACAACGGCGAGGCAGCGACGACAGCACCGCCTGCGACCGCCTCTTCGGCGACCACCGGGATTTCCGGAGCGGCTGCGAGCAAGCCCGCCACGATCAGCGCTTCGGCGGCCTGATCGGCCTCGGTCACTACGGATCGGTCAGCTTTCCGCGATACCGCAAAGCCGCGAGCGCGGATGGCGAGGATGACTTCCGCAGCCCGCAAGGCCAGGCCGGCAGCCAGTTCCAGCAATGCCTCGTCGGTCATTTCGGCCCCGCCACCGGGGTCCGTTGGACGCGCTTCCTCGACTGCTTCGCTGCCACCGCGGTCCGTGCCACCACGCGCGGCGCTGATTCTGTCGGTGGCTTCCCTGACGGCTTCGCCGTGACCAATGTCTTCGTCACCGTGTGGGACGGTGGCTTCGTCGGACGTTTCGCCGATTGCCTGCTGACGATCACAGCCTCCACCGGGAGCGGTGACGGCGGTACCGCAGGCGGCAGTTCGGCCGACTGCAATTCAGCGAGCACCGTTTTCACTGCCACATGTGACGGCAGCGAATCTGCGGGCCGCAGTGCATCGGTGACAACTGCATCTGACGTGCGGACGGCGCGGCGCACTGTCGCGATGCGATCATTCACTGGCCTTCCCAGAAACCGCCGGGCCATTTGCCAGACCAGCGCCGGATCCAGCATTTCAACACAGGCCAGGCCGCGCGGACAATGCTCGGGCTTCGCCAGGAAACAGGGCGCGCAACTCATATCGCGGTAAAGTGCGACGGCACGCTCGCCCATCGGTCCCCATTCGGCCGGGTCGACGATACCGGAATGGATGCCGATCGTGGGAACCCCCGAAGCCGCGGCGATATGCTTTGGTCCGCTGTCGCATCCGATGAACAGCGCGCAGGCAGCGAGCAGGGGCGGCATATCGCGCAACGCCGTCAATCCGGCCACCGAGCCACAGACGTCGGGCCGGTCGACATGCTCCATGATCGAAGCAGCAATTGCAAAATCATTAGCGCCGCCGACCAGCAAGACGGCAACGCCGTCCTGCTCAATCAGCAGGTCGATCAACGCGCGCACGTGCTTTTCGGGCCACTGCTTCATGACGTTGCCGGCACCGGGATGGATGGCAACGACCGGACGGGCAAACAAATGGCGAACATGGTGCGGCAGTTCCTCGACCGTCATAGGCTCGGGTTTCGGGTCAAACAGTGTGCGGTCTGGTTGGCTTGCCGCATCGATTGCCAGCGACAAATTCACCAGATCGTCCGCGATATGGCTACGCTTGCGTTGCAGCGCTTTGTCGCTTTCCCATTCCAGCACAATGTCCAGCCAGGGAAACGCTTCCAGTGAATCGTAGCCGGCCAGCACCCGCGCACCCGAGCACAACAGCAAATGCCGGGTGGAAAGATGCTTGCGCAGATCAACCGCAATGTCGAAACGATACGGCGCAAGCCGGGCCTTGAGTGCCTCGAGATCCGCTTCGGTCAGTTCTTTATCGCCCAGTTCGGATCGGGCATGAAAGAATTCGAAGGGAATGCAGGCGTCGATGGCGGGCTCGACCGAGGCGATCGCGGCCGAGGCGGGCGCCACCAGCGCGGTCAGCCGGGCGGCCGGGAACGCCGCCTTCAATCGCCGGATCGCCGGCAGCGAGGTAACGAAATCGCCGATGTGGTCAACCTTGACCACGAGAATCGCCTTCACCAAATCGCGGTCGATTACGGGACGGCCCGGATAGATGACCCGAATGCCTTCATCGTCGATGCGATAATCGTCCGAGTAACGTGACAAATGCGGATTGAAATACGGATCCCCGGCAGCGAACCGGTTTTGCCACTCGCCGGTGAACCGACTGGCGTCGAAATCGTCGGACAAATGACCGCGGCTGACCAGCTCGTGATGGATCAAGGTCGCGTGCGGGGTATAGATCGTGCGCCATCCGGCGCGCTGCGCCCGTAGGCAGAAATCGAGATCGTTGTTGATGACGTCGTGCGACTCGTCGAACCGGCCAAGGGCCTCGAAGACGTCGCGACGGATCAGCATGCAGGCGCCGGTCACCGCGGTCACCTCGCGCGTCGTCTGGGCCAGACCGAAATATCCGGGGTCGTGCTGATCGGCATGGCGAAAGGCGTGGCGGCCCATGCCGTCGCCCAGAAACATGCCGGCGTGCTGGACCGAGCGGTTCGGATACAACAGACGGGCCCCGACGATGCCGGTCCCGCACCACGCCGCGGCCTCCAGCATGGCGTCGAGCCAGTCCGGCTGAATGATCTCGATATCGTCATTGAGAAATAACAAATACTCGCCGTCCGAGGCGGCCACGGCAGCATTGTTGAAGCGCGACCAATTGAACGGCCCCGGCATCTCGACGATCTTATCGGCGTGCTCGCGGACGAATTGCTTTGTGCTTGCTTCGGTATCCGGAATGTTATCGATGCAAACGATCTCAAAATTCCGGTATGTGGTTTGCGCGCGCAAGGTGGTGAAGCAGGTTTCGACGTAGCCCTTCGCTGCGCAGGTCGGGACGATGATCGAGACCTTGCCGGTAATCGCGGCGGTTTGTCGTACGCGGAAGGTTTCGGGCAGCATCCCCGGCAGGACTTCGGCTTCGATCCCGCGCCTTGCCATGGCATTACGCAGCGCGGTAACGCCGTTCTCAGGGTTCACCGCAACCCCACCATCGGTGCGGCTCAGCAGTTCGGTGACGTGATACGTCTGTGCCGCCGCCTCGGTGCAGCGCAACGCGAGGTCATGGTACCCGTCACGCATCAAGGATTCAGGGGTGGCGCCGATGGCCGCCAACAACGCGGGCCGCGCCACCAACGGGCGGCCGAAATAATTCGCCGACAACAGCAAGGCTGGTGAAAAATCCGGCTTGAAGAAGGCCTCGGGCCGCGTGGTACCGGTCGGTAGGCGAAACTCATCCGCGTAGAAGCAGTCCGCGCCTCTGTGCATGCCGCTGGCAATTGCGAATTCACTCAGTGCATCGCGCCCCAGTTCGTCACCCGCCGCGAGCACCAGAACCAATGCAGCCTCACTCCCGGCCGCTTCATTCCTTGACGGATCATTCGCTGATGTCTCATTCCCCGGCATCGCGTCGCCGGACGCCTCGGCCGCAGTCGTCTCGCTACGGATCGCCTCGCTCCGGCCGGGCCCGATCGGCAAACCAGAATTCCCGGCTTGCCCCATTCCGGTCCGCGCCTGCAGCAGCACAGCGCCGGGCAAGGCTCCGTGCCCCTGCGGGCTGATCCAGGGTACGCCACTTCGGCGGTCGCCTCGTCGGCGGTCCGGGTTGCGGCGTTCGCCTCGTTCGAACGCGCCGGCTCCGGACCCGAGCGGCGACTGCCACGCCGCGACGTCGGAGGGGGTGATCATCGCGAAGCGCGCCGTCTGATCCTGGGCCAGCCGCCGGATCGCGCCCCGAGCCGCATCCGCATCATCGTCGCCGGAAGCGATGACAGTCATCCGCCACAACGGCCAGGATTGCTCGAGGACCGAACGGAGCGTCAACGCCCAGGATGTGTCGTTGCCGACGGCAGAGGTAACGCCGGCGGGATGACCGGTCACGATCACATGAAACGCAGGGCGCCAGTTGAGTTGGTCCAGCACCTCGTTCGTGGTCCTTTGTTCGACCCACTTGATCTTGCGCCGAATTGACGCCGCTTCTTCCGGATCGTCAGTCTTTTTGACCGTGATGCGAAACGCATGCACATGCGAGCCGCCGGTCTTCGAGCGGGCGATCAATCGGATGACGTGATCGCCATCCGGCAACGCCCGCGACGGGCAGTGGAAGGTGTAACCGCTGCGCGCGGCGCCGTCCCAGTCCGGAAACACCGCGCCGACATCAGGTCGCGCAATGCCGTAATGGGCGTGACCAAGCAGCGTGCCGTCCAGTTCGACATCGATGCCTGCCATGCCGTCACGCGCCAGCGCCCAGCCTTCGATCACCAGTCGGCCGGTGACCGGCTGGATCATGACGCCATCTCGCGTGACTGGTCCATCGAGCTCAAACATGAAAGCCGCCGGCGCGGCAGCCGTTGCGGTAATCGTCGTCTCGCTTTGGTCACCCGCGCGGTTGGTCGCGATAATGCGAACCCGGTACGGCCCGCCGGCGAAGTCCGTGATCGTCCCGGCGAAGTCAAAGCCTATGGGGAGCGGTATGCCTTCGTGTTCGCTCGGGAGATCCGGGCGCTGCAGCCCGTAATTCGCCAGGCCCATGGGCTTGCCGTCGAGCTCGACGGCGACCAGGTCGATGCCGGCCCTGGAAATCGCCCAACCCTGTATGAGCAAGCGGCCATCCGCGGTGACGACCGTGTGGTCGCAATGTACCAATACGGCATTGTCCGGTATCTCGGCAGGCCCGGCACCTGGAGCAACCGACTGCGCCGCATCCGGATCGGCCGCCGGCGGAGCTCTGAAATTCCGTTGCGAGACCTCCGCGCCCGGCAACCCCGGCGGCTGGTCCTCTGAAGGGGCCCCGGAAACATCGGTCGCGGCGTCGGATGACGTGTCCGTGTGCGTTAGCGGGATCGCCGCCGAGTGGCTCGCGCCACTCAGGCACACCACGTGTGCGCTTACGATGGCGCCATGACGGATGGCGTCGTCCGCCGCCCGCTCCAGCGTGAAGCCGGCACGCCGCGCATTGGGGTAGCTCGGATATGCGGCGGCCACGTCACCGCGATCACGGCCTTGCACCGCAGCGCCCGCCCGCCTGCCATCGACGAAAATTTGCACCGCGACGATTGGCGATGTGGCGATGGTCCAACCGTGCACAACAAGCCGGCGGTCCGCAGTGATCTCCGCAGATTCCAGATAGACGATGCTGCGCGGCGCGGGGATTTCCACCGCATCCGCGCTTCGAACCGGACCGGCCAGGATCGCCGCCTGGTCAGCCATGCAGCCCAGTCGCATGCCCTCTTCGAAAGCTGCGCCATCGCGGGATCGCGCTCGAACCCACAAATCGGAGATGCGGACATCTTCGCCGCCCGGCATGGGCAGAAACACCTGAAATCCGGTCCGGTAGGCGGTGCCTCCCCCGCTCAGCGCCTCGGTTTCCTGATCGTCGCCGTGGCCGAACTGCACGGCAGCCAGTTCAAGTCCGGCGCGGTCGTGGATTGTGAAGGTGTCGATTGGCGATAGCGAGGTGATCTGACCCAGCATAACGACGTCGAAGCGGGACCGGGTTGGCCAACCTTCGGCAACGGCGTTCAGTTCGACCATGATTGGCCTGGTCATCACGAGCGGCGCCGCTTGCTGCGCTGGCGGGGGCCCTGGCAGCTCCGGTGAGGCGGGCTTTAGCTTCGCCGCCTCCCGCCTCACGGACCGCTGCTTCGCTGCCACCGGAGGTGCCGGCTGCTCCCCCGCCGTACCGGCGGGAACGAGCGCGTCTGGCGCCGGCGCCGATTTTTGCCGCGCGGCCGCGCGCCGGACTGGTCGGTGCTTCGCTGCCGCCGGCACCGGCGGTTGCTGCGTTGCCACTGGCGAAACGGGTTCGGCATCCGGGGTTTTGGATCGATCCTGCCGTGCCGCCATGCCGGCCGCCTTCGATGCACGCCGACCGGCCCGCGCGATGCCGGCGCCCTCTCGGGCCAGGGGCAGCCGCGTCATGCCGGCCTCATGCGAAGAGCCAATTCGCCGCTTGCGACGAAACGATCTCTGACGAAGCAATCACGCTTGCATGACGATTACATTTCAAAGGGAAGCCGTCCCTCTTTGTACCCATCCATTTCGAAATGCTCCTGTGCCGAAGTTAACAATCCCTTTCTGATCCCCTCGGCGACGTCGGGATAGCGGCGCAGATACCAGGCTTCATCGACCTGAACAGGCGCCGGCAAGCGGCCCTCAAAATACCCGTCGTTCACGAAATGATGACGAGCGGATTTGATACTTTCAGCGCGGATCGCCTGGCCGATATCGTCGTAGGTGCGCGCATACCATTCCTCGTCGACCTCGATACCTCGGATCATGAGTTTTAAAAGCTCAACGAAATCTTCATAAGACATATTGACCCGCAGATCGCCCCGTACGGCCTGGATATCGACCGATCGGCGGATCACCTCGAACGGTGGAAAGTAGTTCACGGTACCTCCATTACGAGACAGGGCATTACGAGACAGGGCATTACGGGACAGGCATTACGAGACAGGCATTACGAAACCGGGCATTACGAGACAGGGCATTACGAGACAGGGCGTTACGAGACAGGGCATTACGCGACAGGGCACTACAACACCGGATATCGCACGAAAGGACATTATGAGAGTGGCAATTACCGGCCTGAGCGTTACGAGAAAGTGCATCTTGACGGACAAAAGCGAGCCAGGCGGCATGACGACAAAGGACATTGCGAAACGGGGCACTGACACGAACGCCATAGGACAGTGGGGGCGAGACGGCTCACGCAAAGCTCGAACGCCGTCTTCTACCTCGGCACACGCAGTCATGGAACCATCTTCGCAGCAAATTTCGCGAGTGCGACAAAACGGTGAGGCTGCTATCCAGTGCGCCGCACGATCAATCGGACCGGAGCCATGAACAAATCGACGCCCGAATTGCCGAACGACCGTGACCTCGCGGGCATTGTCCGCCATTTCGGCCGGGCACGAATTCTGGTTATCGGCGACGTGATCCTCGATCGCTACCGGATCGGCGATGCGCAGCGCCTGTCACCGGAGGCGCCGATCCCCGTGCTGCGGCCTACGCGGCACCACGACACCCCCGGCGGCGCCGCCAACGTCGCCATGAATGTTGTCACTCTGGGCGGGCATGCCGTGCTGGCCGGAGTTGTCGGCGACGATGACGCCGGCAAGACCGTCGCACGTCTGGTTGGCGAAAAATCTTCGATCGAAAATGCACTGATCATGGCGCCGGACCGGCCTACGACCTGCAAGACCCGATTTATTGCCGGCGCCCAGCAGTTGCTGCGCCTGGATGAGGAGACGACTGCGGCACTGGATACGGCCACGGCGGACGCGTTGCTCCGGCGCGTCGAAGCGACGCTGCCAGGTACCGATGTCGTCATTCTGTCGGACTATGCCAAAGGCGTGCTCTGCGACGCGGTGCTCGACAAGTTGCTGGACCTGATCGCAGCCCATGGCAAACCAGTCATCGTCGACCCGAAACGGCCGGATTTCCGCGCTTATCGCGGAGTAACTGTGCTGACCCCAAACGAGCTCGAGGTCCGCGCCGCCACCCATATCGATGCCGCATTCGATACCGAGGCAGATCGCGCCGGCTGCATGGCGCTGGAGGCCACCGGCGGCGAAGCGGTGCTGGTCAAGCGCTCGGTAAAGGGTCTGACGTTGGTCCGCCGCGGCCAACCGGCGATGCATTTCCCCGCGCGTGCGCGTGAGGTCGCCGATGTCTCCGGCGCCGGTGACACGTTGGTCGCTGCCCTCGCCGTCGCGCTGGCGGCTGGCGCGTCGCTGCCGGAGGCCGCGATGCTGGCCAATGTCACGGCCGGTATCTCGGTTGGCAAGCCGGGTACCGCGACCGTGGCGCAGGCCGAGTTGCTGACCGCTTTGCATACCGACGCCATTGCCTCCACCGAACGCAAGGTTCGTGAACTGGAGGAGGCAAAGGCGCAGGTTGAGGTGTGGCGCGCGCAAGGCCTGCGCATCGGCTTTGCCAATGGTTGTTTCGACCTGATTCATCCGGGCCACGTCCATCTGTTGACCCGGGCCCGTGCCGGCTGCGACCGGCTGATCGTGGCTTTGAACACGGACGCCTCGGTGCGCCGGCTCAAGGGCCCAACACGGCCGGTGCAGAACGAGGACGCCAGGGCGATCGTCATGGCGTCGCTGTCGCCGGTCGATATGGTCATGCTGTTCGACGAGGATACCCCGCTGGAGCTGATCCGCGCGCTGCAGCCGGATGTGCTGATCAAGGGCGCCGACTATACCGTGGACCAGGTGGTTGGCGGCGACCTGGTGCAAAGCTGGGGCGGCGAGGTACTGCTGGTCGAACTGCGCGAAGGCCACAGCACGACCGGAACGATCCGACGGATGGCGGTGCCGGAAACCGCTGCGCGAAGGGACTGACCCCGCACTGATACCAGACCGAAACGTACGCCCCCGATCGAGCCAGCAGGATTTTACGTCTCGCGGTCTTTTGCGCTAACGAGCAGCGAGCTGACAGCGTGCTGCCAAGAATCGGCACGGTCGGGGGCCTCGTTTCACCTATCGACAGCGTGTACTCAAATCTGATACGTGTCCCACAGGCGGGGAACGCTCCCTTCAACCCAGTGACCCTCTGAGGCAGGACGAACATGGCGGCATGGGTTCGCGACAGTGCCATGATGTCGATGACCTCGCCGCTTGGCGACGACGCACTGATCCCAACAAAGCTGGTCGCCGAGGAAGCGATCAGCCAACCATTCCGGTTCGATATTACCGCGGTCAGCCAGATCGGCGTGTTTGACCCGAACAAGCTGCTGAACATGCCGGTTTGTGTGACCCTGCAGGACACCAGCGGGACCACGGCCACGCCAGTGCGGTATTTTCACGGCATCGTCCAGCAGGTCAGGTCGGAGGGCATCGTGCGCGGCGCAACCGCGATCGACGAGTTCCAGCTTTACTCGCTGACTGTCGTACCTCGTCTGTGGTTCCTTGGCCAGACGCTGGACTGCCGCGTCTATCAGACCGATTCAGTGCAGGCCATTTTGTCGGCGATGTTCAAGGACGCGCTTCTCACCGATGTCTCGTTCACCGTGGAAGCCGGCGCCTCCCGACCGTATACGGTACAATTCAACGAGTCGGATTATGCGTTTGCCCACCGGCTGATGGAACAGGAAGGCTGGTTCTATTTTTTCGAGCACACATCGGCGAAGCACACGCTGATCATCGCCGAGCTGGCGACCGCGTTCCGGGAAATTCCCGACTCAACGTTGCATTTTGCCGTGAATCAGACGGATCTCGGCGGCATCATGGAGTGGAAGTCGCCGGTGCGGACAGTCACCGGTTCGTACGCACAGGGTGATTACGATCCGGAACATCCCACTTCGAAACTGTACAATCAGCAAAAGACCGTGCTGAAAACCGGCAGCAGCGATACGCGCGACGTCTATCACTGGCCGGCGCAGACGTTCACCGGCAGTGTAGTGGAAAGCCGCACGAAATTCGCATTACAGGCGGCCGAGGCGGCGACCTCACTCTATAACGGCAGCAGTCACTTCGGCGGCCTCGTGCCTGGCGGCAAATTCACCCTCACCAATACATCCCCCAGTCCGGATGATGGCGGTTTTGTCGTGCGTTCGGCTCACCACGAGATCGAAGACAGCTCGTGGATCAGCAACGAGGGCAGCGTTTCCTATCAGAACCGGTTCGAGGCCTTCAAAGCGACCCTGCAGTGGCGGCAACCTTTGGTCACGCCACGGCCCAGGATGGCAGGTGTGCATACGGCGTTGGTGCTGGGACCCAGTAGCCGCGCCGCCGAGGAAATCCGGATGCAAAGCGGCGGCGAGGAAATCTACACCGACGACCTGGCCCGCGTAAAAGTGCGATTTTATTGGGACTGGCGCGCCGAGGCCACCGGCGCTGCCTCCGTCTGGGCGCGCGTCATTCAGCCCTGGGCCGGTAATGGCTGGGGGACCCAGTTCATTCCCCGGGTTGGCACCGAGGTCGCTGTGGCATTCGTCGACGGTGACCCGGATCGGCCGATCGTCATCGGCGGCCTTTATAATGGCGTCTCGGCACCGATTTACAGCAAGTCCGACGCCACTAAATCCGGCATCCGCACGCGCTCCAGCCTGAACGGCGACACCAGCAAATTTAATGAACTGACCTTTGATGATAAAGCCGACAGCGAACTGATCTTCATCCACGCGCAAAAGGACCTCACCACCGAGGTCGAGCACGACGAATCGCTAACCGTCGATAACTGCCGCGTCGTTCTGGTCAAGGCTGATGAAACGATTACGGTTCAGGGCAAGCAGACCATCACGGTCACCAAAGATCATACGTTTGAGGTGACGCAGGGCGACTACAAGGCGACCATCGATAAGGGCAACAGCTCGTACACGGTCACACAGGGCAACCACAGTTCGAAGATATCGACCGGCAACTATGACCTGCAGGTATCGCTTGGCAACATCACGGTGAAGGCAGGCGTCGGCGCCATCAGCCTGGAAGCGACCCAGTCCATTACGTTGAAGGTCGGCCAGAACACGTTGACGATCGATCAGACCGGCGTGACCATCAAAGGCATGATGACCAGCGTTCAGGCGCAAATCCAGGCCGAACTCAAAGGCCTGATGACTTCGGTGGGCGGCAGCGCCATGCTGACACTCAAGGGCGGGATCACAATGATCAACTGATATGGCAGGCACACTGGCAAAACTTGCGGGCGCGGACCTCGCCACGATGGTGGAACGTGCGACTTTGTCCGCCGAGGCATTGGCATCATTGCAAGGCTGCACCGATGTGGCCGAGGCAGTCCTCCGGCTGGAAGCGGCCGGCTTCGCCCCCGAGGCGGTGCGCGTGTTGGCGCATGCTTTGCCAAAACGCGAGGGCGTCTGGTGGGCCTGCATGTGCGCCATCAACACGATGCCTGCCGATCTTCCGGCAGCGGACCGGCAGGCACGAGAAACCGCTGAACTCTGGGTTCGGCAACAGAAGGATGAACAACGCCGCACCGCCATGACGCATGCCGAAGCCAGCGGCTTTCAGTCGCCTGAGGCCTGGTCCGGAGTCGCGGCATTCTGGAGCGGAGATTCGATGTCTCCGGTGGGCATGCCGCCAGTGCCGCCGCCGCCTCAGGCAACCGGCGGAGCGGTCGCCGGCGCAGTGGCATTGGCGGCCGTGCGTGGCGATCTGAGACGGCACGCCGAACGAATGAAACGATTTTTGGAGAGTGGCCGTAATATAGCTGCAGGCGGACCTGGCCGGATGCCGCCCGAGGTGCCCTGACCGGTCGGACGCGTTGTGGCGATGGATGTGCTGTTCCAGGACGGAATGGCTAAAGTGGGGAACTGGGCGCCTGACCCGAATCGTTCATGATAAAAGGCAACGCCAATGGAACTCTCAATGACCGTGCTGCGGTGCCCGGATCAGGTGGCGCCGGAAGCGCGCACTGTCCCGGGGGGAGAATTTCATGTCGGCCGCGGGCCCGACGTCGACTGGGTGCTGCCCGATCCGGACCGGCTGCTGTCGAAGCGCCATTTTGCGGTGGCGTATCTCGGCGGCATCTGGCAGATCGCCGATACCAGCACAAATGGGACATATTTGAACAGCGAGGGGGACCCGATCGGTCGTGGTGCCACTCGCTCGCTGCGTGACGGCGACCGCATTCGTCTGGGCGCTTACGAAATTGAAATCCGCGTGGTGGAGCAACCCGCCTACCGGGATTCTCGAAGTGCCCCGGCGGGATATGGCGGCGCGCCGGGGCGTTCGAACCAAACGCCGTTTGGTGATCCGTTCGCCCAGGACCTGCTCGCCCCTACCCCGCCATCCCGTCGGCCGTTCGATGAGCCTGCGTATCCGGATCTCGGCCTGGCGCCCAGTGCGCAACTGCCGCACGACTTCGATCCGCTGGCGCCGGAGCATGGTGACGAGCCGTTTGACGGCGGCTTTCGCGGTCCGGTGCAGTCCGATCATTCGTCCTCCATGGAGGACGCGCTGATCCCGCCGCCGGTCGCCGGCTTTGTGACGCCGCATGCTGGTGGAGCGATGCCGGGGAACAACCTGATCCCCGACGATTGGGACAATCTGCTGGACGATATTGCGCCGCCGGCGCAAACCCCGGCGTCTCCGACAGCACCGGCGTCGCAGCCACACGCGTTCCAGCCTCAGGCGCCTTATGGCAACCCAGGGCTGCCCGGCGAGGGTATGGCGTTCTCGGCCGCTCCACCGCATCCGGCAGCGCCGGGTCCGATGACCGCCCCATTGGGCAACCCTGCCCAGGGAGTCCCGCCGTCAGGAATTGCGGCAACAGCGCCCTTGGAAGCCTCGCCATTCGAGGCCCCGGTAGCTCAGCGGGCGGGAATGCCACTACCGCCGGCCACGACAGCGAAGTTGCCGGAAGCGATGGATTTCACCGATCCTCTGGGACCGCTGGAGGAAACGCCGCGAGCACCGGCAGCCCAGCCGATGGTGGCAGCAAATGCGGGCGCACCGGTGGTGCGTCAGCGGGCACCGCGCCAGGCGACGCCGCCTGCAACGTCATGGGAAGCCGACCCATTCCGTGATCAGCCGACGCCAGGCCTGGAAGTGCCCGCGACGATGCGGTCGGCAACGGGCGCATTCGGCAATGCGGATCCTCGCGCCGCGCAATCCGTTCCGACCCCGGGAGCATTCCCGCCATCGGCC
>JBEKQQ010000094.1:0-23272 GCA_049519555.1 Acetobacteraceae bacterium
CGAACGGATGGCCCCAACCGCCGCCGCCACCGGTTTCCACACGGATGATATCGCCGCGGCGAACAATGTTGCCGTCGCTCAACGGCCCCAATACGCGTTCGTCGGGCCGGCCCGGATTGACGACACATCGTCCTGGCCGCGCGCACTGACCGCCTGACACGCCCCATGGCGGAAAATTCACCGAATCGATACGCAACGAAACCATGCCTTGTTCGGCCAGCACCTCGACCTCCCGGACCATGCCGCAACCGCCGCGCCAACGTCCCGGTCCGCCGGTATCCTGATTGATTTCATAAGAACGGACCCGCACCGGGAAAACCTGATCCATGAACTCAACCGGATAATTCTCCTGCGCGACGAGATAGATCGCATCATTGCCATCGGCGTGCGGGCGTGCGCCATAGCCGACGCCAACTCCGTCAGACATCAACCAGGTTTCGCCATCGTCGGTGCGGCCGCGGATATACCAAATGACGTAAGCGCTGTGCGCCGCCATTACCTTGCCGCCAGTGGCGACATTCATCACGCCCAGAAGGCCGGCGACGTTGCGCATCATGGTGACGCCGCGCAGGCCGAGTGCTGCAGGAAACTCGGGTTGCACGATCGAGCCGGGCCGCACGCGGACTTCATCGATCAGCGCGAGCGCACCGTCGTTCATCATGCCCTCGGCGGTGGCACCGAGGAAATAACCGGTCAGCGCCAGTTTCGGAGTCGATTCGTTCATCAGGAAGTTCAGCGGGCCGTCGACCTGATCGTCGCTCTCGGTGAAGTCCAGTATGGTACGATCGGGTGTTACTTCGAATCGATAGCGGATGCGGATCGGTCCGCTGCCGTGACCGTCGTCGTCGATCGTTTCGGTGAAGCGGTATTCGCCGTTTGGCACCATGGCGCGCAATTTTTCCCGCGCCGTTCGGGCGGTACGCTCCAGCAGCGCGTCGAATGCGGTATCCAGCTTTGCGGGACCGAACCGGGCGATCAGTTCCAGCATCCGCCGCTCGCCCAGACGGATCGCCGCCAGCGAGGCTCTGGTGTCGCCGCGAACCATTGCCGGAAAGCGACAGTTGCGATAAAACATGCGCAGCAGGTCTTCGTTCATGATGCCGTCGCGAGCCACCAGCACGGGCGGCACGATGATGCCTTCCTGGAAGATCTCCGTGCAGTCGGCCGACAGCGAACCCGGCCGCATGCCGCCGATGTCGTTGAAATGCGCCCAGGAGTGTGCGAAGGCGAGAACGTGGTTGTCAGCGAAGACGGGGGCAATGAAGACCTGGTCGGGAGTGTGCGATACCGCGCCTTTTGATGCGTAACAATCGTTGTACCAGTAGATGTCGCCGGGCCGCATCGTCTGCGCCGGGTAAAGTTCCAGCACCGGTTCGATCAGGTTGCTGGCGGTGGGCAGGGAACGCCCGGCAATCAGTTTGCCGGTCCGGTTGAACAGCGCGGCGTGAAAATCTTTTTTCTCGCGGATGAACGGGGACATGGCGGTGCGTTCGATCAGCGCTTCCATCTCGTGCTGCACGGCCTTCAGCGCACCGCGCACGATTTCCACCACGATCGGATCTGCAGTTGCGGTCAGTTGGTCCATTGGCAGGTCCTCTCGATCAAAGTCCGGTCGCCAAAATGTTGTGGCCGGGCCCCCGCCTTCGCAAGGGCAGGCGTAACCCGGCCATGCACGAGCACTGTGCCGCGACAGGTGGCCGGGTCAAGCCTGCCCTTGCGAAGGCGCCCGGCCATGACGTGCAAGCGCGGCGTCAGACGCGTTGCAGGTCGAGCGCGGTGCGGAACCTGACCCGCCACGCGAGCGTTCCCCCTGCGAAACACGGCAACTGAGGAGCGCCCAATGCCGATTTTGAAGTTCACCACCAACCGGGAACCGCAGCCGTCAGAGCTCCCGGCGGAGGGTTACCCGTACTCGGAACCCGGCCTGCGCGATTGGTTCCGCCGCACCTACGCGCGTGAGGCGAGCGAGCGCGAACTCGGTGCGCTGATGGCCGCGATGGCCACGCGTGACGACAAGGCAGGCCCCGGCCAGCCCCGGTCAGAACCAGGAGGATGGCGCGTGGAACCTGTGTCTGCCCCGGATCCGCCGATCCAGCGCCGGCGCAAATAAAACGGCGCCAGGACGATGTCCCGGCGCCGCCGTCGCCAACGAATTCAGGCCGGCGCGAAGAACGGCATTGGCGGGCCGTCGCCCTCGGTTTGGATGAACTTCAATTTCACGTCCATGCCGATCTTCACGTCCTTGAGGTCGATGTCGACGATGTTGGTCATCATCTTCGGCCCTTCGGCCAGTTCCACATATGCAATGCAATAGGGCGGATTGGCCCGCTCCATGATGCTGTAGGTGTAAACCTTGCCCTTGCCGGACACTTCTTTCCACTCAACCGGACCGAGGGTGAAGGGCGAGATGGCGCGCGGATACCAAATGAACTTCTTGGTAGCCACGCATTGCGGCAACACCAGTTTGCCGGCGGCGCAACCGTCGAAGAACGGTTTCGTTTCCGGATTGGTATCGACAGTGCCGACGAACGGGATTTTTCTTTGTGCGGCGATGGCCATGGCGATTACTCCCGCTCCAGAATGACAGTGCTGCCGACGTGACGGGTGCCAAGCGAGCCGCCGGTCCCATGCGCCATCGCCAGATTGCAGTTCGGCACTTGCACCGCCGGATGCGCCTCACCGCGCAACTGCCGTACCGCTTCGATGATTTTGGTGATGCCGCCGCGGTTCGCCGGATGGTTGGAGCACAACCCGCCACCATCGGTATTGAACGGCAGTTTGCCGACGCCGGAAATCAGGTTGCCGTCGGAAACGAATTTGCCGCCCTGGCCCTTTTCGCAGAAGCCAAGATCTTCCAGCTGCATCAGCACGGTGATGGTAAAGCTGTCGTAGATCGAGGCGTACTTGATATCGGACGGCTTGATGCCCGACATTTCCCACGCCGGCGGCCCAGACCAACGCGCTGCCGAATAAGTCAGATCGACCGCACCGCCCGCCTGGTTCTTCGGCGCCTCGCCGACGCCGATGACTTTCACCAGTGGCCGCTTCAGGCTTTTGGCGATCTCCGGTTTGGTCAGGATCAGCGCGCCGCCGCCATCACTGATGACGCAGCAATCCAGGCGGTGCAGCGGACTGGCCACCATCGGCGAATTGACCACATCTTCGACGGTGACGACGTCACGCAACATCGCGTGCGGGTTGTGCTGCGCATGATGCGAGGCGGCAACCTTGATCCAGGCGAGCTGTTCGCTGGTCGTGCCGTATTCGTACATATGCCGCGTGGCGCACATCGCGTACATGTTCGCCGTCGCCGGTCCGTACGGATATTCGAATTGCATCTCCGGTTGCGCCGGGCTGCCAGCCCGCGGGGCAGTGCCGGTCGCCATGCCTTCGCTGCGCGGCCGGCCCGCCAGAGTGATCAGGCAGACATTGGCGCGGCCGGTGGCGAGCGCCTCCAGCGCGTGCCCGACCGCGACCTGGTACGACGAACCGCCGACATCGGTCGAGTCCATGTGCCGTACCTTGAGGCCCATGTAGTCGATCATCGACATCGGGCCGAGACCCGGCGCGTCACCGGCGCAGTAGTAAGCGTCGACGTCGTCCTTGTTCAGGCCGGCGTCATCCAGCGCGCCCTTGGCACATTCGGCGTGCAACAAGGTGACCGACTTGTCGGTCGCCTTGCGTGTGGGATGCTCCCAGGCACCCACGATATATCCCGCACCCTTCAAACTCATGCTTCGCTCCCCAATCGGCTTGGCTCCGGGTCAGTATACCCATCGGTAGCCACTCCGCTACCCTGGTAGCCGCCACCGGCTTGTATCGACCTCGAACCAAACAGACCGGCAACGAAATTCAGATGAACACGCCCGCCATGCCGCCGGCCGGATAACGGGTCCCTGCCGCCGCGCCCTTCGGCACCGCCGCTGAAATCCGCGCCACATCGTCGGACGAAAGCCGCACTTTCAGCGCGCCAAGATTTTCATCCAGCCGCGCCGGATACCGCGTGCCCGGGATTGCCGTCACGTCGTCGCCTTGCGCCAACAACCAGGCCAGCACCAACTGGGCCGGGGTGCACTTCTTCTCCGCCGCGATGCCTTCGATGTTGGCCACCAGCGTGCGGTTCTGATCGAAGTTTTGCTTCTGGAACCGAGGATGCGCCGCACGCCTGCCATCGACATCATCGAACGTCTTGATCGCGCCGGTCAGGAAACCACGTCCCAACGGCGCGTAAGCAACGAACCCAATGCCAAGCGAGCGGGTGACTTCGCGGGTCTCCTCGGCCTCGGCACGATACAGCAACGAGTACTCGGTTTGCACCGCGGCGATCGGATGCACCGCATTGGCGCGGCGGACGCGATCCGGCGCTGCCTCGGACAGGCCAAGATACCGCACCTTGCCCTGCTCCACCAGGCGCTTCATGGCGCCGACGGTTTCCTCCACCGGCACCGAGGGATCGACGCGGTGCTGGTAATACAAATCAATGACATCTTCATTGAGACGTTTCAGGCTGGCCTCGCAGGCCTGCTGCACGTATTCCGGCCGGCCGTTGACACCGTTGGACTGGCCTGGCCGTTGTGTCTGGCCAAACTTGGTCGCCAGCACGACCTTTTCGCGCCGGCCTTTGATGGCGCGGCCAATGACCAGTTCGTTGTGCCCCCAACCATACATGTCCGAGGAGTCCAGATGATCTACCCCAAGGTCGATCGCGTAGCGGATCAGTTCTTCGGACTTCGCGTCGTCCGCCTCGCCATACACGCCGGATAACGACATACAGCCCAACCCGATGGTGGAGACGGCGAGCCCGCCGGTGCCAAGTGCGCGATGTGGTAATGCCATGCTGACCTCCAAGGTTTGCCGCCTTATAGAGCGGCTGCGGCAGGCTGGCGACAGGGGGGGCTTGACCCCAGGCCCGCCACCGGTTTCCGTTGGGGAAACAAAAGGACCGCGGCGATGCTCGATCTGGTATTGGCGATTTTGCATCACTTATTGGTGTTCGGCCTGTTCGGGGTATTGTTCGGCGAATTCCTTTTGGTGCGACGAGGCATCGATCACCGCGTTGCTGCCACGATCGCCTCGATTGACATTTGGTACGGCGTACTGGCGGGTCTGATCCTGATCGTCGGTTTCAGCCGGGCGCAATTTGCTGGAAAAGGGTGGGACTACTATTCCAATAACGGATTTTTCTGGGCCAAACTCCTGGCCTTCGCGGTCATTGGTTTGTTATCCGTGTGGCCAACCCTCCGCTACCTTCGCTGGCGCCGGGCGGGCGTTGCACCACGTGACGATGACGTCGTAACCGTGCGTTGGCTGATATATATCCAACTTGGTCTCTTTGCAGTGTTACTCGCCTGCGCCGCCACGATGGCACGCGGTTACGGCGAGTTCTGAGGGCAATTCGGGCGGCTTTGCCACCGATGCCTGGAGCAACACGGCGGCGCCCGCTCCATGGCAGACCTGGGTCAGCCAAAGGTTGGCCTGAAGGGGACGACATTCCGCGGCGTCGCCGGTAAATCTGGCCGATCATGACCGCGCTGTCGCTGCCTCGCTGGCTCATTCCCCGCCTGCCGTTCTTTTACGGCTGGGTTATCCTCGGCTGCGCCTGCTGCGCCGGCCTGTCCCGCCAGGGCGGCGCAGTCGCCACTCTGTCCGTGTTCGTTTCACCGATGACCGCCGAATTCGGCTGGTCGCGCACCGCGATCTCCGGCGCCGTGTCCCTGGGCGGGCTGCTTGCTGCAGTCGCCGCGCCATCGCTCGGCCGGCTGCTGGATCGCGAGGGCGCCCGCCTCGTGCTGTGCGTCGCGATCCTGACCACCGGCCTAGCCAACCTGGCGTTGTCGCTGACCGGATCGTTGTGGATGTTCTACGTGCTGTTCTGCGTGGCGCGGATGAACTTTGCCGGGCCGTTCGATCTCGGCATCTACGGCGCAGTCAACAGTTGGTTCATCACGCGCCGCTCGCTGGCCAATGCGATTGCCTCGGTGGGGCAGATGACTGGCCTCGTCGTGCTGCCGATGATCGGGTCGCTGGCGATGCTGGCGGGTGGCTGGCGCGCCGGTTGGCTGGCGATCGGCACCACGGTCCTGGTCGTCGGCTTCGTTCCGGCGTTTCTGCTGATGGTGCGCTCGCCCGAGGACGCCGGCCTGGTGCCCGATGGCGTGCGCGGTATCCAGGCGGGCACCCCAGCGCGAGCGATGCGGCCCGAGCCGGTGTTCACCCGCGCCCAGGCGATCAGGACGAAAAGCTTTTGGTTGCTGACGTTGTTCACGTTGCTGGCCTATCCGGTGCAGGCCGGGGTCAGTTTGCATCAGGCACCGTTTCTGATCGAACGCGGCCTCAGCCCGCCGGTTGCGGCATCGGTCGTCAGTTTTTTCTCGCTGATGTCCGGGATCGGCAGTTTCGGCTTCGGTGTGTTGCCGAGACGGGTGACGGCGCGCTGGAAGCTGGTGTCGACCGGGTTACTGCTGTGTATTGGCGCCAGTTTGTACCAGCCGGTACATGGCGCTGCCTCCGGGTATTTCGCGGCGATCTTCTTCGGCCTTGGCGTGGGAGGCCTGCTCGTCATGCTGCCGATCGCCTGGGCGGATTATTTCGGCCGTGGCAATTATGGCGCGATCCGAGGTGTGGCCTTGACCGGGCAGGTGCTGGCGCAGGCCGCGGGTCCGTTGCTGTCCGGCGTGCTGCGCGACACGACAGGGGGGTATGAGACGTCGCTGGCCTGCTTCGCTGTACTGTCGGGGCTAAGTATGCTGGCCGCATTGCTGGCCACGCCGCCTGACATTCCTCAGGCAACACACTGAGGCGCCAGCAGATTTTCATGTTGAATGCCGTCCCGGCCGGGCCTGCATGGAGGCATCGGAATGACCTACCGGATGCGACAGATAATTCCCTGGCGGACCTGACAGTCCGTGTTCGCGCAAGGCGACCGACGCGACAGCCGAAGCAGTGTCCGGATCGCGACGACGAAGGGCGCCTCAAGGCGCCCTTTCGCATTTCACCGCCGAGTCGCAATCGGTTCGCCCTTGTAGACCTTGCCGCACAGCCGCACAAAAGAATGAAACCCATTGCGCCACGCACCGCCGGCTCGGCGCGGGACGGATCCTGATGGTATGCGCTTTCGACCACCAAATTCAGGTCCTGCCCTTCGCGATCGGCCGCCGCAGCCCGCCGAAGTTCGAAAAAGATGTGGTGCTTACCCTGCGGCTCATCGATCGAAACCGAATGGAGGCAGTTCCGCTCTCGTGCCGTTTGGATGACGGTTCCCCCGGGATGGTTGAGTGCAACGATCATTTCCGGCAGCCGCGCCGATATCCCGTAACGGACGCGACAAAACGACCGGGAGCGACCGGCGGTGTCGTGGAGGATCGGTTCGCCGGTTGCCCGTAGGATGAAGCCCGGCATCGTATTTCTCGGTGAAGCAGTGCAACATGAACCGGACGTGGAGGCACAGCCGCTTGCCTGCTTAGGTGCTGTCGACGCGCATCTGGAATGGTTCGAGATGCGAGAATGCACAGGTCTGCCCGCCAATAACCAAAGGCGCATGATACGGAGGGGACATTTCGAGGTCGGACCGGGTGTGACCGCCGCCTACAGCGCTTCGGTTAAAAATCCAAAAATCCGCGGCTTAAGCCAATCATTCCACCCCCGGCCGATCCTGATTTCGTTGCCCCGGCGGTATTGAATCCCGCAACCGATATGCGCATATGCGGCCCCGGCATGGAGGGCCACGATGAGCGATACCACATTGGAAAAACACAGTTTTGGCGCCGAAGTCGGGCGTCTTTTGGACCTCGTCGTCCACTCGCTCTACTCCGAGCGGGAAATCTTTCTCCGCGAGCTGGTCGCCAATGCCGCCGACGCCAGCGATCGCCGGCGGTTCGAGGCGCTGACCGACCCGAAACTGGCACCCCCGGCCGAAGCGAAAATCCGCGTCGTGCCGGACAAGCAGGCCCGCACCTTGCTGATCGCCGACGACGGTATCGGCATGTCGCGCCAGGAACTGATCGACAATCTGGGCACCATTGCCCGCTCCGGCACCAAGGCGTTCGGCGAGAAACTCGCCACCGCGAAGCCCGAGGACCGGCCAAGTTTGATCGGACAGTTCGGGGTGGGATTTTATTCGGCGTTCATGGTCGCCGACCGGGTCGAGGTTACCTCTCGCAAAGCCGGGTCCGAGGAAGCCTTCACCTGGGCCTCGGAAGGGGCCGGTGAATTCACCCTGTCACCGGCCGAACGCGACGCGCCCGGCACTGACGTGATGCTGCACATCAAATCCGATGCGGAAGAGTATCTGGAACCAGTGCGGCTCGAAACGATCATCCGCAAATGGGCCGATCACGTCACGCTGCCGATTACCGTGTCGCGCGACGGCAAGGACCAGACCGCCAACGAGGGCACCGCGCTGTGGCGCAAGTCAAAGGCGGACGTATCCGAACAAAATCTGAAAGAATTCTATCGCCACCTCGGTCATTTCTTCGACGAGCCCTGGGCTTCGTTGCATTGGCGTGCCGAGGGGATGCTGGAGTATTTCTGCCTGCTGTTCATCCCGGGCATGAAACCCTTCGATGTCGTCGAGGGCGATCGTGACTCGCATGTCCGCCTGCATGTTCGGCGCATGTTCATCACCGACAAGGCTGAGCTGCTGCCGCACTGGTTGCGTTTTGTCAGCGGTGTGGTGGATACCGAGGATCTACCGCTGAATGTCTCCCGCGAAATGCTGCAAACCACCCCGGTGCTCGGCCGCATCCGGCGCGCACTGATCAGCCGGGTCATGGGCGAACTGAAAACCCGCGCGGCCGATGCTGACGATTATGCAAATTTCTGGGATAATTTCGGCCCGATCATGAAGGAAGGCCTGTGGGAGGATTCGGAGCATCGCAACGAAATCCTGCCGCTGACCCGGTTCCATTCCTCGACGCAGGACAAGATCGTATCGCTGGCGGATTATGTATCGCGGATGCAACCCGGGCAGGACGCGATCTATTACCTCACCGGCGATAACATCGATGCGATGAAGAGTTCGCCGCAACTGGAAGGGTTCCGCGCCAAGGGCATCGAAGTGCTGCTGATGTCCGACCCGATCGACAACTTCTGGCCGGAGCGGACTGACAGTTTCGAGGACAAGAAATTCCTCGCAGTAACCCAGGCGGCGGGCGAGTTCGGCAAAGATGATTCCCTGCCGGATATTTCCGTGCTGCTGGCAGCGATGAAAGAGGCGCTGGGTGAGGACGTGGCCGACGTGCGCGCCACCGGCCGGTTGACCGACAGCGCTGTCGTGCTGGCGGCAGATGACAAGGGTCCCGACCTGCAGGTGCAACGCCTGATGCGACGGGCCGGCCGCGCCATGATGCCGGCGCGGCCGATTCTGGAGGTCAATCCGCGGCATGCCTTGATCGAGAGCCTGGCAACGAAACAGGACGACAAAGACCTCGTGCAGAATGTCGCGGCGACCTTGCTGGACCTCGCCAAGGTGCAGGAGGGTGAGCCGTTGAAAGACGCCGCCGGGTTCGCGCGCAGGGTGAGCACGCTGTTGGCCGGGAGTTTGACAGGGTAGTACCTGGAATCGTTGGTGCGCGACACACAGGTCGTCATCCCCGCGCTCGTCGCGGGGATCGCACGCGGCATGGTGCTGGGACAGATCCCCGCGACGAGCGCGAGGATGACAAGAGGTATCGCCATGACTCGCGCTTCACTGGTTGTGGGCGCTAGCCGGGCCGCCCTTCACAAGCCGCGACATACGGCAGGAAGTGCGCAACCGGTGGGGTGGTGAGGTCTTTAACCTTGGCCGCCTCATCGAAACGGCGCAACTGCGTCGCCGCCTCGGCGAATGGACTGGCCTCGTAGGCCGCCCGTTCCGTCTCCGACATCGGACCGCCCTGCAACGCCAGGCTGCGCACGCTGTCGGCGGATAATTTGGCAAAATAATCCGGTTCTGCAGCGCACAGATACCGTTTGGCGGCGACATGCAGCCTGACGGGCTCGGTCACCTCGGGACCGAACCAGCGGCCCAACCAGGCCTCGCCAAGCGCCTCATGCCTGTCGTCGATGCCACGTTGCGCCGGGTCCTCGCCGAGATCGTGCACCATGTGGCCGATGTCGTGCAGCAAACAGGCGGTGATCAGCGCCGCGTCGCAGCCTGCCTGCTCGGCGAGCCAGGCCGCCTGCAGGGCGTGTGCGCGCTGGTTGATCGCCGACAGGCCATACATCCGATAGCCCTTCCCTTCGATGATCTCACCGATCATCGCAACCAGATCATTATCCATACGGGCTCTCCCATTCGTGCCACGCGCAGCCCTATCATGCAGTGGAAAATCCCGAAACCGCGGCCGAGGAGCCAATACGCATGATCGACCAGACCCTGGATTGCCTGACCGAAGCGGACACTGGCGCCCGGGCGTTGCACACCGTGCGGCCCGCGGCGCTGGAGGCATTTCTCGCTGGTCAGCCCAAAGCCACTGCGGCGTGGCTGCGGGCAACCGGCTTCGCGGCAAAAGCCGGGGAGTTGCGGTTGCTACCTGGCCCGGACGGTATAATCGGTGCGGTGCTCGGTCTTGGCGACGACCGTTCACCCCAGGTGTTTGGGGGCTTGCCGGCCGACCTGCCGGAGGGTTCGGTCTGGCGTCTGGCCTCCGGCGATCACGACAGCGCCGCTGCCACGTTGGGATTTGCCCTGGGATCCTATCGTTACACGAGACTCAGGCAAATGGAGAGAAAGTTCGCCAAACTGGTCGCCGGCCCGGAGCAGGCCGCGTCCCGCTCGATCGCCGCCGCCGCCTGGATGGTGCGCGACCTTATCAATACACCTCCAAATCTACTGGGGCCCGTGGAACTGGCCGATGCTGCGTCGGCTCTGGCGCGGCGATATGGCGCGGCGGTCGACCTGGTCGAGGGAGCAGCGCTGGATGAATTCTACCCGACGGTCGCGGCGGTCGGCCGCGGCTCCGCCAGAGCGCCGCGTGTGGTGACGATCCGTTGGCGTGGCAGCAAGGCGAATGATAATTCGCCACTCGTATCATTATGCGGCAAAGGTGTTTGTTTCGACACCGGCGGTTACGATCTGAAGCCGTCCGCCGGCATGTTGCGCATGAAAAAAGACATGGGTGGTGCTGCCGTGGCGCTTGGCGTCGCAAGATTGGTCATGGAAACCGATCTGCCGGTCCGGCTGGTAACACGGCTGGGTTGTGTGGAAAACTCGGTGTCGGGCAATGCGATGCGGCCTTCGGATGTGATCCGTACTCGCAGTGGCATGACGGTGGAGGTCGGCAATACCGACGCCGAGGGCCGGCTGGTGCTGTGCGATCTGCTGGCGGATGCGTGCACCGAGCAGCCGGAAATTCTGTTCGATTTCGCCACGTTAACCGGTGCGGCACGGGTTGCTCTGGGTCCCGATCTGCCTGCACTGTTTTGTGACGATGAAACATGGGCTGCGGCAATTGCCAGTGCCGGTATGGCGGTTTTCGATCCGGTGTGGCGTTTGCCGCTGTGGCCCGGTTATGACGACTGGTTAAAGAGTCCTGTCGCAGACCTTAACAATATCTCATCCAAACCGTTTGCCGGCGCCATCGTTGCTGCTTTGTTCCTGAAACGATTTGTTGCACAAGGCACCAATCACGCGCATATCGATCTTTATGCGTGGAACGATCAGACCCGTCCGGGCCGGCCCGAGGGTGGCGAGGCACAGGCCATGCGCGCGGTTTTTGCCGCATTGTGTCAGCGATTTGCTGTCGTTGAGATGACTGATCGATGACGATTCAGAAAGTTTTGCCGGCAGTTTGATAAATGGCCGGCAGTGTGATAAATGGAATGAGTTCCGTAATGAAGGTTGACACTCCCGCACTGCGGAATTATACCGCTGCCGGGCCGCGCCACCATTTCGTTTTGGCGCTAAAATGAAAGGATGCGAAATGGCTGTAGCCAGTACGAATACGGATCAACTGATCGGTGTCCTGCGTGATACGATCGTCGGGTTGGTTCGCCGCGACGGGGTAGACCTGTCGTCACGCCAGTTGGGGGTATTCCTGACCTGCTACCTGCGCGACGGCGGCCATACGGTTCGTGGTCTGGCGGCCGAGTTGAATGTGTCGAAGCCCGCGATCACTCGTGCGCTGGATCGTCTGGGTGAGCTCGACCTCGCGCGCCGCAAGGTGGATCCGTTGGATCGCCGCAGCGTGTTGGTGCAGCGTACGCCGAAAGGCTCGGCATTCCTGCGCGATGTGCACAAGATCATTGGCGAGTCGGTCAATCCAAAGAAGTCGGCAGCGAAAGAAGGCCGCCGTGCCGCCGGCTGATCGCCCCGCGTGATCCCCCCGCCTGATCCCCCGCCTGATCCGGGGCGTCGCCGCTCGCTGGTGCAATTTTCCGATTGAACCGGCGGGTCGTCGCCGCTTCCCATTGTGCCCGTCCTGGGCCGGCCGGCTTCCGACGCCGGCCGGCACTTTCCCGTGTTCCCTTGCCGCGCCCGCCGTTACAAAATGCCCGTCGTTTCAGATGACGGTCACATCTACCACGCGCCCTGGGAGCCCTTTCATGTCCGAAGCCACAATCGCCGACTGGCTGGCCAGCCAGCAGGACGCCATGGTCGCCATGCTGCGCGAGATGGTCGACATCGACAGCGGCAGTTACAACAAGCCCGGTATCGACGCCGTCGGCGGCGTGATCCGCCGCTTCATGGCAAGCCAGAACATCCCGGTCGAGACCGTCGCGCAACAAAAGCACGGCGATTGTTTGCGCGCGCTGGCACCATGGGATGGTCCGGCCGGTAACGCCGGCGGCAATATCCTACTGATGGGTCATCGCGATACGGTATTTCCCGAAGGCGAAACCGCACGGCGGCCGTTCACCGTTCGTGACGGCCTGGCCTACGGGCCCGGCGTGGCCGATATGAAGGCCGGGCTGGTGATGAATTGTTTCGTGCTCGCCGCGTTCGCCAAATTCGGCGGCGCGCCGGCGCCTCTGGTGTGCCTGTTTACCGGAGACGAGGAAATCGGCAGCCCGGAAGGCCGTGCCGTGATCGAAACGGAAGCGCGCCGCGCCCGGGTGGTGTTCAACAGTGAGCCAGGCCGCGTCTCCGGCAACGTCGTCACCGGCCGCAAGGGCGGTGTGTTCATGAGTTTCCGCATTACCGGTAAGGCGGCTCACTCCGGCGCCAACTTCTCCGACGGCATCAGCGCGATCGAGGAGCTGGCGTGCAAAATCCAGGCGATTCACGCGCTGACCGATCTCGAGCGCGGCATTACGTTGAATGTCGGCCTCGTCAGCGGCGGGCAAAGCGTCAACACCGTCGCGCCCTGGTCGGAGGGGCAGATCGACCTGCGTTACGTGAACCCACCCGACCGCGACGACGTGATGGCACGCATCGGCACTATCATGGAACGCAGCTTCGTGCCGGGCACCCGGACCGAGCTGACCGTGAAAGGCGAGTTCCTCCCGCTGACGCAAACGCCAACAGCGAAACGGCTGTTCGAACTCTACGTGCAGGCCGCCGCGGATAGCGGCTTTCAGACCGACGGCGAGTTTACCGGCGGCTGTGCGGATTCCGGATTTACCGCAGCCCTTGGTGCGGCAACGATCTGTGCCGTCGGCCCGGTTGGCGGCAAGGCACACAGTCCGGATGAGTTCATGCGGATCGACAGCCTCGTCCCGCGCGCTCAGGCTTGCGCGCGGGCGATCTTGCGGCTGGAAACGGCGGGGTTGTGACGGGTCTTATCTCCAGTAGTGCCAACCCCAGCCATAATGCGGGCCATAATATCCGGGACGTGCCGGGACAACGACGCAACCGCCGAGCAGCGTGGCAAGGCAGAGGGCAGCGACGATACGGCGAAGTGTACGTGACATCGAGGCAGCTCCTGTCGTGGTGAACCTCACGACGGAATGTGGGACGGATTTAAGGCGAATTCAGGGTGGGAACAGTGTGGAATTGCGGCTGATTGTATCGAAGCGTTGTTCGGGGATTGCAGACGCCAGACGCCGTGAATACCTCTCCATCTTTATGGCCCCCTGAGCGGTAACGGGTAACAGCTTCCTTGCAATTCGTAGACGGCATGCAACGATCGAATGCCATCCGCCGATTTAATTACAAATTAGCAGTTATCAGATTGGCCCGCGTGGCATAGCCTCTGCAAATGCCTGCGGCAACGCGGGCGCCAAATCCTCAGCGATCAGACCGGGCCCGACCTCTACCGCCGCGCGACCGTGCAGCCAGGCGCCGGCCGAGGCTGCGTCCCACGCGCTCAAACCTTGCGCGAGTAACCCGGCGATCAATCCGGACAGCACGTCGCCCGCGCCGGCGGTCGCCAGCCAGGGGGGCGCCGAGGCGTTGATCGCAACCATTCCATCCGGTTGCGCAATAATCGTATCGGCGCCTTTCAGCAGCACCACGGCATTGGTTCGCATTGCGGCGGCACGCACGGCGGCGAGGCGATCGATCCCAATTGGACCGAATGCGCGGGCAAACTCGCCGGCGTGTGGGGTCAGCACGGCGGCGCCACGCAAGGCGTCGGGTTCGCCGGCGAAGGCGGTGAACACGTCGGCGTCACCAACGACGATGCGGCCTGCCGCGACCAGTTCCGGCCAGATGGTGCGCGCGGCCGCCGGCCCAAGTCCGGGACCGCAGACCCAGACCGATCGGCGGCGATCGGCGAGCAGGTCTGCCAGCGGCGCCTCGGAAACCAGTATGCCCGCGGCGCCGGCGCGATAGATCGCAGCGGCTCCAGTTGCGGCGATCGTTACAAGGCCGGCACCAGCGCGGCGTGCGGCGTCGGCGGCGAGGCGTGCGGCACCGGTCATTTCCGCCCCACCCAAAATCGTCACATGGCCGCGTGAATATTTGTGCGCGTCGATCGCCAGCGTCGGCAGAGCCCATAGGCCAGGTTCGTTGCGAAACGCTCGCGGTTGAACTGCGTTCAACACACCTGTCGGCATGCCGATATCGGCAAGCATAATCTCACCGCACAGATCACGCCCAGGAAGCAGAAGATGACCGGGCTTGAGGCGAAAGAAGGTAACGGTCAATGCCGCATGCGGTGCGTAGCCGCGCACTGCTCCGGTCGCTCCATCCAGTCCACTCGGTACATCGACCGCGACGACGCGGCGCGCCGCGCGCAACACGCCGATCAGCTCGGGATCGAGGTCCCTGCTCAATCCAGCGCCAAACACGGCGTCGATGACAAGGTCTGCCCGCGTAACTTCCAGTTGCGAGAATGGAACATCAGGGCCATGCCAGCGGATTGCTGCCTGCGCCGCATCCGAACCGGTTCGCGGCGCGCCGAGGGCCGCGACCATAACGGGCCAGCCGTCCTGCGCCAGCAGGCGGGCCACCACGTAACCGTCGCCACCGTTGTTGCCTGGCCCGCACAGCACCAATGTTCGGCACGGACGCATCCGCGCCTGGATGGCACGCGCCACCGCCGAGCCGGCATTTTCCATCAGCCGGTAACCCGGCACCCCCAATCCCGGTGATGCCGCATCCACCTGTGCCATTTCGTCGGGGGTCAGCAGTTCCTGCGCACCGGCGTTGTTCCGCGTGGATTTTACACCAGGAGATCGACCCATGAAAAAACATCCCGGCTGTGAGGCTGTTCATACTATCGTGAGCTCAGTTTCCTTCAAAACCGCGCCACGGCCGTGGGCGAGGCGCACCACGCCGGTACCGTGAGAGAAGGAAACCAGCAATGAACCGCAGACCCGTTGGTAAGCAAGCCGTGCTACGCCTCATCAGCCAACAAGGCGAGGCCCCGTCGGAGATGGCCGAGCAAGGCACGTGCTATTCGGCAGGTGGCTGGGGAATGACCGCTGCATTGTCTGCGTGCCAGCCGGGTCTTGGACGTTCCCCGATCAGCACGATTGTTCCGACGCGGCGATCCTGGGGCCAGGGGCGGAACATGATTTCCGGGCCCGCGATCCTGATGTTGGTTCCGGTTACGGATCGGCAACGGCTTATCGCGGAATACGTCGATCGCGACGGTGCCTGGCCGGTGTCGTCATCGTCGCAGAATGTAACGTTGCTGGAATTTCTGGCGTCGCGATTGCCGGATCCGTCGCACGCTCTCAGCCTGTGCCGGATGGAGGTTGCGTTGACCCGCGCCTCGTCGGGCGCGGAAATCTTCGTCGAGCCCGAATACCGATCGGTCCGAGAACGCAGCAAACGCGAGGTGCGCACACGCATCGAACACGAGGCCTGGGGCTGCATCGAGCGCGCAATGCAGGGGCGCGTCGTGACCGAGAGCTGGGACCACATCGAACGCACGTCCTGGGACAGCGTGGAAGGCGCGGTTTGGGACGGTGTTGAGCGCGCGGCAAGGGTGCGCCTGGAATGCGACGCCTGGCAAATCGTCGAACGGACGGCACGCAACCGGATCGAGCGCGGCTTATACGCATCGCTGGTGTGGTTTCACGCCGAACCCGGGTCCGTGCTGCGTGCGTTGCACGGTGCGACACCGCCAAAGGTCGGCAAGCCGGCGTATCCCATCCTGTTCGGCCCAGGGGTACCAAATCTGTGCCGGGCGGCGACACCGGAGGAGGTGGTGTTGTGGGCGAGCCTGCCCACGGATGATACCGCACCGGACCTGGTCGAGCGGTTGCTGGCGGAAGGTATCGTTGGGTATACGGATTAATTGGGCTGACGATCGGGTTGCGAAGGCACGCCGCTGGCAACGGCGGCATGCCGGATCGTTACATCGTCGCGCCGAGCACCCAGGGCGCGAACTCCGCAGCACCGAAGTCGAATGCTTCGCTCTTGGTCGCCTCGCCGGAGGCCACGCGCAACATCAGGTCGAAGATGCGCTGGCCGCACTCCTGCACGGTTTCATCGCCATCGAGGATGCTGCCGCAATTGACGTCCATGTCGTCCTCGATGTGGCGAAACATGGTGGAGTTGGTAGCCAGCTTGATCGAAGGCGCGGGTTTGCAGCCGAATACCGAACCGCGTCCGGTGGTGAAGCAAACGAGGTTGGCGCCGCCCGCCACCTGGCCGGTGGCTGACACCGGGTCGTAGCCGGGGGTGTCCATGAACACGAAGCCTCGGGCTTGCACTTCTTCGGCGTATTGCACGACGTCGACGAGATTGGTGCTGCCGGCCTTGGCCATTGCGCCGAGCGATTTTTCCAGAATGGTGGTCAACCCGCCGGCCTTGTTGCCGGGCGAGGGATTGGCGTTCATCTCGGCGTTTTCCCGTTTGGTGTAGTCTTCCCACCAGTGCATCAGGCCGACGAGTTTCTCACCGACATTTCGAGATATCGCACGGCGGGTGAGCAGGTGTTCGGCGCCGTAAGTCTCCGGCGTTTCCGATAGGATGACGGAGCCGCCGTGGCGCACCACCAGGTCGCTGGCATAACCAAGTGCGGGATTGGCGGAGACCCCGGAATAGCCGTCCGAGCCGCCGCATTGCAGCGCCACGGTCAGCGCGCTGACCGGCACGGTTGCCCTTGTGGCGGCGTTGGACTCGGCCAGCACCTCGCGCACGAAATCGACGCCGGCGGCGACGGTTTTGCGGGTGCCGCCGACGGTCTGGATGTCCAGCGAGCGCAAGCGGCCGGCGAGACGTTGCTCTTGCATCAGTCCGCCGATCTGGTTGACCTCGCAGCCCAGTCCGAGAACGATGACGTGGGAGAAGTTGGGGTGGCGGGCGTAGCCGGCCAATGTCCGGCGTAGGACGCGCAACGGCTCGTCCTGGGTCATGCCGCAGCCGGTCTTATGGGTCAGCGCAACGACGCCGTCGACGTTGGGGTAGTCGGAAAGCGGGTCGTGGCCGGTGAAAGGGTTGCGTTGGAACATGTTGGCAACGAGACCAGCGACATGGGCGGAACAGTTCACGCTGGTCAGGATGCCGATGTAGTTGCGCGTGGCGACTCGGCCGTCGGGGCGGCGGATGCCCTGGAAAGTGGCGGATGGGTTGACGTATTCGGTGGGTTTGGCATCTACGCCGTAGGCGTAGTCCTTGGCGAAGTCGCCCATTTCGCAATTCTGCACGTGCACGTGCTGACCTGGCGCGATGTCGGCGGAGGCGAAGCCGATGATCTGGCCATAGCGGCGGATTGCCTCGCCGCGTGCGATCGGGCGGATGGCGGCTTTGTGACCGGCAGGGATGCGTTGGGCGGTGGTGAAACCACCGATGAGCGAAGCGCCCGGCAACAGAGCAACACGAGCGATAACGACGTTGTCGTCCGGGTGGAGCTGGATGACGGGTGGCGGGGGCATGAACAAGATCCTTCGCAGCAGGCGTACGGGAGCGGACAGCAAGCCGCCCGGGCGGTATTTCTCGGGCCACTCTATCGTGCCGGTCAATCCTTGGCAGTCCTGGCCGTTCGCGCCTCGACGCGGAGTCGTGCGGGCCGCACTGTCATCGTTGAAACGTTGCTTGTCTCGCCATAAATCATAAATATGGTTATATGGATTTATGGGAGCAGGGATCCTGTCGATGAAGACAACTGTCGAACTGCCGGACCCACTTTACCGTCAGGCGAAGGCAGTGGCGGCGTTGCGTGGCCTTAAACTGAAGGATCTGGTCGAGGCGGGATTGCGACTGGTGCTCGAAGCGCCGCCCGACACACGCCAGCCTGCAAATCTTTCTGGGCTGATGCAGCAGGCCCGAGGAGTGATCGAGTCCGGCATACCAGACCTCGGCTCCAATCCCGATCACCTGAAAGGCTTAGGGCGCGATGCAGGCCATCCTTGATACGGGGCCGCTGGTCGCCTTCTTTGATCGGTCAGAACGACATCATCTCTGGGCTACCGCGCGTGTCGAGGAACTCGTCGCGCCGCTTCTCGTCTGCGAGGCGGTACTCACCGAAGCGAACTACCTGCTCGCGCGTTTTGCGAAAGCCCAGGACGCGTTGTTCAGTCTGCTCGAAAATGGCGCGCTCGTTGTCGCGTTTCGGCTCGACGACCACGTCGGCGCGCTGCACAAGCTGCTGCGAAAATATCGTGACACGCCGATGTCTTTGGCCGACGCCTGTGTCGTTCGCATGGCGGAGATCCATGAAGATCACTCAGTATTGACCTTGGACTCCGATTTTACCGTCTACCGGAAGCATGGCCGTGTCCCGATCCCTGTTATGCATACGGCGATACCAACCGACTAAATCTGGGCGAAGCGTCGGAGATTATGGGCGCCAGGTATTTCGATCCCACAACGAACAGACAGGATTACAATGCTCTGCAGCCCCGACCCGCGATACCTGGCGTCAGACTCTGGCATTCATGGCACCCGCACAAACCAATGAAGCCGCCCAAGCGGCGGCTTCACGGAATTCGATCTGATCTGATCAGGGCCTCAGTTCGCCTTCTCCCCGCCTTCCTTCCGCGCCTGTGCCACCGCCTCGCGCGCCGCCTTCGCCATCAGCCCCGAGTCGTTCTGGATCGTTAACAGCTGGAACCCCATCTTCACCATGCGCGCCGCGTAGCTTGCCGACCCGTTATGGATCCCCGCGAACTTGCCGTGCTTTTTGCAAGACGCCAGCAACTTCTCGTAGATGCCCAGTATCAGCGGCTCCTCGCGGTCCAGGATCGGGATCAGGCCCAGAGAGAACCCCATATCGGACGGCCCGATATAAATCCCGCTGATCCCCGGCACACTGAGGATTTCGTCGATGTTGTCGATCCCGTCCTGGGTTTCGATCATCGGAATGACCAGCACCTCATCATTTGCGGTGGTCTGGTAGCTGCTCGCAACGCCATAAGCCGCGGCACGGATCGGCCCGTTGCTGCGCTTGCCCAACGGGGGATACATGCAGGCGTCCGCCAAAGCCTTCGCCTCAGCCTTGTTGTTGCACATCGGGCTGATGATGCCCCAGGCGCCGCCATCCAGCGCCTTGCCGATGATCCCCGGCTCATTCCACGGCACGCGCACCAGCGGTGTGATCGGATGCTTGTCCATGGCCTGGAAGCACTGCACCATCGACTGATAATCCTGGATGCCGTGCTGCATGTCGACAGTGACGCTGTCCCAGCCGCAGCCTGCCATCACCTCGGCCGAAAAGCCGGACGGGATGGCCAGCCAGCCGTTGATGCAAGCCTTGCCCGCTTCAATGCGGGCCTTGAGTTTGTTTGCCATGGAAACGCATCCTCGGTTGTCAAAGAGGGCGGCACGCTAGGCGCGAGGCCTTGCCGGGTCAACGACGCCACCGGCCCATGGACCCTCGTGCAATGGAAAGTCTTGCGAGCGAGCGCGGAAACGCCCACATTTCAACCATGGCCACTCGAAAAACCCCCTCCCCGGCACCGGCAGACTCGCCTCAGGGTCACGCGCGACAGCCGGACCAACCACCGACGGATCATGCGATGCCCGTCGAACTGACCAACCGACGCCAGGCAACGGCGCCGATCCTCGAAGGTTTCCTCACCGGACAGCTGCTGATCGCGATGCCGGCGATGGCCGATCCGCGGTTTTCCCAAAGCGTCATCTACATGTGCGCGCATACGCCGGAAGGTGCGATGGGCCTCATCGTCAACCGTCCCGTGGTCAAACCGACCTTCGACGACCTGCTGAAGCAGTTGAATGTGTCGCCGCACCCGCCGGCCCGCCAGATCCGCCTGTGCGCCGGCGGCCCGGTTGAGAACGCTCGCGGCTTCGTCTTGCATACCATCGACTGGACCGGCGAGGGCAGCCTGCGGGTCAACGACGAACTCGCGCTGACGGCTAGCCTGGACGTGCTGCAGGTCATCGCCGGCGGCGGCGGGCCACGCGAATGTATTCTTGCGCTGGGTTATGCCGGCTGGGGGGCGGGACAGCTCGATCAGGAGATCCAGGCCAACGCCTGGCTATCCGGACCCGCGGACGAGTCGTTGCTGTTCGATGCGGATCACGACACCAAATGGCGGCGTGCCTTCGCCAAGCTCAACGTCGATCCTCTGCTGTTGTCGGACGCCGCGGGTCACGCCTGACCCAGCGGGGCATCACTGAGGTCAAAGCATCGGCGTCCTGAACCGCACCGTTACAGCGACACGGTGTGACGCGGGCGCGAGGCGTTAACGCTTCGTTGGCCAGTTCGCGCGCATTCTGCGTGACGGTGCTGACAACAGAGGTTCCCGTGGCAGAACTGACGCCGTCGCGTGCCGCTTCCCTTGTTCGCCCCAGCGGATCGCCGAGCCAGCGTTTGCCGTGTCATCAAATTGAGCACCATGCTGTGGCGGACACCTGGGCGCACGACGATCCCCCGCACCGGAAACCCGCCCGGATGGCCTGGCTGCATCGCACAATGTCGCCCAGGGATTTCCTGGCGTTGGTGGGCGGTTGCTCCATCGTGCTGTTTGGTCTGACCTGGCTGTGGATCGCGGCCATGCCAATGGCGTTCCTCGATCCGGAATACCCGTCCTGGCGCGCCAAACAGCTGCTGCTGGCGAGTTGCGACCTTGGCGACATGCTGATCCTTGGGGATTCCCGTGCCGCCACCGCGATGATGCCGGCAGGCTGGCGGGTTCGGGCCACCAACCT
Organism: Acetobacteraceae bacterium; assembly: GCA_049519555.1. Taxonomy (GTDB): domain Bacteria; phylum Pseudomonadota; class Alphaproteobacteria; order Acetobacterales; family Acetobacteraceae; genus Rhodopila. The sequence goes on from JBEKQQ010000094.1 coordinate 21,425, forward strand.
CGCCGTCGGCGGCGGCGAGCCAATCGAGGCACTCGCAGCACTCGACCGTGCGCTGCAATGCAAGGTTCTGCCGCGCCAGGTGATTGTGTCGTTCGACGCGGTGCACTTCACGCGGCCGGATCTGTTCTGGGAAAGAACGGCTCGTTTCGGCTTCGTGGATGCGCAGGAGATCGCCACGTTGCGTGAAGTGTCGCACCGTCTCGGTGATGTGTCGATTTATGAGTTGCGCCATACCGACGGATTGCCGTCATGGCTGCGCGATGCGATGTACCGGGTGCGGTTCCCCTCGCTGTATTTCACCAGCCTGGCGAAGGGCGGCGTGCTGCTGCGCTGGCCGCACAACCGGGCGACGCTTGCCGCAACGCTCGCTGCACGCGGGCAATATTTTTTCGGCACTGCCGCCGGCTCGGATACCGTCGCGGCCGACGGACACCTGCTTGCATTCCGGCCACTGCCGGTCCTGGAATGGTACTTCAATCGCATTTTGCAACAATTGGCTTCGCATGGCATTCCGGCGGTGTTCATCGCGGTGCCGATGAACGACGCCACGGCGCGCGCCACGGTGCCTGGAGTGGCTGCGGCATTCCGGGGATGGCTCGCCGGATATGAGACGCGTTACCCCGGGTTCCGGGTTGTCGGGGACGTCATGCCGCACTGGCCGGATGCATGGTTCGGTGACGGGTTTGCCCATCTCAATCCCGATGGGGCGGCACGGTTCAGTACTGGGCTGGAACGCTGTCTTGATGCGCCGGTGTTACGTGCGGCGTGCGTTCAGCGGCTGCAGGCCGCACCGCCCAATACACAGAACGATGCGCAATACGGATGGTTCAATGCCACCGCGCCCGATGCCTCCTTCAATGTGCGGCCGAGTTCGAAACGCGGATCGTAAGGGATCAGCGTGCAGGCCAGCACCGTGGGTGCGACGGCACCCTTGCGCTTCACCACCATGCGTGCCGAGGCGCACATCACGTCATCCGGCGACTTGTGCAAAATGCCCCAGCAAGCGGTGGTAATTTCCGGCACGTCGCGACCGGGATCCATTTCCGGGAACAGCATCAGCCGCACCGGGTCGTGCGCGTCGACCGCAATGCCCAGGTCCGCAAACAACCGCGCATAGCCCGTGCGCAGCTCGTGTTCGGTCTCGGCAGTAAAGCGGCGTCCGGCGACGTCGAGGGTAAACCCGTTGTGCGCCAGCCAGACCAGACCATCGATGGTGGGAGCCCAGGAGCGGCGGCCACGCTCGGCTTCGTGGATGGGCTGGGTGTAATGATCCAGCGAGACCCTGATCGTCAGCCGGCCCGGATAACGATCCCGTAGAACCAGTAATTTCGGACGAAGCCTGCGCATCGGCTGCATGGCGTTGGTCAGCACCAGAGCGTGCAGGCTGCGCGACAATGTCAGTTCCAGCATTTCGAAAATATCGCGGTTCATGAACGGCTCGCCGCCGGTGAAACCGATCAACCTGGTTGCCAGGTTCTCGCACGCAATTTCGTCCAGGTAGTCGCGGACGTCGGCCAGCCCAAGCCAGTCCAGCCTGTCGTTGCGCGGCGACGACTCGATGTAACAGTTGGCACAGGTCAGGTTGCACAGCGTGCCGGTGTTGAACCACAGGGTATCGAGCGCCCGTAACGCCACCTGAGCGCGGGTTTCGCCAGTGGCGGTGGTAAATGGGTCGCGAAATTTTGCCGGGTCAAGGCGGGCCGTGATCTGATCCATGTGGCGATCATGCCGCAATGCGTTGCGGCTTTCGAGGGGGTGGGAGGCGGGGCGTCAATCCCGCTCGTCGTCATCTTCGGGCTCATTCTTGCCGGTCGTGGGCGAAGCGATGATGGAGGGAGCGGCGGAATC
>JBEKQQ010000095.1:0-23257 GCA_049519555.1 Acetobacteraceae bacterium
GGGGTCATACGGCCGAAATCCGCGGCCTGACGGAATTGCCGCGCCAGGCAAAACATGTCCGGATAAAGCCGGTCGGTCAGCAGCGCCGATTCCTCGATCTTGTTGGTGGCGCAGTGGTCGGCGGCCTTACCGGCGATCACCGCAAGAGCACCCAACTGTTGCGCGCAGATCGGCACGGACGCGTCGTAGATGGAAAATGCCATGACATTAACTCCTGCTGGTGGTTTTGGCGGGGCGGACCTTAGTCGATCAGTCCGGCCGCCGCCAGACCTTGCCGCCCGGGAACGGCCGGACTAGCGTCGAGGGCAATGAATGAGGCCCACCGTTGGCCTTCCGCCACAATGGCAACACAGGAGCGTCTGATGGCTGAACGATTGATCTCCGCCGATAACCATATCGACATGACCTATTGCCCGCCGGATCTTTGGTCCGACGCTGCACCGAAAAAATGGGCAGGCCTGGTGCCGCGGACTGACGAACGCGACGACGGACTGCACTGGATCGTCGATGGGGCGGACCAGGGCATGTGGAACGGCGTCGGCCCAGGATTCACCAAATACCAAAAGGGCTCGTTCGCCCATGTCGACGAGATGAAGGACTACGGCTTCGAGTGGGACTATCGCCGTGGCGCAAAGCCTCGGCCAACCACGCCGGACCTACGGGTCGCTGATCTCGACAAAGATGGCGTCTACGCCGAGGTCATCTACGGCTGTCTCCGCATCAACGAGATCATCAAAGATTACTCCATCCGCGACTGGGCCGACACGGTCTATAACGACTGGGTCGCCGATTTCGCGAGACAGTCTGATCCGAACCGGGTCTTTCCACTTGCGGTGATTCCCAATACCGATCCGAAAATCGCGGCAGCAGAAGTGCGGCGTTGCGCCAAACTGGGATTGCGCGGTGGCGATCTGGCATTCAAGGAGATGGGCCTGCCGCTGTGGCACCACGATTGGGACGAACTGTGGAAGGCCAGCGCCGAATGCAAGTTTCCGGTGTCGTTCCACTCGACCGGCTTCAAAGCGGTGCGCGCGCCGGATAATCCCGAAATGGAGAAACAGTACTTCACCGAATGGCGGCTCGTGCGGTCGGCACTGTTCCAACTCGACACGATGGAGGTGCTGGTTTCAGTGTTGGCCTCCGGCGCCTGCGAACGGTACCCCGACTTCAATTTCGTACTGGGCGAGTCGGGCGTAACCTGGCTGCCTTACGTATTCGATCGGCTTGACACCGAATATGAGGACCGTGGCCGCTCGATCGGCCTCAAAATGAAGCCGAGCGACTATTTCCGCAGGCAGGGCTACGTCACGTATCAGCAGGATAAGTTCCTGGAGCCGATCGTGCCGTTGATCGGCGAGGACCGGATCATGTGGGGATCGGATTATCCGCACCCGGATTCCTTGTGGCCTGACTCGCACAAGATTCTGGCTGATAACCTGGCGAAGTTCTCCAAGAGCACGCAGCGCAAGATCGTGCACGACAACGTGGCGGCACTCTATAATATCAATTGATTCGACTTCCATGTTACACCCCGGCGCGATCGGGCTGTAACGTGCCAACACGTCACGGCTGGGCTCGGACGCGGCCATCTGTCGCAGCACCATGCTGGCAGAGATGACCCGGCCAGGCCAGGCCATGACGGTCTGGTAACTAAAGCGACGGCCGCTTCCCTGCCCAGGGCTGCACGGCTTCGAACGCGGCTGACGCCTGTAGCACACCCAGATCATCAAACCGTCGTCCAACAATTTGCAATCCAACCGGCAACCCATCCGCAGTGAAACCGCATGGTACGCTCGCCGCCGGGTTCCACGACATATTGAACGGATATGAGAACTCGGCCCAGGAAATCCAGTCCCAGGGATGCGAGGGCCAGTGATCGGGCATCAACTTCTCCGCCGGAAACGCCGCGACGGAAACCGCTGGCGTCAACAGAAAGTCCCAATTTTCGAACCAGCGATGAATATCGGCGATGTAGCGCATTTTGCGTTCCCGCGCCGCCTGATAAGCATCGACCCGAATGTTCTCCGCCTCGCGAATACAGGCGACGAGGCCCGGATCCATCTGCCTCTCCCATTTTTCCAGCAGCGGCTTGCGGCCGGTCTGGTGCGCAGACCAGAAGAACCGCACCAGTTCGGGTCCTGGCCTGCTCCACGGGATAGACACTTCCTCGACCGAAGCACCGAGATCGCTGAACCGCGCGACTGCGGCACGCACCAAAGCGGCGACATCAGGATCTACGCGCGCAACACCAAGATCAGGCGAATACGCGATCTTCTTGCCCTTGACCCAGTCGGTCAGCCGCGCGGAATAGGCCGCCGGCCATGCCTCCAACGTTGTGTAATCGAGATGATGGGGACCGGCCATCACCTCCAGCATCAGCGCACCATCGGCGACGGTCCGGGTCATGGGACCGATATGCGATGTCATATCGCCGGTGGCGACCGGGTAGTAGGGTACCCGGCCAAAGCTCGGCTTCAACCCGAACACGCCGCAGAAATGTGACGGCATGCGGATCGATCCGGCGCCGTCGCTGCCCTGATGCAACGGTCCAAAGCCGGCAGCCGCGGCCGCCCCGGCTCCGGCCGAAGATGCGCCGGCATTCATCCCCAACTTCCACGGATTATGCGTAATCCCGGTCAGCGGACTTTCCGATACGCCTTTCCAGCCGAACTCCGACGTCGTAGTCTTGCCAATGACAATCGCGCCCTCGGCTTTCAGCCGCGGCACGATCGGCGTGTCCTCGATTGGCTGGAAACCTTTGGCGGTCAGGCTGCCGCTCTGCGTCGGCATGTCCTTGGTCCAGCACAGGTCTTTGATCGTGACGGGCACACCGTGCAACCGGCCGATCCGCTCACCACCCATCAGCGCCTTTTCTGCCGCACGGGCAGCATCCATCGCCTGATCCGCCGCCAAATACGCAAAAGCGTTGACTTTCGGGTTCAATGTCGTGATGCGATCCAACAACGCGCGCATCGCCTCAACCGGAGACATTTGCTTCGTCCGGATCTTTTCGGCCCATTCCGTGGCAGGCATGAAGCCGATCGTTTCAGAGTCCATGGGAACCCTCCGTCAGTAGGTCGCCCGTCCACCGGAAATGTCGAACACGCCGCCCGTGGAAAACGAACATTCGTCACTGGCGAGCCACAAGACGAGCGATGCCACCTCATCGATCTCGCCGAACCGGCCGATCGGGATTTTCGACAACATCCAGTCGATTTGCTGCTGCGTCATTTGCGCGAACAACGGGGTGCGCACAGCTGCCGGCGTGACGCAATTAACCCGGATGCCGGTATCCGCAAGCTCCTTGCCCAGTGATTTGGTGAGCCCGATGACGCCGGCTTTGGAAGCAGAGTAAGCGGACGCATTCGGATTGCCATCCTTACCGGCGATCGAGGCAATGTTCACGATCCGTCCGCTGTTTCGTCCTCGCATGAATGGCACGACAGCTCGGTTGCAGTAAAAAACCCCCTTCAGATTGACATCGATCACTTTGTCCCATGCCGCGACCGGGTATTCCCAGGTCGACACGTTCGGACCAGTGATACCGGCAGAGGTAACCAGAATGTCGATTTTTCCCAGTGCAGCAGCGGTGTCCGCAGCAGCGCGATGCACAGCGTCGGGGTCGGTGACGTCGAGCGCCACGGTATGTGACGCGTTCGACTTCGCGAGGCCTGCCTCGTCGACATCCCATAAGCTCAGACTTGCCCCTTCGGCGGACAGCCGTGCCGCGATGCCTGCGCCAATCCCCGATACGCCACCGGTAATGACCGCGGTGCGGCCGGCGAAGCGTTCCGCCATGATCCGTCTCCCTGATTGCAATCCGCCGCAGTTTGGGCTGAACCTGCGCGGCCGGTCCAGAGCGGGCAACGCGGCCAAAAGCTTCCCGCAGGTTTCACTTGCCTCGGGTCCAGGCTGCCCCTATCCACTGCCGCAATGGGGGATAACGTCAAGCCTTGAGGCGACCCCATGACAATTCGCAACCTCGATCGCATTTTGGCGCCGCGTAGCGTGGCGATCATCGGCGCCTCCAGCCGGCCGCGGGCGGTTGGGCACCTGGTGCTTGCGAATATGCGCACCGCGAAGTTTCCCGGCACGCTGATGCCGGTCAATCCGCGCGAGACCGAAATCGACGGGCTACGCACTTTCGCGGACGTGGATGCGTTGCCGGAGGATCCGGACCTCGCCGTCATTGCCACACCGCCAGACACCGTACCGGGCCTGATCGCACAACTGGCACGCCGCGGTTGCGCCGGCGCGGTCGTCATTACCGCTGGATTTGGCGAAGGTGGCCTCGACGTTGGCATGCAACGCCGCGAGGCGATGCTGGACGCTGCCCGGCCCGCGACGCTGCGGATCATCGGTCCCAACTGCCTGGGTCTTGTGGCACCCGGTGTCGGAGTGAACGCAAGTTTCAGTGCCGCCCCCGCGCGCGACGGCGGCATTGCCTGTTTCACACAATCGGGCGCGGTGGCCGCGGCGCTGATGGACTGGGGCTACGCGCATTCCGTCGGCTTCCGTTATCTCATTTCGCTTGGCGATATGGCCGACGTCGATTTCGGCGATTTGCTGGATTACGTCGCCACCGATCCGGCCACCAAGGCGGTACTGCTGTACGTCGAGAGCGTTACTTCGGCGCGGAAATTCATGAGCGCCGCCCGCGCTGCCGCTCGCGGCAAACCGGTCATCGTGGTGAAGTCGGGCCGCCATCCCGCCGCATCGGCTGCGGCAAAATCCCACACCGGAGCAATGGCGGGATCCGACGCCGTCTACGACGCGGCATTCCGTCGAGCTGGACTGCTGCGGGTAAAGGGCATGGGCGACCTGTTCTCCGCCGCCGAGACATTGTCGCGCGCGGTCAGCCCTCGGCGTGGCGAACGAGTGGCGATCCTGACCAATGGTGGCGGTTTTGGCGTGTTGGCGACCGATGCGTGGCTCGACGCCGGCGGTGCCATGGCGGCCTTGTCGGAGGCAACGATTGAAACCCTGGACAAGACCCTGCCGCCAACCTGGTCGCGCGCCAATCCGGTCGACATCGTCGGCGACGCCGGCGCGCAACGATACGAGGACGCATTGTCGGCACTGCTGGTCGACAGCGGCGTCGATACGATTCTGGCGTTGAATTGTCCGACCGGTGTCTCTTCCCCGATCGAGGCTGCCGACGGGCTTCTCGCCGCCTGGGCAAAGCGGCCAAAATTCGGCGCGCCCAACTTGCTCGCGTGCTGGCTGACCGCCAACCACGGCGAGGCGATTCGGACGCGGTTTGGCGAGGCTGGGATCCCAGCCTTCGATACGATCGAAAGCGCCATCGCCGGCTGCGCAGAGCTGGCCGAGTTCGCCCGTAACCAACGATTGATGCTGCGTGTACCCGCCCAGGGTGAGGACCGCGAGCCGGAGACGGACCTCGGGAAAGCGGGGAAGTTGATCGATGCCGCGGAACGCCCATGGATGGACTCGGCAGATGCCAAACAACTGATCGCCGCACATGGCATTCCCGTCGTGCCGGTGCTGTCAGCCACCACGCCCGAGGCAGCGGGACGTGCTGCGGAAGAAATGGGCGGCGCCGTCGCTCTTAAGATCAAATCGAGTGTTTCCCTGCATAAATCCGACGTGGGAGGCGTCGTGCTGGATCTGTCCGGCGCCGATGCCGTGCGCGCCGCCGCTGAGTCGATGCTGGAACGCATCGACAATGTTGACGGCTTCACTATCGAGGCAATGGCGCAACGCCCCGGCGCCTTCGAGTTGATTATCGGTGCCAGCGTTGACCCCACGTTCGGCCCGGTCATTTTGTTCGGCCAGGGCGGCGTCGCGGTGGAGGCCATTGGCGATACAACGCTGGCGCTGCCTCCGCTCGACATGGAGCTCGCCCGTGGCATGATCGCGCGCACGCGCATATCGCGACAATTGCGCGGATTTCGCGGCCGGCCGCCGGTGAACATGGACGCACTCGCTGCAGCGTTGGTTTCGGTATCTCGGTTGATGCTGGATCATCCCGAGGTCGTTGAACTCGACATCAATCCAATCCTTGCCGACGCCGAGGGTGTGATCGCGATCGATGCGCGGGTGCGGCTGGATGATCCGGCGGGCCGCCCACAATCGGCGATCGTACCGTATCCCAGGCAGCTGGAAACCAGCGTGGATTTGCGGGACGGCGGCGTGATGCATTTGCGGCCAGTCCGTCCAGATGATGCGACCTTGCTGCGGCGGTTTCTCGAGGCGGTTTCCCCGGAAGACATTCGCGCCCGGTTCCACGGTGCTTTGCGCGACTTCAGTGGGCCGCTGCTGATTCGTCTGACGCAGATCGATTACGACCGTGAAATCGCCTTGGTCGGCTTTCGTGATGGTGACGAGATGCCGCTTGGCGTGGTCCGTCTTTATGCCGACCCGGACGATGTCAGCGGCGAGTTTTCCATCCTCGTCCGCAGCGGCCTGCACGGCCACGGACTGGGCACGGCCCTGATGCATCGGATCATCGCATTGGCCCGGGATCGTGGTCTGGCGCGAATCGTTGGTTCGGTTTTACGGGACAATACGCGGATGTTGCGTTTGGTGCGGGAGCTTGGTTTTGTGGCGGAAAATGCACGTGGCGATGAAGTGACCATGGTGCTGCACCTGTAAAACCAGGAGAAGAGATGACGCGGTACGTCGGCGCGATCGATCAGGGGACGACCTCCAGCCGGTTCATCGTGTTCGACCGAGCGGGCCGCACCGTGGCGATGGCGCAACGGGAGCATCGGCAAATCCTGCCGCAGCCCGGTTGGGTCGAGCACGATCCAGAGGAAATCCTGACCAACACGCGCGCGGTGATCGAGGACGCGTTGCGTAGCGCGTCGTTGACAACTGAGTACCTCGCCGCGGTAGGGATCACGAACCAGCGGGAAACGACGGTATTGTGGGATCGGCGTACCGGGCGCGCGGTGCATAACGCGTTGGTCTGGCAGGATACGCGGGTTGAGCCTTTGGTAGCGGAGTTTTCCCGGGACGGCGGCCAGGATCGGTTTCGTGACCGGACGGGGCTGCCGCTGGCCAGCTATTTTTCCGGACTGAAACTGCGCTGGTTACTGGATCATGTTCCAGGCGCACGGGATGGCGATCTTGCATTTGGCACGATCGATACGTGGCTGATGTGGCACCTGACCGGTTTGCACATCACCGACGTAACAAACGCCAGCCGCACGCAACTGATGAATATTGCCACGTTGGACTGGGACGACGCGCTGCTGACAGCGTTTGGCATTCCGCGCTCCGTATTGCCATCGATCGTTGCGTCCTCTGCCATCTACGGCCCGGGGCGCGGCGTGCTCGAGGGTGTGCCGGTCGCCGGTATTCTCGGCGATCAACAGGCAGCGTTGTTGGGACAGGCGTGTTTCGAACCCGGCGAAGCGAAGAATACTTATGGCACCGGCTGTTTCCTGCTGATGCACACCGGAACGATTCCGGTGCCATCTCAGCATGGCCTGGTGACCACGGTTGCAGCGAAACTCGGTGACGCACCGGCAACTTATGCGCTGGAAGGTTCGGTTGCGATTGCCGGAGCGGTGGTGCAATGGCTGCGCGACAATCTGGGAGTAATTAAAGCCAGCTCGGAAATCGAGGCATTGGCAAACTCCGTTCCCGACAACGGCGACGTCTACTTCGTGCCGGCATTTTCCGGACTTTACGCCCCGTATTGGCGGGCCGATGCGCGCGGGATCATCGCCGGTCTGACGCGCTTCGCGACGGCCGGTCATATCGCGCGCGCCGCTCTGGAGGCGGTCGCCTATCAGACAATGGACGTGGTGCGCGCCATGGAACAGGATTCTGGCGTTGCAATGCGGTCGTTGCGGGTCGATGGCGGGATGGTCGTTAACCAGACGCTGATGCGGTTTCAGGCAGACATGCTGAACGTTCCGGTGGTGCGGCCGCGGGTGCTGGAAACCACAGCGCTAGGTGCTGCCTATGCCGCCGGACTCGCGGTCGGCTACTGGAACGGTCTCGACGATCTGCGCGCCAACTGGGAGATCGCAGAAACATGGCAACCAACGATGCACCCCGATCGTCGCGATGCGCTTAGGAAATCATGGACCAAGGCGGTTGAGCGGTCGATGGGATGGCTCACTCCATAACGGCGGCGTGACCGTTGCCGGCAATGCGTCTGCGCTCCGGCCGGATCAACAGCACGAGCGGCAGCGAACACAGAGCCAGGATCAGCATCAATTTGAAGTCATCGGTGTAGGCGATGGCGTTGGCCTGGCGGGTGATCACGTCATTCAGCAGTGCCGCGCCGCGTAGCTGTCCTGGGTCCCAGAAGTGGGCGATCGCGCCGCTCCAAAGCGATCGATTGAACGGCGTCACGCCATCGGCGATCTGCGCGTGGTTGACCTGGGTATTGCTGACCAGCAACGCGCTGGTGACCGAAATCCCGATGGCGCTGCCGAGATTGCGTACCAAGCTGAAAACCCCGGTCGCCTGCGTTCGCAACTCCGCCGGCAAGGTGGCGAAGGTGACGGTGGACAGCGGTACGAAGACGAAGCCAATGCTGAGGCCCTGGATGAACCCGGCCCCCGCCACGGTCCATTCCGATATGTCGGGCGTCCACGACATCATGTCGTACAGTGCATAAGCCGTGGCCAGAAAGCCGATGGCGACCAGCAAACGTGTGTTGACCCGCTTCCCCACCAACCAGCCGCACACCATCATGGCAACCATGGTGCCGATGCCACGCGGCGCCAGCACGACCCCGGCGGTCACCACGGGATAATTCATCAGAATCTGCAAATATGGCGCCAGCAGCGCCAGCGTCGCGTAGAGGATCAGCCCGACAACGAAAATAAACGTGACGCCAACGACGAAGTTCACATCCGTAAACAGCCGCGGCGAAAGGAACGGCCGACGAGCGCTGGAAAGTTGAATGAGGAAACAATAAAACCCCAGCCCTGAGAGACATGCTTCGACCATGATCTCCTTCGAGCTGAACCAGTCGAGCAACTCGCCGCGATCGAGCATCATCTGGAAAGCTCCGACGGCAAGGCTCAGCACGCCAAAGCCCAGCCAATCGAGCCGCGCAGCACCGGTTCGCGGGGTCTCACGCAGGAACATCAGCAGACCGGTCGCGGTAACCACGCCGAATGGCACGTTGATGTAGAACACCCAACGCCAATTGTAGTTCTCGGTCAGCCAGCCGCCCAGGGTGGGGCCGAGGATGGGGCCGACCATGACGCCCATGCCCCACAGCGCCATTGCCGAGCCGCGGCGTTCCGCCGGGTAGATATCGAACATCACAGCCTGCGACAGCGGTGTCAGGGCCGCGCCGAACGCGCCCTGGATGATGCGGAACAACACGATCTGGTTCAGCGATTGCGCCAGCGCGCAGAGGATGGACGCCAGGGTAAAGCCGACCACCGAGGTCACAAACAGTCGCGTGCGGCCGAACCGCGAGGCAAGGAATCCGACTGGCGCAGTCATGATCGCCGCCGCCACGATATAGCTGGTCAATACCCAATTGATCTGGTCGTAACTGGCACTCATCGAGCCTTGCATGTAGGGCAGTGCGACATTGGCGATCGTGCTGTCGAGCGACTGCATCAGCGTCGCGAGAATTGTGCAGATGGTCACCAATGTGCGGTGGGTCGCATGCCCGTCCGCGTCAGGCTCGGAAGTCTCTGCGCCCGATGGCGGCATGGCGATGGGCTTTCTGCTATCATCCAATCAACCAGGGCGTGGTGGGCCCGATTTGGACGGAACGGCCAGATTGACACCTGTTGGTATCATTGATCGCCGGCGCGCGGAAGAGCGCCGTGTCCGCCATGGCGGTCGGCCTACGCGTAACGCGGCGGCCGCTCTGCCCGCGCGGATTCTGGACGCGGCGCAGGAGCTGTTTCTCTCCCAGGGCTTCGAGGCAACCAGCCTCAACCAGATCGCTGCCGGTGCCGCTGCGACCAAACGCACGCTTTATGTCAAGATTGGCGACAAGGCCGAGTTGTTCGCCCATGTCGTGCGTCGCCTGCTGGACCAAAGACGTGAAAAGCTGAACGACACCTCGACCACCGGATCGCCCGCCGAGCGTCTGGTGCGGTTCGGCGAGAACTTGCTGGACGTCGCAATGGATCCGGACGTGTTACGGCTTTATCGTCTCATGGTCGCCGAGGCACCGCGCTTCCCGGCCCTCGCGAGCCTGATGGAGGAGCAGATCACGCACGGCGCACACGCCAGCCTGGCAGACCTGCTGCGTAACGAAACCGCCAGAGGGCGGATCACGCTGGACGATCCAGAAACGGCGGCTGAGCTTCTGCTGACCATGATTATTTCATCGCCGCAGCGGGCAGCGCTGTTTGGGCTGGAGCCATGGGATGCGGCGCGCCGCTCGCATTGGGCCAGAGCGGCCGTCAGCCTGTTTCTTCTGGGCTGTCAGCCGGCGCCCGGAAAAACACCCTGATTCACATCGCGATCGAGAACCCGCCATCGACCGGGATCGCCGCCCCTGTCACGAAATTCGAAGCCTCGCTGGCCAGGAACGCCGCCACACCCGACATGTCGCGTGGCACGCCCCAACGGCCTTCCGGCGTGCGCTTCTCGACACTTTCGTGCAGCCCGGTCACTTGTTGGCGTGCCCGCTTCGTCAGGGCGGTATCGATCCAGCCTGGTAGCACCGCGTTCACCTGGATGTTGTCTTTGGCCCAGGCGGTGGCGAGCGCTCGGGTCATTTGCACGATGCCGCCCTTGGAACTGGCGTACGGCGTCGCGTAAGGCGCGCCGAACAGCGACATCATCGACCCGATATTGATCATCTTGCCGCCGCCAACCTTCTTCATCGCGTGATACGCCGCCTGGGAGCACAGGAACGCGCTCGTCAAATTGGTATCCAGCACGTGACGCCATTCCTCCTCGCTGAAATCCTGCGGCATTTTCCGAATTGAGGTGCCGGCATTGTTCACCAGGATATCCACCCGGCCGAATAAATCTTCTGCCTTGGCGATCAACGCCTGGCACGCGGTCTTCTGGGTTATGTCGGCGGACACGAACTCGGCTTTGACGCCCAGCTCCCGCAACACCGCCAAAGCCGATGTAGCCTTTTCCACATCCCGGCCGGCAATGACAATGTTGGCGCCAAGCGAGGCGATGCCTTCGGCCATCCCCAGGCCGATACCGCCATTGCCGCCGGTAACGACCGCGACCCTACCTTTGAGATTGAACAAATTCATCGCCGACCTCCCCTCTTTCGCGTCCAACCTGGCCCGTGGCGGTGCGCGATGGCAAGTCGGGTCGGCTTGGTTGTGTCGGGTCGGCTCAGTTGCCGAACACGCGGCGAGCCCAGATACAGGCTTCGTCGTTGGCCTCGGTGGCTTTGTCGACAATGCCGGCAAAGCGGAAGAAGCCATGGTTCATGCCGCCCCAGCGCTTCATTTCGACCGCGACGCCGTCCTTGTTCAACGCCTCGGCGTAATACTCGCCCTCGTCGCGTAACGGGTCGTACTCGGCGGTGAAGACCAGCGCCTGCGGCAATCCGGCCAGGGTCGAGGCACGCAACGGCGAGGCGTGCGGGTGCACGCCATCGACAGGCGAGCGGACGTAATGGTTCCAGAACCAGATCATGCCCTCGCGGGTCAGTCCGAAGCCTTCGGCGTTTTCCACCATCGATGGCGTGGCAGGCTGGTGATAAATCGTCACCGGATAGATCAGCATTTGACCGATCAGCCGGGGTCCACCCTCATCACGCGCGCGTAACGCGGTAACCGCGGCGAGATTGCCGCCAGCACTGTCACCCGCCACCATGATGCGGCTCGCATCGCCACGGAGTGCGGATGCATTTTGCGCAACCCACTGCGTTGCCGCGAGACAATCCTCGGTGGCTGCGGGAAATTTGTGTTCTGGCGCGAGACGGTAGTCTACCGAAACAACCACGCAGTCCGCCCCGGCGCAAAGGTTGCGGCATATGCTGTCATGCGTATCAAGATCGCACACGACGAACCCACTGCCGTGGAAGAATACCATCAAAGGAAACGGCCCCTCGCCGCGCGGCATGTAGATCCGCAGCGGCAGCGATCCGGCCGGCCCTTGCATGTCGCGGTTCACCACGGATGCCACGTCCGGTATCCGCAGTCCGGGAATATCGCGCGCCGCCATCTGCTGCCTGGCATCTGCGACCGACAAAGTGTGCAGCGGCGGCAATTTCGCTCGCAGATCGAGCAGAGCCTGGATTTGCGGATCGACCGGCATGATCTGGCGCTCCTGTTATGGCGAATTCCTGACACCGCACACTGTCAAAGGTCAAGGCGTGGCCAGGTTGTGGCCTGGCTCCGCCGAACGCGGTAGGATCGCGCAGCAAACTCCAGGAGCGCTTCGTAATGGCCCCGCCCCCACCTTTCGGCGCCAACTCGGCCGCCGCGCGTGACGTCGCCAATGTGCTGCATCCCTACACCGACCTGAAAACTCACCTCGAGGTCGGGCCGGTTGTCGTGTCCCACGGCAAAGGGGTGCGGGTGTGGGACGATTCGGGCAAGCAATATATCGAAGGCGTCGCCGGCCTGTGGTGCGCTGCACTTGGGTTCGACAACGAGCGCCTGGTGCAGGCCGCTGTCACGCAAATGCGCAAGTTGCCGTTCTACCACGCCTTCGCCGCGAAGTCGCACGAGCCGATGATCGACCTTGCAGAGATGCTGATCGAGCGTGCGCCGGTGCCGATGAGCAAGGTGTTCTTCGCCAACTCCGGCTCCGAGGCCAACGACTCCGCCATCAAAATGGTCTGGTATCTGAACAATTCACTGGGCCGGCCCAACAAGAAGAAGATCATCGGGCGGCTGAAGGGATATCATGGCATTACCATCGGCTCGGCATCTTTGACCGGGCTGCCGGCCAATCATCGCAGTTTCGACCTGCCGTTGCCCGGTTTCGTCCACACGGCGACACCGCACCACTATCACGGCGCCAACCCCGGTGAATCAGACGAGGATTTTGCCACCCGCCTCGCCGATCAGTTGGAGCAACTGATCCTGAAAGAAGGCCCTGACACGGTCGCCGCGATGTGGGCCGAACCGGTGATGGGCGCGGGCGGCGTGATCGTTCCGCCAGCGGGATACTTCCCCAAGATCCAGGCGGTGCTGCGCAAATACGATGTGCTGCTGGTCGCCGACGAGGTGATCTGCGGTTTTTGGCGTACCGGCGCTTACTGGGGATGTCAGGCATTGAACATGGCGCCCGACATTTTGGTCTGCGCCAAGGCGCTGTCGGCATCGTACTTGCCGATCAGCGCGGTGATGGTGAACCAGCGCGTGTTCGACGCGCTGGCCAAGGAGAGCAACGAAATCGGCACATTCGGTCATGGCTTCACCTATTCGGGCCATCCGGTCCCGGCTGCCGTCGCAATCGAAACGCTGAAGATCTACGACGAGATGAATATCGGGACGCATGTCGGTCAGGTCGGCCCGTATCTGCAAAACGAACTGCGCCGGCGCTTTGCCGAGCATCCGTTGGTGGGGGAAATCCGCGGCATCGGTTTAATCGCCGCCATGGAACTCGTCGCTGACCAGGCCACCCATAGCAATTTCGACCCGAGAGAGCGCGTTGGGATCCGGCTGATGAAGCTCTGCGAGGAGAACGGCGTGATCCTGCGGAGTGTGGCGAACGACTCGCTGTGCTTCAGTCCGCCGCTGGTGATTTCAACTGCCGAGATCGACGAGATGCTGGATCGCGTGGGCGAGTCGCTGGATGAGCTGACGGTGCAATTACGCCGAGAACAGATCGCGGTCGTGCGATAGGCGGAGGAACCGCGCGGGGGTTTGATGCTCGCGGGACGGGGCGCCATCCCATTTCGCGTCCGAGACCGTAAACTCACGAAGGAAGTAAAGCATACCACGGCTACGAAGGGCCGGCGGCTCCGGCCGATGATCGCGGTTATGGAAGCTTCGTGTCCTTTGTGTGCTTTGCTACCTTCGTGATAAATGGAACTGCGCGCGAGCACGATCTTTTCAACGGTCCCGGTCGATTTCACCTCGCCTGCCGGCGCACGAACTGCCCATCCCCGGGCTTTGCCAGCACCGTCGCGCCATCCCAGATCATCCGGCCGCGCAACCATGTCGCAACAACCCGCGCCCGCATGCGCCGTCCATGATACGGCGACCAGTTCATCTCCGGCCGGTCCACCAGGGTGGTTTCGTCGAAAATGAAATCGCCACGCTGCAACACGACAAGATCGGCGTCTGAACCGATCCGGATCGCACCCTTCTTCGGCCAGATACCATGCAGTTTCGCGCTGCGTTCGGCGCAATACGTCGCCATCAGCATGGGAGACAAGCCACGCTCCTCCAACAATGTGAACATGAGCGGCGCGAAACTCTGCAATCCGGTGAGACCGGCGCCGCAGGCGAAGATGTCGTCCAACATCTTACGTTCACGCGGCCATGGCGCGTGGTCGGTCGATATATATGCGATCTGATCGGCGAGCAGCGATTTCCACATAAGCTCGACTTCCGCTGCGGTGCGGAACGGCGGATTGCACTTACCGAAGCCTTTCAGGCGAACGATGTCGTCCTCGGTCATGCAAAGATAATGGATGCAGGCCTCGCCGGTGGTTTTCGCGCCCAACTGGCGAAATTCGCGGGCGAGGTCGAAACCGCGGGCGATGGAAGAATGCGCGATATGCACATGTGCGCCGGTTTCCAGCGCCATCTCGAAGATTTCCAGATCGGCCATGGACTCGGCCAAAGGTGGACGCGTTCGGCAATGCATGATCGGATCGGTGCGTCCGGCCGCACGCGCTTCGGCGGTGAGCGTCTCGACGAGTTCCTGATCTTCGTTGTGGATCGCGCAGGGCAGTCCGGTTTTGGCGATCGCATGGAATGCAGCCAGCATGGTCGGATGGTCGATGCGCGGAAACCGCACAGCGTCATATTCATAGGTGGACAGTTTGAATGCGGAAATGCCGCCCGCCGCCAGTTCGGGAATTGCATGCACGCCGCCGGTCTTGGTGATCGTGCCATAGAGCGCCATGTCGACATGCGACGTGCGCTCGACCCATCCGATCTTGTCGTGCAACAGCGCGGCATCGGTGACTGGTTGCGGCACGTCATAGGGCATGTCGCAGCACGTCGTTACCCCGCCCGCTGCCGCGCTACGTGACGCTGTCTCGATGCCGGGCCAACCGGTCGATGACGAGGTATGCAT
Organism: Acetobacteraceae bacterium; assembly: GCA_049519555.1. Lineage (GTDB taxonomy): Bacteria > Pseudomonadota > Alphaproteobacteria > Acetobacterales > Acetobacteraceae > Rhodopila. Next base: position 15,136 of record JBEKQQ010000095.1, read on the forward strand.
GTGCCCGTCGACAAGACCCGGTAAGATCAGCTTCTCACCGCAGGAGATCGTTTGCGCCGCAGGCGGTGGCGTTCCCTGCCCGATTGCAGCAATGGTTTCGCCGCGCACCGCGACGTACCCTTCCCGAATGATGGCGTCGCTGGTGACGACAGTGCCGGTGATCACGCAATCGAATGGTGTTGACACTTATATATATGCATCCTTCGGTGCATTGATCGTGCTTACTCAGGGATCGTGCTTGCCCACGAAGGGGAGCGACCTTAGGAAGCACGGTAGCAGATGGCGCAGGCCAGCATGTGCGGGAACGGTGGCTCTGTCCACAGCAAAGCCGGGAAACGGAGGAACGAATGATTACGTATGACGTCAAGGTCCATCCCTCGACGGATGATCTGAAACGCGAGGACCAGCTGGCCTGGAAGATCGCCGGCGTGGCAGCCGATAAAGTCGCGGTCGACAAGGACGTGACCGAGATGATCGTCAATCGAATCATCGACAACGCTTCAGTCGCGATCGCTGCCGCCAACCGCCACCCGGTCGTTTCGGCGCGTGATATGGCGCTGGCGCGGCCGCACAAAGGCGGCGCCACGGTGTTTGGTGTTCCCGCCGGAAAGCGCGTCTCTCCTGAGTGGGCGGCATGGGCAAACGGCACGGCGGTGCGTGAGCTTGATATGCACGACACGTTTCTCGCCGCTGACTATTCGCATCCCGGCGACAACATTCCGCCGATCCTCGCGGTGGCGCAGACCACCGGCAAGTCCGGCCGCGAGCTGATCCGCGGTATCGCCACGGGGTACGAAATCCATATCAACCTCGTGCGTGCGATTTCGCTGCATCAGCACAAGATCGATCATATCGGTCATCTTTGCCCGGCGCAGGCGGCGGGTATTGGCACGCTGTTGGGGTTGAAGCAGGAGGTGATTTACCAGGCAGTGCAACAGGCGGTGCATGTCAGCTTCACCACAAGACAGTCACGTAAAGGCGAAATCAGTTCGTGGAAGGCCTACGCCCCGGCGCATGCCGGCAAGCTGGCGGTCGAGGCGGTGGACCGCGTAATGCGAGGCGAACGCGCGCCAAGCCCGATCTATGAAGGTGAGGACAGCGTGATCGCCTGGATCCTGGATGGCCCGAAAGCGAACTACCATGTGCCGCTGCCGGCGCCCGGTGAGCGCAAGCGCGCGATCATGGACAGCTTCACCAAGGAACACAGCGCCGAATATCAGTCCCAGGCGTTGATCGACCTCGCGTTCCGCATGCGCTCTGCGATTACCGATTTCGAACAAATCGAGAAGATCGTGATCCACACCAGCCATCACACCCATTACGTGATCGGCACCGGAGCGAACGATCCCCAGAAGATGGATCCGAAGGCCAGCCGCGAAACGCTGGATCACTCGATCATGTATATCTTCGCCGTGGCACTGCAGGATGGGAAGTGGCATCACGTCGACAGTTACACTTCGAAACGTGCCAGTCGCGCCGATACCGTCAGGCTATGGCACAAAATCGAGACTACCGAGGATCCCGAATGGACCCGGCGCTATAGCTCGACCGATCCGAATGAATTGTCGTTCGGCGGGCGCGTCGAAATCTTCATGCGCGACGGCTCGAAGCTGGTCGACGAAATGGCAGTCGCCAACGCCCACCCGCTAGGTGCCAGACCGTTCGGCCGCAAAGACTACATCGGAAAATTCCTGACGCTGACGGACGGCATCGTCAGCGCGCGGGAAGCGTCACGCTTCCTGGAGGCAGCACAGTCCGTTGCAAGCCTGCCGGCGGGCGAACTACATCAGTTGAACGTGGCACTCCCCGCGGGCGCGCTGGCCGTCGGCAAATCCGGCATTATCTGAGGCACAGACACCATCTGGAGCCCACCCTTGTCTGAGGAAGGACCTGACCCATGAGCGAAACCGCGTTACCCAACCGGGCGAAAAAAGGTGTCGGCCTGTCCGGCATCGTCGCCGGCAACACCGCGCTGTGCACTGTCGGCCGCTCGGGCAACGACCTGCACTATCGTGGCTACGACATTCTCGACGTCGCCGACGTCTGCGAGTTCGAGGAGATCGCCTATCTCATCGTGCACGGCAAACTGCCGACGCGCGCCGAGCTACGAAACTACAAAGCGAAGCTGATCTCGTTGCGTGGCCTGCCAGCGGCCGTGAAAGCCTCACTGGAGACTTTGCCGGCCGCCTCGCATCCAATGGACGTGATGCGCACCGGACTGTCTGCAATGGGCTGCGTGCTGCCGGAGAAGGACGATCAGAACGTGCCGGGCGCACGCGATATCATCGATCGGTTGATGGCCTCGCTTGGCTCGATGCTGCTGTACTGGTTTCACTACGCGCATAACGGCAAGCGGATCGACGTGGAGACCGACGACGACTCGATCGGCGGTCACTTCCTGCATCTGTTGCATGGCAAGCCGCCGAGCGCCGAGTTTGTCCGCGCCATGCACACCTCGTTAATCCTCTACGCCGAGCATGAGTTCAACGCGTCGACGTTCACCTGCCGCGTCGTTGCCGGCACCGGAGCCGACATGTACTCGGCACTCACCGCCGGCATCGGCGCCTTGCGGGGACCCAAACATGGCGGCGCCAACGAGGTTTCCTTCGAAATCCAGAACCGCTACGCGTCTCCCGATGAAGCCGAGGCGGACATCCGCCGGCGAGTCGCAAACCGTGAGGTCGTCATCGGATTCGGTCACGCGGTCTATACCATCGCCGATCCGCGCAACGAGGTGATCAAGAAGGTAGCCCGACGTTTGTCGGACCAGGCAGGCGACCTGCGGCTGTTCAATATCGCCGACCGCATCGAGGCGACCATGGCAGATGCCAAGAAAATGTTCGCCAATCTGGACTGGTTCAGCGCCATCTCCTACCACATGCTTGGCGTACCGACCTCGATGTTTACTCCACTTTTCGTGATTGCGCGGACTTCCGGCTGGGGTGCGCATGTGATCGAACAACGCATCGACAACAAGCTGATCCGGCCGACCGCGAACTATGTTGGCCCAGAGAATCTGAAGTTCGTGCCGATCGATAAACGGGTCTGACAGGCAGGTTTCAAACCGATACGACGCCGCCGCGGCGACACACCGCGGCGGTTTTTTTGCACTTTCGATAATTTTGCATTGACATCGGCATGGCAGATTGTTGAGAAGCGATTCCGTCAGAGTAGAATCGACTCCATAACACCGAGTCGCAACGTCAGAATGGTAAGGACGTCGATGGACGCTCGTCCGGTTCTCATAACGAAGCGATGGTCAAACAGAACGGCCTCGCGTTTCGCAAAGGGTGCGGGCTTCGACCTGATCGCAGCACATCGCGATCAAACATCTTATGACTGCGTAACGACACCGGTCAGGACGGCCATTCGGCCATGACACCGGCAACAGGGAGTTCCCAGGCGTGAACAGCGACGAAACTGAACTCGAAGAAACCCCACGCGCACAGCCACTGGCGATGCGCGCCGGCGGAAAGAAAGCGGCAAAGAAAGCTGGCCGTAAGGCCGCTCCGAAAAAGGCCGGACGCAAGGCCGCGGCGAAGAAGGCTGCACCAAAGAAAGCCGCCGCGAAGAAAGCCGGTCGCAAGGCCGCGGTGAAGAAGGGTGCGAGGAAGGCAGCACCGAAGAAGGGCGCACGCAAAGTCGCCGCCAAGAAAGCTGGCCGTAAGGCTGCGCCGAAGAAGGCCGGGCGCAAGGCCGCCGTGAAGAAAGCCGCGCCAAAGAAAGCAGCCGCCAAGAAGGCTGGACGTAAGGCAGCAGTAAAGCGGGGTCCGAAGAAGGCAGCAGCACCAAAGAAGGCAGTGCGGAAAGCGCGCAAGAAGGCCGCTCCTGCCGCGCCGATGCCTGAGGCTGACGCCTCGGAATCGCCAGCTTCGTAACCGAAGGTTGTTGAATTGGCTGGAGACGGTCAGGCCTGGCCGAACGTCTCCAGCAGTTCATCGACCTGTTCAGATGTCAGGACACGCGGTGCACTGCCGCGCAATGTCAGGTACAGTTTCGCGGCTTCTTCGAGTTCTTCGGCCGCGTAAACCGCATCCAGTAATGTCTTGCCCGATACGACCGGGCCATGATTGGCCAGTAATACTGCGCGTGCATTCGGTGCCGCTGCCTTGATCGCCGGTTCCATCGCCGGGTCGCCCGGACGAAAATACGGGATCACCGGTAACCGCCGACCGACTCGCATCACGAAATACGGCGTCAACGGCGGAATCGGATTGTCAACGTTGACATCCGGGAGGCACGCCACCGCCGTCGCCAACGTCGAGTGCAAATGCACAATCGCCCCCGCCTCGGCGCGCGTCACATAGAACGCACGATGCATGAACACTTCCTTCGACGGAAGATCGCCGCCGACATGATGGAACTCCCGATCCAGTTTCGCGATCCGTGCCGGGTCGAGCCGGCCCAAACTGGAATTGGTCGGCGTAATCAGAAACCCGTCGTCAAGCCGCATACTGATATTGCCGGCACTGCCGACGGAAAAACCGCGGGCAAACAGCGAAGCCGCGAGTTCGACCATTTGATCGCGGGCCTGTGTTTCATTCATTGCGTTGCGCCTTCCAACATCTGGAACGCTTTCAGGAAGAAATCGGTGGCGCCGAAATTGCCCGACTTCAATGCCAACAGCAGGTCGGAACCGCTGCCGGAAGCCAGCGTCCACGGCACGCCCGGATCGATCTCCGCTCCGATCCGCAATTGCTGCACGCCGAGGCGCGTGACGACCGCACCCGCCGTTTCGCCACCAGCTACCACCAAACGACGGACGCCACGCGACACCAGACCTTCGGCAATGCGCGCCATCGCGTCCTCCAGCAGCGCACTGGCCTTATCGGGCCCGCCAAGCGAGGCCTGAACCAAAGCGACTCTGTCCGGCGGCGCAGAGGCAGCGATCACGATTGGCGTCGCGCCGATCTTGCCCGCAGCCCAGGCCAATGCATGTTCAGCGAGTTGCACTGCATTCGGCATCGCCAGTGGATCGAGCTCAAACATCGGCACATGCGAACGGACAAAGCCGAGTTGTGCCAAGGTCGCGCGTGAACACGAACCTGACAGTACTGCGGCCGCTCCTGAGACCAGCGGCAGTGAGGCGGCAAGATCCGCTGAGGGCAACAGACCCGCCCGGCGGAAATTGCCTGGTAGCCCCATCGCAACACCAGAGCCTCCACCCAGCAACGCGTGATGCGCAGCAGCTTCACCGATCGCCACCAGATGCGCATCGGTCACCGCGTCGACGATGGCGTGACGGCGGCCGTCTTCCTTCAATCGTGTCAGCAGGTCGCGAATGGCGTTACTGCCGCGTTCGACGACCGGAAATCCAACCAGGCCGACCATGCCGTCGGTTTGACGCGACAACACGCGCACCAGATTGGCGTCGGTCATTGGGGTCAGCGGATGGCGTTCCATGCCGCTTTCATTCAACAGCGCGCCCCCAACAAACAAATGCCCGAGATAAACTGTCCGCCCATTGGTTGGAAATGCCGGGCAGTGCAGAGAGAAGCCGCAGCCAAGCGCCTGGATCAACGCATCGGCCACCGGGCCGATGTTGCCCCGGTCGGTGCTGTCAAAGGTTGAACAATACTTAAAGAAGAACTGCCGCGCCCCTGCCCGCCGCAACCACTCCAGTGCTGTGAGACTTTGTTTCACGGCCCATTCCACCGGCGCGGTACGTGATTTGATCGCCACCACGACAGCATCGGCATCCGGCATCTTGTCGCTCAGAGTGGGGTCCTCCAGAGCAGGCGTGCCGATCACCTGCACCGTGCGCATGCCACCTCGCACCAGCATGGAGCAAAGATCGGTCGCTCCGGTGAAATCGTCGGCGATGGCGCCTAGCAGCATGGACGGAGCCTCCTTCGTGGATCAACTCTCGACGAGCGATCAAACCAGAGCCGACGCAAACAATGCCGCCTGGGTTTCCCATGATGGCAGGGTTTGACCAACCTGCCAGGCCTGCTCGGCCATGGCACGCCGCAAATCACGCCCGAAGATCAGGCGCCGTAACGATTTCGACACCTGATCGCGATCGCCAACCGGACAAACGCAGCCGGCATCCGGCGTGATCAAGGCGCCAGCCGCGCCGCCCGCGGTGACAACCACCGGCAGACCACGCTTCAACGCTTCGGCAATCGCCATTCCATAGCCTTCGTAATGCGTGGCCAACGCGAACAGATCGGCAGATTGCCAGGCAGCTTCGAGAGCTTCGCCAACCAGTTCGCCGGCGAACCGCACGCGATGCGCAATTTTGAGTTCCTCGGCCAGTGCCATCAACCCGCGCGCGTGCGGTGGATCCCGATCCAGTGCACCGGCGATCGTCAGATGCCAATTGAGATCGAACAGCCGCGCCAGTGCCTGCAACAGTACGTCATGGCCTTTGCGCGGGATCAGGGTGCCGATCGACAGGATCTCACAGACCGGACCATTCGAGCCCGGACACCGCGGCGCCGCGTCGGTTCCAGGTACCGCAACGCGGATACGGTGGGACGGGATTTGAAACTGGGCCTCGAGGGTTTCGGCGGTCGTGCTGCTGGTGACGATCAGCCGTTTCAGACCTGGGAACAGGCGACGTTCGACATCGCCCAGAGCAGCCTGCTCAGCGTCGCTCAGACCGGTTTCCAATGAGACCGGGTGGTGGATCAGGCCAACCGGGCCACGTGCGGCAATCGCGTCCTCCAGGCCGCGGAAGGCCGGCAGGGCAAGTCCGTCGATGAGCGGTTTGGTTTCGGGCGGTAATCGATCCCAGGCGGCACACGCAGTATCGCAGGCGAAATCATCGACCAATGGAAACGTCCCCGGCAGTTCCACGACGTCGACCTGGTGGCCTGCCTTGCGCAATTCGGCAACGATCCGGCGGTCGTAGCCATAACCGCCGGATATTGTGTCGAATGGCGCCGGGACCATCAGCGAGACGTGCATGACCACCTTCGGCATTGTCCCCTTTAGGATTGTCCCCTTTGGCATGACCGGCCCGCCCGCCGGAACGGGCTCGGATCCAGGTTACGCGCCGGCGATGATGTCACCAAAGGGAACCCAGGTCTTGCCATCCCACTTCATCAATTGCATCGCCTTGATCGGGTGGAAATTGGTCGGGCTGGTGTTGATCTTGATCCCGGGCAGCAACATCGGGTTCGCGTAATCCTTAATGTTGGCCGCCTGCTTCATGATGTTCTCGCGCGAGAAATCGTCGCCGCATTGTCGCAGCACCTTCAGCATCGTCAGACTGACGGCATACGCGAAGACATAACTCAGGTCGGTCATGTCCGCGCCCGGCATATGTTTGGCCATGAAATCCCGCCATTCATTCATGCCCGCATCGTTGGCCCAACGCGGATCGGTGGGATCCTTCAGATAATTGGTGCTGATCATACCGATCGAGTTTTCCGGTCCGGCGGGGTTCATCACGGTGCCGACCGATATCGACACGTTGGTCATGAAGAACATCGGCTTCCAACCAAGATCGTGCACCTTCTTGATCGACTGAGCGGCGAATTTCGGGATGGCCCCAACCAACAGCACATCCGCTCCAGAGGCCTGCAACGAAGTGATCTGACTGTCGATCGTTGCGTCCGTCGTCTCATACGACGCGGTCACAGCTACTTTGTCGAATTTGTCACCCAGTACGTCCTTGACGCCGGCCGGGTAGTCCTTTCCGAAGTCGTCGTTCTGGTAGAGGATCGCAATCTTTGCGTCGGGCTTCTGTTGCAGAATGTATTTCGTATAGATCTGCGCCTCGGTCCGGTAGCTCGGCTGGAAACCCATGGTCCAGGGGTAATGCTCGTAATCGCCCCATTTGTCGGCGCCGGTTGAAATGAACAAATGTGGCACCTTCTTCTGGTTCACGTAGTGCCAGATCGCCGAATTGGTGGGCGTGCCCAGATTATTGAACAAAAACGCGACCTGATCCTGTTCGACGAGGCGGCGCACCTGCTCCACGGTCTTCGGCGGACTGTAGCCGTCATCCAGTGAGATGAAATTGATCTTCCGGCCGGCGACGCCGCCCTGATCATTTACCATGTTGAAGAACGCAGTCTCGAATTTGCCGATCACGCCGTAGCCCGAGGCCGGGCCGCTATAGGCAATGGTGTGGCCGATCTTGATCTCGGTCGCTGTCACGCCTGGAGTATCT
>JBEKQQ010000096.1:0-23137 GCA_049519555.1 Acetobacteraceae bacterium
CGTCGCAGCGGTTTGGCGTGCCGATGGGCTTCGGCGGCCCGCACGCGGCATTCTTTGCCACCCGGGATGCGTTCAAACGCCATATGCCAGGCCGTCTCGTGGGGGTATCGATCGATGCGGCGGGGGAGCCGGCAATGCGGCTGGCGTTGCAGACCCGCGAGCAACACATAAGGCGTGAAAAAGCCACATCCAATATTTGCACCGCGCAGGTGCTGTTGGCGGTGATCGCCGGGATGTACGCCGTATGGCATGGCCCGGAGGGACTGCGGCGAATAGCCCAGAGAGTCGGCTTGCAGGCGCGCATGCTGGCGGACTGCGCGATCCGCGGCGGGCATCGCCTGCGCTATCGGTCGTTTTTCGACACAATCGTGGTGGAATGTGCTGATCCCTTGGCGCTGATGGGTGCCGCGCGCGACGCCGGGTTCAATTTCCGTCTGGTGGATGATGGCGCGGTTGCGATCGCTGTCGATGAAACCGTGACGCGCGCCGATCTGGTTGCGCTGGCCTCGGTTCTGGGTTCGCCGTTGGCGGGTGCGGTGCCGGGCTGTGCGAGTGCGCTGCTCCGCACCGGTGCGTTCCTGCCCCAGGCGGTATTCAACCGATATCACTCCGAGCATGAGATGCTGCGCTATCTGAGGCGTCTGGAGGACAAGGATATCGCACTGAATCGTTCGATGATCCCGCTGGGGTCGTGCACGATGAAGTTGAATGCGACTGCCGAAATGATCCCGATCACGTTGCCCGGGTTCACCGATATTCATCCGTTTGTGCCCGAGGATCAGTCCCAGGGTTTCCGCGTGCTGATCCAGCGGCTGGGGGATTGGCTGAAGGAGTTGACCGGATACGCCGCGGTTTCGTTGCAGCCCAATGCCGGATCGCAGGGCGAATATGCCGGGTTGCTGGCGATCCGCCGCTGGCACGCATCGCGTGACGAAACGTTTCGCGACATTTGCCTGATCCCGTCGTCGGCGCACGGAACCAATCCGGCCAGCGCGGCGATGGCCGGATTGCGTGTGGTGGTTGTTGAGTGCGATCGGGAGGGCAACGTCGACCTTGGCGATCTGCATGCGAAGCTGAAACAAAATCGTGACCGCCTCGCCGCACTGATGGTCACTTACCCCTCAACGCATGGGGTTTTCGAAGCGGCGATCCGGGATATCTGCGCCGCCGTGCATGATGCCGGCGGTCAGGTTTACATGGACGGCGCCAATATGAACGCCCAGGTGGGATTGACGTCACCGGCGCTGGTCGGAGCGGATGTGTGCCATCTGAATTTGCACAAGACGTTCTGTATTCCGCATGGCGGCGGCGGGCCGGGTGTCGGACCGATTGGCGTTGCCGCGCATTTGGCGCCGTTTCTGCCGGGCGATCCTTTGGTTGTGGATGCCGGAGCAGTTTCGGCCGCGCCGTTTGGCAGCGCGCTGATCTTACCGATTTCTTACGCCTATATCCGGATGATGGGTGCGGACGGTCTGAAACGCGCCACCGAGGTGGCGATCCTGAATGCCAATTATATCGCGGCCCGGCTGAATGACTCGTTTCCGGTGTTGTATCGCGGCGGCAATGGCATGGTGGCGCACGAGTGCATTATCGATTGCCGCGGCTTTCAGGCCGATTCCGGCGTCATGGTCGAAGATATTGCCAAGCGGCTGCAGGATTTCGGCTATCACGCGCCGACCATGTCCTGGCCGGTTGCCGGCACGCTGATGATCGAGCCGACCGAATGCGAATCGAAGGCCGAGCTGGACCGGTTTTGTGATGCGATGATCGCGATCCGTGGCGAGATCGATGCCATCGCGTCCGGACGGATGGACAAGACCGACAACCCCTTGAAACATGCCCCTCACACCGCGCGTGAGGTGTCTGCGACGGTCTGGACCCACGGCTACTCGCGCGAGCAGGCAGCGTTTCCGTTGCCGTTTGTTGCCGCGGCGAAATACTGGCCGCCGGTGAAACGGGTCGACAACGTTTACGGCGATCGCAATTTGGTGTGCACCTGTGCGCCGTTGGAAGCGTACGCCGAGGCGGCGGATTAACGCGGTCGCCGCTCCGGCACGTTGGCGTGCGAGCCGCCGTGTTCCTGCCATTCCCACGGACCGTCCACGTCGATGCCTTTGGCACGCAGCATCTCGATGTGGTCCTCGGCGTTGTCCTGTGGCTGGTAGCCGAGGAAGTCCCAGTTGGTATCGGCAACCTTGATGCGTGTATTGGCGGAGTAGCCATTCACGATCAGGCAGCCAGGATCATTGTGTCGCAGCGATGCGTCAACCAGGCGTGCCACGTCTCCCGGACTGAGCCAGGTCGCCAGCGAGCGCTGATCGATCGGCAGCGTGCGATAAGTGCCGATCCGCATCGATACCGACCGTATCCCATGGCGATCGAAATAATTTCGGAGGATCGTCTCGCCGTACACCTTGAATGCGCCATACAGACTGTCCGGGCGAGGCGGCATATCCGGCGTCACCCGCTCCGTGATCGGGTAACAGCCGAATGCGTGGTTGCTGCTGGCATAAACGATCCGTTCCACACCGACGAGGCGGGCGCTCTCGAAGACATCGAATACGCCGCGGACGTTGATCCGGAACAAATCCTCCAGTGAGTAATCCGGTCCGGCGCCGGTCAGGTACACCACGGCACGGACGCCTTGCATCATGCGGTCGAGCGCTTCCCGGTCGGCAACGTCAGCAACGAAGACTTCCTCGTTGTTCGCAGGATTGCTGATTGGGCGCACATCGGTCAGCCGCAGATGCGACCAACCGGTACGCAGGCCGTGACGCACCGCGGTGCCGATGGCACCAGCGGCACCAGTGATCAGGACAGTGTCCTTTGTGGAGTCGATCATGTGTCAGCCAGCATCGTCAGAATGTGATCGCGCGCAGCGATGTCGCCGTCATCATGCACCGGCTGAATCGCAACGTGCGTCGCGCCGGCGGCAAAATGCGCACGCAGGCCCTGTTTTACTTTGGCGGCGCCACCCCACAGCACCATCTGGTCGATGAACGCGTCGGAGCCACCGTCTTTCAGATCCACCTCGGTAAAACCAATGCGCAGGAAGTTGTTGCGGTAGTTATCCAGCGTCATATACCTCGACAGTTCCTTGCGTCCTAAAGCACGCGCTTTCGACGGATCCGTCTCCAGCGTCACCTTCTGTTCTATCGCACACCATTTTCCTGGGCCTAGTGTCTTCGCCGCCTCCGCCGTGTGTCGGGGGTTGGTGTTGTAGGGCAGTGCCCCGCGGGTCATTTCGCCCGATAATTTCAGCATCAGCGGGCCCAAAGCGGCTACGGCGAGCGGGAAATTGTCGGCATCCGGTTCACCTTTGCAGATCCCGTTCAAATAACGCCGCATCGCCGGGATCGGTTTTTCATAAGTGTGGCCTCGAAGTCCCTCCACCATCGGCGGATGGCTGACCCCCAGGCCGAGAATGAACCGATTTCCGTACAGATCGTTCAGCGTGATCATCCCGCGCCGGGACGTAAACGCGTCTCGTGCATAGATGCTGGCAATCGAGCTGCCGATTTTCAGCTTCGACGTGCAGGACAGCATGAACCCTGCCACCGCAAACGACTCATAGCCGCGGGACTCAGGATACCACAGCGTATCGTAGCCAAGCTTCTCCACAGTCTGCACGAATTGTCTGATTTGCGCCGGACCGCCGAGTTTGTCGGTGGAATACCATGCGCCAAGCCGGCCGAGTTGCATCGTTCGGTCTCCTTTGTTCAGGCGGTTACCGTGATACCGGTTTCTGCCAGACTCATGATTTCCTGCGGTGTAAAGCCGGCTTCGGCCAACACTTCGGCGTTGTGTTCGCCGACCTTCGGCGGCTGCCGGGTGATACCAGGCCGTTGATGATCGCCGAATTCGACCGGTAAGGCGGGTAAGCCTACGATCTTACCGTCCCCGCCACCAAAGCGCGAGACGTAGACGTCCAGCAATCCACCCGTCGCGAGCAGATGTGGATCGTCGAACATATCCTTAGGCTGGCCGACCGGAGCCCAGGAGACGTTGGCTCGCTCGCAGCGGGCTTCAATTTCGGATTGAGGGTATTTGATCAGTACTTCCTGTAGGGTAGGGATCAACCAGGAACGTTCCGCCAGACGTGTGACATTGGTGGCCAGCCGCGGATCGGCAGCGAGTTCCTGCAAACCAAATTCCTCGACGAAGCGGGACCATTGCTGGTCGCTGGTGACGCCAATGAACAACTGCCCGTCACCGGCAGTGTTGAACACTTCGTAAATGGCCCAGGCGCCTCGGCGAGCCGGCATCGGGCGGGCTTCGAGGCCGGTGGCAGCCATGCCGGCCATATGCGTACTCATCAGGAATGCGGCACTTTCGAACAAAGCGCTGCTGACGCGTTGACCTTTGCCGGTGACATCTCGTTCGCGCAACGCGGCCTGCGCGGCGATGACACCGAATGCGGCGCCCATGATGTCGATCACCGATGCTCCGGCGCGCAACGGGCGGCCCGGCGGCCCGGTCATCCAGGCGAGGCCGGTCTGGAATTGCACGACTTCGTCCAAAGCGGGCCGATGTTCATACGGGCCGGCCAGATACCCCTTCAGCGCCAGATAAATCAACCTGTCATTAAACGGCGCGAAATGTTCATAGCCGCACTTCAGCCGTTCCATCGTTCCTGGGCCGTAATTCTCCAGCACGAGGTCGGCGTTGGCCACCAGGCGGTACATCGCCGCCTGGCCCTCCGGTTGCTTCAGATCGATCGCCAGGCTGCGTTTGTTCCGGTTGAACGCAGCGAAGAAGCCCGCGCCGAAGCCGCCCAGACGGCGCGTGTGATCGCCATTCGGGGCAGGTTCGACTTTAACGACATCGGCGCCTAATTCGGCAAACAAGAGCCCGGCGGTCGGCCCCATGACGGTGTGGGTGAACTCGAGAACCTTCAATCCCGTCAGAGGCCGAGCCGACATCAGGCCGCCATCCGCCGGAACGCGTCCAGGCTCCCGGCGTGGATCAATTCACCGGGCAATTGATGGCCGACGATTTCTTCGGCCATGCGGCCAACCTCGATCAACTTGTCGAGATCGACACCGGTGTCGATGCCCATTTCCTCGCACAACAGCACCAGTTCTTCGGTGCAGATATTGCCTGCGGCTTTGGGTTGGCCGGCAAATGGACAACCGCCCAGACCGCCGACGGTGGAGTCAAACCTGGTGACGCCCAGTTTCAATCCGGCATGCGCGTTGGCCACAGCAAGGCCGCGTGTGTCGTGCAAATGCAGCGAGATTTTCATGTCGGGCCAACGTTCGCGCACCGCGTTGATGACGCGCTCGATTCGCGCCGGTGTGGCCCAACCCATGGTGTCGGCGAGTGAAAAAAGTTCGATCTGCGCGCCGGTTTCCTCGGCGATCTTCATGCCGTCATCGAGCGTCTTCACCACCTGCGCAGGCGGAATGTCCCCTTGATAATTGCAACCAAAGGCAGCCATCACGCCGACTCTGCTGACTGGAATGCCGCGCGATAAATGCGCTTCAGCGTGACGCTTCATCTGCGTCAGATTTTCCTCAGGCGTCCGGTTGAGGTTCTTCTTGGTGAACCCCTCTGACGCCGTCAGCGAAATTGAGCCGCTGATCGTCAGTTTATCCTTGAACGCCAGTGCGCGATCCAACCCGTTACCATTGAAGTAAAGTCCGGTGTAGTGCACGCCAGGTTTGGCGGTGAAGCCTGCCGCAACGGCCTCGGCATCCGCCCAACCCGGAACCAGCCGAGGGTTCACGAACGAACAGGCCTGGATGTGATGCAGGCCGGTTTCCGACAGCGCATCGATCAGGCGGATCTTGTCCGCCGTGCTGATCGGGCCGGGTTCGATCTGAAAACCCTCGCGCGGGCCTTCCTCGTGGATTTCAACGTGTTGCGGCAGGTCGCTCATGGTTGGGTCCTTTCAGATGACTTTGCCGGATTTGAAGCCGGCGATATCGGATGCGGTATAGCCGAGTTCGCTCAGCACTTCCTCATTGTGTTGTCCGAACATCGGCGGTGGGCGATCGACCTTCGGACCACCGTGCGCAAATTTGAAAGCGGCCACAGGAACCGTAAAAGATCCAGGCACACCGGGCGCGTTCTCGTGCTTATGCAACACACCGCGGCTGGCGATCTGCGGATCGGCGAGCGCCTCACCCATGGTGCGCACGCGGCAAGCGGGAACGTGGCGTTCCTGCAACCACACCTCCCATTCATCCGCCGTGCGGGTCAGCATGATGTCGGTCAGCACCTGGACCTCGCGCGCATGGTCGGCGTCGCGCTCGTCGTTGGTGCGTTTGATCATGTCGGGACGTTCCAGCACCGTCCACAACCGGCGCTGCTGGCGCAGATTTGAGGCGCCGACCATGACCAGGCCGTCTTTCGTTTCGTAGGCCTGACTGGTGGCGTGGCCGGTCGCATTGCCCGACGGTTTTGGATGCTTGCCGTTGCGCATATAGCCGGTCAGATGGCTCGCCATCAGGATCATCGCGACATCCAGCATCGCCATGTCGACGCGTTGGCCCTGACCGGTCTTTTCCCGCTGGAACAGCGCCGCCGATAAAGCATAAGCGCCCATCGTCCCGGTTGCGTAATCGATCGCCGGCGCTCCGATCTTGATCGGATTGGCATTCGGGGTGCCGGTCATCGCCATGATGCCGGAGGTCGACTGGATGACGTGATCATAAGCGGTCTGCTCGCGTCGCGGTCCGCCCTGACCGAACGCGGAAAACGATGCGTAGATCAGCCGAGGATTGATTTTGCGCAGGTCTTCATAGCCCAGTCCGAGCGCTTCGAAAGCACCGGGACGGTAGTTTTCGACCAGAACATCGGCAGTGGCGACCAGCTTTTTCAGGATTTCGCGGCCTTGTTCCGTCTTCAAGTTCAACGTGATCGCACGCTTGTTCGAACCCTGGGTCAGAAACCCGGTACCCATGTTGGCGTGATTGAGATCATTGTCGCTGCCGGAATCCCGGCTTTGATCGGGATCGTCCGGATGTTCCACCTTGATCACATCCGCGCCCATCAGCCCGAGCTGATAAGCGGCAAACGGCCCCGCCAGCACATGGGTGATGTCGATGATCCGAATGCCTTCAAATGGGCGTTGCCCCAATGGGGTATTCATGGCGGGTCCTCCGGGCTTTTGCGCGGCGGAGCGTGCAACCTTGCCCCCGCGCCGTCAACACGCTTGGATGACACGATCCACGGGGGAGGGCAGATATGCCAGTTGATCTGATCATCGAAGGCGCGGTGGCGAAAGTGGTGCTGAACCGGCCGGAGCGGCTGAACGCCCTGACCTGGGAAATGCGCCAACAACTGCGCGAACATTTCTCCGAGCTGCGGTTCAACGATGCGGTCCGCGCCATCATCGTCACCGGCGAGGGCCGCGCATTCTGCACCGGCGCCGACGTAGGCGGCATGGAACGCAAGGACCTGCGCGGCGAACGGGAAAAACTCCAGCAGGGCAGCCATTCGTATATGCGCGTGCTGACCGCGATCGAGAAACCGGTCATTGCAGCGGTGCGCGGCCCGACCGTTGGGATCGGTTGGAGCATTGCCATGGCCTGTGACCTGATCGTTGCCTCGGAGACCGCGCGGTTTTCGCAAATTTTCCGCCGGATTGGGCTGGCGCCGGACGGCGGGGCGATCTGGTTTCTGACGAAACGAATTGGCATGGCGCGCGCCAAGGAACTGGTGTTCACCGGCCGCTTTGTCGATGCGGCGGAGGCATTGTCGCTTGGCCTTGTGAACTCCGTCGTGCCGGACGGCGAGCTGATGGCGAAAGCCGAGGAACTGGCAGCCGATCTTGCTGCCGGCCCGACCTTCGCCTTCGGCATGGCAAAGAAGATGTTCGCCATGGCCAACAGCACGTATGAGGACTTCCTCGACCTGGAAAGTCTGGTGCAACCGCAGCTGGGTCAGACCGAGGACCACCGCGAAGGCGTTGCTGCTTTCAAGGAAAAACGCCAGCCGAAGTTCAAGGGGCGCTGATCCGTACCACCGGCGAGGGGATACTTTCGATCATCACGTTGATGCAGGCTGGTTTGCCGCTTGCCAACGCACGCTCGACGGCTCCGGGCAGGTCTTCGATCCGCGTCACCAACTCGCCGTGACCGCCAACCGCCGCGACCACAAGGTCGTAACGGGTGGGATCGAGTTCGCAGCCATAGGTACGGTTCAGGCCGTAATCTCTGACCTGTAGATTATACTCAGCATTCCAGCGGCAATCGGTGCCGACGACGGCAACATACGGCAGGTTCAGCCGCACCGCGGTTTCGAACTCCGCCATGTGAAAGCCGAAGGTGCCATCGCCAAGGACCGCGAACACGGGTGCCTTGCGTTCGACAATGCGGGAGGCGCCCGCGATCGGCAACGATGAGCCGATGGCGCCGGCTACGCCGTTGATCATCCTCCGGTCGTTGCGCAAAATTGCCTGGCCCCATTGCGCGAATTCGCCGCCGTCGCAGATCAGGATGGTGTCCGGATCCTTCTCAACATAGGGCTTCAATGCCCGAAACAATTCTGCCGGATGCAGCTTGCCGTCCGTTTTCGATTTCAGATCGGCCCAGGAGGCGGGACGATCGTTCATCAGTGCCCGCGCTTCGGCAACCCAGATCCGGTCGGCCCGGCGGTCACCAACCCGCAGCAAAGTTTCCGCCGCTGGCCGCGTATCGGCGACACAGCCGAACACCAGTCGCGACCCGAGTTCCTTGGCCGCGCGTTCAACCAGAACTCCTTCTGGATCGATCGAAATGAAACGGCACGCCGGATCGATCGGCGGGCCGCCAAACCGCAACGTGAAGTCGAACGCCTTGCCCAACAGAATGATCAGATCGGTACGGCGGGCGACCTCGGCGAATGCGCCAAGGGTCGCATCGTTGAAGCCACGAGGGCTTTCCATGATGCAGGTTGGGATCGCCAATTGCGCTTCGATCTGCGCCAGCAAAGCGCGCCCGGACCGATTGGCAAGCTGCGGGCCCGCTGCCAGCAGCGGTCGTTTTGCGGAACCAATGATGGCCAAAATCGCCTGCGCCGCCGCGTCGTGCAACACGATCGGCAGATCCTGGAAATCGCCGTCACCAGGCCAAACAACAGCGCTCGTCGGTACCGACGCATCCAACACGTCCGACGGCAAACTTAAATGCACTGGGCCCGGACGTCCGGACGCAGCAATGCGGATCGCCTTCGCAACGTCCATGCCAACAGTCGCCGTATCGGTGGCCATCCAGGACGCTTTGGTCACCGGCGCCGCCATCTCGACATGCTTCAGTTCCTGAAAGCCGCCGCGGCCCAACTGGTCCGTCTCGGTGTGCCCGGACAGCAGCACCATCGGCGATTCCTGGCCTTGCGCCGTGAACAGCGCCCCAACCGCATTGGCATGACCTGGACCGCCGGTAACCCAGGCGATGCCCGGCTTGCCGGTCAACCTGCCATACGCATCCGCCATATGCACCGAAGCCGCTTCATGCCGGACATGCGCCAGCTCCAGCTTGCTGTCGATCGCGGCATCGAACAACGACATGATGTGGTTGCCGGAGAGCGTAAAGATTGTTGTGTAACCGGCCCGCTCCAACGTCTTGATGACGATGTCGGCGCCACGCAATGTCGATGTCCCAAGGCCTGGGGTCATTTAGCGGCTTCCAAAAAGGCGGAGAGCCGAAGCCCTCCGCCGTTATCAGGCTCAGATCGGGTCCCAGGGATAAACGTCGCGGGTCCGTTCCAGCGGCGTAAATGCCTTTTCCACTGCCGGCAGCCATTGTGCGGCCAGCTTCTCCGGCGTCCAACCATCCGGCCGCGCCATGATGCGGATCGGGCGAGGCTGGCTGTAAAGATAAACCTCGTTGCCGCGGACACCAAAGATCTGTCCCGAAACGTTCACCGCCGCGTCGGTACCCAAGAACGCAATCAACTGGGCGATATGATCCGGACGCGTGCGTTCGGCACGGGCTTTCAACTGTTCCTCGGTCTGACCCGGCACCGTTTCGATCATCCGGCTGAACGCATGCGGCCCAATGCAGTTCGAGCGGATGTGATACCGTTGCATATCCATCGCAATATTGCGCGACAGGCCAGCGATACCGAGCTTGGCAGCGCCGTAATTCACCTGACCCACACTGCCGATCAGCCCGGAGGTGGAGGTGATGTGTACGAAACACCCACTCTCCTGCTTACGGAAATGCGTCACAGCGGCGCGGCTGACGTAGAAGGCGCCATACAGATGCACCTTCATCACCGCATCGAACTCTTCGGGCGACATATAGTGGAACATGCGGTCGCGCAGAATGCCGGCGTTGTTCACTACCATATCGATCCGGCCAAACGTGTCGACCGCCTGCTTCACCATTGCCTGGGCGTCATCCCAGCTTGCCACGCTGCCACCGTTGGCTACTGCGCGGCCGGCCCCGTTGGCCTGGGTGATTTCGGCGACGACACGGTGCGCCGGACCATCGTCGTGGCCCTCACCGGTGACGCTCGCACCGACGTCGTTGACGACGACCTGTGCGCCGTTGGCGGCGAGCGCGATTGCAGTCGCCCGGCCGATCCCTCCGCCGGCACCGGTGACGACGGCAACCTTGCCATCCAGCATTCCCATTGCGTTTCCTCCTCAAAAATCGGAACCCGGACAGCATGCGTCAGGACGGGAGCCGTGTCATCCTCCCCCCGATCGACCTCTCACAGGCCGGGCGTCAGAGCCCCAGAGCGTGCAGGAAGTAATGGATCGCCTGCGCCATGGTCCCCGGTGTTTGGATCGAGGCGAAATGTCCTGTGTTCAACTCCAAAAACTCCGCGCCGGGGATTTGCTTCGACATCGGCTCGATGATCGAGGGCGGCCGCAGTCCATCATGCCGACCGGCTGTCACCAGTGTAGGACAGGCAATTTTCGTCAGTTCAGGCGAAATATCCTCGGCCGCGAGCATGCGGTTGATGGCAGCAAAACTCTGTGGATCGTTGGCCAGCCAACGCGCCCGGAATTCTCGGAACACGTCGGCGTTGTGGCGGACAACGGGCGGGTAGGAGTTCGCCAGACTGGTCTCCACCACGCCTCGCATGCCGCCGGCCTCGACCGCCGCCGCGCGTTCCAGCGTCTGTTGCCGGCGTTCAGCCGAGACCCCGGGCGCCGGCCCATGCAATACCAGCGCGGCGGCGCGGTCCGGGTTGCGCACCGCGAAGTGCACGCCGATCGCAGCACCGACGGCAATGCCGGCGACCGCGACCTTGCCGGTGATGCCCAGAGCATCCAGCAGCGCTTTCAGGTCGTCCGCCATGTTGTTCCAGGTGACGACGCCGCCGATTTTCTCTGACAGCCCGGCGCCGCGCGTGTCGTAACGCAGAACGCGGCGGTCGTTGTTCAGTGCGCCCAGTCCTTGGGTCCAACTGTCGAGGGTGCCGCCCATCTCGTGGATCAGCACCAGCGTTTTGGGGCCACTCCCGCTGAGTTCGTAGCGCAGACTGGTGCCGTTGACTTCGATCCAGTTCATGGTGAACGCTCCCTTGCATCCCTGGCGGAAGCCTGGTCTGCGCCGCCGATTTCGTAAAGGTCCCGCCCATGATGACTTTGCATTGGTCGCCTCGTTCGCCTTACGTCAGAAAGGTGATGATTGCCGCGCACGAAATGGGGCTGACGGATCGCATGCGGATCGTTCGCACGATCGTGGGCGGCACCACGCCGCATGCCGAGCTGATGCGGATCAATCCATTGGGTAAAATTCCCACACTGGAACTGGAAGATGGCACGGTGATTTACGATTCGCCGGTTATCATCGAGTATCTCGACACGTTGCATACCGGTCCCAAACTTTGTCCATCTGCGTGGCCGGACCGGCTGACCGCACTACGCCGCCATGCCTTGGGCCAAGGCATGTTGGATTGCGCACTGCCGTTACTGGGCGAGGGATTCCGGCCTCCCGAACGCCAAAGCGAGCCACACAAGGAATTATGGCGGGCGAAACTTCGCGCCAGCGTTGACGCGCTGGAACACGAAGCGGAGGCGCTTGGCACGAGCGGATTTACCACCGGTCACCTGGCAATCGGAGTGGCACTGGCGTATTTGGATTTCCGCTTCGCCGATCTGGCGTGGCGCGACCGACATTCAAAACTCGCCGCGTGGCACACGACATTCGACGCGCGGCCATCGGTTCAGGCGAATCTGCCGGTGGATGACCGGTGAGTTAGAAATAGTGCCAGAAGTTTGAGGCGCGAGCCTCGTCCGGACTGCCGTCGAAGACGATCTGGCCATTGTTCATGATGATCACGCGATCGGCGATATGCAGCGCTGCTGCAACGTTTTGCTCGACCAGGACCGCGGTCATCGCATGCGATTTACACACGTCGCGGACCTGCTGGAACATCCGCTCTACCAGGTTTGGCGCCAGGCCGATCGACGGCTCGTCCAGCAACAGGCAGCGCGGTGTTCCCAGAATGGCCAATGACAGGGCCAGCATTTGTTGTTGTCCACCGCTCAGACTGCCGGCGCGGGTGGTTCGGCGCTCGTCCAGAATGGGAAACAAGCGATAAATATCGGGAATGTCGAAAATCGCGCCGGAGGCGACATTGCGCGCCGCAACCACGTCGACGTTTTCCGCCACACTCAGATCGGGAAAGATGCCGCGGCCTTCCGGCAGCAGGCGAAGGCCCAGAGCCACGCGATCGGCGACGCCCAGTCGGTTGATCGGCTGGCCGTCGAATTCGACAGTGCCTGCGCGGGGTTGCAGCAGTCCCATCACCGTTCGTAACGTCGTGGTCTTGCCGGCCCCGTTGTGACCCAGGAACGCCAGAATCTGACCCGGCTCCAGCGCCAGCGACACGTCGGATATCACGGTTTTCGTGCCGTAGCCTGCGGTAATCCCGGTCAGCCGCAGCACCATCAAATCACCCCGCCGAAATAGATTTCCGCCAGTGCGGGATCGCCGATGATTTCGCCTGGGGTGCCGCGGGCCATTAAATGGCCTTGATGCAAGAACAGCACCTCATCGGCGATCTGCTGCACCACACGGGTGTTGTGTTCGACCACCAGCAGCGTCTTGCCCTCGGATTGCAAGCGTCGCAGCAATGCCATGATCTGATCCAGCGCACTCGCCGACAGACCGGAGGCAGGTTCATCGAGCAACAGCAATTCTGCCCCGGTTGCCAGGCCACGTGCTACCGTCAGCAGCTTTTGCTCACCGTAGGACAGGTTGCGGACGAAATCCCCGGCGCGGGCGGCGAGGCCGACATGGTCCAGGATCTGCATGGCTTCGTCGCGGAGCCGTGTCTGTGCCCGTGCGACATGCCACGGCCGGAATATTGCGGAAAACGGTTCCTCACCAGATTGCGCCGGCAAGGCGACAACAACATTATCGAGCGCGGTCAGATCGACGAACAGGCGCAGGTTCTGAAACGTCCGTGCGATGCCGGCGGCAACGATCGCTTGCGGCTTCATTCCATCCAACGGTTTGCCCTGAAACGAAACCGTCCCCGCATCGGGCCGCAAAAACCCGGTGATGACATTGAAGATCGTGGTCTTGCCCGCGCCGTTTGGACCAACGAGGCAGGTGATGCGGCCTCGTTCCACGGTGAAGCTGCAATCCTGCAGTGCGCGTAAGCCGCCGAAGCTAACCTCCAGTCCGGACGCGCTGAGGTAATCGCTCAAAGTTTTTCCCCGGCGAGGCCTTGCGGGCGGAACAGCATGAACGCGATCAACAGGACACCGTAAATCAACTGCCGTGCCGCGGCGGCAATCGTCGTTGGGATGTCGATCAGGCTCAGCACCTGCGGCAATGCCAGCAACAGGAATGGACCGACGATTGAACCGGCCAGAGTTCGAGCGCCGCCGACGACCACCATGGTCAGCAACAGGATCGATGCGTCGAGGTCGAACGACGACGGATCGATGAAACTCAGGAACGTCGCGTAGAGGCCGCCGGCACTGCCCGCAAAGGCACCGGCCATGGCGGCGGCCGATACTTTGGCGCGCAGCACGTTTTTGCCGGCAGCCGCGACGGCCAGTTCGTCCTCACGGATCGCGCGCAACAGGCGGCCAAAGGGCGCATGCATGATCAGCCAGAATGCGAGACAGCCCAACACCATCGCCGTGACGCACAGAGCGACCAGTTGCGAACTGTCATCGAGCGTTTTGCCGAACAAATCGGCCGGTGGGATACCCGGCAGACCGTTGGCGCCGCCGGTCCCGGCGGTCCAGTTGGTGAACACCGCGGTCGCCAGCAACTGGATGCCGAACGATGTGACAACAAAATAATCACCGGAGACCCGCAACGCCGGCAACGTCACCAGCACGTTCAACAGCACACAAAACGCCGATGCCACCAGCATCGCCGGCAGGAACGACACGATCTCGTTCATCAGCAGATATGCAACGATATAAGCGCCGACCCCGAACACTGCCGCCTGCGAGACCGAGAAAATGCCGGCGATCCCAACCAGCAGATTGGTCGACAAGCCAAGCAGCACATAGATCGCCGCCAGCGTGACGTAGCTGAGCCAGAAATCCATGGCTCAACGCACCGCGGCGAACAGGCCGGTCGGCCGGAACAACATGAAGATCAGGAAGATGAAAAACGTGATGCCGATACTCCATTCGCCTGGAATGATCAGCAGCGACAGGTTCTGCAGTTCGGCGATGGCGATGGCCAGCACGAAGGCGCCGGTGATGCTGCCGACGCCGCCGGCGATCATGGCGATGGTCGCGGTCAGCAAGGGGGTCACGCCGTTATAAGGTTGCAATCCGAGATCGACCGGCACCAGAGCACCCGGCACGCAAACCACGGCCGACGCGATCGCCATGACGTAAACATGGACATGTCGAGGCTTCAGCCGGGTGATCTCCGCCAGAAACGGGTTGGAAGCGACCGCTCGCATCTGTTTGCCCAGGATTGTCGCATGGGCGAACCACATCAATCCGCCGTATGACGCAAGGCTCGCAACGACGATCAGCACCTGAATGACGGTCAGGCGGATCTGGCCGCCTCCGGCGATGACCTGACTGGCCCAGGGCAGAGAAAATTGCAGGATGTTGGGGGAATAGATGGCGGCGATGATGTTTTGCATGACCGCCAGGGTGCCCAGTGAGGCGATCAGAATGACCAGGTGGGTCGCGTGCCGTCGTTCCAGCCGCGCATAGAGGGCGGCCTGGATGAACGCGCCCATGGCAGCGCAGGCGACAACGGCCACGGCAAACGCCAGAAAAAAGGGCGCACCGTGAACGGTCAGCGACCACGCCAGGTAACCGCCCAATGTAAAGACTCCGGCATGGGCGACGTGGAATAATTTCGTTGTCGAATAAACCAGAGAAAACGTTACGGCAACAACGCCCAGTGCGCAGCCGGTGGCGAGGCCGTTGCATAGCAGCTGGAGGGCGAGCATCGATCAGTCTGTGGACATTTTCTTGATCGTCACATCCTTGCCGTCATGCATCATGTTGATATCCAGGGGAACAGTCGCCGTGTTGGTCTTGAACTCCAGCGGGATCAATCCCTGGAATTTACGAATTTTGAAGATGACGGTGCGCATGTTCTCGCCGGTGATCGGCTGTCCATCGGCCAACAGATGGTCCATCGCGGTCATCACGATCTGGGTGGCGTTGTAGTACTGGCGGACGAAAAATTCCATTTCAACGCCGTATTTCTGTTTGAATTCGCCGGCAAGTTCGGGTGGTGCCTCGATGCGGATCTGGGTGTGGACGAAGCCCTCGGCCGCAGGGTCTTTGATCACGTCGGGATCCTGGAAGAACGTTGTCCCGGCAACGGTGAATTTCAGGCCAAGCTGCTTGTATTGCTGTGCCATGTTGTCCAGAGCGGCGGTGATCGAAACCAGCATTACGTCAGGTTTCGCATCTGCCAGTTTCAACAATGCGGGCCGGAAGTCGGTCTGACCAAATTGCGTGGGCTCCTGCGCCACGATGGTTCCGCCCGCCTTGGGAAAGGTATCGACGTAATCGTCCCGGCCGGAAATCCCGGCGGCGTCGTTCTCGAACAAGATGGCGGCCTGTTTTTTGCCTTCGCCCGCAACGTATTTCGAGATCACAGCGATCTCGTCGCCGATCGTCGGCAAGGTGTTGATCAAATAGGGTGACGCCGTCGCCAGTTTATCAGCCTGCGCGCCGGCGTTGATCATCAGCACTTTCTTGCGGGTCGCCAACGGAGCCATCGCCAGCGACGGCCCGGAATAGGCAGTGAAAATTACCTGCAAATGTTCCAGATCAGTCAGCTTGTTGAAGCTGAGGATCGACTGGTCGGGCTTTGCCTGATTATCCTCGAACACAACTTCGATTTTGTTGCCGTGCACGCCGCCTTTGGCGTTGGCCTGATCGATGGCAAACTGAATTCCGCGCATCTGCTGCGTGCCAATCAAAGCACCTGGTCCGGTCAATGGCAGGATTGCGCCAATGCGGATCGTGTCGGCTTTTGCCGCCGCGATCATAATCAATGACGCCGCAATGGCGGCCAGACCAATCCGTCGCATGGAACGTTGCTCCCGTCGAATTGCGGCAGGCTTAGGCGGGCCCCTGGTTGGGGTCAAGGTTGCCCGTATCGCACCTGCCAGGTAGTTTCAGCCTGGTTCATACGGGAAGCGCGTTACATGAGTAAGCACGTCGTCGCGACAGTCAGCGAGATTCCGCCAGGTCAGCGCAAGCTGGTCACGGTGCGCGGCCGCTCCATCGCAGTGTTCAATCTGGACGGGGAATTTTATGGATTGTTCAACCGGTGTCCGCATCAGGGCGGGCCGATGTGCGAAGGCATTCTGACCGGCCTGATCCAGTCGAGCGAACCTGGCCGCTACGAATACTCCAGGCCTGGCGAAATCCTGCGCTGCCCATGGCACGGCTGGGAATTCGACGTCAAAACCGGGCAGAGTTTCTGCGATCCATCGAAGATCAGCGTGCGCAACTATCCCATGGAGGTCGTGCCGGGTCAGACCGTCGTGCAAGGTCCTTATGTTGCGGAGACGCTGCCTGTCACGGTCGAGGAACAATACGTCATCGTGGAGATGGCGTGACGATTGGCGGCCTGGCGTTCAGCTCATCCTTATCGAAACCGGCGATCCGCTTGTAGCCGGAAGCCGCTTCGTCGAGTTCATCCCGGGTAAGAACGTCTTCAATCCGCACGAAGCCGCCAGGTGCGCGTTCCTGGACCAGTTGCATCACCTGCTCGGGACCATTGCGGCGGTTGGCCAGCACGATGCGCGCGGTAGCCGGACGCCGTTCTGCCTCGTAAGCTGCCAATGCCTCCGGAACTGCGCCCCGTGCCTGAATTTCTCGCGCCAGCACACGCGCATCCAAAATCGCCTGCGAGGCGCCGTTCGAGCCGATCGGATACATCGCGTGTGCCGCATCACCCAGTAAGGTGACACGGCCGAAGGTCCAGCGGTCCACTGGATCGCGGTCAACCATCGGATATTCGAAACACTGCGCCGCGTTACTGATGACCGAGGGCACGTCCAACCAATCGAACCGCCACTCCGCAAACCACGGTAAAAATTCTCCCAACTTTCCTGGGCGGTTCCAGTCCTCCCGCCGCCACTCGTGATCGGCGGTAAATCGGCGCTCGGCGATCCAGTTGATGACCGCATCGTCGCGAGCAATCGGATAGGCAACGAACTTCTGAGCCTCATGACCGGCCATGATCATGGTACGGCCGTCGAGAAAACGAAGCCCAGTGGTGATGCCCCGCCACATGATCGCGCCGTTCCAGATCGGCGGCCCTTCGTTTGGGTACAGCACCGACCGAACGGTGGAATGAATGCCGTCGGCGCCAATCAGCAATGTACCCTCGGCGTCGTTGCGTGGTTCACCGGTGCGGCGATGGACGAAATGCGCGCGCACGCCGGTGGCAGTTTCCTCCCAACCGGTCAGTTGATGGCCGGTAAGGATGCGGTCCGAACCCAGACGCTCGCGCGCGGCGGCCAACAAGATCATCTGCAATTCGCCGCGATGAATGGAGAATTGCGGCCAGTGGTAGCCCGCGGCCTCACCGCGGGGCTCGGACCAGATTTGCTGGCCACGGCTGGAATAATACGACAGCCGAGCGGTCGCCACCGCCGTTGCTGCAAGGTGGTCGCGTAAGCCAATGTCGAAAAGTTCGCGCACGGCATGGGGGAGGGTGTTGATGCCGACACCCAGGGGCTCGATCGTATCGACGCTTTCGAACACCCGGCAGTCGACGCCGATCTGATGCAAACTCAGTGCCGTCGTCAGCCCAGCGATGCCGGCGCCAATGATCAGAACCGTCAAGAGCGGCTACTTCACGCCCAGGCCACGCATGAAGCGGTCTTTGATGATCGGCGGATCGCGTTCGGTGGTGTCTTTCGGTTTCTCGCTGTCGATACGGCAGCCGATCAACCACGGACCGTCTTCTTTCAAGGACAACGCGATCAGTTCCTCGAAGGCGCTTTCATCGGCAGCCCAGACGCTTTGGTTAAGGCCACAACCACGGGCGATGGCAACGATGTCGGCACCTTCCTCTGTCAGGGTCTTTTGCCCGCCGGTAATCTGGTAGGCGCCGTTGTCCATGATCACGATTGCCAGGTTCTTTTGCCCCCGTGCGGCAACGGTCGCCAAAGACCCCAGTTGCATCAGGATCGAACCATCACCTTCCAAAGCGATGACTTTCCGGCGCGGCTGCGCCAGAGCGACACCCATGCCGATCGGCACGGCGAGACCCATCGAACCCAGCATGTAAAAGTTCTGCGCGCGGTGGCCGACGGCCCACAGATCGAAATTGGTGTAGCCGATGCCGCCAATCACCGCCTCGTCGTGCCGCAGCAACGCCACCATCCGTTTCGTGATGTCGAAACGGTTCATGGTTTTCGCCTGCTCGCGGCTGACAGGCTGATTTGCCGGAAGTGCCATCTTGTCGCCCCCTTATGCCGCGAAAACTTTGCCGCCGGTCAGCAGCGGCGACAGGATGAAGCAGCAGGGTGCCTGCGTGGCGAAGGCCTGCGTGATGCTGCGTTCCATGATGAAGGCCACGTCCTCGAGATGGGTCAGCGTATGGTTCTCGATCAGCAGCGTATCCAGGACCGGCCGCATGGTGCGTGCGACAAGTTGTTGGCCGATGTTGAATTCGCCCATGGTGCCGCGCTCGGAAACCATCAGCAGCGACGGGATCTGGAATGGCACCGACAACGACGCCAGCGCGTTCGGCAAGGTGGCAAAACCGCTGGTCTGCATCAACAGGATGCCGCGGCGGCCACCCAGCCAGGCACCGGCGTTGATGCCGAGGCCTTCTTCCTCGCGTGCTACGGCGAAGGCGGTGAAGTACGGATCGGCGTGCACCAGATCGATCAGCGGGCGCAGCACATTGTCTGGCACATAAGTGACGAGATCGACCTTGTGCTGTTTCAGCACGCCGGCCACGACCTCGAACCAGGGTTCGTCCATCTTGCAGTTTCTCCGTCAGGCGGTGGTCCCTTCGCATGCCTTGCGTCTGCGGGCAACCGTTCGTAGACAGGCTGCCGAATGAGCCTCGAGGAGACCCTCCATGCCGGATACGTATGACGTCATCGTAGTGGGTGCGGGCAACGCTGCCATGTGCGCCGCTCTGTCGGCCCAGGAGCAGGGCGCCAGCGTGTTGGTGCTGGAGAAGGCGAGCGAGGAAGAGAGAGGCGGCAACTCCACCTTCACCGCCGGCGGGTTTCGCTTCGTGCACAATGGCGTCGAGGATCTTCGAAAAGACGTCCTGAACGATCTCTCGGAAGCCGAGGCGAAGCAGATGGTCATTCCGCCGTTCACGGCGGAAAAGTACACCGACGACCTGATGATGGCGACCGAGTATCTCTCTGAGCCGGACCTGATCGATCTGCTGGTGGGCCGCTCGCGCGAGACGATGGTGTGGATGCGCGAGAAGGGCGTGCGCTGGATCCCGATGTTCAAACGCCAGTCCTATATGGTGAACGGCGTGCAGCACTTCTTCGGCGGCATGGCGGTCGAGGCTGTGGGCGGCGGCTGGGGACTGGTCGATTTCCTGTTTCGTTCCGCCGAACGTTACGGCGTCAAGGTTCGTTACAACACCGGCCTGAGAAAGCTGATCCAGAACCAGAAGGGCGACGTCATCGGCGTCACCGCGTTTGGCCCCGACGGATATGAGGATTTTCATGCGCGCTCGGTCGTGCTGGCGTGCGGCGGGTTCGAGGCGGATCCGGAAATGCGGGTGCGTTACTATGGGCCAGGCTGGGAACTGGCGCGGGTGCGCGGCACGCGGCACAACACCGGCGACGGCATCAAGGCGGCGCTGGAGATCGGCGCAGCGGCGTTCGGCGGCTGGTCTTCCTGCCATGCGGTGCAATGGGACCTGAGTGCACCGCCGTTCGGCGACCGCGTGGTGCTCGATAACTACCAGAAACATTCCTATCCGATTGGCATCATCGTCAACGCCGACGGCGAGCGGTTCGTCGACGAGGGTGCCGACTTCCGCAACTACACCTACGCGAAATACGGCCGCGAGGTGATGAAACAGCCGAAACGGATGGCAGTGCAGATTTTCGATAACAAGACGAATCATCTGACCCGCGATGAATATCGTATCCGCCAGGTGACGAAGGGCGAGGCGAACACGCTGGAGGAACTGGCGAACCAACTGGAGATCAGCGCCGAGGGTCTGGTGAAGACGGTGCGCGAGTTCAACGCCGCCTGTCAGCCGGGGGAGCACAACTTTGCCATCCTCGACGGCAAGTGCACTGCCGGCATTACACCTCCGAAATCAAACTGGGCGGTGCCGATCGATGAGCCGCCATACCATGGCTACGCGGTGACCTGTGGGATCACATTCAGTTTCGGCGGCCTGAAAATCACCAACGATGGTGAGGTCGAGGACACCACCGGCCGGGTCATTCCGGGCCTGTTTGCGGGCGGCGAATTGGTCGGCGGCATTTTCTACCAGAACTACCTGGGCGGCGCGGGACTGATGTCGGGCTCGGTGTTCGGACGACTGTCCGGGCGGACGGCGGGGAAATACGCCAAGGGGTAGGACAGCGGCGCGTTGGACAGTCGGCGGATGTGAGGGGCGGCCGTCCGTTCGCCGTCAACAATCGTTGCTACGAGCCCTGGATTGGTCGTAATCGAAGTCGGCTGAGTGGCGGCTTTCCGTCGGCCTTAATGACCCGCTCCAGATCCGCGGCAGGGTCCTGCACGGGCACGTGACAATGGCTGCAGACCAAATCGTGCTGAACGACTCGTTGCTTGAGCATCCTGATGTCCTGCGGCGCCTCGAAGCCGCAGCCCAGGCACTCAACTGTTATTATAGCGCCATCTTTGAGCATACTATCCCTCCCTATTTTGGTTTGGGGATCGGGTGTTGAACCCGCCGAGATACCCAGCCCGGACCGATCACATCGGCTTCTAAGTCCTCGATCATGTCGACAAGGTCTTTGTCCGATATCCAGCACCCATCGGGAAAGACAATCCGAAACCGGGGCCTTGCAACCGGCCGCTTACGTCGTGTGCCACTCGTCGACGGCATCTGTCGGCGGGCCTCGCGCAGTAGGTCGACAACCGATCCGGTGACCCGGTGTTCCGAAGCGCCCTCGGTGATGATCAGCACGCCCTCGGCCTGGTCATAGTTCCCGTTGACTGGAGTCCTCATGACGCCAGAGTACCTTTCGAAATGTTGTCAATGGGGGGACTGTCAGAGATGATGTGACTTGGGAAGAGAATTAAATAACTAATTGAAAAAAGTCCTCACATCGACCGCGACAGAATCGGGAGCGACCGATTCTCCGGCGCCGAACCCTTGATCAGTTTTCAGATGGGTTGCATCCGCATTATAATGTATTACATTGTCATACTTCTGAACTGAGGAAGCCAACAATGGCCGCCAACCAGCTCGTACAAACCCGCATCGACGGGGCGATCAAGGCGGAAGCTGCCGCGGTGCTTGCCGCGATGGGACTGACGGTGTCCGATGCGGTGCGGCTCATGCTTACCCGGGTTGCGCGGGAACACGCATTGCCGTTCGACCCGCTAATTCCGAACGCCACGACCGTCGCGGCGATGAAGGAAGCCCGAGCCGGAAATTTGCCGCGTGCCAACAGTATTGAAGAGCTAAAGAACGCGCTTAATGCGGACGATTGAATGGACCGGGCAATTCAAACGCGACTACAGGCGCGAAAAGAAGGCTCGGTATCGCGTCTGGCTCGATACAGAGCTTTTTCCGGTCGTTGAATTACTCGCGAATGATTTGCCACTCGAAGTTAGCCGCCATGATCATGCGTTGATCGGCGACTGGAAGGATCACCGCGATTGCCACATCCGGCCGGACCTGGTTCTGATATACCACAAGCCCGACGGCGCCACTTTGCGGCTTGTGCGGCTCGGGTCCCATAGCGAGCTTGGCATATGAACTGTTTCCGGGGTCACGACGGGCCCTTTCGTAACATTCGAAGTGGACGCTAAACTTGCCGCGAAAATCGGGCTGGAGGATGCACCATGCTGGCGGACCGTTCTGAGCTTCCGTTGTCCACCGGTTCCGACACCGCGCGGGACGCGTACATCGAAGGCTGCCATCTGGCCCTGACTTTGTATCCGGGAGCGGCGGCTGCGTTTGACCGCGCCGTGGCCGCCGATCCGGGTTTTGCCATGGCGCATGCCGGCAAGGCCCAGGTGATGATGCGGGAAGGGGACGTTGCGGCGGCCCGGGCAGGGTTGGCGGCAGCGAAGGATCTCGCCGGCGGGCTGTCGGAGCGGGAGGCCAGCCATATCAGGTTCTTCGATCTGGTGTTTTCCGGCCAGACTGACCCGGCGATTAGCGCCTTGCATGCGCACCTTGCGGAGTGGCCGCTGGATGCTCTGGTGGTTGCGACTGCCGGGAACCCGAATGGGCTGATCGGTTCCTCGGGGCGGCTCGGGCAGAAGCACCAAATTGCGGTGATGATGGATGGTCTCGCACCGCATTACGGCGACGATTGGTGGTTCCTGGCCTATCACGCCATGGCGCTGTCCGAGGACGGACAACTGGCCGCCGCCCGACCGAAGATCGAACGATCGGTGGCGATGAACCCGAACAATGCGCACGGTGCACATGGGTTTGCGCATGTTTGTTACGAGAGCGGCGAGGGCGACACGGCGCGGGCCTGGTTGTCCTCGTGGCTGGCGACCTATCCGCGGGACGGGTTCTTTCATGGCCATTTGAGCTGGCATCTTTCGTTGTGCGAACTGCAGGCGGGTAACTGGGAGGCG
>JBEKQQ010000097.1:0-40364 GCA_049519555.1 Acetobacteraceae bacterium
GAAAGCGCCCGCCACCGGCATCGGCCGGCATTATTCCAACAACGTCGCCACCTCCATGTTCTTCCGTGCCATGCTGGACGCGATGGATGCCTGGGCCACCAGCGGCAAGAAGCCGCCACCCAGTCGGATTCCAACGCGGGCGGAGAATACCCTGGTCGATTACGCGACCTGGCGAGAGCAATTCCCGGATATTCCTGGCGTCATGCCGCTCGCCTGTCCGAACCCGTTGCCGTTGCTGGACTTCGGGCCGGACGCCGATAACGGTATCCTGCGGGAGCCGCCGACGTTTATGCATGGGCGCAACGATCCGGACGGGCCGGGTCTGGCCTATACCGTGCTGGTGCCGTCGGTCGATCGGAATGGCAACGATGTTCCGGGGCTGCGCGCGCCCATGGTGGCGGCACCACTTGGAACCTACACGGGATGGAACCCGCGCGCCCATGGTTACGGTCACGGGATGCAATGGCGCTTCGAAGGCAGCTACATTCCGTTTGCTGACACGCCTTCAGAGCGCACGGCAACCGGCGATCCGCGGCGTTCGATTTTGGAACGCTATGCCACCAAACAGGAGTATCAGGCGGCGATCGTTGCAGCGGCGCATGAATTAAAAGCCCAGGGCTTGTTGCTGGAAGAAGATATAGCAAGATGTGCGGAAATGGCGGCCGACTGGGGCCGGCCGCGGCATTCCGTCAGCCTGTGACGGTCAGGCGACGCCGTGGAACTTCTTCAGGTTTTCGTAACGGTCTTTTTGCACCAGCTCGGCGATTGTGCCGTCGGGCGAACGGAACTTGATCACCCCGGCATCCAGCGGCGACATTACCTCACCGCCCAGGGCACGTATCTTTTCTGCGGCGGCAGGGATGTCGTCAACCTCGGCGCCCCAATGGTGGATGCATGGACCGGAACCGGACAGCATCGCGTCTTCCGCCTGCTCGTTGTCATAGACGATCAGCGCCAGATCGATGGTGCCATCGGTCAAATGGCGCGACACGTGTTCACGGCCCTTGCCACGATGCGTGGTCACCACGCGGAAGCCAAACACTTCCTCATAGAACTTCGTCGACGACTCGAGATCATTCACCTTCAGTGCCAGGTGCACGATTTTTCCAGGCATGGATTTCCTCCCTTGCTGCTCAGAACGGTATTTCGTCGTCCAGATCACCGCCGCGTGGCGCATCCCACGATGGCGCCCCCCCTGCCGCGGGTCGCGCAGCCGCCGGGCGTGACGCGGGCGCGCGTTCCCGTGCCGGAGCAGCACCACCCATTGGCGGCTCCGCCATGCCGCCGGCATAGCCGCCCGACTCGCCGCCCGATCGGCCGTCCAGCATGGTTAGCTGACCGTTAAAGCGGCCGATCACGACCTCAGTTGAATAGCGTTCCTGGCCAGCCTGGTCGGTCCATTTGCGGGTCTGCAACGAGCCCTCGACGTAGATCTTGGCGCCCTTTTTCAGATACTTCTCGGCGACGTCGGCGACCCGGTCGTTGAAGATCACGACCCGGTGCCATTCGGTTTTTTCCTTGCGCTCACCGCTTTGCCGGTCGTTCCAGGTCTCGCTGGTCGCCAGGGCCAGATTGACGATCTTGCTGCCATCCTGGGTATTGCGGATCTCGGGATCGCGACCCAGGTTACCCACCAGGATCACTTTGTTGACGCTGCCAGCCATTGCTCGGCTCCCTTCATGACGGATAGTGCCTTAGGATACGGGACAGTGGTTAACAACCCTTCCACGCCCCCCCTTCCAGAATGGGCCGGAATTTGTCATGGTCCCAGGGAACATCCATAGAACAAATCGACTCGCCGCAACAGGGGTATCAGCACCGATGGACGGCTCCATTATCGCGCCTCAGGAGCATGGGACCGGCCGGACCGGGGCAAATGCGGTCGCGCCGACGGCGCGCGGGAACAATGTCGCGCCGACGGCGCGCGGCAATGCCATCGTCGTGCGGGGTGCGCGCGAGCATAATCTGAAGAACATCGACGTCACGATCCCGCGCGATTCGCTGACGGTGATCACGGGCCTGTCCGGGTCGGGCAAATCCTCGCTGGCGTTCGACACGATCTATGCCGAGGGCCAGCGCCGCTACGTCGAGTCGCTGTCCGCCTATGCCCGCCAGTTCCTGGAGCTGATGGGCAAGCCCGACGTGGACAGTATCGAGGGTCTGTCGCCCGCCATCTCGATCGAGCAAAAGACCACGAGCCGCAACCCGCGCTCCACGGTCGGCACGGTGACCGAAATTCACGACTATATGCGGCTGTTATGGGCGCGCGTGGGCGTTCCCTATTCGCCCGCCACCGGCCTGCCGATCGAGGCGCAGACCGTGTCGCAAATGGTCGACCGCGTCGTGGCGATGGCGGAGGGCACCCGATTGCTGCTGCTGGCGCCGGTGGTGCGCGACCGCAAGGGCGAATACCGCAAGGAACTGGCCGAATTGCAGCGCCGTGGTTTTACCCGCGTGAAAGTCGACGGCAAACTGTATGAAATCGGCGAGGTCCCGGCGTTGAACCGCAAAATCCGCCACGAGATCGAAGCGGTGGTGGACCGCATCGTGGTGCGTGAGGGAGTGAGTTCGCGGCTGGCTGATAGTTTCGAGACCGCACTGGCATTGTCGGAGGGCGTGGTGTTTGCGGAAAACGCCGACTCCGGCGAACGCACGGTGTTTTCGTCGAAGTTTGCCTGTCCGGTCTCGGGGTTTTCGATCGAGGAAATCGAGCCGCGGCTGTTCAGCTTCAATTCCCCCCACGGCGCCTGCCCAGCGTGCGATGGGTTGGGTGTGGAGAATTTCTTCGACCCCGATCTGGTGGTGCCGGATGAACGGCTTGGTCTGGCCGATGGCGTGGTTGCGCCGTGGTCTGGTGCACAAAGTCCGTATTACGATCAGACGTTGCAGAGCCTGGCGCGGCATTTTGGCGTCACCACGAAAACTCCCTGGCGCGACCTGCCGGTGGGGTTTCGCGCTGCGGTGTTGAC
This sequence comes from Acetobacteraceae bacterium, assembly GCA_049519555.1. Lineage (GTDB taxonomy): Bacteria > Pseudomonadota > Alphaproteobacteria > Acetobacterales > Acetobacteraceae > Rhodopila. The sequence goes on from JBEKQQ010000097.1 coordinate 2,970, forward strand.
CGGAACCCGGGATGACCCGGTGTCGTTCACCTACAAGGATGGAACCCGGTCGTACACCGTTACCAAGCCGTTCGAGGGCGTGCTGCACAACCTGGAACGCCGCCTGCGGGAAACCGACAGTGCCTGGGTGCGCGAGGAATTGTCTCGCTACCAATCCGAGAAACCCTGCGCGACCTGCGGCGGTGCACGCCTGAAGCCCGAGGCTTTGTCGGTCCGCGTCGGAGGGTCGAACATCGCCGAGGCGTCGGAATTGTCGATCCGGGCGGCACTGGATTGGTTCGACGGGGTGCTGCCGACGCTGACCCCGCAACGGGCCGAGATCGCCGGCCGGATCCTGCGCGAAATCCATGATCGGCTGCGCTTCCTGGTCGATGTCGGCCTGGATTATCTGACTTTGGCGCGCGGCTCGGCCAGCTTGTCCGGTGGTGAGTCGCAACGGATTCGGCTCGCCAGCCAGATCGGGTCGGGCCTGACCGGCGTGTTGTACGTGCTGGATGAGCCCTCGATCGGGCTGCATCAACGTGACAACGAACGACTTTTGGGCACGCTGCGGCGGCTGCGCGACCTCGGCAATACCGTTCTGGTTGTCGAACATGATGAGGATGCAATCCGCGCCGCCGATCACCTGATCGATATCGGTCCTGAAGCCGGCGTGAATGGCGGCCGCATCATCGCCGAGGGCACACCGGCTGAGGTCGCTGCCAATCCCAGGTCGCTGACCGGTGATTATTTGTCGGGACGGCGCCGCATCGAAATCCCCCGGATGCGGCGGCCGGCGCAAAAAGACCGGGTTGTGCGGGTTGTCGGCGCGCGGGCCAACAACCTGAAACACATCACTGCTGCCTTTCCACTGGGCACGTTCACCTGCGTGACCGGCGTGTCGGGCGGCGGCAAATCCACCTTGGTGATCGATACGTTGTACAAAGCGGCGGCGCGGCGGTTGATGGGGGCCGGCGAATCGCCTTCGCCGCACGACCGGATTGAGGGACTGGATCAGCTCGACAAGATCATCGACATTGATCAGTCGCCGATCGGCCGCACGCCGCGCTCCAATCCGGCGACCTACACCGACCTGTTCGCGCCGATCCGCGATTGGTTTGCCGAGCTGCCGGAATCACGCGCCCGCGGCTACAAGCCTGGCCGGTTTTCGTTCAACGTTAAGGGCGGTCGATGCGAGGCCTGCCAGGGCGACGGTGTGCTGAAAATCGAGATGCACTTCTTGCCGGACGTTTATGTCACCTGCGATACGTGCAAAGGCCGTCGCTATAATCGGGAGACTTTGGAGATCAAGTTCCGCGACAAATCGATCGCCGAAGTGCTGGCGATGACCGTCGACGAGGCCGTGCCTTACTTTAGCGCGCAGACCCGCATCCATGACCGGCTGAAAATCCTGCAACAGGTTGGGCTCGGTTATATCGCGTTGGGCCAGCAGGCAACGACCCTGTCCGGGGGTGAGGCGCAACGGATTAAACTGTCCAAGGAACTGGCGCGGCGGGCGACCGGCCGCACGCTGTATATTCTCGACGAACCCACCACAGGTCTGCACTTCGAGGACGTGCGCAAGCTGCTTGAGGTGCTGCACGCGCTGGTCGATCAAGGCAACACCGTTATCGTCATCGAGCACAACCTTGAAGTCATCAAAACCGCCGACTGGATTCTCGACCTGGGCCCTGAGGGCGGCGACGGTGGTGGTCTGATCGTCGCCGAGGGCACGCCGGAAGACATCGCCGCCAATCCCAACAGTCACACCGGACGGTTCCTCGCGGCACTACTGGAACGGAATGCGCCCCCGAAACGAGTCAGGCGGCGTGCGTAACGACACGAGACACGACCAGCCGATGAATGCCGAGGAATTGCCGGCGGCCATTGAGACCTTAACGACCTCAGTGACGAGCGTCCGTGAAGCCGCTCGCAGGAGCTGTGGGCCCAGTGATCTGAAACGCGCAGCGCAAAACATGGGTATTCTTGTCGGCGGCAAGATCGACCCGCCGCACGGCGAAGCCAGTATTGAAATGCTTGTCGGCCTCACCTTTTATGAGCCGAATGAGCGTGGCATTCGCCCCTTCGATCGGTTCCTGTCCGGTCGCGCTCTTTCATTGCCGGAACGGGAAAGGGATATCGCGCGCCGGATGGGCCAGGCAGTGTTTTCCATATTTCGGCGTGCCGAGAAGCACGAGACCATGGGCACCTGGGTGAAAGATATTCCCGACAACGACCGGCGCGCGATTGCCCGCGCGCCGGGTTCAACCCGCTACTTCAGGAACCGATGGAAGAACGCCGCGGTCGGCAGGTGCGAAGAATCGCCGCGCTTCGATGCATCATCGACATACAACGTCTCGATGAACCCGCCCGCCTTGCGATAATCGAACGAGAACCGCAACGGTTCATTCAACTCCAACGGCGATTCCGGATCGCGGTAGTCGTGCGTCTGGTCCGGCTGCCCCTGGATCCACAGCGTCGGCGGCATCACCACCTTCTCGCCCTTTTCGAGGATCGTGATCGGGTTGCCCTCGATCATCGCCGCCTCGGTCTTCCAGTACGTTTCATGCCGGTCCGGTACACCCTTCGGCCACGCCGGCGGATTGGCACCGTCCAGCAGCCGCCGTGCATGCCGATAGCGCGAGATCGGGTTGATCACCGGCCATTGCATCACGATTGCCTGCACCGATGGGTCCACTCCCGCCGGGCCTGCCAGGGCGGCGTAGCGCGGATCGTTCGGCCGCATCGCCACCAGCATGGCGAGGTGCCCGCCGCTGCTGGTACCGGACAGCCCGACAGCTTTCGGATTGCCGTTCCATTTCGTTGCGTTGGATTTCATCCACCGGATGCAATAGTTGATGTCCTGCAACGACGTCGGATACCCATCCGGCCCGTGACGGAAGTTGATGGCTGCGACAACAAAGCCGCTCGCCGCCAGCACCTGATCGCGCGGGTCGCAATCGGCGAGATCGCCATTGCACCACGCTCCGCCGTGCAAATCGATCACCATCGGGAACGGCCCGTCGCCACTGGGCTTGTAGAGTTTCGCCATGTACGGCGTGCTGCCGTGACGGATATATTCAACGGATTCGGTCGTGAACGCATATGGCATGGATAGTCTCCCTTCCGAACGCCGCTCGCCGGCGGCACGGTCTGACCTGGCGGGAACAGCCCGCTCAAGAACCCTGATAGCCCGGGAAGTATACGCCTTATGAGCTCGTCCGGACAATCCTTGGGTCGTCGGCGCCTTGGCGCGGTGCTTGGCATCAATCAGACGCTGTCCTGGGGCATGTCTTTTTACCTCCCCGCCGTGGTCGTCGTTCCGGCGGCACATGACTTAGGCCAGTCGACTTTCGCGCTGTTGGGCGCCTTCACCATGTCGCTGCTGTTCGCCGGCTTCTGTGCCCCCAGGGTCGGACGCTGGATCGATCGGAATGGCGGCAAGGGTTGCATCGCCGCCAGCATCTTGGTCCTTGCGGCCGGTCAGGCGATCCTCGCGCTGTCGTCCAACATTATGGTCTGGTATCTCGGTTGGGGGGTGCTTGGCATCGGCATGGCGATGGGCTTGTACGACGCCGCCTTTGCCACCGTCGGAACGTTACTTGGGCGAGAGGCTGGGCCGACCATCACCGGCGTTACTTTGTTTGCCGGCTTCGCGAGCACAGTGTTCTGGTCGCTCGGCTCGGCAATTATCGGCTTCACCGGCTGGCGTGGCCTGATGCTGGTCTACGTCGGCATCATGTTGGGCCTGAACCTGCCTATGGTTTTGGCATTGGTGCCGCGGCTGGATCAGAACCGCAAGGAAGCCAGCCACACCGATGCCAAACGTACGCCGGTCAGTCGGATGGCGATCGCCTGCCTCGCCGGATTCTTCACGGTGCGCTGGTTCATTACTTCGGCGCTCGCAGCTCACATTCTGGCGCTGTTGCACGGCATCGGCCTGGACGCGGCGGTAGCGGTCTTGGTCGCGTCATTGATCGGGCCGGGACAAGTCGCGGGACGCATGCTGGAATGGACCGTCGGGCGCCGGTTTCACTTGTTGATCCGCGCTCGACTGGCGGCATTGCTGTTTCCGATCGGCGCCGCGCTGCTGCCGCTTGGCGGTCCGGTCGCGGCAACCGCATTCGCAGTATTGTACGGCATGAGCAATGGTATCATGACGATCAACCGAGGCACATTGCCGCTGGCGTTGTTCGGGCCAAACGGTTACGCGACCGTATTGGGCTGGCTAGCCGTGCCAGTGCTGGTAGCCCAGGCGGTGGCGCCGACGGTGGCGGCTCCGGTGGTGGCGGCGTTGCCGTCGCTGTCCGTGTTCCTGATCGGCGGTGGTCTGGGACTGTTCGCAACTCTGTTGTTGTTGCCGTTACGATTGCCGCGTCAGGATTGAGACGTTCTCCAGGAACGCCTGGATCGCGGCTATAGCGACCTCCGGCGCGTCCTCCTGAATGTAGTGGCCGGCACTGGGAACTTCGATCACCGGCCGGTCCGGCCACAGGCCGCGAAAATCGGCCAGCGCCAGTTCCGGCAGGATTGCCCGATCCAGCATGCCCTCGATCAGAATGGCCGGTTTGGCTCTCAACTCCGGCACGCCGGCCGAACCGGCGCGCACGAATTCGCGGATGCGGCCAAGCGCAAGATCAAGCGGAAAGGCAATGGCACCCTTGCAGTCCGCCGGCGTCGCAAAAGGCGCGGCATAAGCACGAATGAAGGTCGGATCGACGTGGTCCAGCCGCTCCAGCCCAACGATCTGCATCACCGACAAGATGGTCGACCCAAGGTGAGACAGCACCGCCTCGGTCCGTCCCGTCTCCATCCCCTCCAAAATCCACCGGAACCACGATGACTCCGTTGCACTGGGCAGATCGCGACGGCCCGCGGTACCGTAGCCAGACACCGTGTTCATCAGCACCAAACTGTGCACACGCTCCGGGTGACGCACAGCGTAACCAATGCCGATCGGGCCGCCCCAGTCCTGCATCACGAACGTGATGTCACGGAGGTCAAGCGATTCGATCAACGCTGTCAGATTCGTGACATGAGCAGACAAGGTGTAGTCGCGGTCCGGCGGGGTCTCGCTTTTGCCGAAGCCCATGTGGTCCGGAACGATCACCCGATGCGTGGCCGCAATCGGCGCGACGAAGCGGCGGTAGATGTAGCCCCAGGTCGGCTGCCCGTGCAGCATCACCACCGGACGGCCGCGGCCCTCGTCGACATAATGTTGCTGGAACCCAGCCGCCGAACAGAATTTCGGTGCCCACGGCCAGGTGCCGTCAAACGTCTCAGCCGCCTGGATCATGGGTCACTCCACCGCTTGGCGCCGCCACAACGGCGTCCACGAATCAAACCAGACCGTAACGAATGAACTGCGGTCCCGTCGGCCCGGATATCCGCCGGAACAGCATTTCCAATACCGACAGCACCAGGATCGGTAACCCAAGCTGGCCCAGAAAGACAAACTCCCCCAGACCAAGCCAGTCCAGCAGTACCGGGCTGTACTCGACGGTGTTCCAGGCCGCCACGAACGCCACCACGATCATCGCTGTCGAGCGCCAGATCATGGCACGACCGCTTTGGTGACGTCGGTGTTGAAGACCAATGCGTCGCCGATCCGTTCCAATGTTCCATCCATCCTGGTCGTAATGGCAACGTAATCGCGCAACGCGTCAGGCAGCGCATGGTTTTGCGGATCGCCCATCAGCAAATACTGCGTGCCCAACACCGGCGTCGTGGTGATGAACACCGGCGGCACACCACCAATCAGGCAGACATTGGCACAGGCTTTATGCGCCGCTTTGTCGCCGGGCCGCATTACGCCCAACGAACACTTGCCATCACAGAGTTCCCCGGTGAGACGCCAGGTACCCAGGGACTCACGGACCGGTGGCAAAGCCTCACCAGGTGCCGGTTGCAGCTGATCCACCAGCAGCATGTCACGGTCGCCGCGTTTCACACCGGCGCCGGTCGCGTGCACGTGTTTGCCATCCAACTGACGCGCTTCCGCCTGCACGCCGCGCTTGCCGCCGCCCGACAACAGGATCGTGTGGTGGTCATTGTCGGTCACGATCATTGGATACGGATCGGCGATCAGAACCCCGGTGATCGCTTTGTCGCCAGTGAAATTGCCGCCCCCGGGATCGTCCACGGTCACGCCCAGGGCAAACGCCAGCGCACCGAAGCCGGCCAGCAGCGTCAGCAGGATCAGCCCCAGAAACCCGAGGAACGGAGCAGCGCTGCGTCCCGACCAACCAACGAAAAATGGCGTCATGACACGGCCACCGGTGCAACGAACGTGCCGGGTAGGTTCGGCTCCGGATCGATCCATATGTGGCCATCGACGAGGCGCAAGTGGAAGGTTGCCAGCGCCTCAGTGTAGGGTGGCGGTGCCTGCCCATCTTCCAACCGATATTGGTAGCCGTGCCACGGGCAGGTGATGCAACCATCGATCACCCTGCCCTCACCCAACGGCCCATTCTGATGGGCGCAGAGATTCGTTACGGCAGACAGCTTACCGGCGTGCCGGAAGATGGCGATTGGTTCGGCGTCCGGTGGCGTGATGACGATGCCGTGATCTTCCTCGATTTCGTCCGCACTCCCGGCATAAATCCAGCCGTCGACCATAGAAGCAGGCAACGGCCGGCGCGACGCGACCACATGCAGGATGGCAACCCCCGTCGCGCAGAGCAAAACCACGGCTGCCAGCAGCGGGTTTTGCGCCGCCTGCAAGGCACCCAACGAGATGTGCACGACCACAGACAGATAGGCTGCGTACAGCGCCATATGCAGCGCCTTCCATACCGGTGGGGTCAGGAAACGCAACCAGAAATCGTGACTTGTTGCCGCCAACAACAGCAAAACCAACAGCGAGAAGATGCCAAACAGTTCGAACGGAAACCCATGCAGCTGGAAAAAGCTGGTATTGCCGCGCAACAGCATCTCGAACCGGTCGTAGGGACTATAGCTGAAATACCAGTCCAGCGCAGCGTAAGCATGAGTTACCGCAACCGCAGCAGTCAGCACGCCCAAATGGCGGCGGTTGTACAGCAACGGCAGGAACCGAGGGTCCAATCGCGTAGCGGGCCCGATCGACAAAATCAGCGACAGCAGCAGGAACGCACAGGTCCCGAACGCGTTCATTCGCATCGTGTAATCGTCGAGCGGCAGCGTCACATGTTGAAACGCCGGCGCCACCCACAGGTATACGCTGATGTAGCCGCCGATCACTGCCAGCGCGATGACATCGTACACGATCTTGCTTATGTTCCAGCCGACCGGAACGTAACGCTCGGTCATTTCGGTGGTGCCAGTTGGATTTGCGGCGCCTCGGTCGGGCCAATGGGACGCAGCATCAGCGACAACAACACGATCGCGGGCAGCAAGAACGCCAACGCGAGCCAGGCAACACGATGAACATCACGATGACGCCGCCTCATGGCCGCGCCAGCAAATACCAGCGCAGCACGACGAACGGCCACAACAGCACAAGGCCAGGCAACAGCAATGGTCGAAACGCGTAGGCCCCACGGGCAGAATCATCGACGTTGTCGATCCCCAGGAACAGGAACGCCACGCCCACGAGGACGCCGATCCCGAGCCAGGCCGTCACGCAATCGACGATGATCGCGGCGGCCATTGCCGTCAGTGCGCCTCGGCCCAGGAGTGGCCGGTGCCGGTCTCAACGACCAAGGGAACGGACAGGGTGGCGGCGGCTTCCATGACGCGGGCTGCCACACTGGCCAAACCAGGGGCGTCGCTCGCAGGCACCTCGAACAGCAGTTCGTCATGGACCTGCAACAACATCCGCGCTGACGGGCACTCGCGCGCCAGCACCGGCGGCAGCCGCACCATCGCGCGCTTGATGATGTCGGCGGCGCCGCCTTGCAACGGAGCGTTGATCGCCTGGCGCTCGGCGTAGGACCGGCGCGCCTGCATCTTATCGTTGATGCCGGAGATCCAACAGCGGCGGCCAAACGGTGTCGTGACGTAGCCTTTCGCTTTCGCCACCGATTTGGCGTGTTCCATATAGTCGCGGATGCCCGGGTAGCGTTCAAAGTATCGTTTGATGTAGCCAAGCGCTTCACCTTGGCCAATGCCCAATTGACGGGCCAGACCGAAGCCGCTGATACCGTAGATAATGCCGAAATTAATGGCTTTCGCACGGCGGCGGGTCATCGGATCCATGCCTTCCATCGGCACGCCGAAGACCTCGCTGGCGGTGCGGGCATGGATGTCCTCGCCACGAGCAAAACTTTCCTTCAGGGCCGGGATGTCGGCGACATGAGCCAGCAGCCGAAGCTCGATCTGCGAGTAATCCGCGCTGACCAACACATTCCCCGGCTCGGCGATGAAGGCGTGGCGGATACGGCTGCCTTCCTCGGTGCGGATCGGGATATTTTGCAAATTCGGATCGGTAGACGACAGCCGGCCGGTCTGTGCGATCGCCATGGCGTAGCTGGTGTGAACGCGGCCCGTTTCCGGATTTATTTGTTCCACCAGCGCATCGGCATAAGTGGATTTCAGCTTCTGCAACTGCCGCCATTCCAGGATACGCCCGGGCAACTCGTGGCCCTGGTCGGCCAGGCCCTGCAGCACCGACGAATCGGTCCCCCAGGCGCCGGTCTTCATCCGTTTGCCGCCGGGCAGGTTCATTTTGTCGAACAGCACCTCGCCCAGTTGTTTGGGCGAACCGATATTGAACTCGAAGCCTGCCAAACGGTGGCTGTCCCTCTCCATCACTGCCATACGTTGTTCGAAATCGACCGACATACGACGTAGATCATCGGCGTCGACTTTTATTCCAGCCCGCTCCATGTCCAGCAGCACGGGAACCAGACGGCGTTCCACCTGCTCATACAGCGCCAGCGCGTGATTGGCGCGCAGCCGCGGCTTCAGACAGGCCCACAGGCGCAAGGTCACGTCGGCGTCCTCGGCCGCGTAGGCCGTCGCGTTATGGATCGGCACGTGGGCAAAACTGATGCGATTGCGCCCGGTACCCGTCACTTCGTCGTACGGGATCGGGGTGTGGCCAAGGTGCAGCCGGGACAATTCGTCCATGCCATGGCCGTGCGCGCCGGCGTCCTGCGCGAAGGAAATCAACATGGTGTCATCGATCGGAGTAAGCGGCGGGAAACCGGCGCGCCCCAGGACCATCATGTCGAACTTGGCGTTTTGCAGGATTTTCAAAATTGACGGATCGTCGAACAACGGGCCAAGCACCGCGATGGCATCCGCCACGGACACCTGTTCCGCCAGCCCAATGTGACGCAACGGCACATAGCAGGCGTGGCCGGCGGCGGTCGCCAGCGACAGGCCAACCAGAGAGGCTCGCATGGCATCCAGCCCATCGGTCTCCGTATCCAATGCGAAACAACCGGCGGCGCGCGCGGCCTCAGCCCAGGCGCGCAGGGCCTCGGCGCTAGTGACCGACTCGTAGTTGCCAAAGTCGACGTCCGAGGCAGGAACCGGCGGTGCATCCACCGGCTTCGGAGCCTCGGTCACCTGCGCCGCAATCCCAAGCCCCAATCGCGCGATTGTGCTCCGGAAGCCCTGGGCGGTCAGCCATGCCGCCAGATGCACCACATCCGGTTCCTTCACAACCAACGCGTCCAACGGCAGAGGCAGTGGCGCATCTTCCCGCAAGATCACCAGTTCGCGAGAAATCCTCGCCTTATCCGCGTGTTCCATCAGTGCATCGCGGCGTTTCGACGGCTTCATCGATGGCGCGGCAGCCAGCACCGCTTCCAGATTCCCGAACTCGGCGATCAACTGGGCGGCACCCTTGGGGCCGATGCCCGGCACACCCGGGACGTTGTCGGTCGAGTCGCCGATCAGCGACTGCACCTCGATCACTTTGTCCGGCGTGACGCCGAACTTTTCCATCACCTCGGCAGGTCCGATCGGCTTCTGCTTCAGCGGATCCATCATGATCACGCCGGGCCGGATCAACTGCATCAGGTCCTTGTCGGAGGACACGATCGTGGTGCGCCAGCGCTGGTCCTCGGCCGCCTTCGCATAGGCGGCGATCAGATCGTCGGCCTCCCAGTCGGTCAGTTCGATGGCGGGGACACCGAACGCCTCGGTGGCTTCGCGGGTGAGGATGAACTGCGGGACCAGGTCCTCCGGAGCCGGCGGACGTTGCGCCTTGTAGGCCTCGTACAGCCGGTTACGGAAAGTGTGGCGGCCGGCGTCGAAGATCACCGCGATGTGGGTGCCGGTGTGGTCCTTCAGCAGGCGCGCCAGCATGTTGGTGAAGCCGAACACGGCGTTCACCGGCGTGCCATCCGGCCGGGTCATCGGCGGCAGCGCATGGAACGCACGGAAAATGAACCCGGAGCCGTCGATCAGCACCAGGTGCATTGCAGTGTCCCCTGCCGCGGTCGTCAGGGGATCTGTCTGAGTATCAATGTCCGCCGTGGCCGGCTCCTTCGTTCAGGATGTAGACGCGCGAGCAGTACGGGCACACCACCTCGTGGTCCTCGATATACAGGAACACCCGCGGGTGGCCGAGGGGACCTCCGTCACAGGCGACCGTGCGGTCGTCAACATGAAAAGTCTCCGGTGGGAGAGCGGTGCCGTCCGACATTTTGGTCCTCGGTCTGGTGGGCAACGGAGCGGGATGATAGCGATGCCACGCATGCGTTCAACCTTGCTCTTCCTGATGGCGATGGCAATGCTCTCGCTGACCGCCTGCATGACCGAACTGGCGCCGCCGGGTCCGGCGGTGGTTCCGCCAGCCGTAACCGCAGGTGCCTTTGTGATGCCGGATGGGTTCCGGCTGCCATACCGCGTCTGGCTGCCGTCGGAGCCGCGACCCAAGGCAGTTGTGCTGGCGCTGCACGGCATGAACGACAGCCGCGATGCGTGGGAGATCCCGGGGCCCGACTTCGCCGATGCCGGTATCGCGGTGTATTCGCCGGATCAGCGCGGCTTTGGCGGCACCGCCTCACGCGGCTACTGGCCGAGCACGCAAGGGTTGGTGGACGACGCTCGGGTGATGGCCCGACTGCTGGAACAGCGCTATCCTGGGGTGCCGGAGTACTTGATGGGCGAGAGCATGGGCGCGGCCGAGCTGATGGTGCTGGCGACCGAGCCGCATGCGCCACGTGTCGCGGGCTACGTGCTGGTCTCGCCGGCGGTGTGGGGGAGGGCCGAAATGAGCCCTTTTCTGCGCGGGGTGCTGTGGTTCGCGGACCACACCATGCCGGGCCTGATGCTGGAAAACCGCGGCTACGTGAAAATCACTGCGAGCGACAATCATGCGGCGCTGGTGCGGTTGTCGGAGGACCCTCTGACCATCCATGCAACCCGGGTGGATGCGACCGAGGGGCTGGTTAATTTGATGGATGTGGCGCTGGCTTCGGCGGCGAACTTTCGCGCGCGGGGGCTGTTCATTTACGGCGGCAAGGATGATTTGATCCCGAAACAAGCGACCTTGGCGACGTGGCGCGCACTGCCGAAGGGGGATGCGACGCTGGCGTACTATCCCGAGCATTATCATCTGATTCTGCGCGATCTGGGGCGGCAGACGGTGATCGATGACGTGGTGGCATGGGTGCAGGACCCAGGGGCGCCGCTGCCGTCTGGGGCGGATAAGGCGGCACAGGAGTGGATGCAGGGGCAGAAGTGAGGCGATCCGGACTCAATCGTCATACGTCATCTTCAAACACGCCGGCGCCGTCCGTTCCCCCGGAAATGTCGCGATGATCTTCGGTTCAGGCCCGGTCCCGCCTTTTTCGACGCGCAGAATGTAGCCGGGCTGCACCACCTGATGATCGCACGCGCGCATCGCCACCTGGCCCTTCACGCCGTCGATCGCAACGTTCGCCAGCGCCGCACGCAATGGCTCGATATCCGTGCTGCCGGCTGCCTCGATGCCGGCCGGCAGGATCTGACACGCCGGCCACTGCTCGCCGTCGTTACTATCCGGCGCTCTGCCATATTCTTTCTGCCACAACGCCACGAACGCTTTGGTCGCCGGCGTATCGATCTCGGCAGAGTACCGCGACAAGCCGATCAGCCCGATCGCTGCCTTACCTACTGCCCGGACCGTGATCATATCGACCACCTCGGTCGGCATCTGCACTTTTTCGCTCAGCCGATATTGTTTCGCCTGCACCAGGAAGGCGTTCAGGTCGTCGCCGGCCAATGCGAAATACATCACATCCGCGCCCGAATTACGGATCTTCGTGATATATGGCGAAAAGTCCTTGGTTCCGGTCGGCGAAAACACCGCTCCAACGAACTCCTTCACTGCCCGTTTCATTTCACCTGCGAACACCGCGACGCTGTTGCGGCCCCACGCATAATCCATCTCCAGTCCGTAAAACCGCTTGAACGGCGCCTCCCACAATTACAGCGAAACCGCCCGAGCCCCCATCGGGCCCGAGATATTTGCACGGAAGAAATTCGGCACGAACGACTCACCGGTCAACCGCCCATCGCCATTGTCCGAGGAAATGAAAATCGCGTTCCACTCGCCAGGTTTCGGTACCACCGCAGCGCTTCCGACGACAGCGTCATTCCGGACAGCAAATGACATCCATCTCGTTCCACTGCCTCCTGGGCTTTTCGCACGCAGGTCGTGGGATCGCCGCCGGTATCGGAAATGACCAGCTCGATCGGCCGGCCCAACCCGCCGCCTTTGGCATTTTCGACGTTAGCCCAGAGTTCTGCGCCACGGCGCATTTATTCCCCTACCGAACCCAACGGACCGGTCAGAGCCAACGGCATACCGATGCGGATTGAATCGGCGGCACACGCCCGCGCTCCAAACATTGTTCCGGCTGCGATTGGAGCCAGCGTACCCCTGCGAGAAGTCATGGCATTTTCCTCCCTGTTGGCGAACCCTGTCATCAACCGGAAATACATTCAACCGGCGTCAGGAACGACCTCGTGCCAACGCCGCACAATCGCTTCGCGCGTCGCGCCAATCGCAACCCAATCGACCGGCATGGCATGCGCCACACGTTCCGGGGTATTGGCGGTCCGTTGCAACGCGCCCTCCATATATTTCGTATGTGCATTGACCGGACCGAGGAACATCGTCTCGACCATGGTTCGTTGCGCCTCCGCTCCGAGCAACCATGTGATCAACTGCCGCGCGGCGTCCGGCTGACGGCTCCCCTTGACGAGGTTGATCGTAATGACGCGAGACAACGTGCCCTCCGCCGGAAACACCACCCCGAGCCGCCCGTTCAACCGATCCGACCAGATCTGCGCTGACATGTTCCAGCCGACACCGAGTTTGGCGTTGCCCACGCCAATATAACGGTAGACATCCGGAGACGGATCCCAGCTGCCGACTCGGCGGCCGAGTTCGCTGATTGCGGTAATGCCATCCTGCAACGCGTGGATTACGTTGCTGCCACCGAATAACCTGGCGGCAACGACGGCAAACGCGATACCCGTGGCATCGGGCGGCGCGGCAATGGCGATCGAACGCTTTTCCGTTGTGCTCCACAGAGCCTTCCAGTTCGCTTCCGGGCGGGCATGCGCGGCATCGCACAGCATGACCAACGGCTCGGTGAACAGCGCTGGACCGGCGACGTCGGGAAACACGGTATCCGGCGCCAACTCCCCAAGAACCGGCATGGCAGCCGGATGTATCGGCTCCAACAAACCTTCGTCGGTGGCGGTTCGCGCCGCGGCAAGGTCCAACAGCACGACATCGATTTCCGGCAGGTCACGCTGCCGGCGCAACAGCGCCAGCGTCTGAGATGCCGACGGCAATGCGTAATAAAGCACACCAATATCGCGATGCGCCCGGCCAAAGGGTTGGACGATACCGGGTTCGTACAGCTCCTGAAACAACCCGCCATAGGCGGCAACGGTAATGTTTCTTAGGGCTGCCTCGGCAGCTCGAATGTTTGGCATGGCAAGGCCGATCGAGGCCGTCAGCAGGTGCCGGCGGGTCGCGGGCATGAAGGAAGCCTCCCTGGCCGGACCCATGTGCCCGGTACCCAGCCCAGATTCAAGCGCTGCGTTACGCCGGTTGGCGATCGCGCCAAAGCAGCCAGACACTGGATTGGACGCTGTGCCGATGGACCTACAATCCGGTCGAACTCATCAAGGAGTTTTGACGTCGGCCGCATCCGGTGTGGGCGGCGCAGCGACAGTCTGCACCACCTCTGGGTCGGTCGCGGCAGTCTGCGTCACGGTTGGCGGCGTTCCCATGCTCATCATGCGCACCGTCACGAACGCCAGACCGGCCATGACGCTCAGAGCCAACGCACAATCCACGACCGAAGGTCCGCGCCGGTAGGTTCGGTTGGAATTCTGCGGCGACGTCATGAATTTCACTCCAGTGAATGAATACGGCTGAACCGGGCTTGGGCTACTGCAATATTACTTACCAAATCCTTACGGTTTCCGGCCTGGGCGCCGGGCACGATCGGATTACCAAAATATGAGATTTTGGGGATTCCAGGATCGGCACCCGGATTGCAAACCGGGGGAAAATCCAGGTCACTCGCAGCCCGCGAAATCAACGCGCCGGAGCCGGCTCAGCTGCGCCATTTGACCGGTCGCAACGGCGGATGCGCCTTGATCACCGCTTCATTCACTTCAGCGCCCCAGCCAATCCCGGTCGGCACCAGCAGCTCGCCGTGCTCGATCCGAGGCACGGGCGTGACGAGGTCGTCTTTCCAGGGCACGTCCTCGATATCGATCTCCATGACCCGGAAATTCGGAATTGCGGCGCACAGATGCGCGCTCATCAGTGATCCGATATGGCCATTGAAGTTGTGCGGCGCGACGTTCACTTCATAGGCATCGGCCATCGCGGCGATCTTGTACGATTCCAGGATGCCGTTCCAGGCGACATCGATGATAGCGACGTCGACCGCCTGATGCTCCAGGAAGGGACGGAATTGGCGCCGGCCATACAGCGACTCCAGCGACGCGACCGGCGTGCGCGAACTACGCCTGATGGTCGCCAGTGCCTCCGGATTATAACTGTCGACTTCCAGCCAAACCAGCTCGAACTCCTCCAGCGCCTGCGCCAGCCGAATATAGCCCTCGGTTTTAAAATTGAAATTCAGGTCGAGGTGCAGCCCTACCCCTGGACCGGCACCCCGACGAAAAGCTCCGAGTTCTGCACGCAGTGCATCGATCAACGGCTTGTCGATATTACACTCCGGCCAGCCGGGACCATTGAAGCCCGGCATATGGATCACCGGCGGATCGACATCGAAACGCATGATGTTGGTCTTCAAGCCCTTGAAGCCGCGTTCGGCAACCTCAGCGCCGGCCCGCTCCACGTCGTTCAAAGAGCGGATCGGGTCGTAACCGGTCCATTGCTTGATGCGGTCGGCGAAGGAAACCCGCCACGTACCACAATGCGACCAGTACAGCCGCAACCGGTCGCGGATTGGCCCACCCAAAAGTTCGAAAACCGGAATGTTCAGCGATTTGGCCTTGATGTCGACCAGGGCATTCTCGATCGCCGCAATCGCCTGCTGATTGATGCCGTACGGTGTTTGCCGTGTCAGGCCGTGCAGAAACGCAGTGATCCTCTCCACCGGGCGAGGGTCCATGCCGATCAATCGCTCGCCCAATCGCTGGATGACGGTGGCAAGGCCTTCCGCGCCGAAATTCTCCATGAACTCGGACCAGCCGACCAGGCCGTCGTCGGTGGTAATCTTCAGGAACGAGAAGTCACGCCAACCAGCATTGCAGTGCAGGTCTTCGATCTTGGCAATCCGCATGGCGTTTACTCCGTTGAGGTTTGACCCGTTATGGGCGACCGGCTGCAAGACACGGCCTCGCCGGCCGGAACCCACCGACCCTATTCCGGGACCCGCGCGGCCGCGTCAAGCGACGGCATTGGTCCGGGCTCAGCCAGCTGTCTGGCACTTCGTTGCAAAATGTAAATCGAAACCTGATTGTTCGTGACGGCGCGCGGGATGCATCCCCCAACGATCATACGAACCTCTTATCACTGCACCTGCCATCCGATTAACCTTCTGTGTACGAATTCGTGCTTTAATCCACACGAGTTGACCGCCTGGACCACCATCCGGGTTTCGCCAAACGCAAGACATATGCAGAGAAGGACGAACCGATCTCGCAGATGAATTCACGCCGCCTTGCCTGACCGCAGGCATGATGCCGGTTGCGTCGCGTGACCCACCGTCGGCGGCGCCAAACTGGAGCATTGTCGATGCCCGATGCCGCGTCCGTGATCGAGCCAGCAGCATGAACACCGCCTTGCCCGTTGCGCGTACCGTCAAGCCGTCGCAACCTGAGGTGTTCCTGATCCGCATGGTCCGGTCGCTGGCTGCCCTGTTCTCGCCAATGTCGCAACCGTCCCCGGCGGCACCGGAAACTGATCCTCAGCCACCGCAACCATGGGCAAAGCCGGCTGCCATGTTACTGGCGAGCCAGATCGCGATCGGTCTGGCGATCGCAGTGATCACCGGCCTGCTGGTCATGCATTTGCGTGACCATGCGCTGACGGAGGCCACCAATGAGCAGCAGCGGCTTTCGCTGATTCTGGCCGACCAGGCAGAACGCGCCTTCGAGGCCGTAGAGCTTGTGCAGACCGGCCTGGTGGAACGTTTGCAGCACGATGACGTGCGAACGCCCGCTGCCTTCCGGCAGTATATGTCGAGCGCAATCATCCAAACCGAGCTGAGCGGCCGGGGACGCATATTACCTCAGCTCGAGGCCATCAACATCATCGATTCGCTTGGCAACCTGATCAACTCCTCGCGTTCGGTACTCGGCCCGGCGGTCAATGTCGCCGACCGAGAGCATTTCACGGCACTGCGGGATGACCCAGACCGATCCCTGTTCGTCAGTCAGCCGTTGCAAAGCCGTAGCAACGGTAAATGGACTGCATACGTCGCTCGCAGGGTCGCCGGTCCGGATGGCGAATTCCTGGGTCTGATCCTCGGTTCGCTCCTATTGCGCTACTTTGAGGAACTGTATCATGCCGCCTCGTTCGGAGCACAGGCGGCCATCGTGCTGCGGCGCCAGGACGGCATTCTACTGGCGCGCGACCCGCCTATCGAACTTAGCCCATCGCAGCCGAAAGCCATTCGTCTTGTCCCGTCCGAATTGGTGGGCGCAAAAGGCATCACCTACTGGCAGACGAGCCCGATCGACGGCCAATACCGTCTGATCGCGGAGCGTTCGCTGTTGCACGACGCCGTGGTGGTCGGTGTCAGCAACACGATCACGGCCATCCTCGCGGAGTGGCGCCGGCTGGCGATCGGGCTGGTCGCAACAGCGATCGTGCTGGAGCTCGTGGTGGCCGGCGCTGGTCTGCTGGTGGTGCAGCAGATGCGCAACCAGCAGGTACTGGGTTTGGCGCGCGCTGCACGGAGCAAAGCGGAGGCTGCCACGAAGCAAGCCGAAGCCGAACTCGCGGTAGCGCAGGAACGCTCGCGCACCGATCGCGAAATTGGCATCCAGAACCTTCGGTTCGAGGCTGCTCTAAGGAACATGTCGCAGGCGCTGTTCGCGTTCGACGCCACCGCCACCCTGGTCGTGGTCAATCGCCGAGCTGCCGAGTTGTTCGGAGTACCGCCCGAAAGCATCGTCCCCGGGATGACGTTCGACGATTTCGGCACAATGCTTGCCACCAGCTCGAACCTGGTGCCCGCGGATGTCGAGAGGATCCATGCCAACGTTCACCGATTGCGGGCCGAAGGGAAGCGTGAGGCGCATTTGTGTGAACTGGCGGACGGCCGCACGCTGGCCGTTAACTTCGCTCCGATCGAAAATGATGGCTGGCTGACAACGTTGGAAGACACCACGGAGCGGCGCCAGGTTGAAGCCAAAATCACTCACATGGCACACCATGACGCGTTGACCGAACTGCCCAACCGGGTACTGTTTCATGACCGCCTGCACGACGCCATGGCGCGCAGCCGGAGAGGCGAACCCAGCGCGGTGCTGTGCCTCGACCTCGATCATTTCAAGGACGTGAACGATACGCTCGGTCATCCGATCGGTGATGCCTTGCTGCAGGCGGTAACCCAGCGCCTGTACGACGAGGTCCGTGCGACCGATACCGTCGCACGTCTGGGCGGCGATGAGTTCGCCATCGTGCAGTCGAGGGTAGACGAGCCGCTTGACACCACCTCGCTTGCCACGCGGCTGATTGAGGCATTCCGGGCGCCGTTCGAAATCGCCGGCCACCAGGTGATGATCGGCGCCAGCATTGGCATCGCCGTGATCCCGGACGATGGCGAAGATGCCGATCAGATCATGCGGAATGCCGACATGGCACTGTACCGTGCCAAGGCGGATGGGCGCGGCCGCTACCGCTTCTTCGAGGCGGGCATGGATGCCATCATGCAGGCCCGCCGGAACCTTGAAGTCGACCTGCGCAAGGCGCTCGCGGCCGGCGAGTTCCAGCTGTATTACCAACCGCTGATGAATATCAAAAGCGGGACGATCATCGGCTTCGAGGCGCTGGCCCGCTGGTTGCATCCCGAGCGAGGGCTGCTGCAACCGGCCCACTTCATCCCATTCGCCGAAGAGACCGGCCTCATCGTTCCCCTCGGCAACTGGGCTTTGCGCCAGGCCTGCATGGATGCCGCGACGTGGCCGGGCGACATCAAAGTAGCGGTCAACGTCTCGGTCGTGCAGTTTGGCAGCGGCGCGCTGGTCGAGGACGTCGCCGCCGCGTTGCACGGCTCCGGACTGGAACCTGCCCGCCTGGAACTGGAGATTGTCGAATCGGTCATGCTCAACGATACAGACGCGACGCTGGTGATCCTGTATCAATTACGGGATCTTGGTGTCGGTATTGCCATGGACGACTTCGGCACGGGCTATTCCTCGTTGAGTTATCTGCGGCGCTTCCCGTTCAGCAAGGTCAAGATCGACCGCTCCTTCATCGCCGATCTGGGCCGCGACGGCGGCAGCGATGCGATCGTTACGGCGGTGACCGAATTGTGCGAAACGCTCGGTATGTTAACCCTCGCGGAGGGGGTGGAGACAGAGGAGCAACTGCGCCTGCTGCGCTCTGGGCTGTGTGGTGAGGCGCAGGGCTACCTTTTCAGCAAGCCCAAACCGGCCTCCGAGGTGGCAGCTTTGTGCCGGCAACTGAGCAGAGCGGGAAAGCAAGCGGGAGCCGGCCTGTACCCGGAGCCGTGGCACCACGTCACCGCCTGACCGAGCGATCACCCGGTTCAGCACACCGATCCCGATGCGATGCCAGTCAGGTGGGCACACCGGGCCGTTATCCTGGCGCCGGTGACGACGTTGCGAGGCCAAACTCGTTCCGGGCGGGCTCCGTGGCAACCTTACCGGCCGTAGCCGGCCATGGCCGAGCAGCCGCTTCGTTCAGGCGAACCTGCGCCAGGCCACATTGGCGCGCCGTCCCTTGGGCAGGCGGTCACGCAAACGCGCCGCCACTGCAGCGAGCTTCGGCCCGGTCACCACAATCGGCGCACATCCCCACGCCTCCCACCGCCGCCGCGCGAAATCAGGCCGCGGCGCAATTGCCTCCTCCACATTGTCGAATTCACTGCGCGCGCCATCTTCGAGATAGGATTCAACCGACATGCCCTCAGCCGACAACACGTCATGTTCGCCCAGTTCGACATGGTAATAGGTAATCGTATCGACCGGTTCCTGGACCACGGTTTCGCCGTTGATCAGGTGCTTGATCGGGATCAGCACATCGTCGACAAATACCGAATGATCCGGCGAAAGCACCAGATCGCGGTGCGGCATCCTGGGCCCAAACGCATGCGCCGAGACCCGTACCGGCCATACCTCCAACGGCTGGGCATGGTGGCGACAATCGACATGACGACGACCGATCCAGACCACTGATGCGGTGCCGGCAAACCGCACACGCACCATGTCGCCCACCGCGAGATCCTCCACCGGCACCTCGCCCTCCCAGGTTCTGATCCGCGTGCCGGCGGCAAAGCACGCCGGCCGCACACCGGACACGGTGACCGTCGCCGCCGTAGTGCCAGAGTTCTCGACGACGGCAAAAACGGCATTGCCATAATTCATCGTATTCGCCTGGAACGAGATCGTTTCGACAGTGTCGCCGAGGCCGTCCGTCAGATGCAGATTATTACCGGACAATGTCGCCGACACTGCATTGCTGATGCCTTGCAGAACGATGGTGTCGTTGTTGCCGAACTTCGATAGGAATCCGTCGAACCTGGCCACGTCGTCAACCAGGAGTTCACCGAAATTCGGATCGAACGCGACGTTGCCGGATACATCCCCCGGAAGTTCGAGGATTGTCCGATCGACCCCGTCAAAGCCGCCCTGGATCAAAAACCCTCCGCTGCCGCTGTAGGGTCCGGTCATGGCGAGCGTGCCGGAGCCAAGGCCGCCATACGCCACGTCGATGGTTCCGTTATTGACGACGCTCTCCTGATAAGCGCCACCGAATGCAGTCAACACGAGCGACGCTCCGGCGTCGGCCTGCAAGGTGCCGGCGCCGGGCAGATTGTTCAGCGCGGGCACTGACAGCGTGCCGCCGCTGGCCTCGATCTTGCCGCTGTCGTTCACTGCGGTGCCGAAAGCAATGCTGCCGAAGCCAACGACAGTGCCGGTGGCGCCGATTGTGAGACCATTGACGGGAGCGGCCAGTGTGCCGCCGACAGGCATCACAGTGCCGCTGACCACCAAGGAGCTGACTGCCGAGAAGTTGCGCCCGCCCAAAAGTTCCAGTTCGCCGGACGAGGCGACTGTGATCAGGCTGTTATCGATTGTATTAACGGTCCCGCTACCCGACTGCATCGCCGACGCCGTGCCGTTCAGAATGATGGTCGCGGCATCGGTGACGATGGATCCCTCGAGAAATGCCAGCGTGCCGGTCCCGGCCGATTGCCAAACTCCGCCGACCAACGTTCCGCTGGTCAGGTTTGTCAGGTCGACACCGGATTGGATCACCATTGACGCATTGTTGGCGAACACCGTCCCCTGATTGGTCAACGTCGCCGAGTTGACGGTCAGGACCCCAGCCGTTTGATCGGACGTAATCGTTCCCAAATTCACCAGGCTGCCGGTGCCGACAATACTGCCTTCGCCATTGACCACGCCGCCGGCTGCGATCGTGTCACTGCCGGTGATTGTCTGACTGCTCGCGTTGGTTACCGTTAATGTCGTTCCGGTATTAAC
The DNA here is from genome assembly GCA_049519555.1 of Acetobacteraceae bacterium. GTDB lineage: Bacteria > Pseudomonadota > Alphaproteobacteria > Acetobacterales > Acetobacteraceae > Rhodopila. Next base: position 24,048 of record JBEKQQ010000097.1, read on the forward strand.
AAAGATTGTCATGGGAAATGTTCCTGAATATCACGGTGGAGCCGCCAGCTTTGGCAACCTAAGGAGCCATGAGTTTGGGTAGAATTCAATGGAAAACCATCGGTTGTTGTGCCGAGGAAGCAGGTTTTTAGTTGATGAATAATTAATTTTTCGGTGGTTGGTCAGTTACCAATTCCAATGCGGTAGGCGATCGAATCTCGGTGTAGGAGCGCGACACATCTCCTCTGTCGTTCGACGCGCGAAGCGACACGGCAACCTCGCGAACGGTGCGCGCGGGCGGCGAGATTGCTCCGCTATGCTCGCGATGACGGTGTGGGCCACACTTTTGCGATCGTGTGATTCGCATGATACTGACCGTGCAATATTAAGTATGAGTGCAAATGCAATTAAATCTCTGTTGATGCTTCATTAACCTAAAGCATCATAATGTCATTACAGTTCTGCAGCCATATGCTGGCATGCATCAATGCTCCGAGCGCGCCGAGAACAACCGATCCTCCGGCCGCATCGCATTTCCCGCCAATTCCGCAGGTTGCCGCCTTACCGCCCCGACGTCGCCGCCCCCGTACTCGCCGGCCGCGTAATCGCCGGCACAGTCCCGGACGGCCCACCACTCGCTGAGCCAGCACTCGCCGGCTCGGGTTCGACCGGCTGGATCGACCGCCAACGCGCCACATTCCGCAGATGCGCGTCCACCGTCCGGGCGAAGGCATGCCCGCCCGACCCATCGGCCACGAAATACAAATCGTCGCTGTTCATCGGCCGGCTGACTGCGTGCAGGCTGGCCACGCCCGGCGAGCAGATTGGCCCAGGCGGCAGACCGGGAATCTGATAGGTATTGTATGGGCTGTTCACGTCCAGATCGGCGCGGTTCAACTTATGATCCAGCACCCCGGTGCCGTCGCTGATCGCATAAGCCACCGTCGGATCGGCCTGCAACTTCATCCCCTTACGCATCCGGTTTAAATAGACGGCGGCGATATGCGGCCGCTCCTCGGGCTTCGCGGTTTCGCGTTCCACGATGCTCGCCAAGATCAGCAAATCGCGCGGCGAAGTCAGCGGCAAATTGGGTGCGCGGTTGGCCCATACGGCGGCGAGTTCTTTGTCCATCGCCGCTTCGGCCCGTTTGAGGATCGCCTCACGCGTCGTGCCGCGTTCGAATTCATAGGTTTGCGGCAAAGCGGCGCCCTCCGGCGGGATTACGATCGGGCCGCTGGCGGCCTCGGACATCATCAGCGTGGCGGCGATTTGTTTGGCGGTCAGGCCCTCGACGATGGTGACCTTGTGCTCGACCGGTTTGGCGTTGCGCAGCACGTCGAGCACCTCGGCAATCGAGGCCTGGGCCGGAAAGTTGAATTCCGCAGCATGAATGTTGCCGTCGAAAAATGTGATCCAGGTCAGCGCCTCAAAGGCGGGGGTATTTCTGATGACGCCGGCTGATTTCAGTGCGGCGGCGGCGGCGGCGGTGCCGCCATGCGGGATCACGACGTCCTTCGCCTCCGGCAATGGTCCGGCCACATCCCACTGCACGCGCAGCCAGACGCCGGTGACGGCCGCCGCGCCGCCAAGCACAACGAACCAGATGACGGTCCACAGCAGGCTCCGCAGCAGCCCGCCCCAGAACCCGGGTCCGCCGTCCCGATCGTCGTCCGGATCAGGGGGCGGAGCGGAAGATGACCGACGCGTTCGTGCCGCCAAAGCCAAAACTATTCGAAAGCGCCTTGCGGATTTTCCGCTCCTGCGCGTGGTGCGCGACGCGGTCGATCACACTGTCTCGGCTGGGTTCGTCGAGATTGAGCGTTGGGGGTGCGACCCCGTCGCGAATGGCCAGAATGGAAAAGATCGCCTCGACCGCGCCCGCCGCTCCCAGAAGATGGCCGGTCGCCGATTTGGTCGAAGACATCGCGAGGCCTTTGGCGGCATCGCCGAACAGCCGCTCGACCGCGTCGAGCTCAAGGTCGTCGCCCAGTGGCGTCGAGGTGCCATGGGCGTTAACATACTGGATGTCCTCGGGCCGCACGCCACCATTTTTCATCGCCGCCCGCATGGAGCGGTAGGCGCCCTCATGGCCCTCGGCCGGCGCCGTGATGTGATAGCCGTCGCCGGACATGCCATAGCCGCCGATTTCCGCATAAATCTTGGCGCCACGGCGCAGCGCGTGTTCGTATTCCTCCAGGATGAGGACGCCGGCGCCCTCGCCCATCACAAATCCGTCGCGATCCTTGTCCCAGGGACGGGACGCGGCTTGCGGGCGGTCGTTGAACCCGGTCGACAGCGCGCGCGAGGCGCAGAACCCGGCAATGCCGATTTCGCAGACCGTGGCCTCGGCCCCGCCGGCCACCATCACGTCGGCGTCGCCCCACATGATCAACCGCGAGGCGTCGCCGATGGCATGCACCCCGGACGCGCAGGCGGTCACCACCGAGTGATTTGGCCCTCGGAAGCCGTATTTGATCGACAGATGGCCGGAGGCGAGATTGATCAGCGCCGACGGGATGAAGAATGGGGACAACCGTCGCGCCTTGCCGGAATTTACCAGAATTGACGCATCATAGATGGTTTCCAGGCCGCCGATTCCCGAACCGATCATCACGCCGGTGACGCAGCGGTCTTCTTCGGTTTCCGGCATCCAGCCCGAATCCTCGACCGCCTGGGTGCCCGCGACCATGGCCATATGGACGAAGCGGTCCATCTTCTTCTGGTCTTTGACCGGGATCCACTCGTTGATGTCGAGCTTGCCGTCGGCTTTGCTGCCGGACGGCACCTGGCCTGCAACCTTGCAGGGAAGGTCGTTCGAGGCGAAGGGCGGGATCGCGCTGATACCGGATTCGGCGTTCACCAGGCGGCGCCAGACATGCTCAACGCCCAGACCCAGAGGGCAGGCAATGCCCATGCCGGTCACGACCACACGGCGCATGGTTGCTTCCTTCTCCCGCGTGCCAGTTACCGACTTACTTATTCTGCTTTTCGATATAGTCGATGGCATCCTTGACGGTGGCAATCTTCTCCGCCGCGTCCTCCGGGATTTCAACGCTGAAGGCTTCCTCGAAAGCCATCACCAATTCGACGGTATCAAGGCTGTCGGCGCCCAGATCGTCGATGAACGAGGCTTCCGGCGTGACCTTGGCTTCGTCGACACCCAGGTGCTCCACCACGATCTGCTTGATCTTATCGGCGACATCGCTCATCGGAATGTACTCTCCCTGCTCTGGGGCCCTGTTTTGGGGCTATCGGTGGTTGGTCTGGAGGTTTGCGCAATTGCCGGGCCTGCCCCAGCCTGGTCGAGTCGCGCATTCGCCCGTGCGCTTAGCATGGTTCGCTGCGGGGGCAAATTCCATTCCCGTCGCCGAGGCGATCCGGCCCGACCACGACCCGTACGCCCGTGTGTCTCACAACATCGCCATCCCGCCGTTGACGTGCAGCGTGGCGCCGGTGACCCAGGCGGCGGCATCAGATGCCAGATAGACCACCGCACCGGCAATATCCTCCGGCTGGCCGATCCGGCCCAGAGGAATCTGTTCGGCGAGTTTGGCCTTTTGCGTGTCGTTCAGCACCTCGGTCATGGCGGTATCGACGAAACCCGGTGAGACCACGTTCACCGTAATGCCCCGCGACGCAACCTCCTGGGCCAGCGACTTGCTCATTCCGACGAGCCCGGCTTTGGCGGCGGCGTAATTGGCCTGGCCGGCATTGCCGGTTGCTCCCACGATGGAGGAAATATTGATGATCCGGCCCGCCCGCCGCCGGATCATGCCGCGCAGCACTGCCCGCGCCAACCGAAATGGCGCGCTGAGGTCGATGTCGAGCACCGCCTGCCAGTCGAGGTCGGACATCCGCAGTGCCAGCATGTCGCGGGTCATGGCCGCATTGTTGACCAGGATGTGCAGCGGTCCGGCGACCTGTTCCGCTGCCTCGACCAATGCGGTCGGCTCAGCTGCGTCGCGCAGGTCGGCGGAACAAACGAAGGCACCATCGCCAAGGGTCTTGGCCAGTTCCTCAAGCCGCTCCTGCCGGGTCCCACTCAGCACCACCTTGGCGCCCTGTTCGTGCAGCGCGCGAGCGATGGCGGCGCCGATCCCACCAGAGGCACCGGTCACCAGAGCGGCTTTGCCGTCGAGGCGGAACATGCCAGCGCCTCCCGTCATAGCGTGCCTCCTGTCATATCGTAGCCTCCGTCATAACGTTTTCAGCAGAGCTTCGATCTCTGCCGGCGTGGACGCGGCTGCCGTGGTGCAATCCGGCGCGATCCGCTTCACGAGGCCGGAGAGCACCTTGCCTGCGCCAAGCTCAACGAAACTGGTAGCGCCGAGTTCGACCATCGCATTGACGCACTCCCGCCAGCGGACCGTGGCGGTGACCTGGCGGATCAGCAGATCGACGATCCGTACCGGGTCAGTTTCCTTGGCGGCCGAGACGTTGGCAACGATAGGCATGAAAGGTGCTTTTGGGGGAGTCTGCTCAAACGCCTCGGCCATCGCGGCGGCGGCAGGGGCCATGAGGGCGCAATGGAATGGGGCCGAAACGGGCAACAGCATGGCGCGGCGGATACCCTTGGTTTTCGAAATCTCCACGGCACGTTCAATGGCCGAGCGCTGGCCGGAAATGACCACCTGGCCGCCGCCGTTGTCATTCGCCGGCTCGACAACTTCTTTCTGACCCGCCTCATTGGGGGCGGCTTCGACGCAGATTTCCTCCGCCTGGGCCATGTCGGCGCCGAGCAGTGCCGCCATCGCGCCTTCGCCGGCCGGGACAGCCTTTTGCATGGACTGGCCGCGCAGTTTCAAAAGACGCGCGGCGCCGGCGACCGAGAATGCGCCGACCGCGCATAACGCACTGTATTCGCCCAGAGAATGACCGGCGGCAACGATCGCGCGGGATTTGATGCCGAGCTTGCCTTCGGTTTCCAGCACACGCAACACGGCGATCGAATGCGCCATCAAAGCCGGTTGGGTGTTTTCCGTGAGGACGAGTTCCTCGCCGGGGCCTTCGAACATAAGACGCGACAGATTTTGTTTCAGGGTTTCGTCAACTTCCTGGAACACCTCGCGCGCAACGGAGAACGCGGCGGCGAGGTCGCGGCCCATACCGACCGCCTGGCTGCCCTGGCCCGGGAAGATGAAGGCGTGTACCGGCATGGAAAATTGGCTCCGTAATGATGTTTCGCCTGAGGATTCCAGCGATGCGCACGGATTAAACTCAGTGGGGCCGCGTAGCGGTGGGGTTCCGTCGTGTCAAGGAAGATGCGCGCGGGCGGCTCACGCGGACACAATCATTGTCGTTGTGGCAGCGATCATCCGGTCGGCAAGCAACAACAACGCTCCCGATCCTGCCCCGCAGAGCGATTCGGTCAAGTGGCAAACACCGCCGGCATTGGAGGGCCGCGCAATGCACTTCGGCCTCCCGATCAGCCCACCCGGAATATTCCAGGTTGGCTGGTAGAGAGGCCGATAGTGGCATCCTGTCGATCGGTTGATCAGCTCGAAATTGGTGCGGGCGTTAACGCCGTTGATAAAAGCCGGCACCAATCAATACGACACCGAGAATTAAAGCACCGCCACTGACGTATGGCGGGATAACGTAGGACTGGTGTTCGGTGGTCTGAACTTTCAAATCGCCGATCCGGGCCACGTCTTCCGTGTGATGCGTGGTGAAAACCGGGATTGCAAACATGAGCAATCCGATCAACACCAGCACAGCGCCACCAATCGTCAGCCCGGTCACTGGGGAACGACCCATCACAATCTCCAGATTAAATCATGCCGCGGCGGCAGCGCAAACAAGTGACCCGGATCATGAATGGACGTATCCTACGCCGCCAACCAACCATAAAATCAACAGGACGATCAGCACGGTGCCGAGAACGCCGCCAAGTCCGGGCCCGCCATAAGCACGGTAGCCGTAATATCCGCCACCACCACCAAACAGCAGTACCAGGATGATGATCAGTAAAATCAGGCCCATGCCGAAGCTCCTACGATTTTCGCTACGCGGCGGCTATTTCTTCAGCGCATCCCGCACGGCATCCTTGGCGCCCCCAACGGCGTTTTGCACCTTGCCTTCGGCTTTGTCCGCGCGGCCCTCGGCCTGAGTCCTGGCATCACCCGTGACTTTGCCAACGGCTTCCTTCACAGCGCCTTTCGCCTGTTTCGCGGCACCTTCAATTCGATCTTTATCCATAACCAATTGCTCCTTGTGATCCTTGCAGTCCGGTTGTAACGCGCCACTGCTTCGAATGTTCCCGCACGCGACACGGCAGGGTGGCGGGTCATCTCCATTCGCGCGAGACTTGCGTACGGGAAACCAAAAAAAAGCCAGCGGAGGTAATGGCATGGCAACGCCCAAAGGGGCATGGACGATGGCGTCGCTGCTGTTCGTCTACATGATGATCAATTTCGCCGACAAAGCTGTCGTCGGGCTCGCCGCGGTGCCGATCATGCGAGAGCTGGACCTGACGCCGAAACAATACGGCGGACTCGGGTCGAGCTTCTTCCTGCTGTTTTCGCTGTCCGGCGTCCTGGTTGGCTTCCAGGCGAATCGCCGCCCCACACGATGGATCATCCTGTTGCTCGCCGCCGCCTGGGCGGTGGTGCAGTTTCCCATGATTGGCGCAATCAGTTTCACGACATTGCTGATCTGCCGTGTGTTGTTGGGCATCGGCGAGGGGCCGGCCGCGTCGGTCGCCCTGCATGCCGTCTACAAATGGTTCCCCGACGAAAAGCGGACAATGCCGACGGCGATCCTCTCGCAAGGTGCCGCGATTGGCGTGATCGTCGCCTTGCCGGTGCTGAACTGGATCATCGTGCATTACTCCTGGCACTGGGCTTTTGGCGCGCTCGGCCTGGCCGGACTGGTCTGGGTGGTGGCGTGGTATTTCGTTGGCCGGGATGGGCCGATCGAGGACCAGTCCGCCGGAAATGAGCTATCGGGAAATGCCCAGGCAGAGCGCGTGGGTTATGGACACATCCTGCTGGCACCGACGTTCGCCGGCTGTGTCCTGGCCTGCTTTGGCGCCTACTGGTCACTCGCGATGGGCCTGACCTGGTTCACCCCGTTCGTCGTCAAAGGACTTGGCGTTCCCCAGTCCTCGGCGGGATTGATCGCCAGCCTGCCGTGGGTGATGGGGGCGAGCACGGTGTTGCTGTCCGGTTGGATCTCGCAGGTGCTGGTCAGCCGAGGTGTTTCCACCCGGATCGCGCGCGGTGTGCTGGGTACGGTGCCGCTGATTGCCGGCGGGGTGTTGATTGGCTTTCTGCCATTGGTCTCGAGTGCCGGAGCGAAAATCGCGCTGCTGGTGATCGGGACCGGTCTGACCGGCCCGATCTACGTGGTATGCGCGCCGATGATCTCGGAGTTCACCCCGATCCTGCAACGCGGCGCGGCGATTGCCATATTTGGCGCGATCTACACGCTGGCCGGCGTCATCGCGCCGTACGCCAATGGCAGCGTGATCGAGGGGGCGGCGACCGCGCTGGACGGCTACCAGACTGGATATCTGATCTGTGCGGGGATGCAGGTGGCAGGTGGGCTGTGCGGGCTGGCGCTGATGTGGCCGGCGCGGGATCGGGACCGCGTTACCCGACACCGGATGGCGACGGGGGCGGTGACGGTCGCGCTGTCGGGATAAGTAGGAGTAAAAATGTCCGGACTTCTGCGCCGCTGTCCCGGGACCGAGGTCAAGGCCACGCTGCGGGCCGTCGCAGACGCCAGGCTTGAGTTCGGTCCCGGGCCAACCGACAATGGCTACCATCATTCCTGTTCCTGCTTTCATTCATAAGGATTGACTTATGAATGGGTCCGGCCGCGGCCCGCCAACCAACCACGCGCCGGCCGCAATCAACCGGCACGATCGCGAGATAAACGGATGCTTCACTCATCCTTGTATAGGCGATGTGGCCATTCCAGGTTGCTTGACTGCCATCGGTACCGAAAGCCCCGCCCGGTTGGGCCAGGCATGCCAAGGGTGCCGCGAATGCGTCCTCGGTGGACGGAACGACAGCTCCGTATCGGAGGCTTCGCTTACGATACGGCCCTCCCGCCTCCCGGGCAGACCATTCAGTCAAGGAGCGGCCTATGGCACCGCCTGACCCTGAATTGCTGGCGGGAAATGCGATCCGGGTGTGCCGGCCTGGTTGCCGCGTTTCCGGAAAACCCACCCCATCTCAACGTTTGATCAACCACTTCGCGGCATGATCCCCGCCTCGCCCGAGCGCATTCCTGCGATCGGACACCTCGGTCTTTCACGGGTCCCAGAATGCATCTGAAGCTATTCCGCGCCGCTGGCATGGCCGAGGCCATCGCCCAGGTGCGCGTGGCTCTGGGACCGGACGCACTGATCCTGAACAGCAGGAACGTTCCCGGCGGCATTGAAATCACCGCCGCTCTGGAGCCCGAAACGGAACCGCTTCAGACCGACCCCGCCCGGCTTGCTGCGCTAACCTGGCACGGCGTGCCGCGTGAGCTCCACCCGGCCCTGGCGCATGGTAACCTGGAGGCCGCGATCGCTGGCGCCCTGGCGTTCGGGGAATTGCTGCTCGCCGCGCATGCGCCGCCGGTGATGCTTACCGGTCCGCCGGGTGCGGGCAAAACCCTGACCGCGGTCCGCCTCGCAACGCGCCTGGTCATGAGCGGGACCGCTCCGCTGGTGATCACCACGGACGGCAAACGCGCCGGGGCGACCGAGCAGCTCGCTGCATTCACCCGTTTGCTCGGCGTGCCGTTGCTGGTGGCCAGCCACCCGGTCAGCCTGGCTCGCGCCCTGCTGCAACGCACCGAGGGCGCGCCCGTGCTGATCGATACCGCCGGCGCCGATCCGCGCGAAGCGGCGCAGGCCGAGGAGTTGCGCGGTCTCGCCGCCACTTCCGGGGCCGATATCGCCCTGGTCCTGCCGTCCGGCCTGGATCCCGTTGAGGCGGCTGAGCTTGCGGTCGCTCATGCCGAATGTGGCGCGACCTCATTGATCGTCACCCGCCTCGATCTCGCCTATCGTTTGGGCAGCGTGATTGCCGCGGCCGCCGCGTCCCGGCTGCCCCTGGTCGAGGCTGGGATCGGCGCCGGGGCAGCGGACGGTCTGGTCCCTTTCACCCCCTCGCTGCTCGCCGCAATGCTGAGCCGCTCGCAAGGAAAACACCATGCCGGCTGACGAACCCGGGCGGTTCATCGCGATTGCCTCGGGCAAAGGCGGGGTGGGCAAGACCTGGCTCGCGATCACGCTGTCGCACGCGCTGATTCGCGCCGGACGTCGAGTTCTACTGCTCGACGCCGATCTGGGACTCGCCAACGTCGATGTGCAGCTCGGTCTTATGCCGGTGGTGGATCTCGGCTCGGTGCTGTCCGGGCGGACGGATGTGGCGGGCGCCATCACCCGGCACGAGGCAATTGGGCTGGATGTCCTGGCCGGTCGGTCCGGCTCGGGCGCGCTGTCGGAGCTGCCGGCGGAGACGTTGGAATTGCTGCTGACCCGATTGCGTGTGGAGCTGGCCTCGTATGATGCGGTGGTGCTGGATCTCGGCGCCGGGATCGACCGGATCGTGCGCCGTTTTGCCTTGTGGTCCGACCGGCTGCTGGTAGTGGCAACCGACGAGCCCACCAGCCTGACCGACGCCTACGCCGTGCTGAAGCTGCAGACCCAGGACCAGCCGGATGGGGACGTGCAGATCGTCGTCAACCAGGCCCAGTCTGCGGCTGCGGGCCAGCAGACCTACGCGACGTTGCGACGGGCCTGCCTGGCGTTCCTGCACCGTGAGCCGCCGCTCGCCGGGGTGATCCGCCAGGACCCGAAGGTGCGCGACGCGATCCGGCGGCAGACGTCACTTTTGCTGCGGCACCCGAACTGTGCGGCCGCGCTGGACGTGGAGGCCTTGGCGCGGACCTGCCTCACGCCTCGGGACGCTCAGGACTGAGCCACAATCCGGCACCGCAGTTGCATCGGGGTCCACCCGGCCATGGGCGACGGACCCGCACTGCCTGATCCAGCATGACCGGATCAGGCCTGGCTGGTGCAGCCGGTCTCACATGAACCCGGAGGCCAGGAGTTCCGAGGCCTGGTCGTGGTGGCCCGGCGTGACCAGATACCGGCGTGACCAGATAACCGGCCGCAACAAGCGGTATCCCGATGGCCCCGGTCGTGCCGAACCATGCCGAGAGGCGCAATATGGATGCCGACTTCAGGCCGTCGGCTTAAGCCGATCGGGGCAGTATGCGTCCGCTGCTACGCTGGCGGCTCGTTGCTGACGGCAACCGTGGCAACGGCAGGCCTGGATTGCGCCGGGACGACGTTCCTCGTCACAAGCTGCGCCGACCGTGGCATGAAGTCCCGGCCAACCTGTAAAAACACTACCGCAACATCCAGTGCGATCACCACGCCGCCAAGCACGAAAACCAGGACCCGCTCTGCAACTCCGAGATCTCCGCCCGCCCATATCGCAACCGCCGCAGTGCCAAGCGTTGCCGTCAGAACGCCGGTGTGAAGCATTGCCTTGGCGACCGACAAATGCTGGCGCAGCAAAGCCAGCAACAGCACGAGCGAGATGAAATCGCCGATCACCAGCCCGACCATCACGGCTTCCAGTCGTCCTGACCAGTAGCCGAGCCCGAGCCCGATCATTGTCCCGATCCCTGCCACCATATTGCCGACGGTAAGCCGACTGGTCAGGCCGTGATGCAGCAGGATCAGGTTCGGCCCGCCCCGGCTGAAGCGCAGGAACGCGTCGACCATCGCCAACGCGCAAAAGGCCTCGGTGATCTGATATTGACGCCCGTACAGCAGCGGCACCAGCTGGTCGAGCACCAGCCCCACCGGCAGCGCGTAGGCCGCCCCGGTACACGCCGCTGCCAGGACCGCGAAGAGGGCCGCCTGACGCGCCATCTGCGGGCTGCCCTTCGCATTCGCCAGAAATGGCAAGCCGACCTTCTGGCCAATCGCCTGCAACGGCGCGGTTGGGGTGATCGCCAGATTCATCCCCAGAGCATACAGCGCCAGGGTTCTCAAATCGAACAGGTTGGCGACAATCACCTGATCCAGCTGCTTCACCGCCATGAGGCCGACGCCGTTGACCATCAACGGGAGGCCCCACTTGAATACCGCCTTGCGCATCGCTGCATCGACGTACGCCACGCGCTCGCGTCGGATCAGGACATTCGACAAGGCGACGTGAACCACTGCCTCAGCGATCAGGCTGACCAGAATGGCGCGCTCGTCCCGAAACCAAACGGCGGCCGGGAATACCAGGGCGACGCCGGCGATCTGTCCGCAAACCGTGGTGACGGCCTCGGGACCGTATCGGTAGTCCTGCTGGACTTGGATAAGCCGCCAGTTCCTGAACGCAAAGATCAGCGGCACGAGGCCGAGCCAGGCGACCCCCTTCAAGTGCTCGCTGGCGCCGAACACGCCGGCCAGTTGCGGCGAGAAGAGTACGATGGCGGCAGCCAGGAAGATGGCCCGTCCAAGCGCGACCTGTTGAGCGACGGCGACCGCCTGCGCGCGGTCTTTGCCGGCATTGACAATGACGAAGCGGTCGAGCCCGACGTCGGTGATCAATTCGCAGCCGGCGAGGATTGTCATCAGCGCGACGGCGGCCCCGAGATTGTTCGGGGACAGCATGTGCGACAGGATAATGGTGCGTACGAAGCGCAGCGAGAACACGCACATCGGTGAGATCGATGCGATCGACAGTCGCGTAATGCCAAGTTTCAATGACATAGGTCGAATCCGGTCAGGCTTGCCGCAACCGGCCGCGCGCCTGTGCCCTTGCGGGCCGAGTACGGGTGGAAGGCGAGATTGTCGGCCCGCTGAAAATCAGACGGTTGGTGGGCTTGCATTCGGACTCCTCGTGGCGACACATGCAGACCAGAGGATGCGATCCGAGTGGCTTGATGGCCATCTTGTACCGGATTTGTTGTCGTACAAGCAACAGATTTGGTCTGCGCTTTGGTGCGGTCGCACCAGCACCCGACCGGGCTCGGTCGGCTTGCGGCACGGGCACGACGCGACCCGGCCAATCAGCCCATGCCGGGTTCCCTCTCGATTGGCCGGGTTCCCGCTCGATTGGGGCGACGACCAGATGCCGACCTGCCGCTGGTGAGCGGCGGGTGGTCGGACCGGAGCCGGTAACTCAGCCTGTGCCCTCCGCATGACGGTGCGAATCGCGTCAGCTTCGCACCCGACGGAACCACGCGCAGTTGCCGGTCGTCGCGCGAGGTGACCAGCCAAACGAGCCCTATTGGCTGGTCCCCCCGAAATCCGCCCAACGCGGCCAGGGGCGACCTCGTGACAGTACTGTCATCAGTTGCGGCGGTCACACGTCGGACAGCGACATCCCCGCCGGGACGCGCGGCAACGATGAAACTGGATCGTATACCTCTGGGCGACCGCCTACCGCCTCGATCATGCCCGGCGCGGCCCCTGGCAGAAGCGGGCGGGCTACAGCCGCGATCCGATCAGGGAACCGTTTCGCGCATACCGCGGCGTGATCGCCGCTCCAGCCGGACGTTTTGGCCGAACCCGAGGATATTGTTGAAATTTCGCTGAAGCTGCCGGTATGCCGCGCGACTTCGCGGCCCCTGCCAACGCAAAATTTGTCGGCTCCGATAGGGCGATTCATCGGCCACGGCAGAGATCGCGCCACGAGAATCGCGGTCTCGGGAACCCGCCCGGGGAGTTTTCGGCCAGAAATTCGTGATAAATATACCACAGATTCGGGGATTCTTTGGGAAAAATCACTTCGAGATCGATTTTTCCCGGACTGATCCCGTGGCGACACAGGGCCTGATGAGCATCGGAGCGTGTCTAAAATTGTACCAATCCTGTACGGGGACACATTACTGATTCAATGACAGCCTCGATAACGCTCTGCGAATATTCAAAGGCTGGCCTGAAGGATGGCCGGAACTTGCGGTTGATCAAACTACTGGACAAGCAGGTAAAAACCAGCGCGGGCCGGATTCGACGAACCGCAGTTGTGGATAAGTTAAATGAAGATTACGACGACAAATATTTAGATCGACATCAATTCCTGGATCATCTTTGCAAGTCTATCGCTCTACACACGACAGTTGTGGTCCTTAACTATTCTGTAATTGTTTTGTTAATATTTCCAGCTCACCCTGTTTTAAAATATAGCCCCTCAGAGTAAGGGGAGGGCGGCCGCTTTTATCTCCAGGTGTTTGTTATGGCCAAATCAAACGAATCGACTTCACTATTCTGCCGGCGCTACGGGGATGATCCCCCCCAACCAGCGAGCCTGGCAATCTCATGGTTATCCACATCCAAATTGCGATTTGGCCGACTGGGCGTGCCGCTCGCAACCTAACGTGATGCGAACGTGACAACTTCACCGATACCAGTTCACCGGCAAAACGCCTCAGCAAATCAATGCTTCGTCCGACTGCATTTCGTGCTGATTAGTCCTTGCTCCAGATACGGGGGTACTTCGCTTGAGCTCTTCCACAAGCATTAATGACGGCAGCGCCAACGCTCCAGCGGGCGCGCCCGAGTTACCAGGTCTGCTGGCCGGCTACGCCGTGCGGCCGCCGTGGAAGGTTGCGGGCGTCGATTATTCCGTTGGCGTTCCGCAGGGTCTCGCATTGCTGAACCCGGACACAATCTCCATGGCGGGCGTCCAGGTCGATGCGAGCAGCCACAGCATCACCATAACCGGCAACAACGTAACGCTGAGCGGCTACGATTTCAGCCTCAATGGCGGCTGGGGCATCACCATCAATGATGGAATCACCAATACCACCATCGAGAACAGCAATTTCCTGGTCGGCTCGAACGAGCAGGTGCCGATCGACGCTGCAAACAATGTCGGCAACCTGACTGTCCTGAACGATACGTTCAACGGTGGCAGCCAGACCAATGGCACGGCCTGGGCCATGGTCAACTATGACGGCAACGGAACCTTCACATCTCAATACTGCCTCTATGAGAACACGCCGGAGGACGCGATCGACTTCGGCCAGGGCAACATGACGACGATCGTCGAATACAACATGTTCAACAATCTCGGCACGCAGCCGGGCTCCCATGCCGACGCGGTGCAATACTATCAGACTAACTCGACCAACTCGGTTGTGTCGTTCAATACCGTGACGAGCGGCGAGGAAGGGCTTCAGATCGACGCCCAGGGCGGCTCGACCATGCTCAATACCACAGTCGATAACAATGTCGTTGTGGCGCAGGGGACCGGCATCACCGACTCGTATCTGATCGCCGTGGCATCGGTGCAGGGAGCGGCGGATACCGTCAACGGCGTTCAGGTCGAAAACAACTACCTCGACTGGTCGTCCGCCTACGGCCCGTTCTATGGCCCGGATAACAGCAGCAACCTCGTCTACGGCAACAACATAAACATGGTGAATGGGCAGGAGGCTCCGAACCCACCCGGCGTGACGGCGGCTCCGCCCAACGGTACAGGATCGGGAACCGGCACGGGTTCAGGCTCGGGATCAGCTTCAGGGTCCGGAACGAGTCCGAACCCAATCGCTGTTGCCGACAGCGCCACAACGGAAGAAAATAACGCCGTCGCGATCTCCGTGCTGGCCAACGACACCGATACTGGCGGCACGCTCAATCCGGCATCAGTCACAGTCAGCAGCGCCCCGGCGCACGGCACGACCTCGGTCAATACCAAGACCGGTGCGATTACCTATACGCCGACCGCGGGATATTCCGGTACCGATACATTCAAGTACACCGTCACCGACACCGGCGGCACAAAATCTGCAGCGGCCACGGTCACCGTTACGGTCGATGCGCCACCGGTTGCGCCGACCATCGATCCTGATACGACGGAAAACACCCCGGTCACGATTAATGTTCTGAGTGATGCCACCGACGCCGTCGGCAGCATCAACCCGGCGTCGGTCAAGGTCACCACGGCGCCGACGCACGGCACGACCTCGGTCAACACCACGACCGGCGCGATCACTTACACGCCGGCCACCGGCTACACTGGTGCGGACACGTTCCAATATACCGTGGCCAATACCCAGGGCGGCGTCTCCGCCCCCGGTGCCGTCGATCTCACGGTCAGCGCAGCCGCAGGTTCAGGATCGGGTTCAGGGTCGGGTTCGGGCTCAGGATCGGGTTCAGGTTCGGGTTCAGGCGGCCAACCGGGTAGCTCAGGCTATGTCGACGGCTCGGCCGGTGCGCCGGCCGGCACACCGGAGCTGCCCAGCATCCTGAGCGGCTACGCGGTGCGCCCGCCGTGGGAGGTCGCCGGCGTCGACTATTACGTTGGCGTTCCCAGCGGCATGGCGCTGCTGGACCCCTCGGCAATCTCGATGGCCGGCGTGTCGGTCGACGCCTCCAACCACACCGTCACCGTCAACGGCAACAACATCACGCTGAGCGGTTACAACTTTGGCCTCGACAACGGCTGGCAGGTGATCGTCAACGGTGCCAACGACACCATAAAAGACAGCATGTTCATCGTCGGCTCGAACCAGCCCGATGGCAACACCCTCAATGTGACGGAGTCGGCCAGCAACTTCAGTCTGCTGGACAACGAGTTCAACGGCAACGACGTTGCGGTCACGGCGCAATCAGGGCAGACGGTCTCGATCTCCAGCTCCGGCCAACTGACGATCCAATACAATTACTTCCATGATTCCGGCGGAGACGTGATCGATCTGGAATCCAGCAACGCGCCGCAGATCGACGTCATCCAGTACAACGTGTTCGGCAACCACGGCATGAACACCGCACATGCGGACAACATTCAGTGGTACGGCACGACCACCGGCGCGGGCAGCGATATCGGTTTCAACACGGTCTATCAGAATGTCGATGGGGATACCGGCAACGGCGGCCTGGTGCCGCTCGCCGAGGGCCCAGGCGCGACGATGACCGGCATGACGGTCAACAACAACACGATCATTCAGACCGCCGCTGTCACCACGGCCAATTTCATCACCGGCTTCTATGCCGACGATGGCGGCGCCGGATCCGACATCGTCATTCACGACAACTATACCGATCCGACCGGCGTGCTGAATTATACCGGATCGCCGTGGTTCCCAAATGGCTACTATGGCGACAGCGTGGGGGCGCCGGCTGCGGAGTCCAATCTGATCGATATGGTGACCGGGCAGGTGATCCCGGTGCCGACCCAGTCCGACCCGACGTCCCAGGGCTACTATACCTCACCCGACGGAACGGGTTACGCGCCCGCAACGAGCGATGTGTTCGGCATCGCGGCATCGCAAACCAGGGGCACGCTGGCCGCCGGCAACACGGTCACCTTCACCGTCACCATGGACGAGCCGTTCACCGTCACCGGCGCGGCAGGGCTGACGCTGAACGATGGCGGCACGGCG
>JBEKQQ010000098.1:0-37402 GCA_049519555.1 Acetobacteraceae bacterium
CGCCGCTGGGTTCTACCGGTGTTGGCTTTGGGACTGCTTGGCGCAGCATCAATCCCGTTCCCGCAGCTTCTGGGCAACGGACGAGACGTGGCGCAGTTGGCGTTCACCGGGCACCTTAGCCCGCTTTTGCTCGGCGCCTTGCTGCTGCTGCGGCCGGCGGCAACCATGATGTGTCTCGGCGTTGGCGCGCCTGGCGGATTGTTCACGCCTTCGTTGGCGATCGGCGCGTTGTTGGGCGGCGTGTTGGGCTTGCCATGGCTGTGGATCTCGCCCGGCGTGCCGGCGGGGTTGTTCGCTTTGGTGGGAGCCACGGCGATGCTCGCGGCGACCACGCAAGGCCCGATCTCGGGAGTTGTGTTGATGATGGAACTGACCGGGTATGCGCGGGCCGCAATCCTGCCGGTGCTGCTCGCGGTGGCAACCGCAACTTTGGCAGCTCGCCTGATCGAGGCCCGATCGATTTACGACGCGCGGTTAACCGACGCACAGGTGCAGGAGCGGCAGAGGGCGCGCGATCACGCGCCGGTGGAACCGGGCGGCAGCCCCGCCTGAGACTACCCCTTCAGCACTTCGATCATCGTCGCGCCCAGGGCAGCCGGGCTCTCCGATACATGCACGCCGGCGGCGCGCAACGCCTCTTGCTTCGCCGCCGCGGTATCCCGCCCGCCACTGATCACCGCGCCGGCATGACCCATTCGCCGGCCCGGCGGAGCGCTTGCCCCCGCAATAAACCCAACAGTTGGTTTCTTCACCGAATTATGTGCCAGGAAATCAGCCGCCTCCGCCTCACTCTGGCCGCCGATCTCGCCGATCATGACAATCTGTTTCGTTTCCGGGTCAGCCAGGAACATCTCGAGAATTTCGATAAAGTCGGTGCCCTTCACCGGATCGCCGCCAATTCCGACACACGAACTCTGGCCCAACCCGACCGCAGTGGTTTGCGCCACCGCCTCATACGTCAGCGTCCCCGAACGCGACACGATCCCGACCGTGCCCCGTTTATGGATGTGGCCCGGCATAATGCCGATCTTGCACGCATCCGGCGTGATCACGCCTGGGCAATTCGGCCCGATCAACCGAGACTTTGACCCACACAGCGCCCGCTTCACCCGCACCATATCCAACACGGGTATTCCATCGGTGATGCAAATGATCAGCGGAATTTCTGCCTCGATCGCTTCCAGGATTGCGTCCGCGGCATAGGGCGGCGGGACATAAATTCCGGTGGCGTCGGCGCCAACCTTGTTCCGCGCCTCGGCGACGGTATCGAACACCGGCAGCTTCAAATGCGTGGTGCCGCCCTTCCCCGGCGTCACCCCGCCGGTGACCTTGGTGCCATAAGCGATCGCCTGCTCGGTATGATAAGTTCCCTGAGCCCCGGTGAAGCCTTGCGTGATAACCCGTGTCGCGGCGTTCACCAGAATTGCCATGTCAGGCTGCCTCTTTCACGGCTGTAACGATTTTCTCGGCGGCATCGGCGAGGTCGGTCGCGGCAATGATCGGCATGTTGGATTGCGCCAGAATGTTGCGGCCCAGTTCCACATTGGTCCCCTCCAACCGCACCACCAGTGGCACCGACAATCGCACATCGCGCGCCGCAGCGATCACGCCTTCGGCGATCACGTCGCAACGCATGATGCCGCCAAAGATGTTGACCAGGATACCTTCAACGTTCGGGTCCGACAGGATGATCTTGAATGCGGCGGTCACCCGTTCCTTCGTCGCACCACCGCCCACATCGAGGAAATTCGCCGGCGACATCCCATATAATTTGATGATGTCCATCGTTGCCATGGCAAGCCCGGCGCCGTTCACCATGCAGCCGATATTGCCGTCCAGCGCGACATAGTTCAGGCCATATTTCTCGGCCTCGAGTTCTTTCGGGTCCTCTTCAGATTCGTCGCGCAACTTCTCCAGTTCCGGATGGCGAAACAGCGCGTTGTCGTCGAAGCTGATCTTGGCATCCAGCGCGACTACGGCATCGGCCTTGGTAATGACCAGCGGATTGATCTCGACAATCGAGCAATCGAGGCTGGTGAATGCCGCGTATAACCCGCTCACGATCTTGCCGAACGAGCTTGCCTGCCGGCCCGCAAGGCCCAGACCGAAGCTCAGCCGCCTGATGTGATGACCAGACAGGCCCGTGGTGGGGTCAACCACGACCCGCAGGATTTTCTCGGGATTTTTAGCCGCAACCTCCTCGATCTCCATGCCGCCTTCGGATGAGGCGACCAGGGTGATCCGCCCGGTTTCCCGGTCGACGAGCAGGGAGAAATACAGTTCGCGGGCAATGTCGCAGCCCGCCTCGACGTAAACCCGATGCACCGACCGGCCAGTTGCGCCAGTCTGCTTCGTCACCAGCACATGCCCGATCATGGCGTCCGCCGCGGTACGGACCTCGTCGATGGAGTGGGTGACGCGAACTCCGCCCTTGCCATTCGGATCGTCAGCAAACCGTCCAGCCCCGCGCCCACCGGCATGGATTTGCGACTTCACCACGAATACCGGACCAGGGAGTTTCGTGGCAGCCCCGGCGGCCTCGTCCGCGGTCCATGCGACGTAACCGTCCAACACCGCGACGCCGTGGCGTTTCAGCAGTTCCTTGGCCTGGTATTCGTGGATGTTCATCGGGACCGCCGCTCTCCGGGGTTGATCGAGCCGCAGCCTCTGTCGTTGCGAGGGGCGCAGCGACGCGGCAATCGCCGGGTCTCCATGGATGGAGCTTGCTTCGCTTCGCTCGCAATGACCGGGGAGCGATGCAGGATAATCATCGGCGTTAGCCGATCAGCTTCTTCGCCGCGTCCACCAGTTCTCGTACCGCCGCGCAGGATTTTTCGAAGGCCGCCTTCTCCTGCGCATTCAGTTCAATCTCAACAATCTTCTCGATGCCGCCGGCGCCAATCACCACCGGCACGCCAACGTAAAGCTCATTCATGCCGTATTGGCCGGTCAGCCACGCGGCGCACGGCAATACACGTTTTTTATCTTTCAAGAACGCTTCGGCCATGGCGATCGCCGAGGCGGCTGGCGCATAGAACGCACTGCCGCGCTCCAGCAGCCGGACGATTTCGCCGCCGCCGTCCGCGGTCCGTTTGACAATGGCGTCGATCTTCGCCTGCGTCGTCCAGCCCATCTTGATCAGGTCCGGTACCGGAATGCCCGCCACCGCCGAATAGCGGATCAACGGCACCATGGTGTCGCCATGCCCGCCGAGCACGAAGGCCCGCACGTCCTCGACCGAGACGCCGAATTCCTGCGCCAGGAACAACTGGAACCGGCTGCTGTCCAATACGCCCGCCATGCCGACGACGCGATTGGCAGGCAGACCCGACTTCTCCTTCATCACCCAGACCATCGCGTCGAGCGGGTTGGTGATGCAGATCACGAATGCATCCGGGCAATGGGTCTTGATCCCCTCCGCCACCTGAGCAATCACGCCGGCGTTCTTGCCGATCAGGTCATCGCGCGACATGCCCGGCGTGCGCGGGAAGCCGGCAGTGACGATGACCACGTCCGAGCCCTTGATCGCCGCGTAATCCGACCCTCCGGTCATCAGCGAGTCGAACCCATCCACTGGCCCGGACTGCATGATGTCGAGCGCTTTGCCCGCCGCCACGCCGCCAAACACGTCGAACAGAACGACATCGCCCAGTTCCTTGAGGCCGATAAGGTGGGCGAGCGTGCCGCCGATGTTACCGGCACCAATCAGCGCGATCTTGTTGCGGGCCATGAGGCAATCCTTTCGAGACGCACCACCCGGCGCGCCATGCTGACACTTATGCGTTGGCCTTGGGACCGCTCGCCCAAACAGGGGCCGGTCCGGAAGCGCCGTGTTGCTAGCGGATCGCACCGCACCCGGCAAGTATGATGCATTGCAGCATAATCAGCGTCAACGCGGCAGAGGCAACAGCGCGAACGCAATCGGCCCCAGAAGTCCAATCAACCCTGGCGCTTGCTGGTATTGCACTAATCAGTCCCTGAGCAATTGGCCGCCGACCAGGACAGGGACGCCCAGTTCCGGGATCATGAGCTGGAGGAATGCAGTCAGTCCCATGATCAGGCGAGCCGTCTGACCAGAAGGAACTACCAGGCTCCGCAGTAAGCAGCCGCAAACCAACCAACTCCAACCCAGGATCACCGGGAGTTCCAACATTACCGCTTTGGTCTCACCGAGTGCGGGGATGACGAACAGGATGCCGATCATTCCGAGCGCGCATCCTATAGCGCGCATCCTATGCTGAATACGCAGGCGAATTAGGCCAGTCCGGCCAGGAGCGAGGCGGCCATATGGGAAATTTCTACGATGGGGCGTCGCCACCCTATGCAACTGGCCAAACTCGCGCAATTTCGACAGCCGGCCATTGATCGAACCCGGGCGGCGCGTCAGAGTCGGAGCGCCGCCCGCCGTCAGGCCGGCGCGGCGATCGGGAGGACAGGTCAATGTCAGGCGCCAATGCGTTCAAGTTTCTCATGCTGCCGCCACAGAACGATTTGTATCGGGACTGGGCTGCCCGGTTGGCCGCCGAAGTCCCCGAAGCACGTATCGTGCTGGTAGAAGACGACGCGGCGGCGGCGCGGGAAATTGTCGATGCCGATGCTGCGTTTGGTCGGCTGCCGGCAGGGTTGCTGGCAAAGTCGACGAAGCTGCGCTGGCTGCAGGCGCCGCAGATCGCGCCGCCGGCGGGGTATTACTACCCCGAGCTGATCGCTCACCCGTTACGGGTCACAAACTTCCGGGAAATCTTCAACGACCATATCAGCGCGCATATCCTGGCCTTTGTGCTGGCGTTCGCTCGCGGGTTGCACGTATTCATTCCGCAACAGTTGCGCCGTGAATGGAAGAAGTCCTCAGCCGAAGCCGGCGATGTCGTGCATTTGCCCGAAGCGACCGCTCTGATCGTGGGCGTCGGCGGTATCGGGGCGGAGGCCGCTCGGCTACTGGCGACGTTTGGGGTGCGTGTGCTGGCGACGGATGCCAGGCGTGCTGCAGCACCCGAGGGAGTGGCAGAGCTGCATCGGCCGGAGGCGCTGGATGAGCTGTTGCCACGGGCGGATTTCGTTATCCTGACAGTGCCGCACACGCCGGCCACCGAGGGGTTTTTCAATCGGGCGCGGTTTGCCCGGATGAAACCATCGGCGTTTTTCATCAATATCGGACGGGGAATGACCACGCGGTTGGACGACCTGGTGGACGCACTGAACGCGAAGCAAATCGCGGGGGCGGCGCTGGATGTGTTCGAAATTGAACCTTTGCCGGCGGAACATCCTCTGTGGACAATGCAGAATGTTCTGCTGACTCCGCATATGGCTGGGCATGGGCCATACCTGAACGACCGTCGGTACGAGATCATGAAGGAGAATTGCCGGCGGTTTGCGGCGGGAAAGGAATTGATGAACGGGGTGGATAAGGCGGTATGGTTTTAGGGGGACCGCCGTCCCCCTCTTGCCTTCTGGGTTTGATTACGGGTTCGGTACATATCCATCCACCCGCGTTGCCGAACAGTCTCGCGATGGCCGATACCGTTTCTGCGAAATCAAAGTCTTATAACCGACCGTGCGTTCCGCGCCAAGGTCGAGCCGTGGATATCAGCGTTTCGCTACCTATAGTTCAACGCAACGACCCCTCCATCCGTTGCCGACGCGGCGGCGCAATCGGAGATTCCAAACTGCACCATTGACCGCCTTCAGGCTCCGGCTCAACGATCCCCACTGGAGACGGGAGCGAAGATGCGAGCGATCCTGCTGGCGACGGTCCTGACCTGCATGGGGCCGAGCTTTATGGCGACAGCTCAGACCCTCGATCAACAATGGGCGCGGTGCCGTGGCGAGTACTCCGAACGCCTGATCCCGGCGTGCACTTCGGTGATCCAGTCGCACCGGCAGACGCCGGAAAATCTGGCACGGGCATTCTTCTACCGAGGCCGCGCCCTCGCCGCCGAAAGTCAGTTCGACCGGGCCATTCAGGACTTCGACCAGGCCATTCGTTTGGACCCAGCCTTTCCCGACGCCTTCAACTTCCGCGGCGTCGCCCGGGCTGGCAAGGGTCAGTTCGAACGAGCCATCGCGGATTTCGATCAGGCCATCCGGCTCGACCCGAACTACGCTGTCGCCATCTACAATCGAGGTCTCGCGGCACAAAACCTGGGACGAACCGATGAAGCCGCCCGGTTCTTCGAGAAGGCCAAACAGGTTGGCCCTCGTCTGATACCGCCAAAGGACTGATCAGGGCACGGTCAGCCGATATACTCGCGCCGCAGTCCCACTGTAGAGCGCCGTCTTCTCTGCCGCCGAGGCGCCCGCGGTGATGCGTTTAAATGCATTCCACAACTCGGTATATCCGCCGGACTGCTTATCGGGCGGAAAGTTGCTCTCGAACATGCAACGGTTGACCCCGAACGCCTCGATGCACGGCTCGACATATTGCCGCCACGCCTCAGCGAGGTCCGCCGACGACGGAGGAACGTCACGCTCGTGCAATTCGAAACCAAATGACACCATGCCGATGCCGCCAAGCTTGACATTCACATTCGGGCACTTTGCCAGCTCGTTGATGTCCTTACGCCAGCTGGCAAGGATCTCCTGCCGCCGTCCGGAATAGGGTCCAACTCCGAGCACGCCGCCGACATGATTGAGAATGATGGTGGTTTCCGGAAATGCACGAGCAAGATCGATCGCGTCCGGTAGTTGCGGATGATACTGCCAACTCTCGAAACTCAATCCTGGCCCCGCCAACTGGGCGAATCCTTCACGGAACTTAGGATCACGCGCCAGGTGCAGCGGCACCACGCGGGAAGAGTGCTTGTTGATCTCGGGGCTTTCATCCCACGACACGCCGTAACGAATGCCGCGGAACCGGCCGCCGGCAACCTTGATCTGGGCTTCCAGCACATCTCGCACCCGGGCGCCCAGGGTAAGGTCCGCATGGCCAATGATCGCCTCGGCGACACGGCAAGGACCGTAATTGCCCGACGCGCTCATCGCCGCGATGCCGTTGACGAACTCGACCTCGCCCACCGGCGCCATCTCGCGCGGGCCGGTCTTGCGATACATCGCGCCGCACTCGAGGAAGACGGTGGCGACGATGTTGTGGCCGCCGCCGATGTCGGCCAGTAGTTCGGGCAGAAAGTAATGTCCGCGTTGCGGCGTATCCCAGAAATGATGGTGTGGATCGATGATCGGCAATTCAGGTTCCAAAGCGGCCTCAGTGGGCCGCTTCGCCAGCCACGCCTTCAGCTCGGCGTCATTACGGTACGCAATACCAGGAAATGCACCTTTCGAGTCACCGATCATGTCCGTTCTCCCCCTTTTCCGTCACTCCGGCTGTAGCTTGTACATCGTTCCATGGAACCGCACCAACCGCATCCCCTTCATCGCCGGTAATCCGTCGGTGATGTGCCGATCTTGATGCCTGGCAAGACCATCGGCAACGTCGTCGTATCAGGCAGGTTGGTCGCGGCATGCGTGATGCTCTCCCGCGTCAGGTCTTTACCGGCCGGCTTCAGAACGACCAGCAGAGCCTGTGCCATGGGGTATCCATAAACCCAGACCGGATTGGCGAGATCGCTCTCGGGTGCATATTTCGCCCGCCACGCCAGGAACTCCTTCATCCCGGGGTCATCGTTCCAGCCCGGATCGGTCGGGTCTTTCAAGTACTGCGCGGTCATCACCGATTTGTCGATCCCAGAAGAGGTCAGTGCCGGCTTCACCAACGTGCCATTGGAGTCGATGATGTACAGCGGATGCCAATCTATATCCGCCGCCTTGCGGATCGACATGACGGAAGAATTTCGGCATGCTTGCATCGAAGAATACAGCGGGCTGTAACCATCGTCGAGCGCAATGTGAACGATCTTGCGGCCGTTGATCCCGCCCTGGTCGTTGATCATTTTGAAATAGTCGGTCTCCGCGGTGGAGATCTGCCCATAGACGCTGGCCGACCCGCTGAATGGCGCATTCTGGCCGATCTTGATCTCAGACGCGGTGATCCCCGCCGTCTCAGCTACGGCTTGTGCCGTCAACGATCCAAGCAACAGCGCGGACAGCGCAGCGACCTGGTAGCGGTTGAGCATAACGTATTCTCCCGATTATTTACCATAGTCTGGGAGAAGCCTGGCGGCAGCGCAAGCTCAGTGGGTGTCGTCGCGCACGACGCAATTGCTCAGCGGATTCCAGCGGGCCAGCACGCGCGCGCCAGGCACAACAGGCGCGCCACTCTCCGATCCTGGCCGGTTGGATTGAAACGCAATCAGTGTCTCGCCGTTGTCCAGGCGCAGATAAGTATGACTTATGAAACCGCGATAAACGACCTGTTCTACGGTACAGAACACGCAGTCAGGCCCGGTCGGGACGGCCTCACGTTGAATTGTCACCGCTTCCGGGCGCAAGGCTATGGTGATGTCATCGCCAACCGATTGATCGGCAACGGTCAGCATCAGCCCCGAGGGTGTGATCACGTAGCCGGACCGTTCGACCCGGCCGCGAAAGAAGTTCGAAACGCCGATGAACCCCGCAACGAAGCGTGACACCGGTTGCTGATATACCTCGGCAGGCGAGCCAAGCTGTTCCAACCGCCCGTTCCGCATGATCGCGACCCGATCGGCCAAAGTCAGCGCCTCATCCTGATCGTGCGTCACCATGATCGTGGTAATGCCAAGCCGTTGTTGCAGCGCGCGCAATTCGACCTGCATGCTTTCACGCAGGCTTTTGTCCAGCGCGCCCAACGGCTCGTCGAGCAACAGCAGCGACGGTTCCACCACCAGGCAGCGCGCCAGCGCCACGCGCTGTTGCTGACCGCCAGACAACTGCGCCGGCATACGATCGGCATAGCCACTGAGTTGCACAAGTTGCAATGCACCGGCGACGCGTGCTGCGGTCTCCGCTTTCGGCCGCCGTCGCGCCTCCAGTCCAAACGCGACATTTTCGGCAACCGTCATATGCGGAAACAGCGCGTAGTTCTGAAACAGCAGGCCAATGTTACGCCGATGCACCGGCGTGCCGGTGATCCGATTGCCATCGACGAAAATCTCGCCCGAGCTTGGCTGCACCAGGCCGGCGATCATACGCAGACAGGTGGTTTTGCCGCAGCCGCTAGGCCCCAGCAGCGCCAGCATGCTGCCGGGCTCGATCGTCAGCGAAAGCGCGTCCACAGCCAGTTGCGCGCCATAATGCTTGCTGAGTTCGTGCAGCCGGACCGTGGTCGACCGCGTCTTTGGTGGAGCGATGAATCCCGGCAGTGGTAATTCGGAGTCCACGTTCAGCTCCCGAACACCTGATTATATTTCTCCAACCAGCCTGGCCGGCGTGGATTGATAAAAGTCCAGTCGGCGGCGAATAAACCCATCGCGTTCATTTTCGCTTCGGGATAAGCGATGTATTTGCCGATTTCCGGCGCGAATGTTGCACCCTTGACCGATGGCGAGGTTAAGGTCGCAGCCGCCAGGCCTTGCTGCACCGCAGGGTCCAGCATGCGGTTGATGAATGAAGCGGCCAGTTCCGGTTCCGGCCCGCCTTTGACGAAGCTGAGGCAATTGATGCCGGCGAACG
Source organism: Acetobacteraceae bacterium (assembly GCA_049519555.1). GTDB lineage: Bacteria > Pseudomonadota > Alphaproteobacteria > Acetobacterales > Acetobacteraceae > Rhodopila. The sequence continues at coordinate 9,544 of JBEKQQ010000098.1, forward strand.
TGCCTTCTTTCGGGAAGCACATGTCCATCGGCGCCCCCTGAATGGTGTATGGATATATGTTCTTCGAATACTCGATGCCGGCGACGTCCACCTGGCCTTGCGCCACCATCATGATCTGCGACGGATTTTCGTAGGTGCTCAGCACATTGGCTTTCAGTTCCGCCATTTTCGGCCAGACGGTGTCGATCTCGTATTGCGCTTCCTGTAACGGCTTGCCGGTCATGAAGCTGGCCGTGGCGATCAGCAAATACAGACTTTGGGTCGCCTTCGGTGTCATCATCAGGAAACGTTGCTTAAAGCGCGGCTCCCACAAATCGGCATACGACGTCAGCGGTTTGGTCACCTGTGGGTTGATAACCATCCCGCCGGTAGAAATGGCGAACGCCGCGCCATAACCATCGTAGAACAGGAACCGCGGCAGCAAACCGGCCAGATTGGGAATCTTATCGGCCGGCAACTTATCGATCAGCCCTTCGCGTTTCGACAGTTCGATGCCGATATCGTCCATGAACATGACGCTGTATTTCGGATTTTCCCGCGTGGCGCGCAACGCCGCGATTTGCATCAGGGTCACACCCTCGGTGGTGAACACCTTGCAGTCATAATCCGCCTCGAACTTCGGAATGATCTGTTTACGGACATATTCCCCTTGTTGCGCGGTGTAGATGCCGACCTGAATGGAGCGCGTGGCTGCGCGAGCGCCACCGATCGACACCAAAGGCAACGAAGCCGCCGCGCCTAACAGCCGGCGCCGTGCAAGACCATTCCGCATCCAGAACTCTCCTTCTTAAAGGGCCATGGCGCGCCGCAGGCCGGTCAGCCGCTCCATGAGCAACACCACCGCGAACGCGAACAGGATCATCAGGGTCGAGGTGGCCGGCACCGCTGGCGTGAACACACTGGCCACCTGGCGGTAGATCAGCATCGGCATCGGCACGTATTGGGCGTCAGCGAGCCACATCGAAATGGGATAGTTGTCGAACGAGACCATGAACGCGAACAACGTTCCGGCGGCGACGCCCGGCGCGATTTGCGGCAGCGTCACGCGGCGAAACACCCGCCACACTCCGGCGCCCAGGGTCCGGGCGGCTTCCTCCAGCGACACGTCGGCCAGCATAAGGCTCGCGGTCACCGTGCGCACAACATAGGGCGTCGTCACCAGAATGTGACCGATCAGTAAGTTCAGCGGTGCACTGTTGGAGTTCCAGTCGGACAGCAACCGCAACAGCGCGACGCCAATCACCAGAACCGGAAAGATCAGCGGCGATAACAGCAGCACGCGTAGCACCTCGCGACCAGGCACCGCGCTTCGGGTCAACGCAAAGGCTGCCGGCAGGCCGAATGCCAAAGCTCCCGCGGTTGCGCAGGCTGCCAGCAAGGCGCTGAACCCGAGCGAGGCGCGAAAATCGGCGTCGCTCAATACGCTGCCATACCAGGACAACGTAAACCCGTGGGGCGGAAACGTGGCGAAGGCGCTGCCGGAGACTGACATCGCCATGATGATCACCAGCGGCGCCAACACAAAGATCATTATTGCCGCTGTCAGCGGATAAAGCACCCACGCCATACCTCGCGAGGTCATGGTGCCACGCGTCGCCCGCGGTCCAGCAGCCGCATCGACACGAGATTGACGCTGACCACGATCGCGACCAGCACGGTGGCAATCGTTGCACCGAACGGCCAGTCGTAAATCGCAGTGATCTGCTGATCGATCAGATTGCCCAGCATCTGGGCGTTGGTGCCGCCGAGCATTGCGGGCGTAACGAAGGAACCGGCAGTCAGTGAGAACACCAGAGTGAATCCGACGGCCAGACCAGGCAGGCTAAGCGGCAGGGTGATCCGATGGAACACGCGCCAGGCGGGCATGCCGAGTGTGCGCGCGGCTTCCTCCAGATGCCGGTCGATGCGGCCCAAGGCGGAGGCGAGCGGCAGCACCATCATCGGCAGGAACACGTGCAGTGAGCCGATGACGACGGCGGTTTCCGAATACAGCAACCGTAATGGCGTTTGGATCAGGCCCACGGATAGCAGCAACCAGTTCAGCAGGCCGGTGGGACCGTTGCCCAGGATAAGTTGCCAGCCATAACTGCGGACTACGACGCTGACGATCAGTGGCGCGATGGTGATGAAGGTAACGGCTCGGGAGACGACAGGATGGGCTCGCACCATGACCATGGCGACCGGATAGCCCAGAATGGCGGCAACCATCGCGGTGAGTAAACTGATGCGCAGTGTGACCAGCAGCACGTGAGAATACAGGCTGGTGCTGAAGAAATGCACGAAGTGCGACAGCGTGACCGGACCACCCAGCGTGCCGTTGGCGGCCTGCGTGAGGAAGCCGGCGCTGATCAGGCGAACCGCAGGGATCAGCAGGAACACGGCGAGGTAACACACTGCTGGTAAGGCCAGCGCCAGGCCGGTCAGGACTGCAGGATTGGGTTGGCGCAAGAGGCGGCCGACTGGCAGCCGAAGCACCGGTAATTGGGCGATCGTCGCTGGCATCGATGAGGCGTCCTGTTTCGGCGGACGGCCCTCCCGACCATGTGCCCTGCGATTTCCATGCCACAGCCGCGACGTGCGCCGGCCGACGTGGCGAACCGCCGGTCGGATTAATTTGTAGCCGAATGCCCGATACGCGATCCTGAAGTGAGTAAAAACTGCTCCCTCGCCAGGCTGGACATCCCTGCCGGCGCGGCGCGAGTATCCTGGCCCGTCCACAATCAAACTGCAAAGTCGGACCCATGCCCGGCATCGTCATCAGCGGCACGGAAGGTTATGCGAACGAAGCCGAAGCCCTCGTCAAACAATACGAGAGCCTCGCGTTCGCCGACATCCACAGCAAAGTGCTGCATCTGATCCCGACCACGGCGGCACGCGTGCTCGATATCGGAGCGGGAACCGGACGCGATGCGGCAGGCTTTGCGGCGATGGGGCATCGTGTCATGGCTGTGGAGCCAACTGACGCGTTGCGCTCGCGCGCCGCGGAGTTGCATCCGTCACCGTCCATCGAGTGGCTGGATGACAGTTTGCCGGATCTGGCGCAGATCAATTCGCTGGGTGTGGCGTTCGATGTCGTGATGCTGACGGCGGTCTGGATGCATCTCGATCTGGCGCAACGTCAGCGGGCGAAGCCACGCTTGGCGGCGTTGCTGCAGCCGGGTGGTGTGATGATCATGTCGCTGCGCTACGGGCCAATCCCGCCGGGGCGCCGCATGTTTACCGTTTCGGCTGAGGAAACAATCCAGCTGGCAGGCACGGAAGGTTTACAACCGATACTGAAGTTCGATTCGGCGGATGGGGTGCTGCGCAGACCAGGGGTCAGTTGGGCTCGGTTGGCATTCCGCAAGGACCAGGATCGCTGATTTTCATAAACAACCAGGAGGAACCACCATGCAACCAGGCAAACGGATTCCCGGCAAAGTGGCCATTATCACCGGCGGCGCCTCCGGCATTGGCGAGGAGACCGCGCATCTGTTCGCCGATCATGGTGCGAGCGTGGTGCTGTGCGATGTGCAGGACGATCGCGGCCGCTCGGTGGCGCATGAGATCACCGATGGCGGCGGCATCGCGGAATACCGCACGTTGGATGTTTGCAGCGAGGAGCACTGGATTGCCCTTATCGCCGACGTCGAGCGGAAATTCGGCAAGATCGACATCCTGGGCAATATCGCCGGGATCTCCGGCCGGCCCGCCGGAATGACGGTACAGGCGAGCGGCGTCATGACCGGTATGGCACTGGCAGAGCAGACGCTGGAAAGCTGGAACCGGATCATGCAGGTGAATGCGACCGGCGTGTTCCTCGGCACCAAGCACGTTATTCCGGCGATGCAACGGGCCGGCGGCGGATCGATCATCAACATTTCCTCGATTTGCGGAATTGTTGGTTCGTTCGCCAATGCCGCCTATCACGCATCGAAGGGTGCGGTGCGGATCTTTTCAAAATCGGCGGCGCTGCAATATGCCAAAGACCAGATCAGGGTTAATTCGGTGCATCCCGGATTTGTCGACACGCCGATGGCGAGACCGGGACTGCTCGGCAACGAAAGCGGCAAGGCACGCATGGACGCGACGCCTCTGGGCAGGTTCGGCAAGCCGATCGATATCGCATTGGGCTGCCTGTACCTTGCTTCGGACGAAGCGTCCTGGGTGACCGGCAGCGAACTGGTGATCGACGGTGGAATGACGGCGAATTAGGACATTGCTCGAGTCTCACACCATGCACGTCTCAAACACCCGGGCATAATTGCCCCCCAGTATCTTGCTGGTGTCGGGTACCGAAAACCCCACTCCGATCAAGGCCTCCGCCAGCCCTGGCAAACGATCATAGTCCGGCAAAATACTGGGTCCGACCAGGCCCCTCATATCGCTGCCCAAACCGACATGATCGATGCCGACGGCGTCGACCATCCGTGCCATGCCGGCTGCCATCGAAGTCAGCGTGGGAAATTCCTCGGCAGGCGGCCATACGCCGACCACGCCTCCGGTTTTCGCAACGACCCGCGCATGCTCCCGTGAAATGCGACGGCTGTAAGGGGCTGGCAACAAGGATAGCGAGGTGTGCGATAGCACCAGCGGCTTCGAGGTGACCGACGCCGCGCGCACGACCAGATCGTACGTGCCATGCGCCACATCGACAACAATCCCCAGCCGATTGCAGCGTCTGATAACCTCCGCCCCGACATCCGTCAGACCACCATGCACTGGAGGCTCGGTCTGAATGTCACCCAATTCGTTCACCCGGTAATGCGTCAATTGGAGATGCCGCAAACCCCATTTGGCATAGGCTTCATCCACCCGATCGACCTGACCTTCCAGAAAGTCGGCGCCCTCCGCGGAAATGATTGCCGATGCCGTGCCTGCCCGAGCGGCCCGCAATCCAGCGACATCCGTGATTACCGCCAGCCCCTGATCGCGCGCCAGGTCATGCACCCGGCCAAACGCCAACTGGCCAAACTGGTACAATTCGCCGGGATCCGGCTTGCGGTACGGATGGATGCGACCGTCGGCCATGACCCGATGCGTTGGGCCGTCGGACACCACAGCGAGGCAGATCGCCGCCATCCCGCCCTGTTGCATCGGCCGCGCGACGGCACCGAACGGCCCACCATTACGGATGTGGTTCGTGCTGGCGATGCTGCCGGCATGACTGTGGATATCCACAGTCGCCGCAGCCTGGATCGCCCGCCGTGCGTCGGCCTGTTGTTGGGGGGAGGACGGGCCACCGGAACACGCCGCCAAACACATCAGCGGGCCGGCAGCCAACACGCCGCGCCGGCTGACCGACCTCCAGCCCGGCGGTTCCAGCAGCCGCGCGCCGTGCAATTGATACCGCCAGCCTTCGGCATCGTCGCGCTGCACGCGCCAGCGACCGCTCAGGCGCAGTTGCTGCCCGCGCGTCGGGATCGGCGAGGCCGCGAACACCTCAACCGACGCCGCGCGATCGCGCGGGAAACACCCTGGGCAACAGCCTGGTTCAAAAGTCAGGATGAAATGAGTCGCATGCACTGACGGCAGCACGGTGGCAGGGAAGCCGTGGATCTCAACGACGGTGCCGTCGGCGGAATCGGCCCGCGCGCCATTCAGCTCATGCCAGTTCAAACGCAATTGTGCGCACTCCTCGCCACGGGATGACCATTCACTCTCGCATCCGCAATATCGGCCGCCAACCATAAGTCCGGCCAGGCGGCTGCGTCGAGCGCGCATGCAGGGCGGCGCCGCAAGACCGCCGCGGTTAAGGCCAACGTTCAGACTGAGTGCGCTGGTGTTACCCTCGTGATCGCGTTACGCTCGGACACTCGGCACGGCGCGCTGACGGCGACCGCGCCTCTGCGTCAGTTGCTGACTTTTTGCCACGCCTGTTGCGCGGCAGGCGACAGCTTATCCATGTGCTTCAGGAACAGTGCCAGCGTCCAGATCTGCTGGTCGTTCAGCGTATCCCGCCAGGATGGCATGCCAGTCCAGCGAATGCCGTGCTTCACTTTCCAGAATGAGACCCCCTCGGGATCGTCCTCCACCCCGTCCGTCGCCAATTGCGGCGGCTGCGGGTAGAGACCTTTCGCCAACGGCGAGGCCGAGGTCGTGCCTTTCGCCGTGCCGTGGCAGATCGCGCAGTGCTGCCCATAGAGATCGATGCCGGCGATCAGATTCTCGTCCGTCAAGGCAACCGGGTTAGGCGTCGTCGGGGCCTCGTTCTGCAATGTCGCATGCAGCGATGTTTGCGCGGCCCAGGTTTCGAACGGACCGGGGGTCGCATCGGCATTGGCGGGCACCACGCCGTCGCGCAGGCCGAAGTAACCACCGACCAGGATGACGACTATTGTCACCAGGACGCCGGCGAAGAACCCTCTGAACATCACGCTTCTCCCTTGTTATGCGCATGGTCTGCCCATTCAGGGCCTCGACCCCCTAACCGTTCGTCAGCACGGCACGCCTCGTCCCGCCCGCTTACCTGGGAACCGGAATTCTTGACTTTGGTTGCGAGCCGCAAGGGACAATTGCGTGTTTTCCCGCCGGCCTACCCCGTCCGACCGTGTCCGGCTCGTTCACACCACGTCTCACACTTCCTCGGGGCGCACGATCAGACGAGACAGAAACCAAAGTCGCACCGCCAACGTCAATGGACTTGTGTAGCCGGCCTGGACCGGTCATCTTATGCTGCACCGCAGCACAACCGGCATGGTTCTTGCTGCTGGTAAACTACAGGTTAACGGGACGGCATCAACCGGATGACAAGTGAACCCTGGTTGTGAGAATTCTCCTCGCCGACGACGACGCCGCCCGTGCCGGAGCTCTGACCAAAGTTCTGTCGGCTGACCCGAGTCTGACAATCCTTCGTCCCGGACCGGGTGAGTTGCTCGCCGACGCGGTCGCCGCCCTGGCCCCGGATGTCGTGCTGGTCGACATGGCGCGTCCCGATCGCGACGCGCTCGAGGGCATTCGCATCGTTGCCTCGAACCAGCCCAGACCGATCGTGTTGTTCGTCGATCAGGACGACGCAGTGTTCATGGAGGAGGCGATCCGCGCCGGGGTGTCATCCTACAACGTGCTCGGGGTGCCGCCGCCGGACGTTAAGCCGATCCTGCGCGCTGCCGCCGCCATGTTCCGCCATCACCAGATCGCCCGAGCCGAGTTACGCGACGCAGAGAGGCGGCTGCATGAGCGGGAAATCGTCGACCGCGCCAAGGCAATCCTGATCAAGGAACGCCGCATGGGCGAGCCTGACGCCTATCGTTGGCTGCGCACCCGCGCGATGTCCAGCGGCCGGCGCATCCCCGACATCGCCCGGGAAGTCGTGGCGCGCGAGAACGTACAGGTGCTGTCAGTCAATCCAGCGAGCGCTCCCGCCACGACCCAAGGCAGCAACACCCAAGGCAGCAACACCCAAGGCAGTTACACCCAAGGCAGCAACACAATGGGCGCCGAAGCCCAGAACAGGGGGGCGCAATGACGGTGCGGGTCAGAATTGGAATGTTGCGCCTGACCGATTCAGCGCCTGTCGTGGTGGCAAGAGCGCACGGCCTGTTCCGCTCCCTGGATCTCCACCCCGTGCTTTCCATCGAGCCCTCCTGGGCCAATCTCGCAGACAAACTGGCCTATGGCCTGCTGGATGCCGCAGTCATGCTGCCGCCTTTGGTGCTGGCATCGGCAATTGGCCTGCGCGGCCCGGCGGTCCGGCTGATCGTGCCGATGGGATTGTCGCAGGGCGGAAATACCATCGTGCTAGGTGGCGAGGCGATCAAAGAGTCGGCCAGTCTGCCCCCCGGCGCCCGCTTGGTCGCCTGGTTGGCGGGCCAGAACAGACGACCGCGCATTGCGGTCGTGCACCAGTATTCCACGCATAATCTGCTGCTGCGGTACTGGCTTGCGTTGACCGGGGTCGACCCCGACCGCGACATCGAGACCGTCGTCGTTCCGCCCGAGCAGGTGGTCGCCGCGCTGGCCAACGGGCAGATCGCCGGGTTCTGCGCTGGGGCGCCGTGGGGCATGGCAGCCGAACTGGCCGGCGTGGGGAACGTACTTCTCGGCACCTCCGACATCTGGCCGTTTCACCCGGAGAAGTGTCTCGCAGTCCGCGATGATTGGGCCGTCGCCAATCCCGATGCGCTGACCCGGTTGCTCCGCGCCTTGATGCGCGCGCAGGCAATTTGCGACCAACCCGAGGCGGCAGACGGGATCGTTGTCACTTTGGCGGATGAAACCGGGCTGGCATTGCCGCGAGAAGCGGCACGCGCGGCTCTGCCGGGCGGGTCGAGCCACGAACAAATCCATTTCCATGGCGCAGGTGCTGCATTCCCAGCGCTGCCGCATGCGATGTGGTTCTTGCGGCAGATGCGTCGCTGGGGCTGGCTGGCCGAGGGAACGATCATCGCCACTACCGCGCGGACGGTCTACCGCCCGGATCTGTTTTCTTTGGCGGCCCGCATGGAAGATTTGTTCGTCCCGCCTGGCATCGCGCGCAACATTCCGGTTCCCACGGCCGCCTGGGAGGAGCCGACGTTCGCGAGCGGCCCATCCGAATCGCAGTAACGCATATTTATTATGCGTTTGGTGGTTAGTCGTTCATATACGCCTATATTTTAATCATTCATCGGAAGCGCTATCGCTTAATTTCCGGTCATATGCTCCTACCGAAACCTGGCACCCTTCTTGCTGCACAGGGATGCAGCGGCACACCATTTGAGATCGGGTGCCCACGGCACCGCCTCAACGGCGAGCGGGACCGGACCTTGGAGCGGCGTGCCGCTCCAGACGCAGGACCGGTGGATCAACGGCGATCCATCTGATCGATGTGACCAATCATGCACAAAGGTTTCCTCAAAGCCGGCGATTTGCCGACGCTCTTCGCTGCGTTCCTGTATTTCGATTTCAGTTTCATGGTCTGGGTGATCCTCGGCCCGCTTGGGGTCGCGGTCGGTCGGGACCTGCACCTCGCACCGGCCGACAAAGGGCTGATGGTTGCCACGCCGGTGCTCGCGGGTGCCCTGCTGCGGGTCGTGCTGGGGATCCTGGTCGACCGTTTCAGGCCGAAACGAGTCGGCATCGCCGCACAAATTATCGTCATTCTGGGCATGCTCGCCGCCTGGACGATCGGCATCCACAACTTCGGCACTACCTTGCTTCTGGGCTGCGTGCTCGGCCTCGCCGGAGCATCGTTCGCAGTCGCTCTGCCGCTCGCCTCGTCCTGGTATCCGCCCGAGCATCAGGGCACCGCTCTGGGCATCGCCGGAGCCGGTAATTCGGGCACCGTTCTGGCGGCGTTGTTTGCGCCGGGTCTGGCTTTGGCATTCGGCTGGCAGAACGTGATCGGGCTTGCCACCATTCCGCTGTTCGTTACGCTATGCGTATTCATCCTGATGGCGAAAGACAATCCGCGCACGCCGGCACCGAAAACGCTCGCCGATTACGCCAGGATTCTGCGGATCCCCGACGCCTGGTGGTTCATGTTCTTCTACAGCGTCACGTTCGGCGGCTTTGTCGGACTGGCTGCCTCGCTGACGATCTATTTCAACGACCAGTACGGCCTGACCCCGGTTGTCGCCGGCTACTGCACTGCCGGAGTGGTGTTCGTCGGTTCGCTGGTCCGGCCGTTGGGCGGAGCGGTCGCCGATCGCGTCGGCGGCGTGCGGACGTTGACGGTGCTCTATACCGTTGCGGCGGCAGCCTTCGCCACTATCGCCAGCGGCCTGTCGACGATCTTCCTGGCTTTACCGGTATTCGTGTTGGGCATGCTTTGCCTCGGCATGGGCAATGGCGCGGTATTCCAGCTGGTGCCTCAACGCTTCCGCAACGAGATCGGCGTGATGACCGGCGTGATCGGCATGACCGGCGGGATTGGCGGCTTCTACCTCGCCTCCAGTCTTGGTTTCTCCAAGCAATACACTGGCGGCTACGGGCTTGGGTTCCTTGTCTTTGCCATGCTTGCGGCCGCGGCTTTGGTCGGCATCACCGTGGTGCGTGGCCGCTGGCGGACGACATGGAGCCAACTCTATGGCTCGGCGAGGGTCTGATCATGAACATGATCGCCAACATCGCCGCGCGTCGCCGGCTGGTTCTGGTCGGCAACGGCATGGCCGGTGTTCGGGCATTGGAAGAAATTCTGTCGCGGGCACCACATTTATTTTCGATCACCGTGTTCGGTGCCGAGCCGCACGGCAATTACAACCGCATCATGCTCTCGCCGGTGCTGGCCGGCGAGAAAACCTTTGCCGAAATCGTCACCCATGATCATGCCTGGTATGAACAGAACGACATCGAACTGATTGCCGGCGAGGCGGTGACCGCGATCGATCGTGCCAGCCGTTTGGTGACCGGCGCCAACGGCGCAGTGCGGCCGTATGATGTGCTGATCCTGGCCACCGGCTCCAATCCGGTGATCATTCCGTTCCCCGGGCATGACCTGCCAGGCGTCATTGCGTTCCGCGACATCGCCGACGTGGGCACGATGCTGGACGCGAGCCGCACCCAGACCCATGCCGTCGTCATCGGCGGCGGCCTTCTGGGCCTGGAAGCCGCGAACGGCCTCGCCCGTAACGGCATGCACACTACCGTGCTGCATTTGATGCCGACGTTGATGGAACGCCAACTCGATCCGGTCTCAGCCGGGTTATTGCAGCAGGACCTGAGCGCGCGCGGCATGACGGTGCTGACCGAGGCCAACACCCGCGCGATCCACGGCAACGGCCGCGTCGAGGCGGTCGAACTCACCGATGGCAGCATGCTGAAAGCCGACCTCGTGGTGATGGCGGTCGGCATCCGTCCCAACATATCGTTGGCGAAATCTTCCGGACTGGATGTCGGCCGTGGGGTGCAGGTCGATGACGGCATGTGCACTTCCGATCCGGCAATCTACGCCGTCGGCGAATGCGTGGAGCATCGCGGCGCGGTGTTTGGTCTCGTCGCTCCATTGTTCGACATGGCGAAGATTCTCGCCGACCGGGTCACCGAAACTGCCGCCAGCACGTATCTTCCTGCAGTCACCGGCACGCGGCTGAAGGTCACCGGGATCGATATGTTCTCGGCTGGCGATTTCACCGGTGATAACACGACCGAAGCCATCATGTTCAGCGACAAGGCTCGCGGCGTGCACAAGCATCTGGTGGTGCGCGGCGATCAGTTGATTGGCGCGGTGCTGTATGGCGATGCACGGGACAGCGCATGGTATTTTGACCACATCCGTAACGGCACCGATATTTCTGCTTTGCGCGAGGATTTGATATTTGGCCCAGGCACTGCGGAGGATGCTGGGGGCGGTGTCGAAACCCTGCCCGACACCGCGGAGATCTGCGGTTGCAATGGCGTCTCCAAAGGTCGCATCCTGACTGCCATTGCCGAGTTGAAGCTGACCAGCATTGAGGAAGTCAGAGCCCGTACCAAAGCTTCGGCATCGTGCGGCAGTTGCGCGTGCAACGTGGAAAAACTGCTCTCGTTTGCACTGGGTTCCGAATACGACGCGACACCCAAGGTCAAGGCGGTCTGCAAATGCACCGCTCTGGGCCACGACGCGGTACGCGCGGCGATCACCGACAAAAAATTGAAATCGATCCCCGAGGTGATGCGCGCACTGAACTGGACGACACCGGATGGTTGCGCCAGTTGCCGACCGGCGTTGAATTTTTATCTGTTGTGCGCCTGGCCTGGCGAATACCGCGACGACGCCCGCTCGCGCTTCGTCAATGAACGGATGCACGCCAACATCCAAAAGGACGGCACCTATTCGGTCGTCCCTCGAATGTGGGGCGGCACCACGTCTGCTGCCGAATTGCGCGCGATCGCCGACGTGGTGGACAAATACCAAATCCCCACGGTGAAAATCACCGGCGGTCAGCGCATCGACATGTTGGGCGTCCGCAAGGAGCAATTGCCCGATGTCTGGCGCGATCTGAATGCCGCCGGCCTTGTCTCCGGCCACGCTTACGGCAAGGCGTTGCGCACGGTGAAAACCTGTGTCGGATCGGAATGGTGCCGCTTCGGCACGCAGGATTCCACTTCGATGGGCATTGCTCTGGAGCAAATGACCTGGGGTTCCTGGACCCCGCACAAAACCAAAATGGCGGTGTCCGGCTGCCCGCGCAATTGCGCCGAGGCAACGATCAAGGATTTCGGCGTGGTCGCCACCGAGAGCGGCTGGGACCTGCATGTCGGCGGCAACGGCGGCATCACCGTCCGGGTCACCGATCTGCTCGCCAAGGTCACCACCGAAGCCGAGGTGCTGGAATATTGTGCCGCGTTTATGCAGCTCTATCGCGAGGAGGCGCATTATCTGGAACGCACTGCGCCGTGGATCGAACGCGTCGGCATTGCTTATGTCCGCAACCGGTTGAGCGATGCCGGCGGCCGACGGCTGTTACGTGACCGATTCCGCGCCTCGCAACGCCACGCGCAACATGATCCCTGGTCCGCACGCGCGGCAGGTGCTGAAAGTCACGAGTTCCGTTCGCTCGCGGTCGTAGAATAATGCCCGCATCGGCACGGCCGGACCGCGACACCGGCACCTCACCGTCATCACCGGGCCCCGACCCGGCCCCCGTTTCCAGCACATTGCCGCGACAGATGCCCGGCGATGACGCTGAGGGGACACTGCCCCGCGGGACCAACCGAGCCGGCATGTCGCCGGGCCCGGTCAGCTGTCGCCGCGCGCCCCTGGACGGGATCATGACGATGCAAGATCGATGCGACGAAGCGTCAAAGACCACGTGGACCCGGGTGGGAGAGCTGGACGACATCCCGCGCCTGGGCTGCCGTGTGGTGCAAACGCGCCATACCGACGTCGCCGTCTTCCGCACTGCCGATGACCGTATATTCGCACTGCTCGACCGCTGCCCACACAAACAGGGCAAACTGTCGCAGGGCATCGTGCACGGCACGTCGGTCACCTGTCCGTTGCACAACTGGGTCATCGGACTGGACGACGGTCTGGCAAAAGATCCCGACAGCGGCTGCGTTCATACCGTGCCGGCACGCCCCTACTGCGGCGTCGGCTGCGGCATCATTGCGAAATCGGATGGCACGATTGCCGCCGATCCGCTGCACCCGGCCAACCGAGGCCGCCTGTGCTCCAAGGGCGCCGCGCTGGGTGCCACAATCGACGACAGATCCCGGTTGTTGCACCCCACGATCGGCGGGCGAGACGCATCATGGGACGATGCTCTGGGCCTGATCGCTGCGCGGTTCCGGCAAACCATGACCAAACACGGACCGGACAGCGTGGCGTTCTATGTCTCCGGCCAGTGTCTGACCGAGGATTATTACGTCGCCAACAAGTTGATGAAAGGCTTCATCGGCAGCGCGAATATCGACACCAATTCGCGGCTCTGCATGGCGTCCGCGGTGGCTGGCCATGTGCGTGCGTTTGGCGAGGACATCGTTCCGGGCATTTATGAAGACTGGGACGACGCCGATTTGGTGGTGCTGGTCGGCAGCAACGCCGCCTGGTGCCACCCGGTGCTGCACCAGCGGCTGCTGGCCGCCAAAGCCGCGCATGGCACGAAAATCGTGGTGATCGATCCGCGCCGCACCGCGACGGCCGATGCCGCCGATCTGCATTTGCCGATCGCCTCCGGCAGCGACATCGCGGTGTTCAACGCTTTGCTGGTATATCTGAACGCGGTCGGCAAGATCGACCGGCTGTGGGTGCGCGATCACGTCGCCGGCCTGGATGAAGCGATTGCCGCCGCCATCATCCCGGGCGTCGACATGATCGATTGGGCCGCCGAACAATGCGGCATCGATCCGGAGTTGCTGGAAACCTTCTTCGACATGTTCGCCCGCACGGAACGTGTGCTGACGGTGTTCTCTCAAGGAGTGAACCAGTCCTCGGTCGGCACCGACAAGGTCAACGCGATCGTCAATGTGCATCTCGCGACGGGACGGATCGGACGGGCGGGAATGGGTCCGTTCTCGGTCACCGGCCAACCGAACGCCATGGGCGGACGGGAGGTCGGCGGACTGGCCAATCAACTTGCCGCGCATAAGCATTTCGATGATCCGCACGACCGCGCGGCGTTGACCGAGTTCTGGAATGCGCCAGCGCTGGCAGCAAAACCCGGCCTGAAGGCCGTCGATCTGTTTGATGCTGTCGCCGAGGGCCGCATCAAGGCGATCTGGATCGTCGCCACCAACCCGGCCGCCAGCATGCCGCGTGCAGACAAGGTGCGGGACGCGCTGGCAACCTGCCCTTTTGTCGTTGTCTCGGACTGCTGGCCGACTGATACGACAGGTTTCGCCGATGTGCTGTTGCCCGCTGCCGGCTGGGGCGAGAAAGACGGCACGGTCACCAACTCCGAACGCCTGATTTCACGTCAGCGCGCGTTTCGGCTCGCGCCAGGCGAAGCGCGGCCCGACTGGTGGCAGTTCGCCGAAGTCGGCCGCCGGATGGGCTGGGAAAAGCAATTCAACTGGGCATCCGCTGCGGCAGTGTTTCGCGAACATGCCGCACTGTCCTGCTACGCCAATCACGGACGCCACGTGTTCGACATCGGTGCGCTCGCGGGCCTGGACGACGCCGCTTACGACGCGCTCCCTCCGGTCCGCTGGCCCCTACCCGCCGGTGCGGTCGGCGAAGGTGGGCGGCTGTTCGCTCAAGGAGGATTTCCGACCGCAGATGGACGGGCCCAGGCGGTGACGGTGGCGTGGAGTGGGCGTCCGGACCTTGGCGATCATGCGGTGCTGTTGAACACCGGCCGGGTGCGCGATCAGTGGCACACAATGACCCGAACCGGTCTGGCACCGAACCTGATGACGCATACACCGGAACCACTGCTCGCCATCAACCCTGTCGACGCTACTGCCTGGGCCATCGAGACAGACGGCCTGACGCGCCTTACCACCAGCGAAGGCAGCGTTCTGCTGCGCGCCGAGGTGACCCACGGCCAACGCCGCGGCGAGGTGTATGCGCCGATGCACTGGACCGATCAGTTCTCCTCGAGCGGACCACTGGAGTGTGTTGTTGGGGCGAAGCGCGATCCGCTCTCGGGTCAGCCGGAGTTGAAGGCGACGCCGGCCAGCATTGAACCGGTGCCGGCCTGCTTCTACGGCGTGCTGCTGCGTCGCACCACGTTCCCGGCAACTGAGCCGCTGGGAGGCCGGCACGGGCTCGCGCGAAACGGACGATCCGATGGGGCACGGTCTCACGTATCCGGAACCGGCCAATTGGGCGAGCCGGCCGACCGATCGATCGATCGATCGCTGGCGGATCTCTGCCACTGGGTCCGAATCCCATTGAATGAAGGGCAGCTGTATCGTCTGACCGGGCTGCGCGCGCTGCCCGAAGGCGAAGCCTTAACCCGTTGCGCTGCTGCGTGGCTCGGCACGCCCGACGGCGCCGAGTGGCTGGAACTCGCCGACCCGAAACGCGGCATTTACCGGGTCGCCGCGTTGGTAGACGGGGCGGTGGAGGCAGCCTTGTTCCTGGCACGCGACCGCGCCTCGCTGCCCCCGGAAGCTGCTCTGGTCCCGGTATTGGGCGCGCCGGTGCCGGATAATGCACGCGGCCGATTGCTCGCCGCCAAGCTGTACGACCAGGCCGCCGCCGAGGGACCGCGCGTTTGCGCCTGTTTCGGTGTCACCCGAGACGCAATCCGCCACACGGTGGTGACTCACCGGCTGCGGAGCACTGCCGAAATCGGCGTCGTGCTCGGGGCCGGCACGAATTGTGGCTCGTGCGTCCCCGAACTCGAGGAGATTCTTCGCAATGTCCGCATGCAAGCCGCCTGACGGTCGTGCCACGCTGGTCGGCTGCGGCCCAGGCAATCCGGACCTGCTGACGTTACGCGCCGTGAAGGCGATCCAGAGTGCGGATGTGCTGCTGTTTGACGCATTGATCGACCCGGCGATCCTCGACCTCGCCCCTGCCGCCGTGCGCCGGATCGACGTTGGCAAACGATGTGGCCGGCATGCGATGAATCAGGCGGCAATCAATTCACTGATCGTTCGGCTGGCTCGGTCGGGGGCGCATGTCGTGCGACTGAAAGGCGGCGATCCGTTCGTATTCGGCCGTGGCGGCGAGGAACTCGCCTCGCTGCGGGCTGCCGGCGTGCCGGTTACCGTGGTACCGGGCGTGACCGCTGCCTGTGCCGCCGCCGCGAGTTTGCAGGTGCCGCTCACGCATCGCGACCTCGCCCGTTCGGTGCATTTCGTGACCGGGCATGGCGCGGCCGGCACGGTCCCGGCGCATGACTGGCTCGCCTTGGTGCGCTCCGGCGGCACGATTGCAGCCTACATGGCGAGCCGCACCCTGCCCCAGGTCGCAGCACAGCTGATGGCGGCCGGCATGTCGGGCGCCACTCCCGCAGTGGCGGTCGAAAATGCCAGCCGAGCCGATGAGCGCCGGCTGTTCGGGACCATAGCCGACCTGCCGGAGGCGTTGGCCGCGGCAGGATTATCCGGGCCGACTTTGGTGTTGATCGGCGCCGTCGTTGGGTTGGCGGCAGAGGCTACCGGCGTCGAACGGCTGGCAGCCTGATGATTGCGCGCTGACTGCCTATGCGCTTATGCTGGCACCAGCATAGCGGAGACAGGAATGGCAAGAATGAACATCAGCGAGGCAGCGAGCCGGCTGCAGGTATCCGTCGACTCGGTGCGCCGGCGGTTGCGGAGCGGCGCTCTGAGCGGCACACGCGACGATCGCGGGCAATGGTGGCTGGACATTTCGGACAACATCCAGCCGGAAACACCGCTTCCGTCGGTCGAGCAAAGGCTGGCTCTCGGCGTTGCGATTCCGGCGCAGGACCCGCCCAGAGGCGTCGGCGACCTGGTGGAAGCGCTGCAAGACCGTATCGACGACCTGCTGTCTCGTCTGGACAAGGCCGAGGCGGAACGGCGGGATGATAAGGCGAAGGCAGCGTCCGAGCGGGATCGGCTGCTGACCCTGATCGAGGCCCTGGCGCAACCACGGATCCCGGCATAGCCCACGCGCCTGCGTCAGGGGCGAGAATCTTTCCGCGGCCGAACGACCGTCGCGACGCGAGCAGCATGCCCGCAAGTGTGATGTAATACCGGTCGTTCTTAGGTTTGCCCGTCGCCGACATCGTGATGGTCCGGTCATGTCGGAGAATGATGCGATGCGATCGACGGCCAGTAAGGAACTTCGCCGCCAGACCTGAGCCTTGTCTGCGCCTCACGCGAAACTGTGTGTCACTTGTCACGAAGGCGGCCGATCCGAAGATTCGATGGCTTCCGGGGGTCGTACAGGATAGAAGCCCGCAGACGGCATGGGCTGTTCAGGCGGGATGTTCACGATGCACGGTCCCGAACTCCACTGGCTGCCTCGGCCGTCCACCTGGTCGCAGGACCTCGCGTTGGCTGAGCCCGGCCCGACAGCCTGGCCCTTGCTCTGTGCTCTGGCGCGGGCACGCATCGATGCGCTGGAAACCCGCTCGCTCGACCGCAAACGGCAGCGCCTGATGATGGACCCGCCAGAGAACATGGTTGCGGCATCGATCCGCCTGGCCGTGCTTGCGTCCTCCACCGTGGACCACCTGCTGCCGGGCATTCGCGTGGCCGGGATGCGCCGCGATCTGTGGATCGAGACGTTTACGCCGGATTATGGCCAACATACTCAGGCGCTGATGGATCCGGCGTCGCCGTTGTTTGCGTTTCGTCCGACCGCCGTGTTGTTTGCCTTCGACTCACATCATTTGCTGGCCGGCATTGAGCCGGGCGGCGATGCAGCGGAGACCGAGGCCCGTATCACCCGGATCGGCGAAAACCTCACGACACAGTGGGCACGGGCGCGCCAGGCGTTTCGTTGCCAGGTCATCCAGCAAACCCTGCTGCCGGTGTTCGATCCATTGTTTGGCAGCAACGAACACCGTCTGCCGGGTTCGCCGTACTGGGCTGTGCAGCAACTCAATGCCACGCTGCGCAAGTTGGCCGACGCGGAAGCGGTCGATATCCTGGCGCTGGATGCGGTCGCGGCGACCGACGGGCTGGCCGCCTGGCACGACCCGGCACTGTGGCATCGCGCCAAACAGGAGGTGCATCCGTCCGCCGCTCCTTGCTACGGCGATCGCGTCGCTCGGCTGCTGGCAGCTGCTTTGGGCCGGTCGTCGAAGGCGCTGGTGCTGGATCTCGACAACACGTTGTGGGGCGGCGTCATCGGCGACGACGGCCTCGAGGGCATCAAGCTCGGCCAGGGCAGTGCACTGGGCGAAGCGTTCGTCGCATTCCAGCGTTACGCGCGCGATTTAAGCCTGCGTGGCATTATCCTCGCCATCTGCTCCAAGAACGATTTGGCAAACGCGGTCGAGCCGTTCGACAAACATCCCGAGATGGTACTGAAACGCTCGGATATTGCTTGTTTCACCGCCAACTGGACCGACAAGGCAGCCAATATCCGCGACATTGCCACGCAGTTGAACATTGGTCTGGACAGCCTGGTATTCGCCGACGACAACCCGGCGGAACGGGCGATCGTGCGGCGCGAATTGCCAATGGTTGCGGTACCGGAATTGCCGGCGGACCCGACGCTATGGCCCGCGACCTTGGCAGCCGCTGGATATTTCGAATCATTGCGGCTAACCAAGGAAGACCTGGAACGGTCCGAGCAATATCAGGCGAACCTGCAGCGCAGCAGCCTGATGGCATCGGCGACCGACCTCGAGGGCTATCTCCGCAGTCTTGAGATGCGGGCGATCTGGAGTCGCTTCGATCGCGTTGGCCAGGCCCGCATTGTGCAACTCATCAACAAGACCAACCAGTTCAATTTAACCACCCGCCGGGTCACCGACGAAGACGTCGCGGCGCTGATCGAGGACGAACGCGCACTGACCTTGCAAATTCGCCTGATCGACGCTTTTGGCGACAACGGCATCATCGCCATCGTCATTGGCTTGTTCCAGTCGGGCACACGCGATATTCGTATCGACACATGGCTGATGAGTTGCCGCGTACTGGGCCGGCGGATGGAGGAAACGACGCTGAACCTGATCGTCCGACAGGCCCGCGCTCTGGGTTGCGAGCGATTGATCGGCGTATATCGTCCGACCGCAAAGAACGCCATGGTTCGCGATCACTATCCTCGATTGGGCTTCTCGCCGATTGCCACGCCGGAGCGTGACGGTGTTGCCGAATACGTGCTGGTGCTCGATGGTTGGACGGAACTGCCCACCACCATTGTCAGCGACGCGACCCCACAATGAGCATTTCCACCCGGGCGCGAAGCATGCGCCGTGCTCCGACCATATCCCAGAGGATGCCATGACAGACGCGGAACTTTACGCTGGCTTGAACGAAATCTTCCGCCAGGTTCTGGATGACGATACGATCGCGTTGAAGCCGGAAATGACCGCTGAGGACGTCGAAGGCTGGGATTCGATGAACCACATCTTCATCGTCGTCGAGATCGAGAAACGCTTCGGCATAAAGTTTCAGGCCGCCGAAATGGAAGAGTTGAAGAATGTGGGGGAACTCGCTGCTTTGGTTCGTGAGAAGGCCGGCGCAGTGCGGTGATCAGTGGTTTGCCGATCGATTTGGTCGCTGCCCGAGGACAAAGCAAATCTGCGACTGATTGAGGCCCCCAGGCGGGCAATCGTCATGACTGAGCACCTACAGGCCATATGGTCATTGCGAACGCAACGAAGCAATCAGTAAACCCCACTGACGGAGTTTGCTTCGCTACGCTCGCAATGACATTGGGAGCAGAGGTAGTGCGCCTGAACGATTCTCGAGACTACCGTGACGCCTCCGCCGCGATTGCGGCTGGCGGCTTACAGCGTTCCTGACGGTTATCCTCGCAAGCCAGCCGCCAGCCGGAATACGCACGTTGCTGATCCCGCACGAACTGATTGCGGGCATCGACCGTGGCAAGCGTCAACGGTGCACCAAAATCGGCGGGCGTGCCAAGAAACACCCGCTGCAACATGATCTCGCCAAGCGCACGCTGGAAATGCACCGGCTCCCAGAACCAGCGCAGCCTGGTGACCCGATCGCCCTGGGGCGGCACCGTTTCGGTTGTGTACGGAGCGTATTCGACGAAGTCCCACGCCGTGATGCTGTCGCTGTGTGCATCGGCCACGAGTTGCGCAAGATCCACCTTCAGTTTTTCGATGTATGGCCAAAGCCCGGCCTGACGATAAATCTCCATCTGGTCGGCATGCGAAGCGCCCAGCATCAAGGTCAACGAAATGTTGCGCTGCAAACAAAACTGGATCATGCCCCGCAGAATGCCGATGTTCGGCATCGGGCCATGCCAGTCTGCGAGCACGCGCCTAAATCCGGCAACCCGGGACAGATCGTATTGGTCCTTTTGGGTGAACAGAGCATTCATGCCCTCGGCGCGGGCCACGTCGATAAAATCGGCCGCGGTGGCGGTCCCGTCAGGCCGCAGGTCCAGCACCGTGTCACCGCCATGCCTGGCGAGCACCGTATGCACGCTGTCCACCAGCGCCCCCATGGTCAGCACCGAAAGAAACGCGTCGCTTAGGTACTGAGCGTGGCGATCCGGATTGGGCGTGCCGTCATCCAGCAACCTCAGCCGCTTTTCATCCGGTCCGCGGCTGAGTGGCGGATCCGGTGTGAGAAAAGCGGGAACATCCAGGATTGCCACCGCATGACGCAGCCGACCGGTTGCCCAGGCCTGTTGCAATTCGCGAAACAACACCTCGGACATATTCGATCCGGGTGTGCCGTAATTGTAAACCGGGCGATCCGCCCCCGGCCAAACCGGGCTGGCGGCATCCATTGCGAGATAGGCGCGCGATGTCCCCAGGATCACCGTGACCGGCCGCGCGCGTTCAACCTGGTAGGCCTTGGCGAGTGCGACATGGTTACGGGTTCCGGGCTTGTATTCATTGATCCCGGGGAAACGTTGCCACGCGAACAACTCATACGGATTGATGGCGGCATTGAAGCCTGCAACCAGTGCCAACATCGCGACCAAGGCAGCAGCCCAGAGCAACAGGAAACGTGGCATCAAAATTGCCAATACAGAAATTCGCTCAACTGGCCCAATGACAGGATGCCTGCCGCCGAAACTGCCGCGAGACCAACCGCCCATGAGCCAGATGGGCTCCATTGCGCGGCGCGCACCAACCAGGGTTCCTGTTTCGCCGGCCGGACACCCAGTGCTGGTTCATAACGCGCCAGAATTTGCAGTGTGTTGGGCAAGCCCAGAGCGATCGCCAACAGCACGCCGACGCGCAGCAAACCTTCCAGCATTTGCGATCCGCTGGAGGCGTCGGGCTGCACCCCGATCGCATGCAACCAGTGCGCGGCAACACCCAGGCGGGCGAGCAAACCCTCGGGCAGGGTCACGCCATGAGCCCCCACAAGATCGCCCCAGATCGACCCTGCCGCTCGGATCGTCGGGGCGCGGAACATCACCATCGCGACCGCGACGGAAACAAACGTCAGTGCGAAGCCGGTGCCCGCAAGCAGGCGAGGATGGTCCTTGGCACCCGGCCAGATACGCGCCCGGATCAGCCGCCAGCCGTGATTGACGCTGATCATGGCGCCGTGCATCAGGCCCCAGACAATGTAGGTATAGCCGGCGCCATGCCACAGCCCGGAAATGAACATGGTCAGCATTGTCGGCAGCAGCAGCAATGTCGAGAACGATGCGACCGTGGTGTCGCGTCCACCGAAACCCGCTTTGCCTGCCGCCATCCGCTTGCGGGCCAGATGCAGGCTGAGCGGATTATAAATATACGCGGTCAGAAACCGCGTCAGGCTGACATGCCAGCGCTGCCAGAATTCGATAATGCTCGCGGCCTTCAGCGGCGAATTGAAATTGACCGGCAGTTTGATCCCGAAAAATCGCGCCAGACCCAACGCCATATCGGTGTAGCCGGAAAAATCGAAATAGATCTGCAACGTAAACCCCAGTGCCGCGATCCAACCATCGGCCAAACCCAGCGCCTCGCCATGGGCGGCTCGCGCGTAGAGCGGCGCCACGACCAACGCCATTGGATCGGCGAGCACCAACTTCTTGGCCAGCCCCATGAAGAACAGCGTCACACCGACCGCCGCATCCTCGGCGTTGAACCGCGTCGAGATGGCGCGGAACTGCGGCATCATCTCGCGGTAATGCACGATCGGGCCCGCAATCAGTTGCGGAAAGAACAGCACGAACAGCGCGTAATCGCGGAACGTGAACGCCGTCACGCGGCCCGCGTGCACATCGGCAAGAAAGGCGATCTTCTGGAACGTGATGAACGAGATACCCAATGGCAGGATGATGTGCGTCAGCACCAGGTCGGTGCCGAACACATCGTTAACCGCGCCGCGCAGGAACATTGTGTATTTGAAATACCCGAGGAAACACAAATTGAACGCAATGCCGCAAATCAGCAGCAGGCGCGCCGGCCCGGGTCGGGTTTCGCGGTAGCGTTCGATCAGGCGGGCGAGGCCGAGGTTGATCAGAATCGATGGCGCGATCAGCAAAACGTTGATCGGCCGCCACCAGGCGTAAAAGAACAGCGACGCGAGGGTGAGCCAGAGCAACGCCCACTCCCGCCGGCGCGCGCCAAGACCGTAAAATCCGATCAGCACGACCGGCAACAAGCCGAAGATGAATTCGTAAGAGTTAAACAGCATGAGGGACGCTCACAAGCGTGGTCGCATGGTCGTGGTGGCGCGAACGGTCACGCCCCAAATGGAGCCCGCGGCACGGCGGGGATGCTGAAGCCAACCCTGATCGCCCGTTCCGCCGCCACGATGCAATCCCCCTGATCGCAGGTACCCGTTCTGACATGGCGCCGCGCGCTCTGTCCATCAAACATTGCTTTAGCAAACATTGCTTTGGCAAACATTGCTTTGGCAAACATTGCTTTGGCAAACATTGCTTCGGCAAACATTGCTTCAGCAAACATTGCTTCGGCCGGCGGGCGATCCGCGGTTCCCTCGTCTCGATGTTGATCCGGAGCGCCGCTGGCGGATTGCCCGCCATCGCGAGGCCCGCGGGAATTCTGCTAACCAGATCAATGGTAACAACGCGGTAGCCCGGACAGCGGCGAAGCATCAGAACTGCCAATAGAGGAATTCCGAGACACGATTCACACCCAGCACGCCGAGAGTCAGGATCACTGCCGTCGCGACAGCCCAAAGCGGGGTCAGCGCAAACTGCAACCGTGACGCCAGGCCTCGCCAAAGATCGAGGCGGCCCAACGGCGTAACGGCCGGCATGGTGACCGCAGGCTGCCAGGCGCGAAGCATTTCCAGCGTGTTTGGCGGTAGCAGCGCGATTGCCAGCAGCACCGCGATCCAGCCGTAAAGCATCCCCAGCCCTGCCATGGCGTCCGTAGTGAAACGGATCCCCAGCCGGCTCAGGGCAGCCGCAAGACCGGGGACACTGGTGGCGACCCTGTCCGGCAGGACCAGGCCATGCAGCCCGGCCAGACCGAGAACGACATTGCCTCCGGCCGCGACCGAGGCGGCGTGGAACCATGTCAGCGCCACCGTGACCAGCAGGAAGGTCAAGAGCCAGGCGATTGGCCGCGTCCGACGCTGGTAATGCGCGGTGTCCGGCCAGAACCGCGGCCGTGCCAGCCGCCAGGAATGGTTGATGACCAGAGCGACGCCATGCAGCAGGCCGAACAGCAGGAACTGATTGCCCGCGCCGTGCCACAGGCCGGACAGCAACATCGTCACCAGGGTGGGCAATGCAATGACCCCGCAAAACGCGCCCCAGGTGTTACCGGGTTTTCCGGCCGCGGCCCGTCGCCGGGCCAAACGAATGGCAATCGGATTGTAGATCCCGGCAGTCAGAAACCGGGTCAGCGTGATATGCCAGCGCGCCCAATAATCGACGACGCTCAGTGCTTTCAGGGGCGAATTGAAATTCATCGGCAATTTAATGCCGACCATGCGGGCAAGGCCGAGTGCCATTTCCGAATAGCCGGAGAAATCGAAATACATCTGCAAGGTGAAGCCGACGGCACCCGCCCATGCGACAAGGAAGGAAATGGGGGTGCCCGAGGCGGCGTCGGCGAATATGGGGGTGACGAAGTTGGCAATGCCATCGGCGAGAATTACCTTTTTGCACAGACCAACCGATAGCAACACGCCACCGATCGCGAGGTTCTCCCAGTTCAGCCGGTAGTCGGCCCGTTGGAACTGCGGCATCATTTCCCGATGGTGGACAATCGGCCCGGCGATCAGATGCGGAAAGAATGTGACGAACAGCAGGAAGTCGCGGAACCGGAAATCCTTGATCCGTCCGGAACTGATGTCGGCCAGCAATGTCAATTGCTGAAACGTATAGAACGAAATGCCCAGAGGCAGGATCAGTGACCGCCACGTGTAGTCGGTGCCGGCTGCCGCATTCAGCGTCTCCAGAAAATATCCGGTGTATTTGTAGTAGCCAAGCAATCCAAGGTTGACCGCGACGGCGCAACCCAGCAGCCATGCGCGCGCTGTCGGGCTGGCAACTTTGGCCATGCCGACGACGATGCCGTAGTTGAACACGATCGAGCCCAGCAGCAACGGCAAATAGGCAGCGTTCCACGCGGCATAGAACGCCAGCGAGGCGGCAATCAACCAGCACTGCGCCGCTCCGGCACCGATCCGCGCCAGCAGGAAGGTGCCAGCCAGCACTACCGGCAGGAAGCCGAACAGGAACTGGTAGGAATTGAAGACCACCGTGACTTTGTCGCGGCAAATCCTCTCGATCCGGTTAATGCGGCGGTGGACCCGGGTCTGATCAGCCAGTCGGCTTGCGGCCGACGACGCGATGTAGCGGGTTGGCCATGAACAGCAATCCCGCTTTGCGCGCGGCCTCGGTCGCGGTGTGCCAAATCGAGGTCTCGGGTTCGCTCAGTTGCGCCAGGACGTGATCCTCGCGATAGCGCCAGATCGGGCCCTCGGGACGGTCGAAGGTGACCAGAGTGGGGAAGCAGGTCAGCTGCTCGAACCCGGCCTCGCGCATGCGGCGATACAGGCTGGCATCTGCCACGCCACGCGGACCGCACGATTGCGGCGGCACATTCGCCTTGCGCCGCACCTCCCCCGGCAAATCGAGGTGCCACCATTGCGGCATGTCGATCGCCCGCACGATGACGCCGACCCGGCCGCCCGGACGCACAACCCGAAACAGCTCTCGTAAGGCGAGATCAGCGTCGCATTCCTCGAACACGGTCACGGTGAAGGCATGGTTGAAGCTGGCGTCCGGGAACGGCAGGCGTTCGGCGTTGCCTTGCCGGAATGTGATGTGGTCAACGAGTTGATCCTCGGCGGCGAGCGCGGCGGCTTCACGCAGGAGGAACGGATTGACATCGGTGGCGGTGATTGGGTTGGCACCGCCAAATCGCCGCGCCAGCAGACGGTCGAGTGCACCTGACCCGCAGCCGACATCGAGGATTGTATCGCCCGCCGACGGCGCCATCTCGTCGAACAATGCATTGATCATCCCGGCATAACTGGGTCCACGAGCGCGGTCCTCCAGAGCCGCGACGCCACCCAGATGGCGGCCGCCGAGTACGATGACGGTGAAATATTGGGTCAGTGCCGGGATCGCCGGCTCCCACTGTGATGGCGCCAGGAAGAACGGCAGCAAGACCAACGCGGGCCCGTTGCCGTGCACCTGATACGTGATGCCGGCGTGGCTGCCGGAGCCGGCGGCGAGGTTGGGAGCACTCGCCGTCCCGGCCAGACTGCGCAACGTCCTGACGATGGCATCGGTATGGTCGGCAACGACGTCGGCCCAACCGGGCGCGTCGTAGTCCGGCAGGACGACGCGGCGCGATCCGGGCAGACGGGGTTCGGCGCGCGCGGTGACCTCGGCCGTCATGCCCCGCTCCCCGGCGACCATCACGGTTCGCGCGGCGACGGCGGCAAACGGCGCCGGATCGAGGCGGGACGGCGTGCACAGCAACAACCCGGCAATCCGCTCCGGCCACCGACGCGCCAGATCTGCGACGTCGCCCGACATTTGGGTCGCCACAAACGCTGTCGTCAGGCCGAAATGGTCGAACAGCGAGATCAGGCGCTCGGTCAGGCTTGGTTGCTGGCTCATTCTGTGGCTCCCCGGTATTCGGTGCAGGATGCGGGATTGCGGCAGCGAGGAGAAGCGCACTCCGGCGCGCGACACCACAACCAACGATTGATCCTGTTTGGCAACACTGGTATC
Source organism: Acetobacteraceae bacterium (assembly GCA_049519555.1). GTDB lineage: Bacteria > Pseudomonadota > Alphaproteobacteria > Acetobacterales > Acetobacteraceae > Rhodopila. Next base: position 35,603 of record JBEKQQ010000098.1, read on the forward strand.
ATTTCGCGAATGTCAGAAAGTTGTTACCGGAACAATTCCCGGCAACAACGTTCAGTCGTGGGAGGAGACGGACATGGGTTTCGGCGATGCAATCAGTACCGGCTTTGGAAAATACGCCACGTTCAACGGCAGAGCGGTTCGATCCGAGTACTGGTTCTGGGTTCTGTTCACCGTTATCGTCCTGATCATCCTGAACATCATTCGATTTACGGTTTCCGCAGTTGGTGGATCGGCGTTGCAGCTGCTGTTCGAGCTGGCGACTCTGCTTCCGTCAATCGCGGTGGCCGCCCGGCGCCTGCATGATACTGATCGCAGCGGCTGGTGGCAGTTGCTGGCGTTTGTTCCAATCGTCGGTTTCATCATCCTGCTGGTGTGGTACTGTCAGCCCGGCACGCCGGGCGCCAACCGCTTCAGCTAGGTTTTGGCGCTGTGACCACGTAACGCGTCCCGGCGCGGACGGCAGAACGGAGATCGCTGATGGCGGACCCGGACGAGTTGCAGGAGTCGCTGGTTGCTTTGATCCCGCTAGTACTTGGCGCGCTCGATCGTCTGGAAAATATCACCCGGCACATGCATCCACTTCGGCTGGCCGAACTCGCTGCGTCGTTGGGTCCCGACGATAACGGGTTGCTTGCTGCGCTGGCCCGCGTGCGGGATGCGGCGTGGCCGGAGGAATTCGGCCCGTTGCGTGATCAGATCGTATTGGCGGGGGAAAGTGTGTTGCGTGCCCATGCCGGATTGCGCGAAGCCAGCAGTTCGCCGGACGGCCGCATCGGTGCCATCCGCGCGTCGCGTCAGCAATACCGGGCGATCGAGGCGCTGTATCCGTTGGCCTCCGCGTTGCCCTCGATCAGCCGATTCTTCATCGAGCCGGCGCGCCGGGACGATGCAGCGCTGTTGGCCCGGATCGACGCGGCACGGCCGCCGCACCGCGATACCGGCGTGTATCACTTCGACAACGACACCGGCTCCCGCGGTGGGTTTTCGGTATATGTGCCGGAGTATCTGCCCGGCGATAGTCCGGTGCCGGTAGTGTTTGCGCTGCACGGCGGCTCCGGACACGGGCGCATTTTCCTGTGGAGCTGGCTGCGCGAGGCGCGGTCGCGCGGGGTAATCGTGGTGGCACCGACGGCGACCGGCAATACCTGGTCGCTGATGGAACCGGATGTCGACAGTGCGCATTTGTCACGCATTCTGGACTACGTCAGAGAGCATTGGACGGTCGATGCAACGAAGCTGCTGCTGAGCGGCATGAGCGATGGCGGCACCTTCACATTATTGAGTGGGCTCGATAGTGAGTCGCCGTTTACCCATCTGGCGCCGGTGGCGGCGTCGTTCCATCCGCTGCTGGTAACCATGACCGAACCGAAACGTATCCTGGGCTTGCCGGTCTATCTCGTACATGGCGCGCTGGACTGGATGTTTCCGATCCAGACCGGACGCACGGCAAATCAGGCGCTTACCATGGCGGGGGCGAACGTCGTATTTCGGGAAATTGCCGACCTGGCGCACACTTATCCGCGTGACGAAAACGGTGCAATTTTGGATTGGTTGATGCAATCCTGACACCCACGCGCCCAACCTGCTGGCGTTCGATCTCGCGGCGTCGATCGCCGACGGCGGATCGCGGTGACAAACGTCGAAAACCTTCGCGTGATGCGGTTCCCAGCGTTACCGTCGCCCTCCACCACGCGAACCACCACCGCCGCCACGCGCGCCGCCACCGCCGCCACGAGCGCCCGGAATGGACGGTGCCGCATGGGATGCAGGAGCGGCTCTGAAGACATGCTGGCCACCGCC
>JBEKQQ010000099.1:0-25353 GCA_049519555.1 Acetobacteraceae bacterium
CGATTGCGCAAGCCGGCAATGGCAGGCTCAGCCCAACCGCCACGGCCAACCCCAGCGAACACAAGGCCGCTAAGCCCAGTACTTCCAGCATCACTTCCACCATCACTTCCAGCATCACTTCCAGCATCACAGTCGCTCCGGCATCACCTGCCCTGTTGCTCTGCCTTGGCAATCTTTTTGGCGAGGTCTTCCAACTGTGCCGCATCCAGCATGTCCGAATCGACCATGCCGACCAGCACTTCCTCGACCAATCCGTTACAGAACCGCTCCACAATCCGCCTGACCGCCCTCGCTGCCACGTCACGACACGCCTCGGCGGCGGCGAAGATAAAGGTCCGGCCGCGCACCGAATGCGTAACAAACTCGTTGTCTTCGAGACGTTTGAGCACCGTTCTGACCGTCGACTCCTTGAGCGGTTTGGTCAGCCGCTCGCGCGCCGCGCCCGCCGTTATTGGCCCGGATTCCCAAACGATCTGCATCACCTCGCGCTCAAGATCGCGCAGTTCTGTCGGGTTTTCCCGCAACGTGATGTTAGCCTTGGTAGCGCTGCGCGATATCCTACCCGGCAACGGCTGCCGGGCGGCACCCGGCCGGACCTGCCCGGTCAAGGTATCGTGACCGATAACGCCAACCTTGATCCAACGGCGACCGGTTCCGCTTAAACCGCCGAACCCGGGCAAAAGGCTAACCGCAAGGCGATCCCGGGCAACCACCGGTTCGACCGGCTGCTGATTGGCACGCGGCTTGCCCTTGCGAAAGTCAGCTGCCGAAGACTTTCGGAGAACCTACCGACCATGCTCACAACTCCCGTCACTCGTCCGCCGCGCTATGCCAGAGGCCCAGTGGCAGGCGCCACCTTCGGCCTTATCATGCTGCTGAGCCCGATCGCATTCAGCGCCAATTTCTATCTGATCTTGTTCGGTCTGACCGGATTGACCGTCGTCGTCGGTGGAGTGATCGCGACCGCGTTCATGAGTTTTCCGGCCGGCGACGTCGAGCAGGCGTTGCAGGCAATCCCGGCGATGTTGCGCCAGACCAACGGCACCCAGCCCGGTCTGCGCTCCGACATGTTCGACATCATTCACTGGGCGAGGCTGATCCGGTCAAACGGAGTCAACGGAATGCGCGGCAGCCTTGATGCAGACAGCGTGCGGTATCCCTTCATCAATTACGGGCTCAACATGGTGTTGAGCGAATACCGGCCCGAGGATGTGCGCGCCATGATGGAGACGGCCGCCGAGGCTGCCTATGACCGCGATTGCGTCCCGGTCGACGTGCTGCGCGCGATGACCAGTCACGCGCCGGCCTTCGGCATGGTCGGGACGTTGATTGGCATGATCGTGATGTTGTGCGAATTGAATGACAATATTTCCAGCACCGGCGCGGCGCTGGCGGTGGCATTTCTGTCCACGCTGTACGGTGTCGTGTCCGCTCGCATGATTTATATGCCGGCCGCGGCGCGACTGCAGCAGCAGGTCGATGACCGCCAGCGCCGCCACAGCCTGATCACCGAAGGCATGGTCATGCTGGCCGGCGGAGAAAATCCATCACATATCCAGGACCGGCTCAACGGCTTCCTACGGCCGGAACAGCACGACTATTTCGACGTGATCGCCAGTGCTGACGAAACCTCGGTCGCGGTCGCCGCGGGCACCTTGAATGGGCCGGGCGGCGCCAAGACCCGGCAACGTGTATCCGGCTTGCTGGGAGCCGTCGGCACATGACGCTGCAACAACGCGTCCGACGAGATCAGGCGAGGCACACCGACGACTGGCTGATCACCTACGCGGATACGATCACTCTGTTGTTGTGTTTGTTCGTGATCACTCTGGCAATCAAGGCCGGCGGGAAGCACCCGACGCCGGAGGCAACGGCGCCCGCCACTCAGACCGCGGCGCAGGACGGCGTGTTCTGGGGCCAACCAGTGATTCGCTCGTTCACGCCCATCACGGAGGCAGCGACCGACGCGCCGTCGCCCGCGCCGATCGGTCCCGCGGCTGAGACCTCCGCCGACGGGATCAAGACGACCGAAACATCGCCTGAGTTGCCGCAGCCCGCCGGTACAAAGGCCGTGGCAGAGGCGGCGCCGATGCCGGCGACTCACCCAACACCGCCGGCGGCGGACCGGCCTGAACCGGTTCGATCGTCATTGCCGGACGTGGTGGAGCGGCTGGCTTCCCGGGGCACACCGATCGTCGCCCAACGCGGCGACCGGATCACCACATTGCAAATCGGCAGCGCGGCGTTCTTCAGCAGCGGTTCCGCGGCGCTGAGCAATGCCGGGAAAGCCATCCTGGGCGACGTAGCCGGCACCTTGGAATCGCAGGAATTCGCCGCGTATCACATCACGATTGAGGGTCACACCGACGATACGCCCATCAGCACGCCGCAATTTCAGTCCAATTGGGAATTGTCCGCAGCGCGCGCCGCAGCGGTCGTGCGGTTCTTGCTGGATCTGGGCGTTCCGGCTGACAAACTCACCGCTTCCGGTTATGCCGACACGGTCCCTATCGCACCCAACCGGAGCGCTGACGGAACGATCATTCCGGACAACCAGGCGAGGAATCGGCGGGTCGTGATCAGGTTGGAGAAGATTGATAAAGCGAAACAGTAGTGCATGCGGCGTGCACAAAATTAAGATGTGGTGCAGTCGCATTCGCAACCGGGGCCTGAGGTGAGTGGCGCAACTCACCGGTCAGCGGCGGTAATCGGTGTCGGCCCGGCCTGGCCATGACGAATTCGTTTCACGGGTCACAACCTCCGACCGTTGACATTAAGGAAATGTTCATACGTCCGACCGTATGCTTCGTATGGACCAATGGTAGCACGGGCGATGCGGACATGGGTATTATCAGCGGGATCGACTACAGCCTGTTGTTCGCGCCGGCCGGCTCGTCCAACAACGCGACGGCGGCGATCCTGAACGCGCTTTACAACACGGCGCCAGTTTCCAACACAGGGTTTGCCTCAACCGGCAATCCATTGCTCGACCTGAAGCTGGCGCAGGCGGACCAGACCGCCGACACCGTCAAGGAAGCGCAGGTGCCGCAGGTAGCCCAGACGATCGCCGCGTTCACGAAGGCGGTAAACAGTGCGACCAGCATCCAAAGTGCCTTGGCCAACCCGAACGTGCAGCAGGTCCTGCTGACCGCAAGCGGTCTTTCCAACTATATCGGGGAGACGGGACTGGTTACGAAAGCATTCATGTCCAACCTGTCCGACCCTAATTCGGTGGCCAATCAACTCGGCGACAGCACGCTGCTGAGCACCGTGCAAACCTACAATTTCGCGACAAACGGCCTCGCCGAGCTGCAGAATCCGAAGATCATGTCGACGTTGACCAATGGCTACGCCGAGATAATGTGGCGCGAGTCGCTCAACGCGGCGACTCCTGGCCTCTCGAATGCGCTCGACTTCATCGCCCAGGCGAGTTCGATCAAATCGGTCAGCGACGTGCTGGACAATGCGACCAACTTCTTCGTGATCACTGGCGCACTTGGCATTGACCCGGACATCATCAACCAGGATGTGCCGGCGCAGGAGACCGCAATCAAGGCCTCCAGCCTCGACATCGCGAAGTTGCAGGATCCGGCTTATGTCACCAGTCTGACTGACCAGTATTTGATCAACCAGCAGTTGAACAATCAATCGAACGCGAACAGCAGTGCCAGTCTGACCTCACTCGCGGTGCAGAGCAGCGGCCTCGTGGTCTGAGCGGTCCGGTGGTCTGAGCAGTGCGGGGCGTTACGACTTCAGTTCGGGTACACGATCGTGCGCAACATGACGCGCGGCTCCTCGGGCCTGTAGTCGCCGGCGCCGCGGTGCATCGTCGCCCGCTCGTCCCACATCAGCACATCGCCCACCCGCCAATGGTGGTAATAAACGAAGCGATCATTGGTGGCGTGCTCGGCCAGTTCCTCGATCAGCGGCCAGGCTTCTTCCTGGGTCATGCCGGCAAAACCATGCGTATGCATCGGATTGACGAACAGTATCTCCCTGCCGGTCACCGGGTGCCGCGTGACGGCCGGCCACGACACTTCCTTATACACCTTGTCGGTCTTCCCTTTATCGCCGGGATACAGCCGCTCCCCGCCCGGACCGGTCTGGCGGCCGTGCAAAGCGGTCAGGCCAGAGAGTTGCTCCCGTCTCGCCTCCGGCAGCGCAGCGTAGGCAGCGACCATGTCGGCGAACATTGTGCCGCCCTTGTCCGATGGCACCTGCTTCGCGTGCAGAATGGCGAGCAGCGGCAGGTTGTCCTCAAAGGTTGAATCGGTGTGCCAATCGGTGGCCCGCTTGACGCCATACCAGTCGATCTTGCCGTCTTCCTCGACGTTGGTGAGCCAGGAGACCTCCGGATGCTCGGCATGGCGATACTTCATCAGGGCATGCTTGCGCGGCGTGCCGAACCGGCGGCCGAATTCGGCGAGCGCGGCGGCATCCAGGTTCTGATCGCGGAACACCAGCACCGGGTGCTCGGCGAAGGCTGCGGCGACCCAGGTGAATGTCGCCGCGTCGAGCGGTTTTGACAGATCGACACCGAGGGCCTCAGTGCCCAGGGTGTCGCCCAGAGGGCGTAGTTGCGGTGTGTTTGGCATGGCTTTACCTCCCGTCCTGGGGATTATGCTACCGACAGCGCTTTGGCGGCAATCAGTGGCCGTTTACTTGCAGCATGTCCGGGGTGCCGCGGCCGGAGGCGAGCAACATCGCACCCTGGACGATGTTCGCAAACGCGAGGTCGTAGCCACCGCCGTGCAGGCTCCAGACGTGCTGGTGACCTTGCCAGCAGGTGTGCCAGGTGCCGATCCATCCAGGCGCTGTCTCACTCCAGTCGAGCCGGCCCAGTACAACGATCGTCCCGTCCGGACCACATGGCGCCACACTGTCATTGCGGGTGCGCAATCTTGAAAACCCGGACGCGGTCGGCAGCCGCAGCGGGATGCCGGCCTCAGCGGCGATGCGTTCGAAGGCATCACGTTGCTCGGCTGCCAAAGGTTCAGTTGTGCTCAACAGATACGCCGGCGGCTTACGGCCATGGACGGATAGCACAGGGACCAGGACCGGACGCGGCCCATGCCACGGCGGGTCGCCGAGCGAGGTCAGCAACGCATCGATCTTCGCCGGATCGAAGGTGATGGTCAGGTTCTCCGACCGGTCGTAGGTTCCCTGGTCGTCTTTCGGCCGGGTTCCGGCAATCGGGTCCACATAGTTGAAGGTCACGACATAATCGCCGGCATGTTGCGCGAGCGCGATGACGCGCGGATCGGCGCGCAAACGCGGGTCACCCGATACTTTGACAAGCACATCCTGCAAGCATTGAGCGAAGCCACGCGGCCGCTCACGCAGATCGGTGCCGGTGACGATCTCCATTGCCTGGTAAAGCGAATTTGCGTCGTCTGCCAATGTCCTGCATGACGGCGCGACAATACCGGCTGCCACCAGCGCGGCAACGCAGAGTCCGATCGATCGCATAATCTGACGCACCTGGTACCCGCTATGGCTGAAGTGCAAGTCGCTGCGGCCACGCTGTCATCGCGAGCTCAGCGAGGCAATCCCGGTGTCCCCACTGGGTCGCAATGACCGTAAAAGCGAACGTCCTGCGCTTCAACGATACAGGGTATTGGCGGAGCATGAGGGTCGCAGAAGCGACCGCGCGAAAGCAGCGCAAGGTGGCGCCAGGCTCCAGCCGGATCGGCGACAGCAGGAGTGACTCCGGACGGGTCCTTTGGCACCCTCATCGCCGAACCCACCTGGAGCGAATCGCATGCGATCTGGCGGCATCAGGCGAGGGCTGTGGTTCGTTGCCGCGATTGCGGTGGTCGCCGCGCTTGGCGTGGGCTTCCTCTACGTCCGTCGGATGCGTCCGGTCAGCGTCGCCACCGGAACGATAGCGCAAGTACTTTGCACCGAGGTCTTCGTTTCGCATTTGGCTGCGGAGGATGTGTACCGCGAAACCCTCGCTCCCGCTCTGGGCTCAGGCCTCATGGCGAACCATGTGCATTGGTCGGCGGACCGTCAGCATCGGACGGTCACCGCGACCTGGTTTGGCCGGTTCGCGAGCACCGCGGTATACCGAGGAGCGGCAGGATGCCTGCTCTCGCGAGGCCACCAGCCTCCGCCTCCGCCCCCGCTGCTGGCGCCCTTCGCAGCAGCATGGCAGCCCGAGATTGCCGGCCCACAAATCGTCGAACCATCCAACCCGGCGTTGGTCCGGGCCTTGGACAATGTATTCGCCGACCCCGCAACCGGGCCGGCCCGCGACATCAAAGCAATCGTTGTGGTCAAGGATGGCCAGGTGGTCGCCGAGCGCTACGCGCCTGGTGTTGGCATCGATACGCCGCTGCTCGGTTATTCCGTCGGCAAACTTGTCATCAACGCACTGGCCGGCATTCTCGTGGGCCAGGGTCGGCTGCACCTGGACACTCCGGCACCGATCGCTGCCTGGGCTGCCGGCGATGATCCCCGCCACGCCATTACTCTGGACAATTTGTTACGGATGACCAGCGGTCTGGCAATTCCGGAGACCGATACCGGCCTCGATGCCGTCTCACGGATGCTGTACACTGAGCCTGATATGGCCGGCTTTGCCGCCCAGGCGCCGCTTGAGCACAAGCCGGGGTCGGTCTGGGCGTATAGCAGCGGCAATACGCTGTTGACCGCGCGCATGATCGCCGACGCCGTCGGCGGAACCGAAGCGGATGTGTTGAATTTCGCACGGACGGCATTATTCGGGCCACTTGGCATGCATTGCGCGGTAATCGAGACCGACGCCGCCGGCACGCCGGTCGGTTCAACCTTCATATTGGCCAGCGCCCGAGACTGGGCGCGCCTTGGACTGCTGTATCTGAACGATGGCGTCGTGGCAGGACACCGCGTGCTGCCTGATGGCTGGGTCAGCTACACACGGCGTCCTACGCTTAACACCGACTATGGCGCCGGCGTGTCCACCAACGCGGGCGCCAATGGTCCGGCGAAAGGGCGCATACGTGCCGGTATGCCCGAGGATGCATTTTTTGCCTCGGGCCGCCTGGGGCAGCGCATCTACATTCTGCCGTCGCAACGGCTTGTCGTGGTGCGGTTTGGCGTTACTCAATTGCCGGATTTCGATATCGCCGGGGACCTGCGGCTGCTCCGGGAACTCAATGTTGCCTTGCCGTCACGATGAATCCGGCGTGGGTGACGAACCGCGGGCTGGCTGGTAGCGTCCCTGGCAGACCAACACGGCAGGAGGAATCGCCATGACCCTGGACCTCGTCATCCGGAACGGCACCATCGTCGATGGCTCCGGCATGGGGCGGTATCGCGCCGATGTTGGCGTCGCCGATGGACGTATCGTCGAGATCGGCCGCATCCGGGCCCCGGCGCAACGAACGATCAATGCCGATGGGCTGATCGTGGCGCCCGGCTTCATTGATGGCCACACCCATATGGACGCGCAGGTGAACTGGGACCGGCAGGGGACGTGTTCCTGCTGGCACGGCGTGACCAGCGTGATCATGGGCAATTGCGGGTTTGCTCTGGCGCCCTGCCCGCCGGCGGACCGCGAGTGGTTTGCTCGCTGTCTGACCGCGGTGGAAGATATCCCACTGGAGGCGATGCTCGCCGGCATCGATTGGCAATGGGAAACCTTCCCGGAATATCTTGCGACTGTCGAGCGGCTGCCGAAGGCATTGAATTACGGTGCATATATCGGCCATTCCGCACTGCGCATGTATGTGATGGGCAAGCGCGCACTGACCGAACCGGCGACCGAGGACGATGTCGCCCGCATGGTGCACGCGGTCAAGCAAGCGGTGCGCGCCGGGGCAATGGGATTTTCCAGTTCTCGCGCCGGCACGCATGTCACGCCGGACGACACGCCAGTGGCCAGCCGGATCGCGGAATGGAGCGAGATCGATGCCCTGGTGGGCGCGATGGCGGAACTGGACGCGGGAATTTTTCAAATTGGCCCTGACGTGTCGAGCGGGCCGGGACAACGCGTGTTTCTTGACCGGTTGCGTCAGGTGGCCCTGCAATCGGGCCGGCCGGTGATGTTCGGGACGATCGCGACACGACAGGGCGAGGCGCCGAATTCGTATCGCTATCAGTTGGATTATCTGGATCAGAGTGTTGCGGCCGGAGCCCGGATGTTCGGCCAGACGACGACAAAGTCGATCAATGCGATCTTCGCGCTGAAATCGTATCTGCCGTTCGATGTGCTGCCGGAATGGCGCGCGTTGCGCGGGTTGCCGCTGGACGAGCAGAAGCGGCGCATGGCGGATCCAGCCGTTCGCGCTCGCCTGGTTGCCGACGAGGCCGGCATGAAGCCGCGCGATAACGTGTTCCAGGGCGGCGGCGCGGCGACAACGGACCCTCGGAAGCCGGATTATGCCAATCTGTTCGCGATGAAGGACGTGGCGTGGGAGGATCCGACGGTTGAATCCCTGGCGCGGGAGCGGGGCAAGCATCCGGTGGAGGTAATGCTCGACCTGATGCTGGCGAATGAGGATCAGGTATTCGTGCAACCTCTGGTGAACGAGGGCCGCGACGACGTGCTGGACATGCTGCGGCATCCGTGGACGTTGACCACGTTTTCGGATTCCGGGGCGCATGTGTGCCAGGAAATGGGTTCGTCGTTGCAGACCCATATGTTGAGTTACTGGGTGCGCGCGAAACAGGCTTTTACGTTGGAACAGGCGGTGCGGAAGTTGAGCTTTGATAACGCCGCGGCGTGGGAACTGAACGATCGCGGCCTGGTCCGCACCGGGTTTGCGGCGGATCTGGTGCTGTTCGATGCAGCGACGGTGCGGCCAGGGATGCCGGTGGTTGAGTCGGATTTGCCAGGGGGTGCGAGACGGTTGGTACAGAAGGCGGAGGGGATCGCCGCGACCATCGTCAACGGGACAGTGGCGTTCGAGAATGGCGTGGCGACGGGGGAATGCGGCGGGAGGTTATTGAAGGGCCGAGGCGCGGGGTAGCTTCGGTTTCCTCCGAAAACCGCTCACTCAGCTCAATTCCCCGGCGAAGCAGAAATGGTACGTTACCATAACATTCCAATGCGGCACTGATACTGCCGCGGCTGTCGCTGAGTCGTCCATTACATGCGAAGTTTCAGCCAACTTTGCCATCCGGCAGGTCCTGCTCAATGAACGGCGACCGCCACGTCTCCGATCCACGCGGCGGCGGGGAACCCTCGCGGTGCGCAAATCTCGTCGATCTCAGGCCAATGAATACCCTGGCCAGCGCCCGCCGTTTCCCAATGCGCGCGCTGCTCCGGCGTCGCATTCGCGAGGCGCGGATACCAGGCCAGCGGCACTGTGATGGTACGGCCGTCCGTCAGTGCAACCGACAACTCATCGTCGGTCAGCGACACGTCCCGGCCCCTTGTTTCGACCGTCTCAACCTTGGTTGAAGAAGCCATGCCATGCCTCGAAAAATTCCTCTCGCCGCATCAGAGCCAAGCGTAACACATCGCCTAACTCCCTGGCCGAAAATCCCGAATTGCTGGCCAAAGCTACCGGATCGGGCCAGACCTTGGCCGTAGCGCCACTGCGATCGACATGCACATTTGGCGGCTCTCCCGGCTCGTGGCTGTAGAAGTATACGCGATATCCGCCGGTGCGAAGAATGGTCGGCATCGGCGGTGCTCCCAGGCGGGGTATTACTGTCAGCATGTACGACTACTGGCCGGCTTCACGTCTGCACCATGATGCTGCCGACGAGGTTCCATTTCCGTCAGATTTCGTGCAGGGGTCACGAATACCGTGGATCCCAGCACGAAAATCGCAATGAGCACACGACGTCCTGACCAAATTGACCCTGATCAATGCGGCCTCCCCCTTGGTCGGCCAACAATCCCGCCACCAACGCACACGAGGAGCAGCCCATGGTCGGTCTCACCCTGTCCGCAGAACAAATCCGCAGCGCGCCGCAAGAGGTGCGCCGCTGGCTCGAGCAAGAAATCATGCGGACCCTCGGCCTGCAGCCTGGCCACGAGTTCGCCGCACAGGCCGCCACGCCGCCGCTGGTTGGCTGCAATGTCGAAGAGGCCCGCGAAATCCTGTCCCTGGTGCAGAACATGCTCCCCGTCGTCAGCGTATTCTTCGAACTGGGCCGCGAGGCGAACAGCATTCCTGTCCGCGCCATGCGCGCCTTCCGTCTGGGCGACATCCAACGCGGCAGCCGGCTCCATACGCCGCAGCAAGTGATCGAATGTCTCGACGTTCTGTCGCAGGCGCTGCGCCAGGTGAAAGGCGACGCCGACGCAGCGTTCTACGGTCTCGATAACCAGGGCCATTGTCTGGTCGCCGAGTCAACCATGCGCAGCATCCTTCGACTGTGGCAGGAGATCGTCGCGCAACATGCGCTGCAGGCCGGCGAGCAGCCGGCAGCCGCTGCCGATCCGTTTGCTGCGCCACCGGCCCCAGCCACTGCGTCAGCCCAGCCGTACCGGATCCCAGGCTACACCGTTACGATGCCCGCTGTTGGCCAATAACGATCCTGCTGGCAGCGGCAGACCGCCGGCGTAACGAGACCTCACCACGAACCGGAAGCCGGCGCCGGAAATCGCCATTGCAGGCCCACCATGACGCGGCCGTCACTCCGCGCTAAACCTTCCGTCATGGATCGCGATCTGCTCGGTTACGGCGCCAACCCGCCCAACCCCAACTGGCCCGGCGCCGCGCGCCTGGCGGTCAACTTCGTGCTCAACTTCGAGGAAGGCTCGGAGCCGTCGATCGGCGATGGCGATCCCGCCTCGGAATGGGGCCTCACCGAGTACCTCGGCGCCAACCCGGGCGTGCAAGGCCGCGACCTGGCGGCCGAGGGGATGTTCCAGTACGGCTCCCGCGTCGGCTTCTGGCGCATCATGCGGTTGTTTGCCGAACGCAACCTGCCGATGACCATCTTCGGCTGCGCCCTGGCGCTGGAGCGCAATCCGCCCGCTGCCGCTGCGATCAAAGCCGCCGGTCACGACATTTGCTGCCATGGCTGGCGTTGGGAAAAACACTTCGAACTCGACGAAGTAACGGAACGCGCCCGCATCGCCCGCGCCGTCACCTCGATCCAGACCACCATGGGCGAGCGTCCGCTTGGCTGGTATTGCCGCTCCGGGCCAGGCGTGAACACCCGCCGGCTGATCGTCGAAGAAGGTGGGTTCCTTTACGACTCTGACGCCTACGACGACGAGTTGCCGTACTGGACCCGGGTCGAAGGCAAACCGCATCTGATCGTGCCCTACACGATGTCGACCAATGACTCGAAATTCGGCCGCGGCGTGTTCGCCACCGGGGACGACTTCTTTCATTACTGCCGCGACGCGTTTGACTTCCTCTGGCGCGAGGGCGCCACCCAGCCGAAAATGCTCTCCATCGGACTGCACATGCGGATTATCGGGCATCCCGCACGCGCGGCAGGCCTGGAGCGGCTGCTCGATCACATCTACCGGCACCGCGGCGTCTGGGTCACCCGCCGGTTGGACATCGCCCGCCACTGGGCTGCCAACTTCCCCGCGCCGCAGCCCTGAACCGTGGTCGCGCTGATCACGCTGACCGGCCGCAGCCCGGTCGCCAAACGGTCGCACCGCATTGGCCTGTTGCATCGTGTCATTGCGAGCGCAGCGAAGCAATCTCCGTCAGTGGAAATACGGAGATTGCTTCGCTGCGCTCATAATGACACCAAATCGTTATTTCTATGCGACGATCCTGCCGGGAATGCAACGTTGCTGCTACGCGTGCGGCACCCAGCCCCGTCGAGCCACTGGCATGCCTGAACCGAGGATCCTGATCATCAAACTCGGGGCGTTTGGCAATGTGGTGCTGGCGATGAACGCGTTCGCCGCCATTCGGGCGTTTCATCCGACGGCGCGGATCAGCCTGCTGACCACCGCGCCGTACGCCGATTGGCTGCGCCAGGCCCCCTGGTTTGATGAAATCCTGGTCGACACCAGGCCCGCCTGGTGGAACCTTCCCGGTCTGTACCGGCTGTGCCGAACCTTACGCCGGCCAGGCTTCACCCGGGTCTACGATCTGCAAACCTCCGGCCGCTCGTCGCATTACTTTCGGCTGTTCCCGCATGCTGCGAAACCGCAATGGTCCGGTATCGTAGCGAGCGGCTCGCATCCGGACCGCGACCCGAACCGTGCACATCGGCACGACATCGACCGTCAGGCCAGCCAACTTCGGCAGGCCGGGATCGTTACCATGCCGTCCGCCGATCTGTCCTGGTGCCGAGGCGATATCGGCCGCTTCGGCCTGCCCACTGATTTCGTCGTTCTGGTCCCCGGCAGCGCGCCGCACCGGCCGGAGAAGCGCTGGCCGGCAGCGCACTTTCAGGCACTTGCGTTGGCGTTGCGCGCGCAGGGGCTGACGCCTGTCATCGTGGGCTCCGCCGCCGAGGCGCCGATCGCCCGTGAGATCCCCGCCGCGCTGAACCTGATTGGCCAGACCAGTTTCGGCGACCTTGCCGATCTTGCCCGATCCGCCCGTTTCACCGTCGGCAACGATACCGGGCCAACCCACCTGCTGGCGGCGGTGGGCAGCCCGGTGGTCGTGCTGTTCTCGCGTGCGTCCGATCCGGCGCTGTGCGCGCCCAGCGGCCCGGATGTGCGGGTGCTGCGCCGGCCCGACCTCGCGTCGCTGGAACCCGAAGCGGTGCTGGCCGAGCTGCCATACCCGGTGGCCGCCTGACCTGCTGTCCGGGCGCTGGCCGTCACCACGGTCGAGAACTCAACCCGCCGTGCTTTACCCAATGTTAACCGACGCCGGTTATGTAGGGCCGCAGTATGGCGGAGTTGACGGGGTATGACTTTCTTCACAACCAACAGCATCAACGGCAGGATCCATCTCGCATTCGCCAGCCTGTTCCTCACGTTGGCGATGGTTGGCGGGATCGGTCTGTACCAGGCAGGCCAACTGCACGACGCTTCGGATGACCTCGCTCTCAATCGGCTGCCCAGTGTGGTTGCGCTCGGGCGTTTGGAGGAGGCAACGAGCCGTTTCCGCCAACTGCAGGCATCCGCCATCCTCGCCCCTGATGCTGAGATCAAGGCCGGCATCCAGCGGTATAAATCCACCACGCTCAGCGACATTCAGCGCATTTGGCAGGACTACCAGCCGCTGGTTGACCCGGGAGAAGAGCGGGAGCGCCTCGCCCCCGCCGTCGACGCCACCTGGAAAGATTATCTGACGCAGGACACGCGGCTGGAAGCGCTCGTTCAGAGCGGCGACAAGGCTGCCGCCGCGCAATTCTTCAGCGTTGATATGGTGCCGGCCGCGGGGAAATTGCGCGAAGCTCTGGCGGCGGAGCGGCAATACAACGATCGGATGGGTCAGCGCGCCTCCGAGACGGCGGGCACCACATTCACGCTATCGGTCTGGGTGATCGGGATGGTGACCGCCTTTGCGGCGGTGTTGAGTGTTGCACTGGCAATGTGGCTGAAACGGCACGTAACGGCCCGGGTGGTGCGCGTGGCGGGAAGCATGCGGCAACTTGCGGCCCGCAACTATGAGTTCGAGCTACCGGACACTCGGCGGGCCGACGAGATCGGCGATATGGCGCGCGCCATGGAGGACTGCCGTGCGGGACTGAAAAATGCCGATGCCATGACCGCAGAAAAGACCGCGGCGCAGGAGACACGGGTGGCACGAGCTGCCAGCGTGGACACCCTGAGCCGGGCCTTCGAAGCCAGGGTTGGGCAAATGGTCGCCGACCTCTCCGCCTCCGCCACCGAAATGAAAGGTCAGTCCCGGTCAATGAGCGACACCGCGGGACAGACCATTCAAAAGGCGACCAATGTGGCGGCGGCGGCCGAGCAGGCCAGCGCCAACGTGCAAACCGTCGCCTCCGCCGCCGAGGAACTGGCCTCGTCGATCGCCGAGATCTCGCGCCAGGTCGCCCAATCCGCCCAGATCGCGGGCCGGGCGAAAAGCGATGCGGCGCGGACCGACGGTGTCGTGCACGCCCTGGCCGAAGGCGCCCAGAAAATTGGTGAGGTCGTTGGCCTGATCAGCAGCATTGCCGGCCAGACCAACCTGCTGGCGCTGAATGCCACCATTGAGGCGGCGCGGGCCGGCGAGGCCGGCAGGGGCTTCGCGGTCGTCGCTTCCGAGGTCAAGAACCTCGCCACCCAGACTGCGAAAGCAACCGAGGATATCGGACGCCAGATCGCCCAAATTCAGACTGCGACCAGGGAAGCCGTCAGCGCCATCCAGGGTATTGGCTCGACCATTGGGGAGATCAGCGAAATCGCCGCCTCCATCGCCGCCGCAGTGGAAGAACAGGGCTCCGCGACCCAGGAGATTGCCCGCAACGTGCAGCAGGCCGCCATTGGCACGCAGGAGGTTACCTCCAACATTGCCGGTGTCAGCGATGACGCCAACCACGCGGGAACAACCGCCGCAAACGTCCTGGACATGGCAGGGAAGCTCTCAGGGCGAGCCGACGAACTGCACAGCGAGGTGGGCCGGTATATCGCCGCAGTGAGAGCTGCCTGAACCGCAGATGCTTTCCTGTGGGTTGGCTCCGCAGTTGCGTGCCTGATTGCTGCCGCCCCTGGTGAATTGCGACAGCTTGATCTACCGCGGCAAAGCGGTTCCTTTCTGTCGGGCGCCATCGGCGTGGCGCAATGCAGAAAAAGGAATGCCGCCTATGCAAGGTCAGACCATTGCGATCAGCCCGGTTGGCGGCGCCATTGGCGCCGAGATCAGTGGTGTTGACCTGTCGCGCGACCTGCCCGATGCGACGGTGGCAGCGATCCGTCAGGCATTGCTCGATCACCTGGTGGTGTTCTTCCGCAGGCAGAATCTGACATCTGCGCGATATCATGCCTTTGCCGCGCGGATCGGCACGCCGATGCGGTACCCGTTCGTGCCGGGGATCGAGGGCTTTCCCGAGATCACGCCGGTCCTCAAACGACCGGACCAGACGATCAATTTCGGCGGCGTCTGGCACTCGGACACGACGTATTTGCCCGAGCCGCCAATGGCAACCCTGTTGCTGGCCCGTGAGTTGCCGGCGTCCGGCGGCGATACCGAGTTCGCCAATCAATATCTTGCTTATGAAACGTTGTCGGATGGCTTGCGATCGGTACTGGCCGGCCTGCGCGGGGTGGCTCGTTCGGACAAGGCGGAGGCCAGCCGGACGCGTGAGGACCGCGCGAAAAAACCGGGTACCGGCAGTGAGGTTCTGATCGAGGAACATCCCGTGGTGCGCACGCATCCCGAAACCGGCCGCAAGGCGCTGTATGTGAACATCGCGCATACCGCCCGCTTCGCCGGTATGACCGAAGCAGAAAGCCTGCCGCTGCTGCGATATCTGTGGCAGCATCAGACCAGGCCGGAGTTCACCTGCCGGTTTTCCTGGTCGCCCGGAGCGCTGGCGCTGTGGGATAATCGTTGCGCGCAGCACCAGGCAATCAATGATTATCAGGGGCAGCGGCGGCTGATGCACCGGATCACCCTGGCGGGCGATGTGCCGCGTTGAAAGCTGCATTCTGCCAAAGCGGCGGCATCGATCCGTTGGGCGGAGCAACACCATGATCCTCAGGGCGTGGCGCGGCCGTGCCAGCCAGCCGAACCAAGATGCGTATCCAGCGCACTTCCGTAACAATGTTTTGCCGGAATTGCACGCCTCCCCGAATTCCTCGGCGCCTGCCTCAGCCAGCGACAAGTGAATGATACGATTGAGTTTTCGGTCCTGACACGTTGGCAATCGTTTGAGGCAATTCACGGCTTTGCGGCAAATGACATCACCAGCGCAGTCGTTGAACCTGATGCCGTGGCTGCGCTACCTGAGTTCGATGCAACGGTTCAACATTATGAAATCATCGAGGATGCCGGCACATCAGGAGTCTGACCGAAAACCGCTCGTTTCGCACGTTTGTGTTGTGGTCATGCCGCGGTATTTTCCACTGGCGCCAACCGGCACGCTGCCTGATGTCCAGGCGCGATCTCACGCAATGCCGGATCGACATCGGCACAGGCCGACTCGGCGAATACGCAACGCGGATGAAAACGGCAGCCGTGCGGCAGATCAAACGGCGATGGGACGGAACCCTCGATTGCCAGCAACCGGTCACGATCTTGCTCGATCTTCGGGATCGAACCCAGCAGGCCAAGCGTATAGGGATGCTGCGGGTCGTCGAAAATCCGCGGGCCGGGCGCGCGTTCAACCACACGGCCGGCATACATCACCGCAATCTCATCGGCCATTTCAGCAACGATACCAAGATCGTGCGTGATCAAAATGATCGCCATGCCCGTCTGCCGCTGCAACAATCGCAGCAAGTCGAGGATTTGCGCCTGCACAGTCACGTCCAGCGCGGTGGTCGGTTCATCGGCGATCAGCAAATCGGGCGCGCAGCACAGCGCCATGGCAATCATCACGCGCTGGCGCATGCCACCGGACATTTGATGCGGATAATCATCGAACCGGCGCGCCGCCGCGGGAATACGCACCCGCTCCAACGCAGCGATCGCGCGGGTGCGCAACGTTGCGGCCGAGGCATGGCGTTCATGGGCCTGCATTGCCTCGATGATCTGATCACCGATGGTGAACGCCGGGTTCAGGCTGGTCATCGGCTCCTGAAAGATCATGGCAATGCGTCCACCGCGGATCGCACGCATCTCCGCTGCCGATAACCCGGCGAGATCGCGGCCGTCAAACACAACGCGGCCCGCCGCGATCCGGCCAGGCGGCGGCACCAATCGCATGATCGACAGTGACAACACGGACTTGCCGCAACCGGACTCACCGACAATGCCAAGCGTGCGGCCGCGGGCGATCGACAGGTCGACGCCATCCACCGCAGCAACCTCGCCGGAACGGGTCTGGAACGTGGTACGCAGGCCTTCGATGCCAAGCAGCGCGGTCATGGAATGCAGCGTCCCAACCGGTTCAATCCAGCGGCTCCATGACTTCGGGCTTGCCGGCCGCCGGCCGGCTCCGCCGCATCAACAGCAACAGCAACAGCATCGGCGCCGTAGAGAAAATCATCATCTTATAATCGTCGACATAGGCAACGATCTGCGCCTGCTGATTGATCACCTGATCAAGCATTGCTGCGCCATGCCGTGTCGCCGGATCCCAGAAGTGCCCGATTGCGCCGCCACTCGTCAGTGCGCGGTTGAACGGAGTCACCTGGTCGCCAATCTGCTCGTGCATGATCTGCGTATTGTGCACCAACATCGACGAGGTTACCGACACGCCAATGGCCGCACCGATGTTGCGGAACAGGCTGAACAGCGAGGCGCCATCGGTGCGAAAATGGCTCGGCAGCGTGGCAAAAGCCAAAACCTGCAGCGGAATGAACAGGAAGCCGAGGCCGGCGCCCTGAATCGTAATGGTCAGCATGATCCGCCATTGCGCGACATCCGGCGTCCAGGCCGTCATGTCATAGATCGACCACACCAGCAGCATAATGCCGAACGCCATCAGCTTGCGAGGGTCGATACGCGAGGTCAGCCGTCCTCCGGTCATCATTGCAACCATGGTGCCGATGCCACGCGGCGCCATAATCAGGCCGGCTGCCTCAACCGGGTAGTTCCCCAGCGTCTGCAACCAGGGCGCCATCAGCGAGGAACTGGAGACCAGCACGGTGCCTGCGGCGAACATCACCACCACGCCGGTGGTAAAATTGCGGTCCCGGAATATCGCTGGCGGAATGAACGGTTTCTTACCCGTCAGCATATGCACAATGAACAGGTAGACGCCCAGACAACCGAGTACCAGCTCGATGATGATTTCGCGCGAGGAGAACCAGTCCTGATTTTGGCCGCGGTCCAGCATCATCTGAATGCCACCGATGCCAAGCGACAATACCGCGAAACCAATCCAGTCGAAGCGCATATTGAAGTTCGGATGGCTGCGCGGCATGAACACGATCAGCCCGAAGGTGGCCAGGATGCCGAACGGCAGATTGATATAGAACACGTAACGCCAGTTGTACAATTCAGTCAGATAGCCACCGAGCGTTGGTCCGAGGATGGGGCCGATCATTACGCCCATGCCCCAGATCGCCATGGCCTGGCCGCGCTTTTCCATCGGATAGATGTCCATCATCGTCGACTGCGACAACGGCACCAGTGCAGCGCCAAATACCCCTTGCAAAATCCGGAATGCCACCATTTGCACCAGCGACTGCGCAGCACCGCACAGCATCGAGGCAACGGTAAATCCGACCAGACACGTAATGAACAAATACTTCCGGCCGAACCGCGCCGCCAGCCAGCCGACCGGTGCGGTCATGATCGCCGCCGCAGTGATGTACGAGGTCAGAACCCAGGTGATCTCATCCGTCGTTGCCGACAGGCTGCCCTGCATATACGGCAACGCAACGTTGGCGATGGTCTGATCCAACGCCTGCATCAACGTGGCACCCACCGTGCACAGCGTGATGATCAGCCTGTGCGGTACCCGGTCCTGGTCCGGCAACGCCACGGATCAGAACAGTTCGTTCCAGGTCCGGTGATGGCCGGTGTCGATATTGGCGATGACGCTCATGCCGGCGCGGAATTCCGGATCGTCCGGCTTGCGGTCGCAGGTGATACGCACCGGGATGCGCTGCACCACCTTGACCCAGTTGCCGGAGGTATTCTGCGCCGGCAACACACTGAATTCCGAACCGCTGTTGGGGGCAATGCTGTCGACGTGGCAGTCCCACTGCCGGCCCGGATAGGTATCGACGGTCACGTCAACCGGATCGCCCGGCTTCACATAGGTCAGTTCGGTTTCCTTGGGGTTGGCCTCGATCCAGGTCCGCTCGGTCGAGACCAGGCCGAACGCTGCGGTCGAGGCCGCCAGATACATACCCTTTTGCACAGTATCCACCATCGTCACGATGCCGGAGAACGGCGCATAGATGACGGTGTGGTCGAGCTCGCGTTGCGCTTCGTCCAACTTCGCTTTCGCCATCAGGTAGTCGGACATGGTGTGGACATCGACGTCGGGGTTGCCTCCGAGTTTGGCAAGCTGCACCTCGGTCGCCAGCTTCAGCGCCGCAACCGCCTGCTTGTCGGTCGCCAACTGGAACCGCGCGTTGTCATATTCGGCACGCGTGACGCCGCCGCTCTGCACCAGGCCGGCGTAACGATCGGCGTTCACCTGATCCAGATTGACCTGAGATTGCTTGACGTCAACGTCCTGCATCATCCGCTTGTAGTCTACCTTCATGGCGTTCAGATCGGACACGATGCCGCCGAGATTGGCCTTCGCCCCCATCACCGCCAGTTGAAACGGTTCCGGATCGAGTCGCAGCAGCACGTCGCCCTTTTTGACCTGCTGCCCCTCCTTTACCGGAACCTCCAGCACGATGCCGGAGACATCTGTCGCAATCGATTCCTTGGCGGAACGGACATAGGCGTTGTCGATAGAAACGACCCGTCCGCCCGAGATCCAGAACACCAACGACCCGACGATGACGATGGCGATGCCGCCCAACATCAACAACGGGCGCAGCAGGCGGCGGAGTTCGCGTCGCCTGGCTGGAACTGTGGTAACCCGCTCCCCCACGCGAGGGGTTTCGGTCGCCGTCGCCTGCGACATCAGACGACCTCCCGGGCTTCAGTTTGACGGGTCTTTTGGCGGTTCGCTTTTGGCTGAACCCCGTCCGGCTGACGCAGGTCAGTCGCGCGGCGGCCAGCGTGGGAGTCGCGTGTCAGTGTGGCTTTCATCCGCACGAGTGCCTCGATCATGATCGTTAGATTGTTGTCGTCGATGCCGCCGGTGAGTGTTGCGGCCATTTCGGAACGCTGTTGGTTGATTTCCCGCAGCACCAGATGGGCGGGTAGTAACAAATGCAAACGCCAGATGCGGCGGTCGCGCGGATCCGGCCGCCGCTCGACCATGCCGCGGCGCTCGAGCCGGTCAACGAGGCGCGCCACGGTGATCGGCTCCACCTCGAGCAACTCGGCGAGTTCCTTTTGCGAGATGCCAGGCTGGCGTTCCAGCCAGACCAGAATGCCCCACTGCGCCCGCGTCATGCCATGGGCACGCGCCCGCTTGTCGGCATCCACCCGTAACAGCCGGGCGATGTCGTTCAGCAGAAACAGCAGATCGCGTTCGAAATCCACCTGGGAGCTTTCCAAAGACCGCCTCATTATAAGCAACGTTATGATGTCCTGGCCATGGGGTCTCCCATGCGTGCGACGCGCCCCCGCCGCGCGTGGCTGCGATATCGGTCCTGCAGCTGCTGGCGATAACGCAGGCCGCCGAACCGTTGGCGGACGCCCCAACATGGCCACCGAGGTTTGATGCAGCGCCGTTCCGCCATCCAGGCCGGTGTGCACAGCCACCGTTTTCGTGCCATTAGGGTAACGCCATCCCGCGGCCCGATGCGGACACTCCAGGCCGGTTGCAGAAAGGGTGCTTTCCGGTGTTGCACGACGTAACAGCACAGTGATGGGCAGTCTCGGCACATGGTTCGCGGTTGCGGTCGGCGGCGCGCTTGGCAGCATGGCCCGGTTCTGGCTGACCGGCACCGTCACAGCCCTGACCGGCCCGCGGTTTCCCTGGGGGACGCTGCTGATCAACGTGCTCGGCTCGTTCGTGATTGGTGGGGTCGCCGGCCTCACCCTGACGCCGGCGCGCATGGCGATGCACCCGGACGTGCGGATCTTTCTGATGGTCGGGATCTGCGGCGGCTTCACCACATTTTCGGCGTTCAGCCTGCAGCTGCTGGAACTGCTACAGACAGGCTATGTGGTTGCCGGCCTGCTCTATGCCGCCGGATCCGTGCTGCTGTGCCTGCTGTCTGTTTGGTTCGGCTGGTGGTTGGGCCGCCTGTAAGCCGCCCGCACCACGGAACCGGGCGTTAGCTGATGCGGATCCCGGTGGCTTCCGGACCTTTGGCGCCCTGCACAACATCCATCCAAATGGTCTGACCCTCGGCCAACTGGGTCACCCCGGCACGTTGCAAAGCAGAGGCGTGCACGAACACGTCCTTGCCGCCTTCAACTGGCGCGACGAAACCGAAGCCTTTGGTAGCATTGTACCATTTCACGGTGCCCTGCATTTCCACCGACGGGCCGGTGGGCGGACCACGGCGCGGCGCGCCACCGCTGCCCATCCCCATGCCGCCGCCAGGCGGGCCACCGGGCGCACGCGACGGTGCCCCGCGCGGGGTCGCGGTACTTTCGTCAACCGAGATGACCTCGGACACCTGGCGCCCCTTCTGCCCCTGGCCAATCCTCACCCGCAGCGACGCTCCCGGGCTCACGGCCGCATGGCCGGCGGCGTTCAGGGTGTTGGCGTGCAAAAACGCATCGCCCGATCCATCGGACAACGCAACGAAGCCGAAGCCCTTTTCCGGGTTGAACCACTTGACCGTTGCATCGTGCTCGGGCCCGAACCCGGCCGAGGACGGCCAGGATTGTACTGGGCGAGGCATATCCCCCGGGGGTGCGCGATCGAAGGCGAAATCGTCATCGAAGCCGCGGCGCCTGGGCGGGCGTCCACGTCCGCGGTTGTTCATATTCAAGAGACCGTCGTCCTCATGACCATAGGCGTTGCACACGCTGACGCTGACCAGACAGGTGGCCTGACCATACAGGCACCAGCATAAAGGCCACCTTACACCGGAGCCTCGGGGGAAACAACCATCACAATGCGTGACAGCGCCGAATGCGGTCATCATTCGGTAATGATTCTCCGGGTGTGCAAATACCCGGCGGCAGGCGTCCGCGGTCAATTCCGAGCGTTCGGTCGGCCCATCCTGCCCGCCTGAAGCTGCGCCCGGTCCGGTCCCGCCGGATCCGTGTAAGCGAATGCCAACACCCGATATTCGTCCGATCAGCCGCCCATCAGTCAGAGCGAGTCATCGGCGACTTCCGCCAGTTTCATGGTTTCCAAAGGATCCAACGCCGGCGCGCCGCCGGTGGAAGCACCCAGTTCCCGCAACTTGCCGCCGATGGCGCGAGTTCGTTGACGCGCCCGCTCGATCGTGCCGCTGAACGCGCCGGCCTGCCGCGACAGCCGTTCCAGGACCTCATCCATTTTCAGCATCTCGACCCGGGTGACGCCCAGAAGGTCACGGATTTCATCGGCCTTGTCCTCCAGCGCGAGGGTCACAAAGCCCAGGTGAATTGTTCGTAATAAAGCCGGGAAGAGAGTGGGACCCATGATCAGGACGCGGTGCTCCCGGCCGATGGCGTCGATCAGGCCGGGGATGCGGGCGATCTCGGCGTGCAGAGCGTCGGTCGGCAGATACAGCACGGCGAATTCCACCGTCATCGGCGGGAAGATGTATTTGTCCGCAATGAGGCAGCGATCAGACGTTCGTAGTCCTCCATGGGGAATTTCGCATCGACCGGCAGCACCGGCCGGCGGGCGCCGCGCATCGGCATGATGATGGCGAATTCCACCATCTGGTCGCTGTCCGGCCGGACCTTGTGGTTGGCGAGCCAGGCGTCCGGCGGGAGAATATCATCAAGCAGCGAGCGGACCTGGGTCTCGGCCCAACCGCCGCGGGTCTTCACGTTGCTGAACAGGCGTTTGATGTCGCCGATGCCGGCGGCGACGGTGCTGACCTCGCCGATGGCTTTCTGCACGGCGGCGAACTGGTCGATGACACGGTTGAAACTTTCCGACATCTGCTTTTCGACGGCGGCGTGCAGTTGGTCGTTCACGGTGAGGCGAATGGCGGCCAGGCTGGCGTCGTTGCTTTCCCGTAACTCCCGCAGGCGAAGTTCCAGCGCGGTGCGGATTTGCTCGATGCCGGTGTCGAACGCGCCGCGCGAGGCGGCGACACCGACGGCGGCCTGAGTTGCAGCCGCGTTGATGGCGGCGCGGGTGGCCTCGGCCTCGAGCCGGGAACCGTGCAGCGCCTGTTCGGCGAGAATGCGGACCGCGGCAATCGAACGGGATTGCCGCGCGGCGACCACAGCAGCAACGATTGCCGCGTAGGCGGCAAGGCCGGCGAGGAGCAGCGTGAGGTCGGGCATAGGGACAAAATTCCGATTCGGGATCGCGATTATCGTCCGGTTTGCAGAGGACCGCTAACAGCCTTCCCGAAAGGTTTGGGCTGGTGACAGGTCCTGGTCCGGCTCGCAGGCCACTTGATGCAACACGTCGTCCGAAGACATGGAGTGCCGTAGCTCGGGTCATGACGTGGAACCTCTGCCGTGTCCCCCGTCATCTGTGTTTATCTGTGCATATCTGTGTTCCATGCTTTCTTGCGCGGCGGATGCAGGTAAGAAAGGTGAAGCACAGATACACACAGATATCCACAGATGTACGCAGATGCATTTGTGCGTTTGAACTGTCCCGGGTCAGCCCGACTGTTCAGCCCTCGACACGTGCCCACTTCCCGCGTCAGGTCTGCAGCTATATCCATGCTTCTTCCCGGAAGAGAGTGTCTCAGTTTGAATTTCGGAGTAGCGATTCGGGGGTCGGTGTGTCGTCACCGATGATCTCACGCCACATCTCCCGTAAGGCCTGATCCTGCTGCCTGGCGAAAATACGCGGGCCACTCGCCAACTGAGCACGCACACACTTCCTGCCCGGTAGATACAGGCGCCAATCTTGTACCCTCGCCGACGCGGCTCTTCCATCTCAGGACAGATTAGGTGCGCTGCCCGGACATGGGACCTGGTTCTCCGCTACGTGTCCTTATATGGCTACCGCCAGGAAGGAGAGAAATCCATGGAGTATTTCAAAATTGAGGTTCGCGATGGTCAGGCGCGCGTTTTGCCGATCTTACGCGCGGCAGAGGCGCTGTTGGCGGACGCCGCCAGTACCTCGACACAGTGACTATGACTCTTTGGCGGTATCAGGGTAGGCACGTGCTAACCTGAGCCGAGTCTTTTGCGTGGTGAACTTCCATTTGACGTGCGCGCCGGCGGCGTTGCGTTGTCGCTGCCATGCCTCGATTTCGGCGACGAGGACGCAACGCTCGCCGATCCGGCGATCCAGGCATTGGCCACGCAGCACACCGATTTCGATTTCCACCATGTTGAGCCAACTCGCGTGTTGCGGTGTGTAATGAAACTCCAGACGCTGAAGAACGCGGTGTGCTTCGGGCGGGGGGAAAGCTTCGTACAAGGCACCAGTTGTGTGTGTCGAAAGATTGTGCATTACCACGCGGATTCGGTTTGCCTCCGGATAATGGATATCGGCCAGATCGCGCATGCAAGCGGCGAAGTCGCGCGCGGTTCGCTGATCGGTCACCTTCACATGACGCCAGGATTGGTGTGCATCGAGAAACACCAACAGATTGGCTGTGCCATTAGGCCGATATTCGTAACCGTATCGTTCAGGTTGACCAGGTGCTGCCGGGATCGGCTCGCGTCATTCACCAATCAACTGCGTCGGGCTTTCGTCGAAACAAACCACTGGGCGCCTGGGATCGGCCTCTTCGGCATAGAGGTCGAGCACATCCTCCATGCGGGCGACGTACGCGCCATCCACTTGTGGAATGCACCACATCTTCCGGAGCCACGGCTTGAGGTCGTCCTCCGCCAGACGCCGGCGTACTGTCTCGCGCGACAGCCCGTCATGCTCCGTCAGTTCGACCATCGCGCCCGCCAGCAGATCGAGTGTCCAGCGCTTGCGGCCTTCGGGCGGGTTCGAGCAGACCGTAGCCACCAGCAGCGCCGTCTCCTTTCCGGACAACTTGCGGGCAGCACCAGGGCGGGCTTCTTCACTCAAACCGAGCTCAAGGTTGCCTTCCACGAGGCGTCGTTTGGTTCGGTAAACCGTGGACCCGCCAACCAGGACGCTATCCGCGATCGCCTCGTCGCCGATCCCCGCGTCGGCCGCCAACAGAATTTGCGCTCGTTTGGGTTTGCGCGCCGCACGCTTCCCGCCGCTCGACATCGCCGTGAGCTGTGCGCGTTCCGCCTCGTTCAGTTCCACCCGGTATCGTATGTTCATGGCCGATCCCCCGTTTTCGAGGGCAACGATGAATCGCGCGGTTGGTGATTCTCACTCGGTTTTCACGCCCAGGCAGGGACAATATCTGGCATTCATCCACGCCTACCGGTTCGGTGGCTCAGGAGTGCCCACGCGATCGCAAATATCACAACATCATTCAAAGCCATCATGCTGCATTATCGGTGTCAAATGCAGTTGGAGCTCAGGAGCTCACCACGCAATGCTTCAAGCAACGGCTGCGCCAGGTCACTGAACGCGTGCCAGCGGCTCACCGAACTTGCGTATAACGGCCGGCGCACTTGCGTGACGCTGGCGGTTCTCACCACCCGGCGATTCCGATGGAATGCCAGGCAAGCGTCATTCCAAGGGATCTCGCAGTAAGCGAGGAGCCGGTGGGCCTGCCCTTCGAGGTCAGCCACAACGTCTTCGTACCTGACGTCCAGCACGGCACTCGCCGGCAATACCCGACGCCAATGCTCCATCAGGTCGCAGTATGCGCGATAATATCGTCCA
>JBEKQQ010000100.1:0-22118 GCA_049519555.1 Acetobacteraceae bacterium
TCCAGCAAGAGCTGCGTATAAGGCAGCGCCGGGGCATGAAAGAACGCGTCGATCGGCGCGGTCTCCATCGCCTGGCCAGCATACATCACCGTCACCCGGTCGCAGATTTCCCAGGCCGTGCCGAGATCGTGCGTGGTCAGCAGTACCGACACCCTACGCTCGACTGCCAACTTCCGAAGCAACATCAGAATTTGTGCCTGGATCGTGACGTCAAGCGCCGTGGTCGGTTCATCGGCAATGACCAGCCGCGGCTCGGGCAGCAACGCCATGGCGATCATCAGGCGCTGACGCTGACCGCCAGACAGTTCATGCGGGTATTTTTTCAATAGCCGCTCCGGGTCCGGCAGTTGCACAAGGCGTAACAAAGTCAGTGCCCGATCACGGTCGGTCTGCCGGCGGGCGCGACTGTAGCCCGCCTCGAGCGGCTGCCGATCCGGCGACTTCCAGCGCAGCAGCTCGAAAATCTGATCGCCGACGGTAAACAGCGGGTTGAAGGCACTGTACGGATCCTGTGGCACAAACGTGATGGCGCGCCCGCGGATTTCGTCCGCCGCCTCGCCCGGATCGATGGTCAGCAGATCGCGATCCTCGAACATGACCGCGGTGCCGCGGACCCGAGCATTTGGCGGCAATGCACCAAGAATGGTCCGCGCCAACGTGGTCTTGCCGCAACCGGATTCGCCAACCAACCCCATGATCTCGCCACGCCGCAACGTCAGGCTGACCTCGTCCAGCACAAATGCCGTGCCGCTCTCGGTCGAGAACGAGACTGAAACGTCGCGGACGGCCAGCAGATCAGGGCCCATCGTTGCCTCGGGACAACCTGGGATCGAGCGCGTCGCGCAGGCCGTCGCCAAGCAGGTTGAACCCCATCACCACCAGCAGGATCGCAAGGCCGGGCGCCGCAGCATACCACCAGGCCTGCGGCAGGAACTCTCGACTTTCGGCCACCATGCGACCCCATTCCGGTGCTGGCGGCGGCGGACCGAGTCCAAGAAACCCAAGTGCAGCGGCAACCAAAATGGTGCCGCCGAGGCCGATGGTGGTGCGCACAATCACCGATGACGCGATCGAGGGCAGCACGTGCAACACCATCACCCGTAACGGTGACGCACCGAGTGCGACCGCCGCCTCGATGAACACTTCATTCCGCACACTACGGGTTTCCGCATAAACGAGCCTCGCCCAAAACGGCCAATAGGTGATCGATAGCGCCAGGATGACGTTTTGGATCGCCGGGCCCAGGGTCTGCGCAATGGCGATGGCCAGCACAATTTGCGGCACGGCAAGGAAAACGTCCGATACCCGCATCAATAAATCGCTGAACCGATTATTGTAATAGCCGGCCACGAGCCCGATCGGCACACCGATCAGTACAGCGGCCGAGGTCGCGATCACCGCAATCAGGATCGTCAGTCGCGCGCCAAACAACAACCGGCTGAAAATATCCGCCCCCATTCGATCCGTGCCGAAATAATTCACCGCATTTGGTCCCAGCAATCTCCTGGGCAAATGATAAGCGGTGACATCCTGCGGAAACGGCGCCAGCACACCGGCGAATATCGCGCACAACACCAGCACCACGATGATGACCAGCCCGAACAGGGCGGAACGGTCACGTAACAACCGCTTCATCGCTCGCGCGGATCCAGCAAAGTTTGCGCGATATCGACCGCCAGATTGGTCAGGATGAATATGACGCCGGCAAACACGGTAAAGCTCATGACCGCGTTGTAGTCGGAGTGCAGGATCGAGTTCACCGCGAAACTTCCCAGCCCCGGCCAATCGAATACGGTTTCGACAACGACCGCTCCGGCGATCAGGTTGCCGAAGATCAGGCCAATTTGCGTCAACGTGCCGATCAGGGCAGCCCGCAGCAGATATTTCCAGACGATCCGATGCCTCGGAATGCCCATGGCAACCTGGTAGAACACAAAATTGCTGGACATCACGTTGATCATGCCGGCCCGGGTAAATCGCACGATCGTGGCAATGGCAGGCAACGCCAAAGTCAGGGTCGGCAGCACAAGGTGACGCACGGCGTCAAACAATGTCTGCCAATCGCCCCGCAGCACAGCGTCAATGGTGAAGAAGCCGGTAATCGGATCGGGTCCCCAGCCGTCGATGCGACCCTGCACCGGGGTCAGGCCAAGCCACATCGAAAACAGCAACTGCAACAAGATCGCCAACCAGAACGCCGCCATTGCCAGACCGGCGACGGTGACGAGCCGAACCACATGATCGAACCAGGTATTGCGCCGCAGCGCAGCGACAACGCCCAGTGGAACGCCGGCCAGGACGGCGAGGGCCATGGCGTAGAGGGCCAGTTCCATTGTTGCCGGCAGCCGGGCGATCAGGTCCTCGGCGACCGGCCGCTGAGTGAACAGGCTGGTCCCCATGTCGCCATGCAGTACGTCATCCACATAATGCAGGAACTGCATCGGCAACGACTGGTCGAGCCCGTATTGATGGCGGATTGCGGCGACCTGGTCGGCCGTCGCGTTCTCGCCTGCCATGATGCGTGCCGGATCGGATGGGATCACGTGCGAAACCGCGAACACGATCAGCAGCAGCCCGAACAAGGTCGGCGGCATCCAAAGGCAACGCCGGGCAATCATTGCGATTAGTCGCATGGCGTCAGTATCGGCGGCTCTTCGCGGGTGCGGCAAGAGCGGGGTTTCACCCCGGACCCTGACCAGGGGCGCTGCCCCTTGGAACCCCGCCAAGGGCAGTGGCCCTTGGAACCATTAATTTGGCGTTGTGTCTGAGGAGGGCCGCCTGAGACGTTTCATAGTCTGTGTCGGCCCTCCTCAGACACAACGCCAATGGATAGATTTCAAAGGGCCTCGCCCTTTGACGAGGGGTCCAGGGGAGCAGCGCTCCCTGGTGGGTTAAAGGGCGAAGCCCTTGCTGTGCCACCAACGAAAGCCGCCGCCATGGAACGTCCCGAGATCCTCCGCCGCGAAATCCGCGCTTTGGTGTTCGACCAGTACGGCACCATCGTCGACATGCAGAAAGGCCTGACCGAGCTGGCCGAACCGTTCCTCCGTGGCAAGGGCTGGCAAGGCAGCGCCAACAGTTTTGTCACCTGGTGGCGGCGCACGCACTACGAAAACTCGATGATCGACGCCTTATGCGATCGCGGCCATACGCCATATCGGCAAATCGGCCATCGTGCCGTTTCGCAGGTGATGGATCGTTGCGGCTTCAGCTACACCCAGGATGAAGTCCGTGCCCTGGTCGCCGGAATCGAGTCGCTGAAACCTTTCCCCGACGTGGTCGCCGCCCTGCATCGCCTCCGATTTGCTGGCTACAAGCTGGTCATCCTGTCCAATGGCGATCGCGACATGTTGGAGGCGGCGTCTCCGCATATCGGCTTTCCGTTCGACCTCGTCATCTCGGTGCAGGAAGCGGGCTATTTCAAGCCGCACTGGAAGACCTATGCGACGGCGGAAAGGTTGATCGGCCTGCACCGTTCGTCCTGCCTGTTCGTCGCCAATCATGCGTTCGACTGCATCGGCGCGAAATCGTACGGCATGCGAACCACGTTCATCGACCGCCGCCACCGTCCGTTCGGCGAGACGCCGCATCAACCCGATCTGATCGTGGCCGACTTCACCGAACTTGCCGCCGTTATGACCGCCACCACCGTGGGGGAAGCATGAACCTCGACCCGTTTCAGGTCAGCAGCCCAGAGCGCTTTCGGATCGAGACCGAGATCCGCTACTCCGACCTCGATCCCAACGAACACGTCAATCACGCACGTTACCTTATCTATTTGGAGGAGGCGCGCCTTGCATTCCGCCGGCACCTCGCTGATGAACTCGGCCTGCCCGACGGCGTGACCTGGCCAATTGCGGAGTTGACCATCCGCTACCTTCGTTCGGCCTCCTATCCAGGCAGTTTGACTGTTGAGTTGGCCCCGATCCATGTCGGGCGGACATCCTTCACACTTGGCTACGGCATTTTCGATCGGACCGGCTGCGTCGCGGCCGCGTTGAACCGCAGCGTTTGTGTCGACCGCTCGACCGGGCGGAAGGTGGCGTTGCCGGAAACTGTTGCAATCCGCTTGCAAGAGTTGGGGCGGATTGGCTGACGAAATCGACCCGTGCGTGTGGAACCTGCGACATTCGCATCGCGAATATGGCAAAACAGCGGAAAATTAACGTTTGGCGTCAGGAATCTGTTGCCCGACTCGCGTCGCTATGGTGTGGTCCGCCCGGTACCAGCGTTGAACAGTGAGGATTCCATGCCCGCAGCAAAGAAGGCCGCCCCCGCGAAGAAAGCGGCCGCGCCCGCCAAGAAGGCCGCCGCCAAATCCGCCGCGCAGGCAACGGTCACTCTGAAACAAATCGCGGCGGGGGTCGCCGCGTCGCACGAAATTCCGAAGAAGCTCGCCGAGGCCGTGCTCGATGATTTGGTCACCGCGACCTCGCAGCATTTGAAGAAGGGCGACAAGGTACGGCTAACCGGCCTTGGCATCTTGCAGGTTCGGGCGAGGGCCGCTCGGATGGGCCGCAACCCGGCGACCGGCGAAGCGATCAAGATCAAGGCCAGCAAGAAGATTGCCTTCCGTCCGGCGAAGGAACTGAAAGAGTCGGTCTGACATCCGGTCAGGCGGGCGGCTCACCCGGGAGGCTCCGCGGCCTTCCGGGTGGTGCCTTTGACAGGTATTCTCCCGACATCTATCGGGAGGATCGGAAACGTTCAGACGTGGGTTCTTAATCGCCGCCGCAGCCGCCATGGCCGGTCCGACATGGGCTGGAGACACGCCAGGCGTAACGGCGACCGAAGTCAGGATCGGCAATACCGCAGCCTGGTGGACCCGCTTCGGCGTACGGCATTGTCGCCAGGACCGAGGCCGCATTTTTCAAAATGGTCAACGAGCAGGGCGGCGTCGGTGGCCGTCAGATCAATTATATTTCGCTCGATGATGGCTACAGTCCGCCAGAACCGTGGATCAGGTGCGCCGCCTCGTCGAGCAGGACCAGGTGGCGTTCATGTTCGCCACGATCGGCACGCCGCCCAACTCCGCGATCTTCCGTTACACCAATAGTAAGGGTGTACCTCTGCTGTTCCTCGGCAGCGGCGCCAACAAATGGGGCGATTACAAAGCGACGCCGTGGGTCATGGGCTGGCAGCCAAGCCATCGAACCGAGGCACAGATTTACACACCTATGCAAAAGACAACAAGCCCGGCACAAAGCCCGGCGCAAATATTGCCATTCTGTATCAGAACGATGACTTCGGCAAAGATTACCCGCTCGGCGTCAAGGACGTACTCGGCGAAAAGTTCGACAGCCTGGTGAAAACCGTTTCTTATGAAGGCACCGATGCAACGATCGACTCGCAGGTTCTGGAGCTGAAAAACGCGGGTGTTGAGGTAGTGATCACGGCGGCGACGCCGAAATTCGCCGCCCAAACGATTCGGAAAATTGCCGAGTTGGGCTGGAAACCGTTGCACTTCATGACCAACGTTTCGATCTCGGTCGGCTCAGTGATCACGCCGGCCGGTCCGGAGAACGCAACCTGCCTGATCAGCGCGGCGTATTTGAAGAACCCGACGGATGCGACCTGGAAAGACGATCCGGGGATGAACCAATGGCGGACGTTCATGGCGAAATACATGCTCGGTGCCGACCTGACGGATGCCGGTCCGGTATTCGGCTATGGCGTCAGCTACACGCTGTGGCAGGTACTGAAGCAGTGCGCTACGGATTTCTCTTGGGCAAATATCATGAAGCAAGCGGCCAGCCTGACAAACCTCATGATGCCGGTGCTGTTGCCGGGCATCACGGTTAATACCAGCCCGACCAACTTCCATCCGATTCGGCAGATGCAACTGCAGAAATGGCAGCACAAATCCTGGAAGCTGTTCGGGTCGGTGTTGTCGGGCGCCGGGGATATGTAACTATCGCAACCAGCCTGACGACCTTCGGCAATCCCCGAGGGTTTGCCGCCGCAACCGCGGATCTCCCAGCATAACGTACGCCGGCGCGGCGCTTCAAACCGTGCCGGTATCGCGGGTCAGCACAAGATCGAAGGTGATACACACCGGGTTCGCACCGCGTTCCAGCCGGCCTTGATGCACGTGGCCGCGTGAATCCACGGCCAGCAGATCAATGTCTGCCACGCCGGCCGTGATACGGCCCATGCGAATCAGCACCTCGGTCGCATCATCCGGCACACTCGTTCCATTCTCGAACTGGGCTCCGATCAGGCTGCCAAGGCTGCCGCGGATGGTTGCATCCGGGATGTGGTGAGCCCGCGCAATCGCTTCCACCGCGGTGACAACATCCTCGTTCGGACGTACCCGGGCGATCACTGCCGGTGCGTCAGGCTGTGAAGCGCCTGAAGGCTGCAACAGCCGGAAATTCGTTTCCAGATCCTGCGAGGTTTCGATCGCAATGTCGGTGAACCCCCAGGCGTGCACCATGCCAGGCGCAACCACGATCGCCTCGGCGGGCAGGATATGGCCGCCGCGCCGCGCGCCGTCAGCCTCCGTCCAAACCGCATGGCAGTGCAGGAACGGTTTGCCGTCGTGCCAGCCGAAGGTCGCATTGGCCTGCTCGATCCGGGTGACCCCGGCCGGCGCCCGCGGGGCAGAGAAATACGCGACATGCGAGGCATCGTCGGGCGGACCGGGCATCACATAACGAAATGGCTCGAATGCCGCTCCGGCAAAGCTCAGCGTGCCGCCGCGCCAGCCTGCATCGACCAGTGGTTTCGTGGCAGCCTCCAGCAGCGAACCGCCGACGGCCAACGGAAATGTCAAACTCTGTGCCGTGGCACCGAAACTTTCGATCCGCCGCGGATGTACCGGGCCGGGCTGCAGCAGCGTCCGCATTCAACGGCCCACCGCATAGCCTTGCATGCCGCGCGGGTTCGCCCCGGCAAACATTTGCCCATCCGGCTCCAGCCGAGCACCAGACAGCCGGCCCTCGCTCCAGTCGTCACCTTTGCTGACGTCATGGCCACGGGATGCGAGATCGCGCAACACCGCATCCGGGTAACGACCTTCAATGACCACCTTTCCGGGTCTTGCCACCCTCGGCCAAAAACTGCTCGGCCAGTGTTCGGTATGGAACGACGGTGCGTCGATTGCTTCCTGGATGGTCATGTTGTGGTGGACCATACGCAGAAACAGGATCAGCGACCATTGGTCCTGCTGCTCGCCACCAGGTGTGCCGAACGCCATCCAGGCTTTGTCGTCGCGCAGCGCGAAACTCGGCGACAATGTGGTGCGCGGCCGCTTCTCGGGCTCCAGCGAGTTCGGCAGGCCGGGCTTCAACCAGAACATCTGGCCCCGTGTGCCCATCGGGAAGCCGAGGCCCGGCACCGCGGGCGACGATTGCAGCCAGCCGCCGGAGGGCGTGGCACTGACCATGTTGCCGTGCTGGTCGATCACATCGATATGACACGTATCCGCACCGATCACGCCGAGGCGGGCGACGGTCGGCTCGCCCGCGCCATCTGAGTCGCCGGCCAGCAACCGGCCGCGCGCCGCGCCATCACGATCCACGTCGGCAGCAAAACCCGTGATCGAACCAGGCCGCAGTGCCATCGACGCGGTTGCGGCAATCAGCTGACGGCGTTCGGCATTATATTGACCAGACAACAATTCCGCCATCGGCACACGGCAAAAATCCGGATCGCCGTAGTAAGCTTCGCGGTCGGCAAACGCCAGCTTTGCCGCTTCAACGACCGTGTGGATGAAGTCTACGCCCACCGGGTCCATTGCTCCGATGTCGAACCCACGGAGCAGAGCGAGTTGCTGCAAGAACACCGGGCCCTGGCTCCAGGGACCGCACTTCAGCACGCTATGGCCGTGGTAGTCGTAGCGGACAGGGTCTTCCACCGTCGCCGACCAACGGGAAAAATCCTCGGCGGTCAGCAGGCCACGGTGGCGGCGGCCGCTGACGTCAAGCACCTCGTTGCCACGGAAGAAGCGATCGACGTGATCGGCGACGAAGCCCTGGTACCAGGCGCGCCGCGCTGCATCGATGCGAGCTTCGCGGGTTGCGCCGGTGGCCTCACGGCACAGCCGGTCCCAGGTGTCGGCCAAGGCCGGCCGGGCGAACAAGGTGCGTGGTCCGGGCACCGCGCCACCAGGCAGGTAAACCGCGGCTGAACTCTTCCATTCGGTCTGGAACAACGGCCGCATGCTTTCGATCGTTGCCGATATGCGCGGCACCAGATGGACGCCATTTCTGGCATAGCCAAGGGCGAACGAAAGGGCTTCGGCAAACTCCCAGGTGCCCCAGTCGCGCAGCAGCCGACACCAC
Organism: Acetobacteraceae bacterium; assembly: GCA_049519555.1. Classification (GTDB taxonomy): domain Bacteria; phylum Pseudomonadota; class Alphaproteobacteria; order Acetobacterales; family Acetobacteraceae; genus Rhodopila. The sequence goes on from JBEKQQ010000100.1 coordinate 8,286, forward strand.
GCGTCGAACGCGCCGGGCACGACGGCTGGCAACAACCCGGTACCGGGGATCAGGTCCAGACCCAAATGCTGGAATGCCTCGATGGAGGCGGCGCGCGGGGAGGGGCCCTGGCCACAGATCACGTGCTGCCGCCCGGTTCTTGCGTCGTGCAAGATGATCGGCGCATCGCCGCCGGGCCCGTTCAAATGCGGTTCTGCGACCTGCAGAACGAAGGCGGCGGCGACCGCGGCATCAAAGGCATTGCCGCCGCGTTCCAATACCGCCATGCCGGCGCTGCTGGCCAGCCAGTGCGTGCTGGCGACAACTCCAAACGTTCCAGCGATTTCCGGACGTGTGGTGAACATGGCAGTAAACTCCGGCGTTGCTTCGGGACGCAAGGTAACGCCATGCTGGCCGCACTGAAAGCCGCGGAGACGACAATGCTCGTGCTGGTGGTCGGCCCAAGCGGAGCCGGCAAGGATACGCTGCTGAATGCGGCCAAAGACGCATTGCGCGACGATCCGCGCGTTCATTTCGTCCGAAGAGTGATCACCCGGCCGGCCGATCCCCACGGCGAAAACCACGAACCCGTCACCGAAGCGGAATTCGCGGCGCGTGACTTCGCGTTGTCGTGGTCCGCGCACGGCCTGCGTTACGGAATTTCGGCGGTGGACACTGCGCCGGTGGTGGTTGCCAATGTCTCCCGCGGCGTCATCGCGGCAGCCGCGGCACAATATGCCGTCCGGGTGATCGAGGTCACCGCTTCGCCCGAAATTCTCGCCGCGCGACTGGTCGCGCGAGGCCGCGAAACCGCTGCCGAGGTGGCTCGCCGGCTTGACCGGGCCGCGCTGATCCCACCCGGCGTGGCGGTCGAAACGGTGTGGAACGATGCGACCTTGGCCATAGGGATGGAACGGTTTGTCGCCACGCTGCGTCATGTCGTGGATGCGGCATTGCGACCGTGAGCGGCGAGCAGCCCAATCAACCTTCCGGCCGTGCGGTCGTCGGCGGCGTGATCTTTGGCCTGATGGCGGCGTTGGTTTGGGTCGTGCAACTGGCGACGCTGTCCAATTTGTCGGGCAGCGATGCCGCCGGTAACGGCCTGGCGCAGGCATTCGCCATGTTGGAAATCTTCCTGCTTTGGGCATTGCTCGCCGTTCTGGTCATTATTGCGGGCGTGGTCGGCGCTTTGCCGCTGCCGGTGGTGTTGCCAGGGGCGCTTCTGCTGCCGTTGTCCGGTGCAGCGGCGATGCAGGCGCTGGATCTGCTGAGCGAGCCAAACAGTCCGCCGTTTCTGTGGCCAATCATTGTTTCGGCAACGGTACCGCCGCTGATCGCGCTGTTCTGGGTGTGGGCTGTGATTCCCGCGCTGCGGCAGAATGTCCCGGCGTGGTTCGTTGCCGGTCTGGTGTGGGGCGGGACCACGTTGGTAAGTGCCTCGGTCGTACCGATGGCGCAGGTCCGTCACTCGGTAATGGCGCAGGAACAAGCCCGCCAGGATCAATGGGCTGTGAACTTCGCCAGGCTACCAGCGGATGCACCATTGTGGGAATGGACACCGTTGCTTGCGACGCGATCTGAGGTGCGCGTTGGCGAGGTGCTCGCGCGCATTCGCCACCTCGACCGACGCCAGGCAGATGCCGAAACGATGCTGGATCGTGGCGACTTTCCATTGCGATATCTTGGCCAGTTCGACCTTACCCTGACAGCTTCGATCTGCGACAAGGCCCGGGCGTTGTTACGCAAACAGGTCGAACCGCTGGTGTCGAAAAATGCTGCGGCCATACCCTATGCCGAGATCCGCCAGTCCGTCGCGGATGCCGTCGCCGCAATGCAATGGCTGGTTGGGTATGACTGTTCCTGCGATTCAGAGTCACTGGCCTGGGAGACCATGGCCAACGCTTATCGCGATCCAGAGTGGGACGTGTACGAATTGCACGACTTGCGCGACCCCAAGGAACTCGGCCGGAAATTGCGTGACCCGCCTTAGCGGCTCGATGTGCTGACGCCGGGGTCGCACCTGAAGGCGCGGCTGCCCTACCCGGCTAATGCAATCCGCTCGCCTATCACGAACGGCTCTCCCGGGCCTGGCTGCGTAAACAGGCAAATATCCGTCACCATGCGCTGCGTTGCGACCGCAGCTTCGAAATACCTTTCCACCTCCGGGCGCCAGGTCGCGTGCTCTGTGGTGGACAGCCGCCTTGTCAGCGTCATGTGAAAAAACCACGTGTCCAGCACATAGGGATAGCCAAACCGAACCACCATGGCTTGCTGTGCCTCGGTCAGCTGAGCCCGCCGGCGCCGAGCCAGCTCCGTCTCTGACGGCGGTGCCCGAAACGAGTCCAATCGTTCCACGCATGCATCGGCCAACGCCTGCAACGGCGGACAAAACCTGGTCTCGCACAAGGCCAGGAAGCCGTGCAGGTCAGTCACGGCCAGGCTCGGTAAAGCGAACGGTGCGATCCGCGTTGCCAGTTCGCGTGTCGCGGTAAGCAACTCATCCCAGCAACGTCCCTGCGCCAATCGCATCGGTGGCTTCAACGTGGCGTGGAACCCGTAACCTCTGGCTTCGGCGGTAACCTCGTCAATTCCAGGAATGTTCGGTTGCGCGATGCGATCCCCGCGCGCCGGATTCCGGCCCAACCAGGCGGCACCCGCGGCGAACAGCGGATCATCGTCGCATGGGCTGTAATAAATCCCGACCCGAGCCTCAGGGTCCATCAGATTACCCGTTCCCCGCCGCTCCACACCTGGCGGACGACCGGAAGTGTCTCATGCACCCGCACCCGGACCAGGTCGGCACGCTGACCTTCGGCGAGCCGCCCGCGGTCCGGCAGGCCAGCCAGCTCCGCCGCACGCCAGGTGATCATCCCCATCGCTGCCGGCAACGCGGCGAGGCCGTCCCGCACGCAACGGAACGCCGCCTCGATCAGCGCCGGTGGCACGTAGTCGGAGGCAAACACGTCGACCCAGCCCTCACGCAACAGGTCGGCCGCTGCGATGTTGCCGGAGTGCGAGCCGCCGCGCACCACGTTCGGCGCTCCGGCGATCACGTCCATGCCCGCGGCCTTTGCTGCTTCCGCGGCTGCCATGGTAACCGGGAATTCGCTGATGCGGATGCCGTCGCGGGCATTTTCCGCAATTTCTTCGACGGTGCGGTCGTCGTGGCTGGCCAGAGCGATGCCGCGGCCGCGTACGCGATCAAGTAACGATTTCCGGTTTGGCTCGCGCACCCGTGCCCGTTGTTGCTGCAACTCCTTGATGCGGCGATCGACGGTCGCTTCATCCAGGCCGCCCCGCCGCCGCAGGTCGCGGTAGAAATCGAGATTTGCGTACTGTCCGACCCCTGGACTGTGATCCATCAGGCTGATCATTCGCACCAGAGGATGATCGGCTACCGTATCGAAGCAATCCAGCGTGTCCAGTGCCGGGATTTCGCACCTCAGGTGCAGGTAATGTTGCGACTTCAGCAAACCGGTCGGCAGCAATGCATCCAGGTCGGCAACGCCATCGCGAAAGGTCTGGATCCGGCCGGCATCGAACCCCAGATCGCCGAGACAAAGTGCATCCAGAATGGTGGTCACGCCGGCGGCAGCGCATTGCGCATCGTGTGCCACCATCGCCGAGCGCGACGGCCACCGTGCCAGACTGCGCGGCAGTACCTGCCGCTCCAGATTATCCGTGTGTACGTCAACCACGCCGGCAATCAGATAGTCGCCATCGAGATCGATCGCACCCGGAGCAGACGAAAGCCCAGGAAAAATTCCGGTAATCGTGTCGCCGCGCATCGTTAAAGTTCCCAGCAGAACTTCATCCGGTGCTATCAGAACGGCGTTGGTGAAAATCGTTTCTGCGTTCATGCGGCCTCGCGATACGGCTGGACGGGGAACAACCGGTCGGCGATCTGATCTCGCACGTCAAGGTCATGGCAAATGGCGATGATCGCGGTGCCGCGCGCTTTGGCCTGTTGGATCATGTGCACGACGACCGCTCGGTTATCGGCATCGAGCGACGCAGTGGGCTCGTCCAGCAGCAGGATCGGGTGGCCGGTGATGAAGCCACGCGCCAGGTTCACCCGCTGTTGCTCACCACCCGAGAATGTCGCAGGCGGAATGCTGTGCAGCCGTCGAGGAATATTCAGTGACAGCAGCATCGCGGCGGCCTGCTCGCGCCGCGCATCGGCAGAGGCTTCACGGCCAGGCAACGCCTCCGCCACGATGTCCAGCGCGGGTACCCGTGGCACGACGCGAAGGAACTGGCTGACATAACCCATGGTGTGATGGCGCACGGCCAGAATGGTGCGCGGATCGGCGGTGGCGATATCGACCGTCCGGCCCAGATGCTGGACCAGAATCCGACCGGTGTCGGCACGGTAATTGCCATACAGCGAGCGAAGCAATGTGGATTTCCCGGCGCCCGAGGGACCCGACAGCACCACGCACTCACCGGCATCGACGGAAAGATTGACACCGCCCAGTACCGGCAACCGCAAACCACCACGCAGGTGCAAGGTGAACCCCTTGGTGAGAGACTCGGTTCGCAGCAGAGGACCGGTCATACCATGCCCTCCTGCCATGTCATTGCGAGCGTAGCGAAGCAATCTCCTTCAGTGGGGGCATGTAGATTGCTTCGCTTCGCTCGCGATGACGGGTGATGTGCTCGATATGAAACCATCATGCCTGCAACACCGAACTGACCAGCAATTGCGTGTAAGGATGCCGCGGATCGTCCAACACCTGATCGGTCAATCCGGTTTCCACCACGCGACCGCGTTGCATCACCGCGAGGCGGTGCCCGAGCAGCCGTGCCACCGCAATATCATGCGTCACCAGCACCACTGCGACACCGAGTCGCGCAACCAAGGACCGAATCAGGTCGAGCAGCCGCGCCTGCACCGAAACATCCAGACCACCCGTCGGCTCATCCATGAACACCAGCCTGGGGTGCGTCACCAAAGTGCGCGCGATCTGCAACCGCTGCAGCATCCCGCCGGAAAATGTCCGCGGCAAATCATCAATTCGGTCCGCATCGATCTCCACCTGCTGCAGCCAGTCCAGCGCCTGGGTCCTGATTTCTCCGTAATGCCGGGCGCCCTGTGCCATCAACCGTTCGCCAACATTGCCGCCGGCGCTGACGTTCATCCGCAGGCTGCGTCGTGGGTCCTGATGCACGAAACCCCAATCCGACCGTTGCAGCGTGCGCAGCATCGGCGCCGGCATCGCGTGCACGTCGTGTGCCGCGCCCGCCGGGTCGCGATACGTGACGATGCCGCTCTGCGGTTGCTGTTGCCCGGACAATACATTCAACAACGTGGTCTTGCCGGACCCCGACTCACCGACGATCGCCAGAATTTCGCCAAGGTAAAGTTCGACGTCGACATCGCGCAGCGCCGGGATGGTGCCAAACGATAACGTCAGGCCGCGTGCCTCGATAATGGGTTGTTCGTTCATGCTGCTGCCCGCCGCCGTTCGCAATGATCGGTGTCGGAGCAAACGAACATCCGGCCGCCTCGATCGTCGGTGATGACCTCATCCTTGTAGGAGTCGGTGGCACCGCACAGCCCACACGGCTGATGCGCGTTGATCGGTCGAAACGGATGATCGTCGAAGTCGAGCGACCGCACGTCGGTCCATGGCGGAATGGCATAGATACGTTTCTCGCGGCCAGCGCCAAACAGTTGCAACGCCGGCATCTGATGCATTTTCGGATTGTCGAACGCCGGTATCGGACTGGGCGACATCAGATACCGCTCGTTGACCATGACCGGATAGTCGTAGCTGATCGAGATTTGCCCGAGCCGCGCCACATCCTCGTACAACTTCACATGCATCAACCCATAATCCGACAGTGCATGCATCCGTTTCGTTTCCACCCGACTGGGCTCCAGGCGATATAACGGTTCCGGTTGCGGCACCTGATAAACGATGATCTGATTTTCCCGTAACGTCTCTTCCGGAATACGATGCCGGGTCTGGATGACGGTCGCCTCGCCGGTGTGTGTGGTTGTGCGGACGCCGGCAGTGCGCGCGAAGAACTGCCGGATCGACACCGCATTCGTCGTGTCGTCGGCACCCTGGTCGATCACTTTCAACGTATCATTTTCGCCAAGCACCGACGCGGTGACCTGAATGCCGCCGGTGCCCCAACCATACGGCAATGGCATCTCACGTGAGCCGAACGGCACCTGATGGCCTGGGATTGCCACCGCTTTCAGCAGCGCGCGGCGGATCATGCGTTTGGTCTGTTCATCCAGATAGGCGAAATTGTAGCCTTTCATTCCGCCGCCTCCCGCCGCTCCACCGCTTCGCGCAGGCGGCGGACATTTTGCAGCTCGCTTTGGAAATCAACGTAGTGCGGCAATTTCAGATGCTCGACGAACCCGGTGGCCTCGATGTTGTCGGAGTGATACAAAACGAACTCCGGATTCTGTGCCGGCGCCGAGACATCCTCACCCAGCTCCGCGGCCCGCAGCGCCCGGTCGACCAAAGCCATCGACATGGCCTTGCGTTCGGAAAACCCGAACACCAGGCCGTACCCTCTGGTGAATTGCGGCGGCTGGGTTTTTGAGCCTTTGAACTGGTTCACCATCTGGCATTCGGTGACCGTCAGATCGCCAATATCGATGGCGAAGCCAAGTTCCGGCGGCTCGATTTCGACCGAGACCTCGCCCATGCGGACCTCGCCGGCAAACGGATGGCTGCCGCCGTAGCCGCGCTGCGTCGAGTAACCCATCGCCAACAGGAACCCTTCATCGCCGCGCGCCAACGCCTGTAGCCGCACGTCGCGGCCGGCTGGAAAACTCAATGGCTCGCGGGTCAGATCGCCAGGTTCGGCGTCGGCAGGACCATCCGCTTCCAGCAGCCCCTCGCGTCCCAGAATATCCGGCACGCGCGGCAATGGAGACGCGTCTGGCGCGGCACGCGGGGCATCGGGCGGCGGCTGGTTCTCCGCCAGTTCAAAGTCCAATAGCCGATGCGTGTAGTCATAGGTCGGGCCCAATGTCTGGCCACCCGGCAGATCCTTGAAAATCGCCGAGATGCGGCGGGACGCCCGCATCGCAGCCGTATCGACCGGACGGCCATGAGCGAACCGCGGCAGCGTGGTGCGATAGGCCCGCAGCAGGAACGCTGCCTCGATCAGATCGCCCTGTGCCTGCTTGATCGCCAACGCCGCGAGGTCCGGATCGTACAGCGACCCTTCCGCCATCACCCGGTCGATCGCGCGACCAAGTTGCTCGCGGATTTGATCGAGGCCGAGGTCCGGGACAGCGGGATCACCGCGGCGTTCCTCTGCCAGCCAGGCATGCGCGTTGCGGATTGCGCGTTCGCCGCCTTTGACTGCGACATAAGCCATGGCGTCAGACCTCCTCGATCGCGACGGTGCGAGGCAATGCGACCAGGCGGTCGCCCGCGCACAAAATCAGATCGATGCCGCATGGGAACAACCGATGGTTCTGCTGCCAAATCGACACGAAATCGCTCGGCAGGCCGTTGACGGTCAGTATCAATGGCTCACGCAGGCCCGGCCCACGCAGGCGAAACGCTTTGCCATCGACAAACGAATCAACCTGGCAAATGACCGTGGCGGAGGTCTCCGGCGATTCGTGCGAACCAGTGGGAAATCGATGCAACGGCGGCAACGTCATCGCCAATGCGAAGCTGCACGCACCAGGCTCCGCCACGATCTTGGCTCCGCAATGAAATTCAATCCATTGCCGGGCCATTGCCGCGTCGTGATCGAGCCACAACGGGGTTTCGTGGTCCACCAATGTCAACACCACGGCAGCGGCCGCCGTACCAAGCGGAGCCGGCGCCGTCACGCCCGTCGCGCGGGTGATACGCCCAGGATGGGCCATGGCGTCGAGTGTGGCGCGAAAGCATCTCTGGGCGTCCGCAACGGGATTGGCAAAGCCGGCCGCCAGGCTTGCGCTCATGACCGCATATTCCGCATGGCAAAGAATTCGACGCGGGTCGCTGCGGCTTTTTCGGCCCGCGTCTGACGTTGCTCGCGCTGTGCCTCGGCCAACGGCCGGATCAGCGAATCACGCAGCACGGCGCTCGTCGCCGGGTCCTGCAACAACGCGTCGGCGACTGCGGCAAGTTCCGCCTGCCACTCATCGCGACCGGCGATATAGGCATGCCCGGTCGCGCCCGAACCCAACCGTACGGTGCAGCGCGTCACGGTCATTTCTCCCAGATTGAACGGTGAACCGGAGCCGCCGGCACGCCCTCGCACCATCACCAGCCCGGTTTCGGGGCCGCGTACGCGGGTCCAGGCGGGCAGGGGACCATCTCGGGTCAGCCCGGACTCGATCGCGGCGGCGGGCGCGCGTGCCAGGACCGACATCCAGTGTTGCCGGGCGCTGGTGGAATCCGCAGTGAAAACTGTGTGGTTCATGCCAATCGAGGGTTGTCGAGACATCTGGATGTCTATACAATCGTCATACCGTCGTCAACCGCCAAACAGCACAAGGCCCACTCGGATTGGATGACACATTGATGAAGCACGCCCGGGTGAAGCCAACCGGGGCGTTTGGTCACGCCGACAGCAGCCCGAGCGCGGCCGCCCGCGAGTCCGGTCTGACGCTGTGGCGGCAGATTGCCGAAACCTTGCGCCAGGAGATCGGTGGGCCGGACTATCCGGCCGGCGCGCGCCTGCCGACCGAGGCGGAACTGTCAGCTCGTTTCAATGTCAATCGCCATACCGTGCGTCGCGCATTGGAAGAGTTGTCCCGCGGCGGGTTGATCAGGGTCGAGCAAGGCCGTGGCAGCTTCGTTGCCGAGGATGTGCTGGACTACACCGTTGGCCCTCGCACAAGGTTCACCGAGTGGATCCATCGGCACAACAAGGAACCGTCCGGTCGGGTTTTGCAGTTGCGTGAAATCGCTGCCGACTCGACGATTGCGACCGCGCTTGGCATCCGAGCGGGCGCGCGGGTGGTGGTGTTGGAGCGGCTGGGACTCGCCGATGACATTCCGGTCAGCCTGACGCGCCACTATTTTCCGGCGGTCCGGTTGCGCGGCATCCTGCAGGCGCTGGCCGCTACCCCGCGCATCACGGACGCGTTGAAGGCCGCCGGGGTGGACGACTATGTCCGCCAGGTCACCAAAGTCACCGCGCGCGCGCCAACGGCGGCTGAGGCCGAGTTGTTGCGGATGGCTCGCAACCGACCGGTACTGGTCACCGAGAGCATCAATGTCGACCACGCCGGCGTGGTGGTCGAGTTCAGCGTCGGCTGTTATCCCACGCCTCGTGTGCAGATCGTGTTCGAACCAGGAGAAGGTCCCGCATGACCCAAACCCGCAGCATTGGGATCCGTATCACCGGTGGTCAGGTCCTGCTCGACCAGGATGGTCTGGTGCGGACCGATCTACGCTTAAGCGATGGCCGAATCGAGGCGATCGGTGCGACCGGCGGGAAGGGCATTGGTTTCGACGCCACAGGGCTGCTGGTGCTGCCGGGAATCGTCGATATTCACGGCGATGCGTTCGAGCGCCAGATCCAACCGCGGCCCGGAGTGGATTTCCCGATGGGGATCGCGCTGCGGGATACCGAGCGGCAGTTGCTCGCCAACGGCATTACCACGGCGTTCCATGGTGTCACTCTGTCCTGGGAGCCTGGCCTTCGCAGCCTGGGCTCCTGGCAGGCGCTGCTGGCCGCGCTGGAGGCGGAGAGCTGGACTTGCGACATGCGGGTGCATCTGCGGTGGGAGGCGTACAATCTCGATGCGCTGGACATCGCCGTCGCCGACATTGGGGCCGGCCGGGTGCATCTGCTGGCGTTCAACGATCACACGCCGTCGATCCTGAAAAAACTCCAGGACCCGGTGGAGGGTGCGAAATACGCTGGCCGCGCGGGCATGGCGATGCACGACTTCCAGGCGTTCACCGACCGGATTGCCGCGCGTGCCGATGAGGTGCCGGCGGCGTTGGAACAGATTGGGGCGGCTGCTCGCGAGGCCGGCCTGCCGATGGCCAGCCACGACGACGACACACTGCCGGTGCGGGCTCGGTTCCGCGCCTTGGGTGCGCATATCTGCGAGTTCCCGATGGCCGAGGACGTCGGTCGCGATGCCCGCGTCCAGGGTGAGCATGTCGTGATGGGAAGTCCGAACGTGGTGCGGGGCAGGTCGCATCTGAACTGGACCTCGGCGGCGGCGATGGCTGAGGCGGGGATCTGCAATATCCTGTCATCGGATTATTATTATCCGGCGATGGCGCGAGCGGCCTTCGTCCTCGCCGACCGTGGTAGCTTCGATATCGCGAGCGCCTGGGCGTTGATTGCCGCCAATCCGGCATCGGCCGCGGGACTGGCTGACCGCGGCACGATCGCTGCGGGGAAACGCGCCGACCTCGTGCTGGTCGAGCCGGCCGCGCGGACGCTGGTGGCGACGATTGCCAACGGCCGGTTGGCGCACCTGACAGCCGAAGGTGCGGCGCGTTTGACGATGCACTGACGCCTGGTTGGCGGCGATTGCGTTTGTTGCACAATTTGTGACCAGTGGGCAGCGTAGCCGGGCCGCTGCGGGCGCCTGCGCCGCGTCAGGATTTAAGGCTGCTGCTGTCAGAAGAATCCCCATAAGGAAATCAACTGGCATGCGATGAGCAGCTATCTGTTGGTTGGTTTGTCACGACATTGCATAACGGGACCGGTTTAAGCCGCGGGCCAATTTATTTTTATAATCTGACGCAACTTCCTTGCTGACAAGCTGGCTGATCCCGCCTAGGGTCTGCTACGGCTCACAAACCGGGCCGGATGCTAACCGGAGGGCGGGACAAAACCGCCTCCACATGCAATTGGGAGCAACACGCCAACGGGCGGCACTCTGGGGTGCGGCCAACGCGGGACCGCGAGGAATAAGATACGAAATCGAAATAAAACGCCACCTGAAAAACGCAACCCGCTGTAGCGCACTGCCGCCCGATCCGGCTTCAGATCGGGAGGACTAAATGGACGCGCCGACGCATACCGTCACTTATCGACCCGGCAACACGGCAGCCTACATACTCGGCAACAAACTCGATAGCATTCCGTTCAGCGGTTACCACATGCTGGTGATCGCCGTGCTCGCGCTTGTCGGATTTATTGAGGGCTACGATCTGGTGATCACCGGGTCATTGCTGGTGTTGGCCAAGGTGCCTTTGCATCTGACCGGGTCCGACATCCGCTGGCTGGCGGTCGGTCCGACCTTCATGTTGTGCGTTGGCGGATTTGCATCTTCCGCGGTCTCCGACCACTGGAGCCGCAAACGGGTCATGCTGATCGGCGTGATCGCCACCACATTTTGCACGCTGTTGATCCCGCTGGTGCAGACGGCCGAGCAGCTGATCATTCTGCGCCTGTTGACCGGCCTGGGCGCCGGTGGCGCGGTCTCGGCGGCGTTCCCGATCGCCGCCGAGCTGATGCCAGCGCAACACCGCCGCACCTACGGCGCCGTCTATGAGATGGCGTTGGCCTCCGCCTTTACGTTGGTGCCGTTCCTGGCGTTCCTGCTTGCCGGCGACGCCAATGCGTTTCGCCTGCTGGCGTTGCCGGGCGGCCTGGCGGTCACCGTGGTGCCGGTGCTGGTGTGGTTCGTGATTCCGGAAAGCCCGCGTTGGCATCTGGGTCGAGGCCGCCGGCAAATGGCCGCCGACATCGTCAACGGCATCATTCACCGGTGCGGCGACCGGGTGCTGCCGTTGACGGCACACGACCTCGGCGGCCATCTGAACACCACGTTTGAACCGCTGCCACCGTACTGGGCGATGTTCGCACGGGGCCAGCTGCGTTGGACAGTCGTCGGCATCCTGGCCGGGGTCTGTGCCGGCACGGCATATTTCCTGATTTCCGTGTTGCTGCCGAAGGCGCTGGTCGATCAAGGCTCCGCGGTCAGTCTGAGTTTCGGGCTCAGCTCGCTGGTGTTTTTTGCGAGCATTCCCGGCAAGGCGTTCACCGGATTTCTCATGGAGGTCATCGGGCGGCGTTGGACGATCGCTTACGCGCTGGCCGGATCGCTGCCTGGCCTGTTCCTGATGTTGGTCGCGCATATGGCGGGAGACTATGCAACGGTCGTGATGGTGACGGGTGCGTTGATTACCGGCTTCACCGTGCTGTCGGCGTTTACTGCGACCCGCGTTTATCTCTCCGAGCAGTTCCCGACAGCGTTGCGTGGCCGCGGGCACATCTTCGGCGAGTCGACCGGGCGGCTGTTTGCCGGCGTGCTGGCACCGTTTCTGATGGAGCCATACACGGCATCGCCAACCATCTTCTTCGGCACGATTTTCGTTGTGGTGGCGATTGGCGCCCTGATCCCGCGAGTGTTTGGTCGCGAGACGGTGGGTCAGTTGGAAACCGTGACCGAGGTGACCAGGGATATTCGACTCGCGGCGTGACGTTGGGGTAACGAGACATTCTCCGGCGGTGGCAACCGGGGAATTGCGGCCCGCAGCTTCTGTCTGCGGGCCGTTCTGGCGTGTGCTACCTCCAACAGGCCGGGGCAGGCCACCGCGGTCATCACGGCCAGATCAGGGTCGCTTCAGTGCGGGCTTGTAACGCGTCTCGCGTCATGCCGGGGATCATGTCGAGCACGGCGAAGCCGCCTGGCGTGACCTCCAGCACCGCGAGGTCGGTGTAGACGCGTTTGACCACGCCCTTGGCGGTCAGCGGATAGCTGCACGCGGTGCGAATGCGCGAGCCGCCGCCTTTGGTGGTGTGCTCCATCGCCACCCAGAGCCGTTGTGCACCCACCGCAAGGTCCATGGCGCCGCCGACCTGTTTGATTGGTTCGTCAGGGGAACGAGCCCAGTTGGCGATGTCGCCATTTTCGGAAACCTCGAAGGCGCCGAGGACACATAGGTCGAGATGGCCGCCGCGGGCGATGGCGAAACTATCGGCGTGGTGCACCAGCGCGGCACCGGTGATCAGCGTGATGTGTTGCACGCCGGCGTTGACCAGATACGGATTGATGTTTTCGGGATCTGGCGCCGGGCCGATGCCGATGACGCCGTTTTCGGCGTGGAAGATGACTTCGCGGTCCTGCACGAAATCGGAGACTTTTGTGGGGATGCCAATGCCCAGGTTGACGAACCAGCCTTCGGGGATGTCTCGGGCGATGCGGGCGGCGATGCCGTCGCGGTCGAGCGGTTGGAAGTCTGCCATGGTTGCGGTTCCTTACACCGGGACGTGCAATACGCGCTGCACGAAGACGCCGGCGGTGTGGACGTGTTCCGGCTGGATGGCGCCGAGTTCAACGACATGTGCGGTTTGCACGATTGTCGTTTTGGCGGCCATCGCCATGATGGGATTGAAGTTACGGGCGCTGTCACGGTGGGTCAGGTTGCCGAAGCGGTCGGCCTGCCAGGCGTCGATCAGCGCGATATCGCCATGGATGGGATATTCCAGCAGGCAGAGGCGGCCGTTGATGGTTCGGGTTTCGCGGTTGTCGGCGAGGATCGTGTCGGCACCGGTGGGTGTGTAGAACGCCTGGATGCCGGCGCCGGCGGCTCGGATGCGTTCGGCGAGGGTGCCTTGCGGGACGATTTCGATTTCCAGTTTGCCGTTGGCGAACTGGCGGCCGGCGACGCTGTCGGCTCGCACGAAACTGCAGATCAATTTGCGGACATGGCCGGTGGACAGGAGTTCGGCGATTGGGCCGTCGTCGCGGCCGCCCGCGTTCATGACCAGGGTCAGATCGCGCGCGCTTTGCTCGGCGAGGCCTTGCATCAACGTGGCCGGTGTCCCTGGGCCGAAGCCTGCGGCCAGCACGGTGGCGCCGTCTGGAATGCCCGCCATCGCCTCGGCGATCGTGGGGACGAATTTGTTGATCATGCGACGTTCCCTTGGATCGGGGGAGGGTGGCACAGGGCGATCGGG
>JBEKQQ010000101.1:0-21862 GCA_049519555.1 Acetobacteraceae bacterium
GACGAAATAGCCGACGATCGGCGACAGCACCGGCAACAGCGACGGTACGATCATCTCCTTGATCGCCGCGCGCGTCAGCATATCGACGGCACGGCCGTAATCGGGCTTTTCCGTGCCCTTCATGATGCCCGGGTGCTCGCGGAATTGGCGCCTCACCTCTTCGACGATCGACGACGCGGCGCGGCCGACCGCGGTCATGCCCATCGCCCCGAACAGATAGGGCAGCAGGCCGCCGATAAAGAGGCCGATCACCACGAACGGATTGGTCAGCGCAAAGTCCATCTTCAGGCCCGGAAAGTAGTGCGCCAGGTCCTGGGTATAGGCGGCGAACAGCACCAGCGACGCCAGGCCGGCCGAGCCAATGGCATAGCCTTTGGTCACCGCCTTGGTCGTATTTCCCACCGCGTCCAGCGCATCGGTGGTCTTCCGCACATCGGGCGGCAGGTCCGCCATCTCGGCGATGCCGCCGGCGTTGTCGGTCACCGGGCCGTAGGCATCCAGTGCCACAATCATGCCCGCCAGCGACAGCATCGTCGTCGCTGCCACCGCGATGCCGAACAGCCCCGCCACCATGAAGGTCACAATGATGCCCATGCTGATGACGATCACCGGCAGCGCGGTTGCCTCCATGGAGATTGCGAGGCCCTGGATCACATTGGTGCCATGGCCGGTCGTGGAACTCTGCGCGATCGAGCGCACCGGCCGGTATTCGGTGGCGGTGTAGTATTCGGTGATCCACACGATCGCTCCGGTGATCACCAGGCCGACCACGGCGCAGATGAACAGCGACCAGCCGGTCACCGACCCGCCGCCGGTAACCTCCAGCGGCGTGGTGAAGCCGACGAAGCAGGCGATCACGATGGCGACGCCGATGATCGACAGGACACCGGTGACGATCAGGCCCTTGTACAGCGCCTTCATGATCCCATTATCCGCACCCAGTTTGACGAAGTACGTCCCGGCGATCGAGGTCAGGATGCAAATGCCGCCAATGCCCAGAGGCAGCATCAGCAGCGCGTCGCGGGTGGCGCCGGTGAAGAAGATCGCGGCGAGCAGCATGGTGGCGACAATGGTGACCGCGTAGGTCTCGAACAGGTCGGCGGCCATGCCGGCGCAGTCGCCCACGTTGTCGCCCACGTTGTCGGCGATGACGGCGGGGTTGCGGGGGTCGTCCTCGGGGATGCCGGCCTCGACCTTGCCGACCAGGTCGGCGCCGACGTCAGCGCCTTTGGTGAAAATGCCGCCACCGAGCCGGGCGAAGATCGAGATCAGCGAGCCGCCAAAGCCCAGGGCAACCATTGCCTCCAGTACGGGGCGGAGGTCGGCACCTGGCGCCAGGCCGGCTCGCAGCACGAAATAGTAGCCGGCAACCCCCAGCAGCCCGAGGCCTACCACCAGCATGCCGGTGACCGCTCCGGCCTTGAACGCGACATCAAGGCCGGCCGCGAGGCCGTTCCGCGCCGCCTGGGCGGTCCGGCAATTGGCGCGGACCGAGACATTCATGCCGATATAGCCCGCGGCACCCGAAAGCACCGCGCCGATGATGAAGCCGATGGCGGTGTGGATGCCAAGCAATGCGCCGAGGATAATCAGGATGACAATGCCGACAATGCCGATCGTCATATATTGGCGGTTCAAATAGGCGCGCGCGCCCTCCTGGACGGCGGCGGCGATCTCCTGCATGCGGGCGTTGCCGGGGTCGTGCGCGAGCACCTGCCGGCTGGTGATCAGGCCGTAGATCAACGCCGCAACGCCGCAGGCGAGGATCAAGATTTGGGCCAAAAGCATCCGTGATGTTCCCCTTGGTCTGTCGTACGGTTGGACCAGGGGCATGGGCGAGCATGCCCGCCCCGAGGCCCAGGGTGGAAGTGGCGCGGCGGTATGCCAGTTCCTTTGCGGGGACGCAAATATCTTCAACCGGGGCGTGTCCCCGGGATCAGGCTGCTGCTTGCTCCTGAGCGAGATGCACGTAGTTCCGCGTGGCGTACCAGAGGGCATACTCGTCATAGGTGATCGGTTTGTATTTCGGCGGGTTGTCCGGCGAGTGGCAGCTCGGCAGGCATTCGATCAGCGTGTCGGGATTTGTGTCGAAGAAGAACGGGATGGCGTAGCGCGCCCGGCCCGAGGCGTTGATCGCTCGATGCGGAGTCGACAGGAACCGGTCGTTGGTCCAGCGCCGTAGGATGTCGCCGCCGTTGACGATGAACGCCTCGGGGTCCGAGGGGGCGTCGAACCACGTGCCGTCCGGCAGCCGGATCGACAGGCCGGGCACCGCCGAGGGCGCCAGCAACGTCATGAACCCCGAATCGGTGTGCGGGGCGATGCTGAACTGGTTGTCCTCGTACGACGGCTGCGGCGGGTAGTGGGTGAAGCGCTGAATCATGTTCGGTTGCGCGAACATGGGGTCGAAATAATCCGCCGGCAGATCGAGCGCGACGGCATAAATCCGCACCAGCCGCTGTCCCACGCGTTCGAGGGTCGTCATGTAGGCCAGCGCGGTCTCACGGAAGCCGGGCAGGCCGGTGGGCCATTGGTTGAGGCCGCGAAACCGCTTGTTGGCGATGACGTCGGGGTCGTCAGGGGTGCGCTCGCGGCGCAGGAAGAAGGCCTCGTTCACACTGGGTTTGGTGTTGTGGTTGACGGTGGAACTGCGCGCGACGGAACCGCCCATCGCCATGTAGCCGATGTTGTGTTCGTTGATGCGGACTGCGAGTTTCTGTTCCATCGGTTGGGCGTGGAAGCGCTCGCACTGGGCGAAGGCGGCGTCGATCAAGGAGCGGGGGACGCCGTGGCCTCGGAGATACCAGAACCCGACATTTTCGAACGCGTCGCGCAACTGGGCGCCGAGGCGAGGGAGTTCGTCCAGGTCGCCGGCGAAGTAGCGGGAGACGTCGAGGATCGGGATCATGCGGCGGAGGTTCCTTCGGGCGATATGGGAAGCATGCCAGAGGTGGGTGGTGCCGGTAAACCAGGTGGCGGCCGCGAGGCATCTCTGCACAATAGTTTTGGCATGTCGATGAGCGGGCCGCTTTGCGCCTATCATGCTGAAACAGGCGCCGTGCCGCCAGGCCGTTTTCAACCCGGAACTGACAATACAGGATCGGGGCGTCTCGCGATTGGTAACGGACCTTATCACGTGCGACTTTGGCCGTGCGGTGTGCCTTCCGCGAGCGCCCGGCGAACACAATCAGTATGGCGCCTTACCGCCCTCTTGCGCGGATCGTGGTCGGGCGCGAGCGTTCCTCGAGGGCGGCGGTGAAGACCGGTTCCCAGGTCCTGATGTGTTCGACCATCAGTTCCGAGATCCCGGCGACGTCACCGGAGGCCCCGAACTCGATCAATTGATAGTGCTCCTTGACCGAGGCCACCTGGCGCTGACGTCCCGCCGGAGAGTCCATTCCGTAAAGCCGCATGCCGTCACGTAACTCCATGACCATTTTGGTCAGCAGTGGATTCCCGGCGCGCGACACCAGGGCGAGATGAAACGCACGGTCGGTGTCGATGTAGCCGCGCCCGTCCTTGCGTCTGACCGCGGTGGCGACGTTGTCAGCGAGTTTTCTCAGGTCCTCGGTGTCGGTGAGCCGCTTCCGAGCCACGCATTCCATCGCGTAGCGCTCCAACAAAACGCGTAACGCGAAAAGATCGCGGAGACTGTCCGGAGAGGTTGCTTCGACCCTGAAGCCGCGGTTGCGCACCGGGGTGATCAGCCCGTGCAGGCTCAACTCCAGCAGTGCTTCGCGCACCGGCGTGGTGGAGACGCCGAGTTCCTCTGCGAGTGTCGGAACCGAATACATGGTGCCCGGAGCACTCTGGCCCGACACGATATCGGCTCGCACGCGACGCAACACCATGTCACGCAGGCTCGTGACCGACTGGGCGTCTTGTATGTCCACGGATGGGTGTCCTTCGCACATGAATTTTTTTGTTCGACGGCATCATATCGCGCTTGCGTCACCGTGTCACGCGTGATAGTAGCGCGTTACACATCACATGAGATGTGTCACGCGCCACATACAGGAGACCTAACATGACTGCGAACCGATGCAAGTCCCGTCACGCATTCAAAGGGCGGCGCCGATTACCCGCTGTGACAACGTTCGACGGAACACGGCGCCGCTCTTGAATAACTGGTCAATCAATGTCGGAGGACAAAGCAATGAAGTCACTTACTGTCTGCCTCGTGTTCGTTGGGCTGCTGGGCGCCGTCCGCGCCGGTTTCGCTGCGGTACCACAAATTGCACCGGAACAGTCGCGAGATCCCATCATGCTGGTCGCGGATGGTTGCGGCCCTGGTTGGTATCGCGGTCCGGGCGGCGCGTGTCATCGCTTCGGCTACGGCCCAGGCCCGGGGTGGTGGGGACCGCGGCGGTACGGGTTTTGTGGCGGCCGCCGCGTGTGGGTCGGCGGGCCCTGGGGCGGCCACTGGGCCTGGGCGCGCTACTGCTGATTATCCCGCCTGACCGCGACGATCACCTGGTGCCATCGAAGGCGCCGGGTGATCGTGCGTCTGGGCACTGTCCGCGCAAGACCGGCGAAATCGTTACTCCGCCGCTGCTATCATGCGTTCGAGCGCGCCCCGCATGTCAGGTCTCGACATCGCACGCGAGTGGAGTTCGTTACGCTGACGCGGCTCCCCTTCCGCCCGCTCGCACCCCGGGGTTCGTCCAATCAAACAACCACGGACGACATAGCGGGAGATTGCTGTAACAGGTCCGCGATGATGCGCAGCCCCTGGACCAGTGTCGACCGCGACACGGCGGCTCCCAGAGCAAGACGGACCGCCTCGGGCGGTCGTGCCACCGCAAACGCGTCGCTGGTGACTGTCGCGATCCCGGTGGTCCGCATGCGGGAGGCGAATTCTTCCCGGGTCCACGGCTCGGATAGCAAGAGCCACGCATGGAACGCATTCGGGTGCGTCCTCGCCATTTCCGGCGGTAAAATGCTGGTCGCGATCGCCTGGCGCGCCCGCGTTTCGGCGCGGATGGCGAGCAACACCGCATCGGCGGTACCATCCTCGATCCAGCTGGTGGCGAGCGCTGCCGTCAGTGGCGACGCCATGGTCGCCGTCGCGCGAATACCGCCCATAACGCGCGCCGCGGTCCGCGTATCCGGCGTGGCGAGGTAAGCGATTCGTAGCGCCGGCGCCAGCGTCTTGGCCAGCCCACCGATATAATACGTCAGCTCGGGCGCGAGCGCCGCAAGCGGCGGCAGTGGCTCGGCCAGCAACGCCCAGTAGGCGTCGTCCTCGAGGATCGGCACGCCATGACGCCGCGCCACGGCGACGATGGCCTCGCGACGCACACGGGACATCGTGGCCGTCGTCGGATTATGTAGCGTGGGCGTGCAATATAGCACTTTCGGCCGCTCCCGCCGGCAGGCCGCGTCGAACTCCTCTGGGAGGATTCCCTCCGCGTCCATCGCGACGGGACACACGGACAGCCGAAGCTGAGCGGCGAGCGCGCGAAAGCCGGGATAACAAAGCGCTTCCGACAGGACCGTGTCACCTGGGTTGGCCAACGTGCCCATCACCGCGAGCATTGCCCCCTGCGCCCCAGGACAAACCAGTACGCGCTCGACTGCGAGCGACGGCAGCCGCCGGCGTGAGAGCCATTGCATTCCCGCCATGCGGTCAGCGCCAGCCCCGCCCGGCGACTGGTAATGCCGTAGCAGCTCCAAACCGCCGGTGTGCTCAAGCTCAGCGAAGCCGCGCCACATCCGCGCCGCCAACGCCGGATCGTCAATCGGCGGCGGGACGTTCATGCCCAGGTCGACCTGGCCGCCGGTCACCGGGCCTGCCGGCTTTCCGGGCGTGCGCCGCACCACGAATGTACCCTGACCGACCCGGCCTTCGACCAGGCCGCGTCTGCCGGCTTCCGCATAGGCGCGGCTGACCGTCGTGTAGTCAATTCCCAGGGCGCTCGCCATGGATCTCTGTGGCGGCAGGCGGGCATCGTCCGCGAGCTCGCCCGACTCGATCGCAGATGCGATGGCGTCGGCGATGCCGAGATAAAGCGGGCCATCGGTCTTGCTGATTGATGGGATCCAGGAGGTCACGCCGCATCCTATTGATGGTGGTCAATGGTGCAATAATAGGGACACGTGATTGCTCGCGCAATGGGATTTGTCGGCCGGTTGTCGCTTCCTGGTGACCGCTATTCCGCCATTTCAGCTTTCGCATCCGCAGACAAGAGACCGAAAAGCCGAGGTATTGCGTTGCTTTACAGCGCTTTCCGATTAGGTTGCAGCATCGCAGGAACGGGCATTTCGGCAAACCGGTCTGGCCGGGATCGCCGCTCGCTGCAGAAAATTGAACGGGGTCGAAAAAAGCAGTTGATTGGATTATTGACTGGATATAATATGCCATCAATATCCAACTGTCAGGAGATCACCCATGTCGCGAAACTCGCTCTGGACCGGAATCAGCCGTGGCGCGCGGCGTCGCTGCCCGACCTGCGGACTAGGCGCTCTGTTCGGCGGTTTCCTGAAGGTGCGCGCAACCTGCGCAGTCTGCGGGGCCAATAACGCGGATTATCCTTGCGACGATTTCCCGCCCTATTTGACGATCTTCGCGGTTGGGCACCTCGTGGTCCCGCCGCTGGTGCTGACCGACCTGCATTACCAACCATCCGCATGGCTGCAGGCCGCGATCTGGTTACCGGTCACCGTTTTGCTATGCCTCCTGTTGTTGCCCATCATGAAAGGCGCCGCCGCCGGCATCTGCTGGGCGGTGGGCCTTGTTCGGCACCAGGAGAGCGAGGCGTGATCGCTGCACGCTCAGGCTGGCCAGTCGTGTCCGCATCCTTGCGAGACGCATATGCGCTCCGCTTACCAAATGGATCTCGGTGGCGATCCGGAGAGGTTGCTTCGAACCCGCGGTTGCGCACCGGTGTGATCAGCCCGTGCGGGCTCAACTCCGGCAGCGCTTCGCGCACCGGCGTCGTGGAGACACCAAGACCTCAGCGTGCGTCGGCACCGAATACGTGGGTGCCCGGAGCACTCTCTCTCGACACGATATCGGCTCGCACGGGACGCAACGCCACGTCGCGCAGGCTGGTGACCGGCTGGGCCTCTGTTCTGTCCACGGATGGGGTCTCCTTCGCACGCGATTTTTTGCTCGCCGGCATCATATTGCGCTTGCATCGCCGTGTCACGCGTGATAGTAGCGCGTTACACATCACATGAGATGTGTCACGCGCTACAAAACAGGAGACCAAACATGACCACCGACGCTCTCAAGGTCTGGCTCTGCCTCGGATGCGGCTTCTCGTACGACGAAGCCATGGGCCTGCCCGAACACGGTATCGCAGCCGGCACCCGTTGGGCCGACATCCCAGAGGACTGGTGCTGCCCCGACTGCGGCACGCCCAAATCCCGCTTCGAGATGGTCGAAATCGGCTACGCCGCCGGCCAGCCATCCCTCGCACTCGCCGCCTGATCAAAACGCAAGCACAGGAGACAACCATGTCCCAATCATTCACGCTGCGCGCCAACGAGCGCGGCAACGAGAAGATCCTGTCCACCGGCCCCACCGCCTCCTATGTCGGCGGCCACCCCGATGCCTTCGTCACCCGCCGGTCGAGCTTCAATTTTCATGACTATCAGTCAGGCCGGCCAGGTTTCGGGAAGATCCGGGTGTTCGGCGACGAAACCTTCAATCATCCGGGCTGCAGCTACAGCATGCACCGCCACCACAACTTCATCATTGCTGCCTTCGTGCTGTCGGGAACGCTGACGCACCTCAACACGCTTGGCGACAATGACGAACTGAAGGCCGGCGACTTCTATGCGTTTTCCGCCGGCTCCGGTGGTCTGCACGAGGAGCTGAACCTGCACGCCGAACCGATGCAGGCGATCTATCTGTGGATGCTGCCGAACCAACTCCTGGCGCCGCCGTCGTTCCAGATGGGTCATTTCGATCGCGTCGCGAGCATGAACCGCATCACGCCGCTGCTCGGCGATCAGGCCGGAGCGATCCCGGTGCCGCAGGACGCCAGAGTATCCCGGCTCGTCAGTGACGCGCCCAACACGTTCGTCTACCGGCCGCGGTCACCCGCACACGGCGTCTACGCGTTCGTGCTGGAAGGTGAAATGCGGTGCGATGGCACTTTGCTTGGCACGCGCGACAGCCGGGGCGTCTGGGCTGCCGACGAAATCGTCTGCCAGACGGGCGCGTCCGAGACCGACGTGCTGTTTGTCGAGACAGTACTACAGTGAAACGATGACAAGGGAGGCCGGCTCGGCCGTGCCTCCCGTTGGTTCAGGAGAAAATCAATGCCGATCATGCAGGTGTGCTATCCGGAAACCGCGCTCGATGCCGGGCGCAAAGCGGCGTTGGCACGACGCCTCACCGATGTCCTGATGGCGATGGAAGGTGGCGCCAACACAAAAGGCGGCCGCGCCTTCGCCTGGGTTTTGTTCATGCCCGTCAAGACGGATGACTGGTGGGTCGGCGGCCGCACCGATGACGACTTCGTCCAGCCGCCGGGCAAGTTTCTCGTACACGTGACGGTTCCGGAAGGATACATGAGCGCGGTCCACAAAAGCGAAGTTCACGCGGCGGTGAATGAAGCGATCGTCGCGGTGGTCGGTGCGAAGGGCGACAGAGGCGCCAGTGCGTTGGTCGTCATCGACGAGGTCACCGAGGGTAACTGGGGCGCGGGAGGCCGTAGCATCAGCCTTGCATCGATCGCGGACAGTGTTGGTTTGCCAAAGGACGGTGCCCGGTTCGCCTGGGTGCGCAATTATTTCGATGCGAAGGCACGACAGTTTGAAGCAGCCGGTTACCCTGCTGACACTGGCGGCCTGCTGCGTCGCGATTGACGCGAGGTCGATCTCGACGTGCACATTTCCGGCGGGACGGAGTTCGCCCAGCACGGTCTCGTCCAGCGACCAGGACGTCACGGGATGGGTTGTGGCTGGGCCGGGGGAGGGGCGTTCTCCAGGTCCCAAACGACTGCCGCGGCGAGGTCGCCCAGCATACGCTGGAGCTACGCGTCGGCAGCGGGCGCCCGGCCCTTGGATAGACCTTGGCGTACTCGACCGCTGCCTCCACGTCTTCAGCGGTGAGAACCGGATAGTCATCGATGATTTCGGTGGTGCCCTGCCGGCGGCCGAGGCCGGCGACGACGTGGACCGGGACATCGGTTCCGCGCAGCACGGGATCGGGCGGGGTCTCGTCGATCAGCGCCTTCACCTGTTCGAGACGCCTGAGGCGTTCGTCAATGCGGCGATGGACTTCGGTTAGCCTGGCTCTATGACGCCCAGTTCCAGGCACGACGCCTCGGGCAGGGCACGCCGGATCGCTTCATGGATTTTCCGCCGGGCCGCCGGTGTGAAAACCTTGTCTATCTGGGCTGCGAAGGCGAGGAAGCGAAGTGTCAAGGCGTCCGTCGTGAAGATTAGTTATCCTCAATTATCCTCAATAGTGAATAACCTTCCAGCGTGAATGCAGCTGTCGCGCGCTGCATGGCCGACGGTGGCGACTAAACGAGTCGAATGGGCGGAGCGGAAGACACGCCCGAACTCGGCGCGTGCTGGATAACACAATTCGTTCGCAATCCGTACATTACCTGTCCGTCACCCGCTCGCCTGTGTTGATGTCGAATGAGCAATCTCTGATCGAAGCGCCTTTAGCCGCTCGAGAAAGGTCTTTACCTGACTCGCGGACACTCTCACAGAGAAATCGCCGTGCACCACTGCGTTTCGTACTCGCGCTAGCGCTCTGAGTCCACTGGCTTCTTCGTTCTCCAGATATCCAAGCTCGGCAAGCCTCTGAACGACCTGAATAGCTCCCAGACTTATCACTTGGGCCGTCGAGCCTGGAGGCATTGCAAGCCTCGCAAGCGATTCGAGTACAGTCCAGGCAATCAGAAACGCCGGTTCGTGGTAGCCGGCCTGCTCCAGCTTCTCGACCTCGTCGAGGCGCGACTCGATCTGTTCGGCGGTGGGTTTCGTAATAACGTTTGTCTCGTCAGTCGCGGGGTTTGTGTATATGATCTCAAGCTGCCAGCCATCCTGAGAAGAGACGCGCCTTTTAAGCTCGTCCATTTGCCCCTGCGTCGTGGGCGTGCGGTAACTCTTTACTTCAAATACGATGCCTTTTCCGTCTGGGCCTATCGCAATAGCGTCAGGCCTATACTCTCGGAGAAAACCGGGAACGACATCGGGTGGCGGATTGATGTAAAAACGCATCCCGCGACCCTCGTAGGTCCCCCGCAGGTTACGCAATACGCCCATCTCCCAAGACTGGCTTTCCGGTATCATGCTACCTCTCTCCATCCAAGGTCATCGTCGAGCCGTATGTATATCACCGGAGGCTCGGTAACAGATGCCGCGTCAAGGGTCGTGCTTGGCGAAGGAAACCGCCAGGAAATACCAGGTTCAAATTTCTGCACGGTAACACGCTCAATCAGTCGGTCGGCGGGGTAGAGCACCTTACACATACCGTCGAGAATCAACTTGACGATGTTGTCCACGTCACCCTCCAATGGGGCCGGCGAAAAATAATAGATAGTCGCGGCAAGTGCACGCTTGTCGATCATAAAAAAGTCTCTGAGGCTATCTGCGTGTACCTTTGCCGCCGCGCCGACCTTTTGTTTCCATCGCTCCCTGCCGGCATTGCTCGCCTGGAGGGAGCGTGGGGTGTCTCGGATTACGAACTCGACCGGGAACGGCAGACTCAGCTCGGGATCTAAGGGCTCGTCACTCAAAATACTTGTCCTCGACCTACTCGACATCTTGTATATTACAGACCGGAAGCGTGCCGAAACAATGGGGAGCCAGGATGGTCGCTCCGATAACCCCTAAAACAACGGTACAGAAATACTGGTGCCTCGGCCCAGCACGCCAAGCCCACGCCGAAGTGGGACGCGTGCCCTGGGGCCCCCACGACCTCAACAACCGCCCCCACCTCGTCTATCCTTCCCCCAACCGGCGACAACCCGTCACCGCAACTGGGGAAACAACCAACATGGCAACCTACGTGCTGCTTCACGGCGCCAACCAGGGCGGCTGGATCTGGCAGTATCTTACTCCGCACCTCCGCGCCTCCGGCCACACCGTCTTCGCCCCCTCCCTCGACGGCTGCGCCGAGCGCCGCCTCTCGCTCCGCCCAGGCATCGACACCGAATCCCACGCCGCCGAGATCGCGGACCAGTTGTTCTTCGAGGACCTGCACGACATCGTTCTCGTCGGCACCAGTTGCGGCGGCATGGTCGCCTGCCGGGTCGCCGAACTCGCCCGCCCGAGGATCGGCCGCATCGTCCTCGCCGACGCCCTCGCGCTGTTCAATGGCGAGGCCGTCACCGACCACGTCAAACGTCCCACCGCCGTCACCACCGAGCTCGGCACCGGCCCCTCGCGGGAAGACGCCGCCAACCGCATGCTCGTCTCCCTCCCCGAGCCCATCAAATCCTGGGCCATCGACCGCATCACCCCGCACCCGGTCGCCGTGCTCCAGGCCCCGGTGAAGCTCGACAGTTTCTGGAACCAAACCTGGACCGCCTCGGTCATCTGGTGCCGCCAGAGCGTCAATCCGCCCGTCGCCCACCAGCGCCGCGCCGCCGAAACCCTCAAAGCGAGCTGGCATGAACTGGATACGGGCCATTATCCGATGCTCACCGAGCCGGAGAAACTGGCCCGCCTGATGATGCAAGGCTAACCCCCACCCACGGCGTCCCGCGATACCGGTTCCCCGGTGGACCGGGCGAAACCAACCGACTATCAGAGGCCTCCCTTCGCGAGTCGCCGTGCCCCTATGCTAAATCGCCTGCTTGCCGGCCTGGTCGAAACCAGCCGCCGCCACGCTCTGCTTGTCATGCTTGCCGGATTTCTGCTGGCTGTCCTCGCGGGAGCCGTGGCGGCGACGCATCTTGGGGTCAGCACCGACACCGACAAGATGTTCTCCGACACGCTGCCCTGGCGCCGCAATGCCATCGAAATGGCCAAGGATTTCCCGCAATTCCAAGGTCTTTTGGTCGCCGTGATCGATGCCAAGGAACCGGAGGAGGCCGACGCCACTGCCGCCGAGCTGGCAGCCGCCCTGGCCCCGGACCACCAGCATTTTCAGTCCGTCCGCCGGCCCGATGCCTCGCCGTTCTTCGACAGGAATGGGCTGCTGTTCCTCGATTTGCCGCAGTTGACCGCAATCATGGACCGCACGATCGACGCCCAGCCGTTTCTGGGGCAACTGGTGGCGGACCCCACGGCGCGCGGACTGTTTTCGGCGCTGGCGCTGATGGGCGTCGGTGTCTCCAAGGGCGAGGCCGATCTGAAGCCCTATAACGATGCCATCGAGGCGTTCCATGTCGCCCTGGCCGATGCCGTGGCCGGCAAGCCGCAGCCATTATCCTGGCAGCAGCTGCTGGGTTCCGGTCTGGCCGACCTCGCCGGCAAGTACCGCTTCGTGCTGATCCAGCCACACCAGAATTTCGGCGCCCTGGAGCCGGGCGGCGAGGCGACGGCGGTGGTGCGCCATGCCATCAGCCAGTTGGAGTTCGTGAAGGCCGGTGACGCGCGGGTGCGGATCACCGGCCAGGTGGCGCTGGCCGACGAAGAGTTCGCCACCGTGGCGCAAGGTGCCGTGCAAGGAATGATCGGCAGCGTCGTGCTGATCACGCTTTGGCTGTACCTGGCGGTGCGAACCTGGCGGCTGATCTTGCCGATCTTAATGACGCTCGGCCTTGGGCTGATGCTGACCGTGTTGTTCGCTTCGGTCGCGGTCGGGACGCTCAATCTGGTCTCGGTCGGGTTTGGTGTGATGTTCGTGGGCATCGCTGTGGACTTCGCCATCCAGTTCGCCGTCCGCTACCGCGAATACCGCCACGTCGCCGGCGACGCGGTGAAGGGGTTGCAACTGACCGCTGCCCGGGCGGGCACGCAAATCCTTTGCGCCGCGCTGGCAACGGCGGCGGGGTTTCTCGCCTTCGTGCCGACCGCGTTTTCCGGCGTTGCCGAGCTCGGACTGATCGCCGGTGGCGGCATGCTGATCGCATTCATCTGCACACTGACCTTCCTGCCTGCAGCAATTTCCCTGTTCAATCCACGCAGCGAAGCCGCTGAGGTTGGGTTCTCCTGGGCCGCTCCATTGGACGCGCGGATCCAGGCCAATCATGCGTGGCTGCTGGGAGGCTTTGTCGCTTTGGCCGCCCTCGCGTTGGCGGTCTCGCCGCGCCTGGGTTTCGATTCCGACCCGTTGGACACCAAAAACCCCAACACCGAGGCCATGCGCACCTTGCGCGACCTGATCAATGACCCGGTGACGAACCCTTACACGATTGACATCGTGGCGCCGGATATAAAGGCGGCCGACGCGCTTGCCGAGCAACTGAAGGCGCTGCCGTCGGTGTCGCAGGTGCGCGACATCGACAGTTTCGTGCCGCAGGACCAGGACAAGAAACTCGCGATCATCGCCGATGCGCGAAACATCCTGGCCGCAACGCTGGCCGCCGCACCCCCCGCCGCGCCGATCACGGCAGACGAGGTGCGGATGGCGGCGCGGGTCGCTCTGTCGCAGATCGAACCAGCGCTGCCGAAACTGCCGAAGGATAGCCCGCTCGCCGCGGTCGCCGCCGATCTGCAAGGGCTGACCAACGCGCCGGATGCTGTGGCAATGGCGGTCAACGCCGCGTTAACCCGGTTCCTGCCGTTGCAACTGGACCATCTGCGGGAGTCAATGAGTGCCAGTACGGTGACACTGGCGGACATTCCGCCGGATATCGCCAGAGACTGGGTGTTGCCCGATGGGCGAGCGCGGCTGCAGGTGTTGCCGAAACCCGATCTGCGGGC
Organism: Acetobacteraceae bacterium; assembly: GCA_049519555.1. Lineage (GTDB taxonomy): Bacteria > Pseudomonadota > Alphaproteobacteria > Acetobacterales > Acetobacteraceae > Rhodopila. Next base: position 13,786 of record JBEKQQ010000101.1, read on the forward strand.
GTCGGGCGGTCTGGCAGCGTTCGTAGCGGACGTGACCCGGGTTGCGCCCGACGCGGGCGGCGCCGCGGTCACCATCGTTTCGACCAGCGCCACCATCGTGCACGCGTTTCGCACCGCTGCGGTCAGTGCCCTGCTGGCGATCCTGCTGATTCTGTCGTTGATCTTGCGCCGGCCGCTGGATGTGCTGCTGGTGGCCGCGCCACTGGTCCTGTCGGCGTTGCTGACGCTCTATGTCGCCGTGCTTCTGGGCTTGCCGTTGAACTTCGCCAACATCATTGCATTGCCGCTGTTGCTGGGTGTGGGCGTATCGTTCAACGTCTATTTCATCATGAACTGGCGAGCCGGCCGCACCGGTCCGCTCGGTTCGGCAACGGCGCGGGCGGTGCTGTTTTCGGCGCTCACGACCGGCACTGCGTTTGGCTCGCTGGCGTTGTCCGCTCACCCGGGAACCGCGAGCATGGGCGTGTTGCTGCTGATCAGTCTGGGCTGCACGCTGCTCGCGAGCCTGGTGTTCGTGCCGTCGGTGTTGGCAGCTCTGGGCTCGCCGCGGCAGCGGTCCTGATCGATGGTGTCGCAGCACACCTGATCGACGTTGTCGCAGCGGACGTGATCGACGTTGTCATTGCGAACGAAGCGAAGCAATCTCCTGCCGTCGTTCCGTTGGTCGCACCGGAACGCGTGGAAGGAAACCGCCAATGGCTTGCTCCGTGCCGATTTACTATCTGCTGCACCGTGAAGCTGCCGACGGGTCGGAGGGCCTGTTGATGGAACCCGACCTGGCATCAGCGCTCGCCGATGCCGCGTCCGATCCGGCCTGGCGGCCGGTACGGATCACGTTCGGACGGCAGACCGTGTTGGAGGGTGTCGCCCTGGAAGCTGCCATCGCCGAGAGACAAAGCGCATGATCACGCTTGACGTCGCCATCACCGACAATTTGCGCCAGGTGCGTGAGCGGATCGCCAACGCCGCGATCAAGGCCGGCCGTAAGCCCGCGGACGTAACGTTGGTTGCGGTATCGAAGACCAAGCCGCTCGAGGCGGTTAAGGCCGCTCTGGCCGCCGGGCAGACAGTGTTCGGCGAAAACCGGGTGCAGGAGGCCGCTGAAAAGTTTCCCTTGCCGGGGACCTCATTGCATTTGATCGGCGGTCTGCAGACCAACAAGGCGCGCGACGCGGTGCGGATTGCCGATGTGATCGAGACATTGGATCGGCCCAGATTGGCCGATGCGATTGCGGCGGCGATGCTGAAGGAGGGCCGCCGACCATCGTTGCTGATCGAAGTGAATACCGGTAGCGAGGCACAGAAATCCGGCGTTGCGCGTGATGATGCCGATGCGTTTATCGCCGACTGCAAGGGACGATTTGATGACGGGCTGGTCGGTTTGATGTGCATTCCGCCGCACGATGAAGATCCACGGCCACACTTTACCTGGCTGGCGGATCGTGCCGCGCGGCATGGGTTGAAGGTCGTATCGATGGGGATGTCCGCCGATTACGAAATCGCCATCGAATGCGGTGCGACATTGGTTCGTGTCGGCACCGCAATTTTTGGTGGGCGAAGTTGATCGGAGTGTCCTTGCGGCCCGGTTGAGCCAGCCTTCGGGTTCGATTAATTGGGCGATTTGCAACGGCAAAACCATCGATGCCATCGCAGTGCTGGTTCGGTCGCTGCTCGCCCGACGTTGAGCAGCGCTTCGTCGCTGGTTGTGCGCGCATGAAACCAAAATGTAACTCGGGTCAAAGAGATTCGCCCGGTCAGGTTGTCGTCGACCTTGTCAAATCCGCGCGCTCGCGGTTATTGTGCCGCGATAATTTCCTGTTGGCCCAGGCAAATTGGCAATATCGGGTTGGAGAGGATAAAACATGCCACTTCCGGTCGTAAACGATTTAGTGACCCCTCCAAACACGTCCACTTTGGGCGATGCCCTTCTGGCCAATCCTCCGGTGACAAAAGACAATACTGTTTTCAGGCCAAAGCGCGGCAATGCAGCATGGGTCGGCAACAAATTGATGATCTCGGGCGAGGGACTGGTAAATTACTGGTTCATACCTGCCGTCCAGGACGAGGTCAGCTACTGCGTCGTGCATTGCAACGGCGCCGGCGATGCTTACGTCATCAGCGACCAGTACGGCGGCTGCGAATATCACGAGTTATATAACGCGACTTTCAAACAGTTGGCGTTTCTGCATGTCTACCGTGGCGGCGGCAAGACGGCACAATACACCATCGCCCCGGGATGGGTGCTCAGAAGTGTCAAGCGCTCGGCGGCCATTGCCAAAGCCGGCGGAATGAATGGCAGCAACTGGTCGGTGTCGTGCATCGATCGGACTTCCAATCCGCCGACCGTCGCGAGCAAGTTCATTCATGTGGAAGGCTATCCGAACCTCAGGGTCACCATGGAAGACAACGGCGACGCTCCCTATGCACCAGCGGATGCCAGCCCGAGTGGCGCAGTACGGCCTCTCGGCAGTTCTCCACCCCTGCGGACTGGTCCCTGACGCGCAACTGTAGCGCCGGTCAATCGGAATCGCCGTAGGCAGCGCGCCTGGTTATGCAGGCGCGAACATCCGGTCGGCTTCGCCTTCAACAGCCAGCGGGGCTGGTTCAATCTCACCCTGGAACGCCGGATCGCGTTGCAGGACCGGCAACACCTGATCGGCGAACAGCCGCATGTTCCGTTCCGCCAGATGATGCGGCATTGAACCGTAGGAGAATTCGGTCACCAAATGATCCATGCCTGTCAACCGACGCAATTCGGCGACCTGCTGGATGCAATCGTCCGGCGTCCCGGCAATCTGGATGCTAACGTAGAAATCCGTGGCTTTTGCACGGAACGTCGGGTCCTTCATCTTGGTGTAGGTCTTCGCCAGCTTGCCGTATGATTCGTATCCCTTTACCGTGGACAGATGCCCATCCGAGAAATGGTAGTGGTTATCAATCGAATCCCACTTCTCCCCGAGGTATTGCATCGCCCAGTTGCGGGCCTCGTCTCGCGTCGGAGCGCAGGCGACGTTGGTCAGGATGATCGGCGGCTTCGGCGTATGACCGACACTTTGGGTGATCGCACGGTAGCGGTGCACATCCTCCGCCGCCTTCGGCCACTCGTTTTGCATGACAATCAACATGCCGAAGCCAAGCCGCGCCATCAGTTCGGCAGACTCCGGACTGACTGCCGAGGCGTGGAACCGCCGTTCCGGGTGTGAAATGGGACGCGGCCGGATCGAAGTCCGGGGAATTTGATAGAACTCCCCCTGCCATTCGAAACTATCGTTACTCAACGCCTTAATGATCAACTGGGCTGATTCCAAAAACCGGCCGCGCGCTTCGCCCATCGGAATCCGAAAGCCGTCATATTCCGCAGTGGCGGCCCCGCGGCCGAATCCCATCAGCGTGCGTCCGCCACTGAGAATATCCAGCAGCGCAATCTGCTCGGCGACGCGGATTGGATCGTGCCACGGCAGCACGATAACGCAGGTGCCAAGCGTGATCTTATGCGTGCGGCCGGCGTAATAACTCAGCAACTGCAACGGCGCCGGTGACATCGAGTAGCCGGTGAAATGATGCTCCAACGCGAACAGCGAATCGAATCCCAGCGGTTCGGCCAGATCGCCCAACGCCATATGCTCATGATAAAGCGCCGCGTCGGGACGGCCGGGTTGGGCGAGGATGCTGATTGCAGTGCCGGCTTTCATGATCAGGCTCCCGTGATCAGGCGTTGGCGCGGAAGCTTGCGAAACACAGTCCGGTGCCGGTCAACGCCGGCGTGCGGTAACCCGGTGTGTACGACACCCAGTCGAGATCGAGGTCGGCCACTGCTCCGGCAAGGCAAATCCAGTTGCGGATTTCCGAACTACCCGACATTAGCTTGTGCAACGGCGCGGTGCGGAAGAATGCCAGATCGTGGCGTTTGAACGCGTCGATCACCGCGTGGTCGAACGCCTCATCGACGACGAAATGACTGAGGCCGCCGGAGGCCAGAACGCCAATGCGCAACCCCGGATCGAAAGCGTCGATGGCGCGCCTTATCGCCTCACCCAACGCAAGGCAACGGGAAGGCGACGGCTGATTGGGCGCGTAATAAGCGTTGAGGAACACCGGAACCACCGGGATCGGCACCGCACCCATCAGGCATCGGTGCACATACGAAACTGCGTGACCTTCGAATTTGCCGGGTGCCGTCCTGGCCATCGCGGACAAATCGAAACCGTCACTTTGCAGCGATGCAATCAGATGGTGCGCCAGGGGCACGTGGCAGGGATAATCGACGTTGCCATCCGGCTCGAGGATGCGCATCCGCGCCCGGTCCAACGGCGCCGTGGCGGGAGATGCCTGAGCGTTGGTGATGGTCTTGCCATAATACACGCCGATCGCCGGCATGTTGCTGTGGTCGAACATTTCCTCCTGATCGTCGCCGATGATGATCAGGGCGTCGAGTTTCGCAGCAGCGACATCATCGCGCAGCCGGGCGATTGCCGCCTGCATGTTGGCATGGCGTTGCCGCAGCACAGCCGGTTCAATGCGCGCGACGGCATCTTCCGGGGCGCGTTCCAGCAAATCGTCATAGCGGCACGGATTGCCGTCGAAATCGACGAACTGGCGGGCGCGATCGCGGTTGAGGAAGGCGTGTTCGAGCCAGTCCTCGACCTGGCACGCCAACATCGGACTGTGCGAGGAGCCAAATCCTGCGACCAACTTTGCCATGAGCCACTCCGTCAGGCGATGGGCCGCGCCAACACCGGCGCGGCCCATGTTAACTTCAGCGAATGGGCGAGAACGAGGCCGGCATCACGATGGCGTTGACCTGGCTCACCACCGTGCCGGGCGGGCTGCCGGGCGGCCAGGCGCCGGCAGCGCGGGCCTTGTCGCGCACCTCGAAGCGCTGGTTGGCATCCTTGTAAGCCCAGATGTGACACCATTTGTTCAGCGCGCCGAACTCGGTGTACCACGCGCCCACCAGCGGCGAGAATTTCTGGCGGCCTTCGATTTTCTCAGCCCAACGGTCGATCATGCCGGGGATGGCGCCGGCCGCCAGGGTGTACTGACGGATTTCGAAGATCGGCCCGACCTGCTTCGGCTCCAGCGGCGGGGAGAACGGCGCCGGCATGAACACTTCGCTTTGCTGGGTCACCACGAATTCGCGGATGTTCGGCGGCCAGCCTTTTTCCTTCGAGGCCGCGGCGCGCACTGCTGTGCGGTGCTCGAAACTGTCATAGCCCCAGACGTGGATGATCTGGTTCAATGGGCCGACTTCGCTGTGCCAGAAGGCCGCGAGTTTCGAGTGTTTTTCCCGCGCCGGCAGCGCCTCGCCGAACCGCTTCTCGGCTTCGGCGATCGAGCCTGGCCGCAATGTGTAAGTACGCATCTCGATGATCATGGGGCGTCCTCCTGTTACCTTGCGGCTGGACCTTAGAGCATTTTTGGCCCCAAGGAAAACCGGGGGAGAAAACCACGGGTAAATACCGGGGGCGCTGCCGGCAGTTTGCAACAAAGCGGCAGCGAAAATGCGATCAGCTTCCGCATTCGGGCGACGTGGTCGCGGAATTCACCCGATCTGACCGCCAACGACCTCCCCAACGCGCCTACACGCCGGATGTCTCCAGCCCTTCGTGGGCTTCGGCCCAGTTGGTGGCGAGCGGCAGGCTGTCACGCAACGCGGCAGCAACGGTCTCGATCATGGCGTCGTTCACGCCGGAGCGTTCGACGGCAAATTGCAGTGCGCCGGCCGCCTCGCTCAGCCGCGACAACCCAACGTTACTGGCAGCACCGGCCAGCGCGTGGGCTTCTCGCCGCACCGTCTGGTTGGCGCCATTCGTCACGCCGCGCCGGATCGCCGCCATCCGACCCGGCGCATCCTCCAGGAATATGTGGATCATTTCGGCGACTCCATCAGTGCCGATGTCCTGACTGAGCCGGTGCAGAAAAGCCGCATCCAATGTTACGGTGGCTGAAACAGTCACCGGCTCCTTCGGCCGCACAGGATCCGCAACGGAGGCCTGCTCCAACGCTACGCGCAACCGTTCCAATGTAACCGGTTTCGTCACGAAATCGTTCATGCCGGCGGCGAGACAGGCCTCCCGATCCGCCGGCAGTGCATTGGCAGTCAGGCCGATGATCACGATGTTGCAGCGGGGTGGCGCCCCGGCCCGGATCGTCCGTGTCGCGGCCAGTCCGTCCACCTCCGGCATCATCACGTCCATGAGGATGACGTCGTAGTCGCCGGTCGCCGTTGCACTGATCGCCTGCGCGCCATCTTCCACCGCGTCGACCGTATGTCCCAATCGGGTCAGCATGCGCGTGGCGACGTGACGGTTGGTAGGGTTGTCCTCGGCGAGCAGGACTTTCAGGTGCCGTACAGGGCTGGCAGTATTCTGATCCGATTGTTTCACCATCAACTCCGCCGGCGCGCGGCGCAGGCGAATGTCGAAACGGAACGTGCTGCCCTGTCCCGGCGTGCTGTCGACGTCAATTGTGCCGCCCATCAGCGTGACAAGATGCCGGCAAATGGCCAGGCCCAGGCCGGTACCCCCGACCCGGCGGGAAATTGAGCCATCGACCTGGGTGAACGCGGAAAACAACTTCTGTTGACTGGCCGCATCGATCCCGATGCCGCTGTCGATGACTACGATGTCCAGGGTCGCGGTTTGCAGGTCGGAGGCGACCATGCGGACGCCGACCGTTATGCTACCCGCGTTGCTGAATTTGATCGCATTGTCGATCAAATTCACCAGGATCTGGCGCAATCGTGACGGATCGCCAACCACCCTGGGCGGCAGGTCCTCAGCGATGCCGGCGGTGAGGGTCAATCCTCTGGCCCGCGCCTGGCCGTCCAACATCGCAATGGTGCTCTGGATCAGAGCGCGTGGGTCGAAGGCGACCGCCTCCAGTTCCAGGCGTCCCCCATCCAGCCGGGAAAAATCCAGGATATTCTGAATGAGCGATGCCAAATGGTCGCTGGATTCACGGATGACGCGGACATAGTCGCGTTGCTCGGCGTCCAACCGCATGTCCTGCAGCAGACCGGCAGCGCCGATGATCCCGTTCATCGGCGTGCGGATTTCATGGCTTATGACGGCGAGGAATTCGGTGCGTGCGCGCACCCCGGCCTGCGCGGCATCCCGCGCATCGGCCATTTCGCGCTCGATGCGTTTGCGTTCGGTCACGTCGGTGAACGTGCGGACCGCGCTCCCGTTGGGTAATACGTTGGTGCGGACTTCCAGCACGGTACCATCGGCGCCGGCCCGCTCGTAGAACGCCACGTCCGGGTCGATCGTACCGTCAACCACGGCGGTCGCGATGCCGTGCTGTTGCTGCCATTCCACCACGGCATCGAAATCGCCGCCGGGAGTGGCCAGCTCCACCGGTAAGCCGAGCAGTTCCGCCACCCGCCGGTTCACCACCGGCATGCGCCGCCGCTGGTCGATCATCAGAATGCCCTGGCTGATATTGTCCGTGGTCAGCAGCAAGGCCTGATGAAACCGTGTTAGTTTCCGGCTTTGGCGCAGCATGATCGCGCCGACCAACAGCACAGTCAGCGACAATACCGTGCCGGCCAGCAAGACAACCCGGCGTTCACGGTCATACAGAGCAAAGACGGCGCTCGCCGGCAGGCCAGAGGCGACGAACAGTTTATAGCCGGCGATGGTTCGATAACTGACAATCGCGTCATCGGTTGCGCTGCCGAATGCCAACGGTCGGTTGCCCGCCGCACGAATTTTGTGCAGCACGCCGGCATCCGCAAACGTCTTGCCGATCAATGTTGTGTCAGGTTGCGCGGCGCGGATGATGCCGTCGTCGCCGACCAGCATCGTGAAGCCGCCATTCAGCTGCGCGCCATTGCGGAACTCGCTGATGACGAACGGGTCGAACGATATGACCGCGACACCGGCGAACGAGCCGTCCGGATTAACCATCCGGCGGGTGAACTGGATCGATAGCCGGCCGGTTGTCCGACCGATCACGGGAACGCTGATAAACAGCCGGTCTTCGTTGGTGTTGGCCTGGACGCGGAAATGTTCGCGATCAGCGATGTTGGCCGGCGGCGGCCCGTTGTCGCCTGACGCGGTAACGACGATCCCGC
>JBEKQQ010000102.1:0-21804 GCA_049519555.1 Acetobacteraceae bacterium
GCGGCCAGCACGGTGGCGCCGTCTGGAATGCCCGCCATCGCCTCGGCGATCGTGGGGACGAATTTGTTGATCATGCGACGTTCCCTTGGATCGGGGGAGGGTGGCACAGGGCGATCGGGCGTCGCAACGTGGGGCGCACATGCCCCACGTGAAAGCAACGTGACCTGGGCCGGAGGGTCGAGTAAAGTCTCTGTCTCGGGAGAGTATCGACAATGGCGGACGACCGTCACGCGGTGTTGGTGCACGTCTTTCTCGCCTCGCCGGGCGACGTCGGGGAGGAGCGGGAGTTTGTCCGCCACTACCTGGAAACGGTGTTGCCGAAGTCCAGCTTTCTGCCGCGTCAGGTTGCGTTCGATGTGGTGAGTTGGGACCATCCCGCCGCCAGCGTGCCGATGCCCGCGCACCTGACGCCGCAGGAGGCGGTGATCCGGTTCAAACGTAAGCCAGCAGAGTGCGACATCGTGATCGTCATTTTGTGGGGACGGCTCGGCACGCATCTTGACCCCGCTTCGCTGGTTCGACCGGACGGGAGCCATTACTTGTCCGGCACGGAATGGGAATACGAGAACGCGTTCGATGCGAAGCCGCGGCCGGATATCCTGGTGTACCGGCGAACGGATCCACCGCGGATCAATCTCGCGCGTGGCCCACTCCGCGATGAGGCTCTGCAACAGCTCGACCGCGTCGACGACTTTGTCGGGCGGTTCAAATACCCGGATGGCTCCTGGAAGGGTGGTTTCAGCGAATACGATGGGCTGGATGCATTCAAACGGAAACTTGCCAATGATCTGCAACACATTGTCGCGGAGCGGCTGAAGCAACATGTAACCGTCGCGGAACCCATTGTGCTCCCCACCTCTGCGCCGCTACCAGCTACGTCTGTGGCCACCATCCCATTGCCCGACCGTTGTTTCGGCCGGGACGGCGACGTGAAGGCTGTTGTCGCCGTGCTGGTCGCCGCTGATCCGCATATCGCCGTTCTCGTCCAGGGTCCGGGCGGCATCGGCAAAACGACACTGACGCAACAGGCCGCGAACCACGAAATGGTCATCGCCCGGTTCAGGTATCGCCGCTGGTTCGTGGAACTGGAAACTGCGACGGACCGGGACACGTTCGACGCAGCCATCCTCCTGGCCCTTGGCCTGGACCCGACCCACGGGTTCGATGCAGGCATAAACCGGCTGGCCCAGGAGCGGGGGCTGCTGGTGTTGGACAATCTGGAGACACCGTGGGGCGGTGATCCGATGGCGATCGAGCAACGCCTGGCGCGTCTCGCCGCCATTACCGATCTGGCGCTGCTCGCCTCGTTCCGCGGCGATGAGGCGGTGGGCGGCGTACGCTGGTCGTTGCGTCACACGATGTATCCGTTGTCTCCCGATGACGCCAAAACCTTGTTCCTCGCCATCGCCGAGAAAATCCCCGGCGATGACCCGCACCTGCCTGCCCTGCTCGCGGCCCTGGGCGGTGTGCCGCTGGCAATTTGCCTTACCGCCCGCCGTGCGGCACGGCACGATAGCCTCGCCGAGCTATGGACCGAATGGTTGGCGGCCGGCACCTCGGTGGCCCATTTGCCAGGGGCCGCTCCGGGCCGGCTGACCTCAGTGCCGCAGTCGATCAAGTTCTCCTTACAATCCTCGCGAATGGGCGAGGCGGGACGCCGGCTGTTCCGCCTTCTGGGCCAGTTGCCCGCGGGCATCGCCGATGACGACAGGCACGCCCTGCTGGGAGCCGATGCATTTAACGCGCGTGAGCAAGTTCAGAGCGTGGGCCTGGCCTTTATGCGCACCGGGCGCCTCGACATGCTACCGCCAGTGCGAGACTACGCGCGCCGCGAGCTGCGGCCAACCGGGGACGATACAGAGTGGCATCTTCGCTATCTCACAATCGCGAGGGAACTCGGCGCTCGCGCGGGATACCTTGATGGCGACGAGGCCCTTCCACGGCTGGTGCCTGAGTTCCCCAACATCGATGCCGCAATTGATTTGGCCATTGTCAGAGAGGACCTTGATGCCGCGATTGCGTCCACCAGGGGTCTGTCAAAGGCACTCCGATTGAGCGGCATGGGCTCGCTGAGGTCTTTGGGATCGCTTGCCGCGGCGTGTGGTGTGGCTGGCAATGTTCGCGGCCAGGCGAGATGCCTCGAAGGTCTGGCTGATATTGCAATGATCCGAACGGACCATGAGTCCGCACGGTTGCGATACGAGGAGGCACTGGAACTTTATCGCCGAATTACAGATGTGATGGGGGAGGCCAACTGCACCAAGGGCCTTGGTGACCTTGCTCTGGAACGCTCCGAACACGAGCCGGCTCGGTCGCGCTATGAGGAAGCACTGACACTATATCGCCGCGCAGAAAGCATCGTCGGCGAGGCCAACTGCATCAGGCGTCTTGGCACAATCGCACAAGACCGATTGGATTACGATGTCGCACAATCGCGTTACGAGGAATCACTCGCAATGTATCGTCGCGCGGGTGACGTGCTTGGCGAGGCCAATTGCATAAGGCGTCTGGGCAACGTCGCGCAAGCCCGCCTGGAACACGATTTGGCTCGATCTCATTACGAAGTAGCGCTATCTCTGTTTCGTCGCGTGGGAGACGTAATTGGAGAAGCAAATTGCATCAAAGGCCTGGGCGATAACGCAATGGCCAATTCGGATCATGATATTGCGCGGTCGCGCTACGAGGAAGCTCTTTCGCTTTTCCAACGTGCGGGTGAAGTCCTCGGCGAAGCTGACTGTATTTCTGGGATCGGGGACATTGCAAACGAGGAACGGGATTGCGAAACCGCCCAGAAATGGTATGAAGTAGCGCTTGAGCTGAACGAGCGCATCCATCGCATCGACAATGTTGCGCTATCCCATGAAGATATTGCAACCGTAACCATTGGTGCCGAGCGAGACAACCATGTGCGGGCAGCACAAGAAGCGTGGCTCGCCATTAAGCTGCCAGATGAGGCTGCGCGGGTGGCGCGTCGTTTCTACCAAGCATGAGGTTTGTTATCCGCTCCCTTCAACTGGCCGCGTCCCTACCCATTGGACAACCACGCTACCCGTGAGTATCCTCCCTCCCACAGACGCCCCATGGGAGGGACAACGCATGGCCGCAACCTGGAAAGACTCCACCGCAGAAATCGCGGGAAGCAAGATGCACCTGTCGCGAGCCGGTTCCGGCAAAACCGTGCTCGTGCTGCATCACGACATCGGCACCCTTGACAGCCTGCCGTTTTACAATTCGCTGGCGGAACAGTTCGACGTCCTCGTGCCGCATCTCCCCGGCTGGGGCAAATCCGAACGCCCCGAATGGCTGCGCCACCCCCGAGACATGGCCGCCATGGCCACCTGGTTGCTCGCCGATCTGGGCGTCAACGACGTAAACCTCGTGGGCCTCGGCTTCGGCGGCTGGATCGCTGCCGAAATGGTCAGCCAGTCCCCACGCTCCTACCGCCGGATGGCGCTGGTCGGACCCATGGGCATCAAGCCGCCCGAAGGCTACATCTACGACCAGGCGATCGTTTCCTATCTGGATTATCCGCAGGCCGGCTTCCACAACCGCGACGCGTTCCACCGCGTCTATGGCCAGGTCGATACCGACCAACTGGAACAGTGGGACATCTGCCGCGAGATGTGCTTCCGCACTGCGTGGAAACCCTACATGTACAGCCAGACCCTGCCGCATCTGCTCGGCGGCGTGCGCACACCGTCCCTGCTCATCTGGGGCGACGATGACCAGATCGTCCCGATCAGCGCCGGTCACGTCTATACCAAAGCGTTACGCAACGCGACCATGACCACCATCGGCGAATGCGGCCACTTCGCCGAGATGGAAAAACCCGCCGAGGTCGCCAAGCTCGTCACCGACTTCATCAACGCCGCCTGAAGGAGGATCGCCCTCATGCACATCATGTATTTCACCGAGCAGCCGATGTCCGCCTACGACGCCAAGGCCGGCCTCGATTTCGGCGCCACCGCGCTGAACTTCTCCAACAGCTACTACGACTCCGTCGCCGGCAGCCGGCTGTATAACGAATACCTGGAAGACTACATCCTCGCCGAGGACTGCGGCGCCGACGGCATCATGCTCAACGAGCATCACAATGCGCCGTTCTGCATGCAGGCAAAAACCAACATTTTCGCCGCCATCCTCGCCGCCACCACCAAGCGGGTAAAAATAGTCATCCTCGGCAACCCGTTGCCGTTGTGTGACAACCCAATTCGCATGGCCGAGGAACTGGCCATGATCGACATGATCTCCAAAGGCCGCCTGGTCCCCGGATTCGTGCGAGGCGGTGGTCAGGAGCAACTGGCCTCCGGCGTTAACCCCGCCTTCAACCGCGAGCGCTTCATCGAGGCGCACGACCTGATCCAGAAAATCTGGTCCGAACCCGGCCCGTTCCGCTGGGAAGGCACCCACTACCAACATCGCGTCGTCAATCCCTGGGCCGTTCCTTTGCAGAAACCATATCCGAGAGTCTGGGTTCCCGGCGTGCTGTCAAAGGAAACCATCATCTGGACCGCCCAGCAACGGTATCCCTACATTGCCCTGAACACCGCGATCGACCACACCAAGGAAATCTTCAAACTCTACTCGCAAACCGCCGCGGAAAATGGTTACGTCGCCGGTCCGGAGAACTTCGGCTATCTCATCCGCGTGCACGTTCAGGACACCGAGGAAAAGGCGCTGGAAAACGCCCGTCAGTTCATGTGGATGCAGGGCGAGTTCACCGGCCTCGCGCATCCCGTCTGGGCTAATCCGTCGGGCTATTTCTCGCCCTCCGGCCGCCGCGGCTTTGTCGAATTCGCCACCGGCCGCGCCAAGAACCCCCGCGGCGCGCCGACCTTCGAGGACCAGCTCGCCAGTACCATGATCGTCGCCGGCACGCCGAAGCAGGTGATCGAAAAGCTGAAATACATTGTCGAGAATACCCGCCCAGGAATCATGGGCATCTGGGGCAACGACGGCACGGTCAGCGCTACTGATCGCAAACGCTGCATCGAACTGCTGTTCAAGGAGGTCGTGCCGGAAATCAAAGACTACGGTGCGAAACTCGGCCTGAAAGATCCGTGGGAAGCCAACGCGCCGGTGCATCTGCGGTATTCGACGGACCTGACCACGCAGAAGGCCGCAGCGGAATAAACACCACCCCCTCGTCATCCCCGGGCTTGTCCCGGGGACCTGATCCAGCACCGTGCCGCATGTAGTCCCCGGGACGAGCTCGGGGATGACGGGCTGCGTTCACCGGGGATGACGGGCTGCGTTCACCGGGGATGACGGGCTGCGTTCAAAAGAAAATACTCAAATTCTTCGCCGTCAGCACATTCTGATCCAACGTCAATCCGCGCCGAGCGATCTTCCACTCGCCATCGACCCGTCGCAGTAAATCCTCCCGCGCTCCCACATAGAAATCCTGTTCTCTCTCCCCGCGGCTGCGATAAACCAGGAAATTGCAGAACACCGTCACCTCGGAATCCCCTGGCACTACCTCGATATTGGTGAACAAGTGCCGGGTCCATGACGGCGGATCTTCCGCCCATGCCATGCCGGTATCCAATCGGGCAACGCGCGCGGTCAGGGTTTTGATGTCCTCGTCGAACAGCCCGCGCTGATCCGCCTCTGGCTCATCGTATCGATGCGGATCGAGCATGGTGATCGCCTTGCTCGACCGCGGATAACGATTGCTGCGGCCCGACATCCAGTAGTGCACGTCGTCGGTGAACAACCCAAGCCATTCGTGGAACCGCCCGCTGTCCAGCAGTCGCGCTTCGTAAAACACAAACTGCTCGACCTCACGGATCAGACGTTCATCAGGCATGCACAGCCTCCCGCACCGGCGCGGGCGCCAATGCATCCCAGTCGGAAGCCGCCATCAAATCCGACCAGCGCTTGTAAAACTGCCGGTGGTTGCTCTCGCTGAACCGATAATCGCTGACCCATGCGCCCAGAGCCGGATCGAAATGATCGTGCCCCAGCCCCATTTGCGTATTCAGCGGCATGCGACGCGACATCACCCCGCGGCACGTCTGTGTGCATTCCTGCCAGTTATCCATATCGTCCTGCTCGAACGATCCCGACGGGCTGAACCCCCTGATCCCCGCCTTGCGGATCGCCTGTTTGACCTCCGCCGGCGCCGCCGCATCCATGAACACGAACGACCACACTTCGGTCTTCTCCGGGCCTCGCGGCTGCCACACCCGAAACGTTCGCGACGTGCCACGCAACAGCGAGAAATTCGGAAACACCGTCCCCACGATCGGATTGATCAACCCGGCGCGCGAGCCCAGACGCTCGCGAACCTCCGCCGCGATCGCTCGTTCATAATTCTCGATTTCCGGCATGGGCGCGTCACCAACCTCGTCCGGACCGATGCAAATCAGCGCGTGGCCATTGCCCGGTGACACCATGCGTCCCGCATTGTTCGCGTTTGCCGTCGCACCGCGGCTGAATGCGACCTTGACCGCCGACAAATGGTTCCATTGCACGTGGTACGCATCGCCCCCGAAGTTCTCCGCCGGGAACTTCCAGTTGCACGGCATGACCCATTTATGCGTCGCCAGAATTTCGATCCCGCCCTCGCGGCGATCGACAAACGTGTCGATATACCAGGCCATTTCGCCGAGATACTCGCGCAACGACGGCGCCTTCGGATCGAATGAAGCGAACCACAACCCCTTGTAGCTCGACAGTTGCGCCACCGGCACAAGTCCCCAGTCGTCGCGGTTCAGCTCACCGTGATACGCCTCGCGCTGGTTCGGCACCCCGGTCAGCCGCCCGTCATTGCCGAATGTCCAACCGTGATAGGCGCAGATAAAGCTCGCGGCATTGCCGTCATCGGCGCGGCACAGCCGATTGCCGCGATGGCGGCAAACATTCAGGAACGCCCGCACCGTGCCGCCAGTGTCGCGCACTACCAGCACCGGGTCCTCGCCCATATAGGTGGTCAGGAAATCGCCCGGCCGCGAGACCTGGCTGTCATGGCACAGAAACAGCCAACAACGGGCGAAGATTTGCCGCTGCTCGGCCTCATAGATCTCCGGTTCGATAAAAATCCGCCGGCTGATCATTCCGTTGCCGGCATCGACAAGTTGGCTGACATCGGTGGCCATGCAACGTCTCCCATTGGGTGAACCCTACGGGAACATTAGGCATCGCCCAGATCGGCGGGCAATAGGGTCCGATGCGCCGAGTTGCATCGGTGTCATCGTCCGGCCATACAGCCTCAATGGACGAAGATTTCCGCAAGGCTGCGCTCGACTACCACCGCTATCCGCGGCCCGGCAAGCTGGCGATCGAGGCCACCAAGCGGATGACAACCCAGCGCGATCTGGCGCTGGCCTACTCTCCCGGCGTCGCGGCGGCCTGCGAGGCAATTCAGGCCGATCCCGACACTGCGCGGGATTACACCGCCCGCGGCAACCTCGTCGGGGTGATCTCCAACGGCACCGCGGTGCTTGGCCTTGGCAATATCGGCGCGCTCGCCGGCAAGCCGGTGATGGAGGGCAAGGCCGTCCTGTTCAAGAAGTTCGCCGGCATCGACGTGTTCGACATCGAGGTCGACGCCTCTGACCCGGACCGCTTCTGCGATGTCGTCGCTGCGTTGGAGCCGACCTTCGGCGCGATCAATCTGGAGGACATTAAAGCGCCGGAATGTTTCGCAATCGAGCAAAACCTGCGCTCCCGCATGGGCATCCCGGTATTCCACGACGATCAGCACGGTACCGCCATCACCGTCGCAGCGGCGGTGCGCAATGGCTTACTGCTGCAAGGCAAGCAGCTCAACGATGCGAAACTGGTGACATCCGGAGCAGGCGCCGCCGCGCTCGCCTGTGTCGACCTGCTGGTCTCCATGGGCCTGCGCGTGGAAAACGTCACGCTGACCGACGTGAAAGGCGTCGTGCGTGCCGACCGGCCCGGCATGCTGGCGAATATGGCGCGATACGCACGGGAGACCAACGCGCAAACCCTGCAGGATGTGCTGGCGGGCGCTGACGTGTTCCTGGGCCTGTCCGCGCCGCGCGTGCTGCAGCCCGAGTGGCTGCCGTTACTGGCTGACAAACCGATGATCCTGGCGCTCGCCAATCCCGATCCGGAGATCGATCCAAACGCCGTCCGCACCCACCGCCCAGATGCCATCGTTGCCACGGGACGCAGCGATTATCCCAACCAGGTCAACAACGTTCTGTGTTTCCCGTTCATCTTCCGCGGCGCGCTCGACGTCTCCGCCACCACTATCAACGAGGCGATGAAAATTGCCGCCGTGGAAGCAATCGCCGGCCTTGCCCGGGTCGAGGCCAGCGAGGTGGTTGCCGCGGCGTACGGGGGAACCGCACCGGTGTTCGGGCCTGACTACATTATTCCGCGACCGTTCGATCCGCGGCTGATCCTCGACATCGCCCCGGCCGTGGCGCGGGCTGCCATGGAATCCGGCGTCGCCCGCCGCCCGATCAAGGACTTCGACGCCTATCGCCGCGACCTGGAGCGGTTCGTGTTCCGCTCGGGCTCGCTGATGCGCCCAGTGTTCGAAGCAGCCACACGCAACCCGAAGCGTGTCGTGTTCGCCGAGGGCGAGGACGAGCGTATCCTCCGCGCTGCGCAAACCCTGATTGACGACCGCACAGCGTTTCCGATCCTTCTGGGCCGCCATGCCGTGATCGCGGCGAAGATCATGGATATGGGCCTGCGGATGCACCCGGGCGGCGACGTGAAAGTGCTCGATCCGGCACAGGATCACGAAGTGTTTCAGCCGCTGGTGCCGGAGTATCAGCGTCTGGTCGGACGCCGCGGCACGCCGCCGGTCTCGGCGGAACGGCGGGTCGGCAATCGCCCCTCGGTCGCAGCGGCGATGATGTTGCATGCCGGTCTGGCCGACGCGGCGATTTGCGGTGGCACCGGCGCCTGGTGGCGGCAAATTCAATACATCCTGCCGATCATCCCCCGCCGGCCGGAGGTCAGCCGGATTTACGGCTTGTCCTGTGTCATCCTGCCTTCTGGCGTGCTGTTCCTGTGCGACACTTACATGGTGCTCGACCCGACCGCCGAGCAGGTCGCGGAAATGACCCTGCTCGCCGCCGATGCCGTCCGAGGCTTCGGGATCATGCCGAAGGCCGCTTTGGTCTCGCACTCCAGTTTCGGTGCCAGCGACACGGATTCAGCGCGCAAGATGCGCCGGGCACTGGCAATGATCCGGGAACGAGCCCCTGGGCTGGAAATCGACGGCGAGATGCATGCCGATGCCGCTTTGGTGCAATCGATCCGCAATGCTGCCGTGCCCGACAGCCGACTGACCGGCACTGCCAATTTGCTGATCATGCCAAACCTGGACTCGGCCAACATTGGCTTCAACCTGCTGAAGGCCGCGGCTGACGGATTGCCGATCGGTCCCATGCTTCTGGGCATGACCAAACCGATCCATGTGGTGGTCCCCAGCGTGACCGCACGCGGTATCGTCAACCTGAGTGCGCTTGCCGTGGTCGAAGCCCAGGAGGCGGAGGCGTAAGGGGATTGCGGTGATGCGATGGCGGGGCCATGTCACGCAGGCCGGTTTCGGAACGATCCCCTTCCGAGTGTGAACACCTGACATGCTGTGGCTCCTGCTTGGCACCGCAATCCTGACCGTCCTGCTTCTGGGATTGCGGGCGTTCGAGCGCGCGCCGGTCGGGGCGATCTACACGCTGCTGAAATGGATCGCCGCATTTGGCGGTATCGCACTGGCATTGCTACTTTTCCTCAGCGGGCGAGGGGCTCAGGCACTGGGCGGTCTGGTTTTGGTCGGCCCCCTGCTATGGCGTCGCTGGCACCAGGGCAAAGCCGCCTTCGGTGGGTTCGGCTCGACGGCCCCGCCACCTCCGCCGCGCCAAAGTGCGTCGATGACCAGGCAGGAAGCCTTTGAAGTACTGGGCCTGAAGCCCGGAGCGGACGCCGACGCCATCCACGCTGCCCATCGCAGGCTGATGCGCACGGCTCATCCGGACGCCGGCGGATCGGACTGGCTGGCGTCGCGAGTCAATCAGGCGCGTGACGTTTTATTGGGGTAGTCTGGCAACTCTTGGTTGTATAAAGCGTTGGAAAGGTTCAAGCTTGTAACCGTGCCACAATATCGCCGGGCGCATAGGCTGCAAGCCACGGCATGAACCTGGAGACGAATCGGTGCCGAAAAAGTTGCGCAAAGCTGTCTTGCCCGTCGCCGGACTGGGCACGCGATTCCTGCCCGCCACCAAGGCGTTGGCCAAGGAAATGTTACCGGTGGTCGACAAACCGCTGATCCAATATGCGGTGGAAGAGGCGCGCGCGGCTGGCATCGAACAATTTTGTTTCGTAACCGGTCGCGGCAAAACTGCACTGGTCGAACATTTCGATATCGCATTCGAACTGGAAGCGACGCTGCGGGAACGCGGCCGCAAAGAGGCGCTGGCCGAACTCAGCGCCATGCGCATTGAACCTGGATCCTTGTTAACGGTCCGCCAGCAGGTGCCGCATGGCCTGGGTCACGCCATCTGGTGCGCCAGAGCGTTTATCGCCGACGAGCCGTTCGCTATCCTGCTGCCTGACGATCTGATTTTGTCGGAGACGCCTTGTATGAAGCAACTGGCAGACGCTTATGTGGCCACCGGAGGTAATGTTGTGGCAGTCTGCGACGTGCCGCGCGAACACACCGGCCGTTATGGAATTTTGCAGACCGGCGCGGACGACGGGCGGCTCGTCGAGGTGCGCGGCCTGGTGGAAAAGCCGGCGCCGCACGTGGCCCCGTCGACCTTGTCAATCATCGGGCGTTACGTTCTGATGCCGGAAGTGATCGGTTATCTGGAAACCCTCGAACGGGGCGCCGGCAATGAAATCCAGTTGACCGACGGCATGGCGAAATTGATCGGCCAGCAGCCGTTCCATGGACTGCGCTACGAGGGCATACGTTTCGATTGTGGCGATAAGGTGGGATACCTGGAGGCACAGATCGCGTTTGCCTTGAAGCGACCGGACCTGTCGGAAGCCGTGCGTTGTTTCCTGACAAAGTACCGGTGAACCGCATGAGCTTTCGGCACGAATTCGATCCGACCTCGCTGCGCGAATATGACATCCGCGGGATCGTTGGGCGGACACTGACGATCGATGACGCGTTTGCCGTTGGCCGCTGCTTTGGCTCGATCGTTGCGCGAGCCGGCGGTAAGACCACCGCGATCGGTTACGACGGCCGTTTGTCCAGCCCGGAACTGGCCGAGGCACTGTCGAACGGATTGCGCGCCAGCGGCATCCAGGTGCTGAACATTGGCCGAGGTCCGACGCCGATGCTGTATTACACCGCTGCCACACACGAGACCGGCGGCGGGATCATGGTCACCGGCAGCCACAATCCGCCGGATTATAACGGCTTCAAGATGGTACTGGGCGGCAAGCCGTTTTTCGGTGCGCAAATCCAGGACATTGGCCGCATGGCGCGTGAGGGTGACGTGGTCGCCGAAACCTCGGCCGCGACCCGCATTATCGACATGGAGGAAGACTACACGAAGCGATTGCTGCGCGACTGGGATGGCCGCGATCGCAAGCTGAAGGTGGTCTGGGATAACGGCAATGGCGCGGCAGGCGATGTGCTCGCCGCCTTGGTCCGGCATTTGCCGGGCGAGCATACCGTGCTCAATGGCACGATCGACGGCACCTTCCCGGCGCATCATCCGGATCCCACGGTGCCGAAGAACCTCGAG
Source organism: Acetobacteraceae bacterium (assembly GCA_049519555.1). Taxonomy (GTDB): domain Bacteria; phylum Pseudomonadota; class Alphaproteobacteria; order Acetobacterales; family Acetobacteraceae; genus Rhodopila. Next base: position 11,688 of record JBEKQQ010000102.1, read on the forward strand.
CAACTGATCGCCGAGGTGCACGCGCAACACGCTGATATTGGCATAGCGTTTGACGGCGACGCAGACCGCATCGGCCTGGTTGACGATACCGGAACGATCATGTTCGGCGATCAGCTGATGGTGCTGTTGGCGCGCGACGTGCTGCGCTCGGACTCCGGTGCTACGATCATTGCCGACGTGAAGGCCAGCCAGGTTTTATTTGACGAAATCGCAGCGGCCGGCGGCGTGCCGCTGATGTGGAAGACCGGTCATTCGCTGATTAAATCGAAAATGGCGGAGACTGGGTGCCCGCTCGCCGGCGAAATGTCGGGCCACATTTTCTTCGCCGATAAATGGTACGGTTTCGACGATGCGCTTTATGCCGCGGTCCGGACCTTGGGCGTTCTGGCGCGATCCGGTCGCCGGTTATCGGAATTTCGCAAGGCGCTGCCGCAGGTTGTCAACACCCCGGAAGTTCGTTTCGATTGCGACGACGTGCGCAAATTCCAGGTGATTGAGGAGGTTGCCGCCCGCCTGCGCCAGGAAGGTGCCAAGGTGACGGAAACCGACGGCGTGCGCGTGTTGACCGATGACGGCTGGTGGCTGTTGCGGGCGTCCAATACCCAGGCGGTGCTGGTCGCACGCGCCGAGGCAAAGACTACAGCGGGCCTCGCAGCGTTGCAGGCTGCGCTGGTCCGGCAACTTGCGGCGTCAGGGGTGGCGGCGCCGGATTTCTCCGGTGCGAACGCGGGGCATTGACCCCGCGTCGGGCAGAACTTTACCCGCGGTCGGTCGCAAAGCCCGGGGGATCGGAGCAGAGGTCAGATCGGCTCGGTGTCCAACGCGTAACCGGCAGCACGCACTGTGCGAACTACGTCCAGCTCGCCTTCGATATTCATCGACTTCCGCAAACGCCTGATATGCACGTCCACGGTTCGCGGTTCGACATGGATATCGTGGCCCCAGACCGCGTCAAGCAACTCCTCGCGGGAGAACACACGGCGCGGATGCTGCATGAAGAATTCAAGCAGCCGGAACTCGGTAGGGCCCAGATGCACCCGTCGGCCGTTGCGGCTGACCCGGTGCGACGACAGGTCCATTTCGATGTCGTGAAATGCCAGCTGGCCCTTTTCCGGCACCGCATTCGACCGCCGCAACAACGCGCGCATACGGGCCAGCAGCGAGTCGATGTTGAATGGTTTGGTGACGTAATCATCGGCACCGGTGTTCAGGCCACGCACCGCATCCTGGTCCTCGGTGCGAGCGGTCACCATGATGACCGGCAGATCGCGGGTCGCCGGTTTCCTGCGAATTTGCCGGCAGACCTCGATGCCGGACATCAGCGGCAACATCCAGTCCAGCAACACGATATCTGGCTGCTGTTCCTGGATCCGGGTCAGCGCTTCCTGACCATCGGAGGCTTCGGACACGCGATAGCCCTGTTTTTCCAGGTTATAGCGCAACATTGTTGCGATCGCCGCTTCATCTTCCACCACCAGAACCAGCGGTCTTGGCAAGCTTGAGAGACCGTCAGGCATGGTCTACTGTTCCCTTCATTCTTTCGGCCGTACCACTGCATAGGCCGAGGTATCCCCCTTCGGCCGCACATCCGGGATCACCTCGCCCTTCACCGCGTAGTAGATCGTTTCGGCAATATTGGTGGTGTGATCGCCGATTCGTTCCAGGTTTTTGGCAATGAACAGCAGGTGCGTGCACGGTGTGATATTACGCGGGTCTTCCATCATGTAGGTGATCAGTTCACGAAATATTGTGTTATAGATATCGTCGACGGCGCGATCGGAACGCCAGACCTCGATCGCCTTGTCGCTGTCGTTGGAGCCGAGGGCGTCGATGATGGATTTGAGTTGCCCCTGCACAAGAACCAGCATGTGTGCCAGCCCGCCCATCGAATAGGGCGCGGGGAACTGCGCCAGAACGATACTGCGCTTGGCGACGTTGGCCGCGTAATCGCCGATCCGTTCCAGATCGCCGGTGATTTTCAGCCCGGCAACGATGTGGCGCAAATCGGCGGCCATCGGCTGGCGCAGCGCCAGCATGCGGATGACGAAGGCATCGACCTCGCGTTCCAGCGCGTCAACTTTCACGTCTTCTTCAACTGTCCGTGTGGCCGCCTCGGCATTGCGTTCCATGACCGCTTCAGAGGCAAGGGCCACCTGATTCTCGACGATCCCGCCCATGCGGATCAGCATGTCGGTCAGCCGCTTCAGGTCCTGATCGAAGCTCTTGACGAGGTGCTCGGACTGTTCCGACATGGTTTCGTATTCCTTTGTAAACCGGCGGGCCTGGATCAGCCGAACCGGCCCGTCACATAATCCTGTGTCCGCTTTTCCTTTGGCGCGGTAAACAATTGCGCTGCGGGAGCGACCTCCACCATTTCGCCGATGTAAAAGAATGCAACCTGGTCGGCGCAGCGCGCGGCCTGCTGCATGTTGTGCGTCACGATCGCAATGGTGAAGTCGTGCTTCAGTTCGTCGATCAGTTCCTCGATCTTCAAGGTGCTGATTGGATCGAGCGCGCTGGTCGGCTCATCGAGCAGGATGACTTCGGGTCGCACCGCGATGGTGCGCGCGATACAAAGCCGTTGCTGCTGGCCGCCGGACAAACCCATCGCCGAGGTTTGCAATCGGTCCTTGACCTCGGTCCACAACGCGCCGCGGGTCAGCGACCACTCCACCCGTTCGTCCATTTGCGACTTCGACAGTTTCTCGTGCAGTTTCACGCCGAACGCGATGTTGTCGTAGATCGTCATCGGGAACGGCGTTGGCTTCTGGAACACCATGCCAATGCGAGAGCGCAATGAATTCAGGTCGGTATCGGGGGCAATGATGTTGTGGCCGTCCATCATGACGTTGCCGGTGGCCCGTTGGCCGGGATACAGGTCGTACATCCGGTTCAGCACGCGCAGCAGCGTTGACTTGCCACAGCCCGATGGACCGATCATGCCAGTCACCTGGCGATCAGGCAGGTCAAGATTGATGCTTTTCAGTGCGCGGTGCTCGCCGTAGAAAAAATCCACGTTCTCGATCGAGATCTTTGCCTCGTTGAGCGCCGTGTTGGCGTGGACCTGGACCCCGCCGCGGTTGTTGTGTTGTTCCTGCTGACCGCTCATTGTCGTACTCATTCCGTTCAGCTCCTGCCACGCAGCGCAAAACGCGCAGCAATGTTGAGGGCCAATACCCCGACGGTGATCAATAGTGCGCCGACCCAGGCGAGCTGGACCCAGTCCTGAAACGCTGACCCGGCGTATTGGTAGATCGTCACCGGCAGGCTGGCCATGGGTGATCCCAGACCGATCGACCAGTTCAGATTGCCCAGACTGGTGAAGAGCAGCGGCGCGGTCTCGCCGGCGATGCGGGCGATGGCGAGCAGGATACCGGTCATGATGCCATCCTTCGCCGCGCGATAGCAGATCAGCACGATCACTTTCCATTTCGGCGCGCCAAGCGCCACCGCCGCCTCACGCAGCGACGGGGAGATCAGCCGCAGCATGTCCTCGGTGGTACGCACGACGATCGGGATCACGAGCACGGCCAATGCAAGGCAGCCGGCGATTCCGGAAAAGCCGCCGAAGGGCTCCACCGCCAACTCGTAGATGAACAAGCCGATGAGGATCGAGGGCGCCGACAGCAAAACGTCGGAGACGAAGCGCACCGCATTGGCCAGTGCCGAATGCGCACCATATTCGGCGAGGTAGGTGCCGACCATCAGGCCGATCGGTGTGCCGATCAGCGTGCCGATCCCGGTCTGGATCAAAGTACCGACGATGGCGTTGAGCAATCCGCCGTTCGATCCCGGCGGCTTGGTGGTGTTGGTGAAGACCGTGAGCGACAGGCCGGCGGCGCCGTTCCAGATCAAAGTGAACAAGATCGAGGCCAACAGCAGCAGGCCGATCATGGTGGCGATCACGCACAACGCTTTGACCACCAGGTTGGAGCGATGCCGCCGCCGCCCGAGGCTGCGCGCGACGTTCAGATCTTTGGCCGGACCGGGATGGACAGTCGCGCTCGCGCTCATCTCACACCTTCAATTTCGGCCGCAGCAACGTGCGGGAGATTGCCAGCACGATGAACGAAATGACGAACAGAATGAACCCCAGTGCCAGCAGCGATGCCAGTTTCAAACTTCCTGCCGGACTCTCGGGAAATTCCAGGGCGACGATCGAGGCGATGGTGTTGCCCGAGCCGAACAAACTGCCGGAGATGCGGTCGGCATTGCCGATGACGAAGGTGACCGCCATGGTTTCACCCAACGCGCGGCCAAGGCCCAGCATGATGCCGCCAACCACGGAAACGCGGGTGTACGGCAGAACGATCGAGCGCATCACCTCCCATGTCGTGCAGCCGACGCCGTACGCCGACTCTTTAAACACCGGAGGCACTGTCTCGAACACATCGCGCATGGTGGCGGCGACGAATGGGATGACCATGACCGCGAGAACCATGGCGGCAGTAAACAGACCGGTGCCGAACGGCGGGCCGGCGAACAGATCCTGCAGCACCGGGACGCCGTCGAAGGTGTCAATCAATGTCGGCTCGACGTATTGCGACATGATCGGCACGATGACGAAGAAGCCCCACATACCGTAAATGATCGAGGGCACTGCGGCGAGCAGTTCGATCGCGGTGCCGACCGGGCGGCGCAGCCACGATGGCGCCAACTCGGTGAGGTAGAAGGCGATGCCGAATGCGAGAGGCACGGCGAAGGCCAATGCCAGTATCGAGGTTAGCAGGGTGCCGTAGACTGACACCGCCGCACCGAACACCTCGTGCACCGGATCCCATTCGGTGGAGGTGAGAAAGCCCACACCAAAGCGGCGGAACGCGGGCAGACCGCCGATGAACAACGTCAGGATCAGGCTGCCGAGAAGCAGCAGGACAAAAACGCCCGATATGGTGGCCACGGCGGCGAAGATCGGGTCACCGAGGCTGGTTTTGCGTTGGGTGGCCGGAGGGGCCGAAAGCGCAACCGCTTGCTGCACGGGCTGAAAATTCCCTGTTTAAAAGGGGTTCGAAAACCGGGGGTTCATGAAGCGGCGCGCCGCGAAACGTCGGCGCGCCACCTCGGATGTTAGTGGGTCGATCCGCCGCCGTCACATGGTGCCCGGCACTTCCTTCTGCCACGCCGCCCGGATCGCGTCGTGAACGCTTTTTGGCAGCGGGATGTAGAGCAATTGGGTGGCGATGTCACTGCCATGAGCGAAGCCCCAGTCAAAGAATTTCTTCACCGCTCCACTCTGCGCAGCATCCTTCGGATCGGTCGGCAGCAGCACGAAGGTGGCGGATTCAATGGGCCAGCTCTCGGCGCCCGCCTGATCATTCAGGTCGACGGCGAAATTCTGCACTTTCGACCAGTCCGCGCTCGCTGCCGCGGCCTGGAACGCTGCCATCGTCGGGGCAACGAACTTGCCGTCCTTGTTCTTCAGCAACGCCGAGGTCAGATGGTTCTGCGCGGCATAGGCGCTCTCGTCATAGCCGATGCCGCCGGGAATTTGGTGCACCGTGCCGGCCACGCCATCGCTGCCTTTGGCGCCGGCACCCACCGGCCAACTCACGCTGGTCGACGAGCCGACCTTGCTCTTCCACTCGGGGCTCTGCATGCCAAGGTAATCTGTGAACACGAATGTCGTGCCGGAGCCGTCAGCCCGATGCACCGGGGCGACTGCCAGGCTCGGCAGCTTCAGACCCGGATTAAGCGCGACGATCTCCTTGTCGTTCCACTTGGTGATCTTGCCGAGATAGATATCGGCGAGGACCGATCCGGTCAGTTTCAACTCGTCCGGCTTCACGCCAGGCAAGTTGACGATGATATCGACGCCGCCGATGACCGTCGGGAATTGCATCAATTTGTGCGCAGTGAGCTGATCGGCGGCGACCGGCATGTCGGAGGCGCCGAAGTCGACCGTGCGATTGTTGATCTGGTTGATGCCGGCACCTGAGCCGATCGCCTGGTAGTTCAGCTTGACGCCGGTCGTTCCGCTCGCGGCCTCGCCCCACTTGGCATAGATCGGCGCGGCGAACGTGGAGCCCGCACCGGTGATTTGTTGCGCCTGCGCGCCGAACGAAATTGCGCCAAGGCCGATGGCCAGGACGGTGGCAGTTAGTCTCATGATGTCCCCCTGAATCACAACACCTAGGGTTTAGGACCGAGCCACGACAGAAAGATTGCAGTTTCATGACAGTTCGATGACAGCGTGACGCCGGCTCGCCATGATGAGAAAAATTCGGCAGCGTTCCGCCGTCTTTCAGGAGCTCTTGCCATGCGTCAATCGCATTTCGCCCGACTGCTGTTGCTGATGGCAATACTTGCCCCACTATCGGTCCATGCCGGCGGCACGTTGCGGATCGGGCTGAATGAGGATCCGGATGCACTCGATCCCGCCAGAAGCGCAAGTTTCGTCGGCCGGCTGGTGTTTGCCGCGGTTTGCGACAAGCTGTTCGACACCGATCCGAACAACCAGTTCGTGCCGCAGCTCGCCACTACGTGGTCCTGGTCGCCGGACAATCTTGCGCTGACCCTGACGCTGCGAGACGGCGTGCTGTTTCAGGACGGCGAAAAGTTCGATGCCGAGGCGGCTCGCGTCAACCTGGAGCGCTATCGCACCGCGCCGGAAAGCGTGCGCAAGGGGGAACTGAAGCCGGTTTCCGCTGTCGAAGTGCTCGATCCGAAAACCATCCGGTTGAGACTGGCGCAACCTTATGCGCCTTTGGTCGCGGCGCTGGCCGACCGTGCCGGAATGATGATCTCGCCCAAAGCGATCGCCCGACTGGGCTCGCATCTGGCCGATGAGCTGCCCTGCTCCGGGCCATTCAAACTGACCGAGCGGGTGGCACAGGACCGCATCGTCGTCGATCGATTCGCGGGTTATTGGGATGCGGCAGACATCAAGCTCGATCGGGTGATCTATCAGCCGATCCCGGATACCACCGTCCGGTTGGTCAATCTGAAATCCGGGCAACTCGATATGATCGAGCGGCTCAGCCCGACTGATGCGGCGGCAGTGAAGGCGGACCCGAAGCTTCGCCTGATCACCGAGCCGGCGCTGGCCTATTACACTTTGGCACTGAACCTTGTCGAAACCAGCCCGTTGCACGATCCGGTGGTGCGCGAGGCGCTGGAGGATTCGATCGACCGCGGCGTGCTCAACCAGGTGGTGATGGACGGGCAGTTCATTCCGTCGAACCAGTTCGAGGCGCCGGGCAGCCTTTACTACAATTCCGCCCGGCCGGTGCCGCCGCGCGATCTGGACCGGGCGCGAGCGCTACTGTCGAAGGCCGGGACGCCGCATCCGGCATTCACACTGACGGTCGACAATCAGCCGGTCGAGTTACAGGTCGCCCAGGTCATCCAATCGATGACGAAGGAGGCGGGGTTCGATGTGACGTTGCGCGCGGTCGAAGCGAATACGCTGATTGCCGCGGGCAAGGCCGGCGATTTTCACGCATTGTTGGTATTGTGGAGCGGTCGGGTCGATCCCGACGGCAACGTGTCGATCTGGCTCGCCAGCGACGGGTTCCTGAACTGGGGCAAGTACAACAACCCGAAATTCGATGACATTTTGCGGCGTGCGCGAGGAGTGACGGACATTCCGGCGCGGCAGGCGTTGTATCGCGATCTGAGCGAGGTTTACCTGGCCGATCGGCCGCACATCGTGTTGTATCACCTGAAATGGTTGTGGGGTCTCAGCGCCAAGGTGTCCGGGTTCGTGCCGGCACCGGATGGATTGATCCGATTGCGCGGGGTGTCCGTTGCGCCGTAGGCTCTGTTGCACTGCGGCAAAAAACGAGGAGCCCCTGACGATGCCGAAGATCGACGCCGACCGGCTGTTGGGCGATTTGTACGCGCTGCGGAAGATCGGCGAATACCGGACGGGGGTGCACCGGCCCTCGCTGTCGCCCGAGGACATCCAGTCGCGCCACTGGCTGGCGGAGAAACTAACCGAGGCCGGCCTCACCGCTGAAATTGACGGGATCGCCAACGTGTTCGGACGGGATCGTTCGGCGGGCCGCAAGCTGTTGTTGGGCAGCCACATCGAAACCCAGCCGCATGCCGGCTGGCTGGATGGCGCGATGGGCGTGATCTTCGGATTGGAGGCGGCGCGGACTCTGGGTGGTGGCATCGACGTTGCCGCCTGGTTCGATGAGGAAGGCTGGTTTGGCGGCTTTCCCGGCAGCCGATCGTTTTGCGGCCTGGTATCCGAGGCGGAGATGGATACCATGCGCCGGCGCGGTGACGAGCTTGCGTTGCGCGCCGCGCTGGCTCAGGCCGGATGGAGCGGCCGGCCGCGCGTGCAGGCCGAAGCGTCCCGTTACCTGGGCTACCTGGAAGCGCATATCGAGCAAGGCGCCGAACTGGACCTGTGTGGCGATCGGATCGGGATTGTAACGGCGATCGTCGGCAGTTACCGGTTCCGCATCGTGTTCGAGGGCGAACAGAACCATGCCGGAACCACCCGTATGGCGCGGCGCAAGGACGCCGGTGTGGCGTTGGTCCGGCTGGCCACCGCGATTAGCGATCGGTTCCCCGCGATCGGCAACGAACGCACGGTCTGGACCACCGGTCAGATTGCGCTCGACCCCGGCTCGCCGAGCATCGTGCCTGGGAAGGCGGAGATGGTGTTCCAGTTTCGCGATACCGATCCGGCGGTTCTGGCACGGCTGGACCAGGAGTTGGAGGCGCTGGTTGCTGAGGTGCGACACGGTCCGTGCAAGGTGAGCCTGATCCGCACCGGCACTACCGCGCCGGCCGCAATGGACGCCGGGTTCCAGGATGCGCTCGAAGCAGCGGCGACCGCGCACGCGCCGGGGAAGTTCCAGCGTATGCCTAGCGGAGCGGGGCACGACGCGCAAATTCTGGCTGGGATCATGCCGTCGGGGATGCTGTTCGTGCCAAGTATTCGCGGCATCAGTCATCATTACGATGAAGATACCAGAGACGAGGATCTGGTGCTCGGATGTCAGGTGTTCGTCGACGCCGCGGCAACGTTGCTGGCGGGATAGTGCGATCCGCAGCCGCCGGAACGCGGCCGTCCGTGGTGCTACTGGGTGATGCCCAGTTCGTCCCAGTCCAGGCGGATGGCGCGGAGGGACCGGAGATCGACGGTCGGTGGCGTCAGCACGGAAGTCGGCGTGGATGTCGCTTTCGGTTGCGGCGGCGCCGCTGGTAACTGCTTGACTGTGCAAAGGAAAACGGGCTTCGGCAGTCGGAGGTGGAGGTACGGTACGCGCCGTTCCCGGTCATCGCCGTTCTCGGTCATCGCCGTTCTCGGTCATCGGCGGTAGCAACGATCTCGCAGGGCCTGATCTGCGTCAATGACCGGGCAGGTGTCGATGCGGCGTATAGCGTCCTGTAGGCCGAGCCGGGATTGGTTTCCGCATGATCGGCCAGAGCGTGAAGGGCAAATCCAATGTCGGGCAGTCAGGTCGTGGCGCTGGTGGACGATGACCTCGCGGTCCTCGACTCGCTGAAATTCCTGCTGGAAACTGCCGGCTATACGGTGGCCACTTACAGCTCGGCGACGGCGTTTCTGGCGGATCGGACCACGGCTCCGGCCTGCCTGATCGTTGATCAGCACATGCCTTCGATGTCCGGGCTTGAACTCCTCGCGCACCTGCGGCAGGAGGCCACGGGCGTTCCGGCCCTGATGATCACCGGCTCGCCGTCGGCAGCAGTGATCGCGCGAGCGAATCAGCTGGGGGTGGCGGTACTGGAGAAGCCGCCCGCGGAGGCCGATTTGTTCACGTTCATCGACGCCCACGTGTGACGCCGCGGACATTCCTCAAAATTGAACATCGCCGTGCGTTGCTCTGGCCAGGTGGAGAGGATGGACGATGATGCGGCGAACCTTGCTTTCCCAGATTGGGCTTTCCCAGATTGGGCTTTCCCAGATTGGGCTTTCCCAGATTGGGCTTTCCCAGATTGGGCTTGCTCAGGTTGGGTTTGCTCTGGTTGGCTCGGCGGTCCTGCCGGGTAGGCCCGCGTCAGCCCAGGGCAAGGGGAATTTGGCCTCAGTGCCGATCGAGGTCGTAGGCAATTGGGACGGCTCCTTGCCGGGGTCTGCTTTGGCCGTGGTGACACGGATGCGGGCGGTTAGTCTCGCGGGCGTGCGGCTGCTTTCAGA
>JBEKQQ010000103.1:0-21544 GCA_049519555.1 Acetobacteraceae bacterium
TGCGCGACTGGGACGGTGCAATGACCGAGAACGCCCCGCAACCACTGATCTTTTCCGCCTGGATGCAAGCGTTCCAGAACGCCCTCCTCGCCAAGGCCGGCATCCCGCTCTGGGCTGCCTCACCGGTGTTCGAATTCGTGCCTTTCGTGCTGTCGCCCGAGGGTAGGTCGTGGTGTGGCGGCGACTGCGCGCCGCTGTTGAAATCCACGCTTGACAGTACGATGGCCGCGCTGGCGTCCCGGTTCGGACCCGATCCGGCCGCGTGGCGCTGGGGCGCGGTGCATCGGGCGGTGTTCGCCCACCCCGTGCTGCGCTCGATCCCGATCCTGGGGGCACTGACCTCGTTGCGCATCGCCATGCCGGGGGACGGCACGACGCTGGACTGCGGCGGCACCGACGAGGCACTGGAAGCAGTGCATGGCCCAAGTTTCCGCGGGGTCTACGACCTCGCCGACCTCGATCGGAGCTTGTTCATGATGGCGCCGGGCCAGTCGGGCAATCCGCTCAGCCGCCATGCGCGGGATTTTTTGACCCGCTGGCGCGATGGCGCGATGGTGATGTTACCGCCGCGACCAGTCGAAACCTCCGGCGTCATAAGGTTGGAGCCATGAGCAGCACCGTTCAAATGGTACCGGATGAAGCCTTCATTTCGGGCGTAATGAGCCGGCGCTGCTTCGCGTGGCTGCTGGATATGGTGCTGATCGGCTTGCTGGTTGGCGTGCTTTGGGTGCTGCTGTTGTTGTTCGGCCTGCTCACGCTTGGTCTGGGATTTGGCGCTTTGGCGATCCTGCCGGCGATACCATTCCTGTATCAGTTTCTGAGCTTACTGCGGCCGTCCAGCGCCACGCCGGGTCAGGCGATGATGGGCCTGACGGTGCGCCGTGACGAGGATCTGGGCCCACCCACCGGGCTCCAGGCGCTGATCTTCACCGTGGTGTTCTACCTCACGCTGGCAACTTCCGGATTATTGCTGCTGATCGCGCTGTTCACTGTCAGGCATCGCACATTGCATGATCTGGCGAGCGATCTCGTGGTGGTGCGGCGGTATGCGTTTGAGGATTGGCGCCGGCAAACCGGGGCCGCCTGGGGTCCTTGAGCTGCAACATCGGGGACCCGGAACTTTGACATAATTATGTCAACGGGCGATTGAAATTTGCCTGGGGGTAAATGCGCTGGCGAATTTGCCCGGATCATCTCTCCCCTGTATAGCGTCCCCCTGTATAGCGTCGTTGGCTGGGTTGAACGATACGGCGGCGAATAGCGGTGGTTTCAGTACGATTCGTGCCATTCGACGGTTCAAGCTTTGTGCCGTTATTGCCGATCGATCGTTTTCTGGCGGTTCCAGAACAGACGAAACATCGGCCGGCGCGCGCCGGCAGGCATGGAAAATCCGGAGCCTCGGGAATGCAAAGCCTGCTGATACGTCATTATGTGCACCCGGGAGTCGTCGTCCGTGAGCAATGACCTCCGGCAGGCACTAACGGCGGTGCTGCCGCGTCTTCGCCGGTTCGGCCTGGCGTTGACCGGCGCAGCGTCCGATGCCGATGACCTGGTACAGAACACGTGCGAGCGTGCGTTGAAATACGCCGACCAGTTGCGGGAAATGAACCGGCTGGATGCGTGGCTTTATGGGATCATGCGGAACCTTTGGTTTGATGAAATGCGACATCGCAAGGTGCGGCGCCATGACGATATCGACGCGGCCTCTGACGTGATCGGCGAAGATGGCCAGGCCACGGCCGATAGCCGGATCACGCTCGACGCGGTGCGGCGGGTGATGAGCCTGTTGCCGACAGATCATCGTACCGTGCTGATGTTGGTTTGTGTCGACGGCCTGAGTTATAAGGAAGCAGCGGAAGTACTCGGCATACCGGTCGGAACGATCATGAGCAGACTGTCGCGCGCGCGTCAGGATTTGCATGAGCGTCTGACCGGACCCGCGAAGACCGACACCGTTACGCCGTTTCCGCTCCGCCAGGGTGGAACGCAAACGCCGGCGCCGCGCGACCGGGCGAGGCCCGCCTGACATGCCAGACAACGAAGCTATGGACGCTCTGCTTGTCGCATATGCCGACGGCGAACTTGATGAAACTTTGATGGCGCAGGTTGAAGCATACCTCGCGGTGACCCCGGCGGCGCAACGTACCCTGGCAATTTATCGAGAGACTGCTGCGCTGCTGCGTGCGGCTTTCCCGGAGAGCCGCTACGCACCTGGCGATGTACCGGAGAAGATCAGGCAATCCGCAACCGTGCCGAAGCGTCGCAGGCTACGTTTGCCGCGCTACACCTGGGCGATCGCTGCCTCGCTGGTAATGGGCATGATCGGTTACGCGGCCGGCGCACGCTGGCCTGGTCTGATCGAGTCCGAGCGTGACCGCATGCTCGACGAAGTTGCCGAGTATCACTCGATTTATTCACGTGAGACCGTGCACCTCGTCGAAGTTCCCGCCACCCAGGAAGACCATCTCAAGGCCTGGCTGGGCAAGCGGGTGAACGCGAGTTTGGTGATTCCAAATTTCAATCAGGACGGCCTGACATTCGCGGGGGGGCGCCTCGTGGTGCTGGATGGCGAGCCGGTCGCTGAGCTGATGTACACGCGCCCGACCGGTCTGCCGATTGCATTTTGCGTATTGTACCACGTGGGGCAACCGAGCACGATTACGGTGGAGCAGCGCGGGGATCTCAACCTGGCAACCTGGAACGACGGATCGCACTCCTACTTCGTGGTGGGTGACGCGGACCGGGCAACGATCCAGGGACTGGCGACACAGGCGCGGAAGCAGTTGTGATCTGCGCAGTGTGGCACGCATTGCCGTCGGTCTGCACCAACGACTTCGTCGCTGCCGTCAGAATGCCATCAAAAGATAAAGCTGCAGTGAGTCGTTATCAGAGGCATCGCGGCCAAATCCGTCATAATTCTTCGAGCCGCCGTTGAACATGGTATAAGCCACGTATTGCAATCCAACTTTCAGATTGGCGAATGGGCAAGCCCAGGAGTCCTGCTTGCCGCAGGGGACCCAGTCAGCTTTGAAGGTAAAGGCGTTGCTGCTGGGTTTGCCGTTGGCGCTGCCGGAAACCGGCACGGATGGAAATAGCGCCGGATTCCGTCGGCCCCAGGTATATCGCCATCCCAATGTCACACCCGGCAACGGGGCAGCCGTCCGTCTCAGTCACATGGACCGCCAAGCCGGGTCCCCGATGAGTGCCTCGCGCGCCGACGCTACAGCGAAATTCCGCAAAATTCGGCCACCCGGCCAGGCCGGCGCGACATCCTTGTTGACCCGGCAGCCCAGACGCTGGAACATGCGAAGCGGAACGTTTGCATGAATTTCACCGCCCCGCGCCGCCCGCAGTTCTTCTACACCACCGCTCCGCTGCCCTGTCCCTACGTGGCAGGCCGGACGGAGCGGAAGGTCGTGACCGAGATCGCCGGACCCGGCACCGAGGCTCTGCACGACCGGTTGTCACGAGCGGGGTTCCGCCGCAGCCACAACATCGCCTACGCGCCGGTTTGTCCGTCGTGCCAGTCCTGCATCCCGATCCGCATTCCGGTCGCCACCTTCCAGCCCGGCAACACGCTGCGCCGGATCGCCCGGGCGAACGCGCAGGTTGAGGCGTTCGTGGTGGCGCCGCGAGCCACCGCCGAGCAATTTCAGCTGTTTCAGCGCTACCAGCAGGCGCGGCACGGCGGCGGCGACATGGCCTCCATGAGCTTCTACGATTACCGCGCCATGGTGGAAGACACGCCGGTAGAGACCTTCCTCATCGAATTCCGCGATCCCGACACACGGCTGATCAGCACCTGCCTGACCGACCGGCTGGGTGACGGGTTGTCGGCGGTCTACAGTTTTTATGCCCCGACGCTGGAGAAGCGCTCGCTCGGGACGCACGCCATCCTGTGGCTGATCGAGCGGGCGCGGGTACTGGGCTTGCCCTACGTGTATCTGGGCTATTGGGTGCCGGAGAGCCGGAAGATGGCATACAAAGCCCGGTTCCGGCCGTCGGAGGTGTTGGTTTCCGGCACCTGGCGCACGCTGACCGAGGCGGATGCGGACTTTTCGGCCGGCTCTGTCACCGAGCCGGCGCTCGTCACGGAACCCACAGTCTGACCGGCGAGCCGCCAAAAGGGTCCCAGGCTGGCGACCCGGATTGGCTTGTTTGGGCCCGCGAGATGCTGGCGATGGCGCAAACCGGTCTCACCTACACCCAGGATCCGCACGACAAGGAACGCTATCTGGCGTTGCGCCGCCTGGGTTCGCGCATCATGGCCGCGCATACGGCGACCGACAGCACGCGGATCGAAGCGCTGTTTGCGGAAGAAACCGGCTACGCTACGCCCAAGGTCGGCGTGCGCGGCGCGGTGTTCGACGCCGAGGGACGCCTGCTGCTGGTCCGCGAGGTGGCCGATCAGCACCGCTGGTCGCTGCCCGGCGGTTGGGCGGAGGTCAATCAGACTCCCGCGCAATCGGTGGTGCGGGAGATTTTTGAGGAATCCGGCTACCACGCCCGTCCGCTGAAACTGGCCGCGGTCTGGGACCGTGCGCGGCAGGCGCTGCCGCCGGCGCCATACTCGGTCGTCCGGTTGTTTTTCATTTGCGCGCTGGAAGGCGGCGAGGGCGCGACCAGCCTGGAAACCAGCGGCCATGGCTGGTTCCACCAGACGGAGGTGCCGTCCGATCTGTCACTTGGCAGGACCTCGCCGCATCACATCGCACGCATGTTCGCGCATTGGCGGGATCCGGGACTGCCGACCGAGTTCGATCCACTGTGACCGTGCTCAGTGATGTCGCGCGGGCGTTCTGCGATCGCTGTCGCGTCGCAAGGTTGGCCACGGCTGATACGAAGGGCGTGCCACATTTGGTGCCGATATGTTATGCGATCGTCGGAAATTCGCTGTACATCACCATTGATGAGAAGCCGAAACGGACCGACGTCCCATTGAAGCGGCTGCGCAACATTTCGGAGAATCCGGAAATCGCGGTCACGATGGACCGGTGGGACGAGGACTGGCGCCGGCTCGCCTGGGTTATGTTGCATGGCCGTGCTGAAATCCTGACCGATGGCGCCGAACACGACGAGGCCCAGGAGCGGTTGCGTGAACGGTATCCGCAGTATCGGAACATGGATCTTGCGCCATTGCCGGTGATCGCCATGCGCATCGCGCGCGCCTTGGCTTGGGGTCATCTGGACGGCTGAGCTCGCGACCTGGCACGGCTCGTCGACACCCGCGCTCACTTAATATCGTCGGCGTCGTGGTACTGTCCTCTCACCATCATCCCCCGGCTTGTCCGGGCCATCTGAACCAGCAATACGCTACGACACGGTCAAACGATCGATCGGAGCCATGCGGAGGAAGCGATGCGAGGACTGACGGGCAAACGCGCAATCGTCACAGGCGGCGGCAGTGGGATTGGTCGCGCCACGGTGCTGCGGCTGGCCGCCGAAGGCTGCGAGGTCGGCATATTCGATATCGATGAAGCCGGCGCGGCAGCTACGGTGGCGCTCGCGGGCAGTCATGCCAGAGCATATCGCACCGACATCGCCGATCGCACTTCGGTGGAACAGTCCGTTGCAGCGTTCGAGCGCGACGTAGGCCCCGCCGACCTGCTGGCGAACGTCGCGGGTTGGGAACGGCCGATGAACTTCCTCGATACCGACACGACACTCTGGGACAAGATCATTGCCATCAATCTGTATGGTCCGTTGCACATGCATCACGTCGTGGTGCGCGGCATGGCGGAGCGAGGCTTTGGCCGGGTAGTGAACGTGGCGTCCGACGCCGGCCGCGTGGGCTCCTCGGGCGAGGCGGTGTACAGCGCGTGCAAAGGCGGCATCATCGCATTCACCAAGACGCTGGCCCGTGAACTTGCGCGCCGTAACGTCACACTGAACGTATTGTGTCCTGGGCCGACCGATACGCCACTGTTCGATGCGTTCAAGGCGGCCTCACCCGGCGGTGCGAAAATCGGCGAGGCGCTGGCGCGTGCAGTGCCGATGCGGCGGATCGGCACGCCAGAGGATTATCCGGGGATCATTGCGTTTCTGCTCTCGGATGATGCTGGGTATATGACCGGCCAGACGATCTCGGTGTCGGGTGGGCTGACCATGGTGTGATGGCGAACCAGCGTTTTCGCCGCAGTACTTGGCATCACCATTCGCATGCGCGATACCCGACCGACCTGCCCGGGCCTGCCTCCTTACCGCTTTATCTGTGCTTATCTGTGGATATCTGTGTGTATCTGTGTCTAAAATTCTTCCCTGTTCCGTAATACCCGTCACGACAGGACGGAGAAAAGCAAAATCCAACGCAGATATCCGCAGATAAGCACAGATATTTCCGGATCAAAAACGGGCCCCCGTGTCCCTCCGGAGAGTCATGTTTGCCGAGATTTGGCTTGACCCTGGAATCGATTGCGGCACTGTGTTCCGCTGGCCGATGGGCCGTGACGAGCGATGGAGATTTCAACCATGACCGAAATCGACGGCTACGAAGTGCTCGGCCTCGGCATCTACTTCGAGGACCTGCCCGTCGGCCGCAAGTTTCGCACCATCGGCCGCACCCTGACCGAGGCCGATCTGGTGAACTTCATCAGCGTCACCGGCCTGACCGAAGTGTTGTTCTCCAACATCGAATTCCTCAGGCACGAAAGCGACATCAAGCAGCGCGTCGTGCCGGGCGCGATGGTCTACTCGTTCGCTGAGGGGTTGCTGACCCACGCCACCATGCAGCACACCGGCTTCGCCTTCCTCAACATGGAACTGAACGTCCATGCGCCGACCTTCGTCAACGACACCATCCATGTCGAATGCGAGGTCGTCGAAAGCCGCCGCAGCAACAGCCGTCCCAACCGAGGCCTCGTGCGCACCATGAACCGGGTCGTCAAGCAGGACGCCACGCTGGTGCTGACCTACAATCCGTTACGGATGGTGAAGGCGCGCACCGAGGGTTAACATCGATCCTGACCGATCCTCGCCATCAGGCGAGATCAGCGCGAAAAACCCACGCCGACACTCAGCTGCCCGCCGAGATGCAGTCTGGCCGTGCCGGGATCAGGCGCCGCACAGCAAGACGCATCGCCTTGGGGTGACGAAGCCGCACACCCAGCCAGCAAGCCACCCAACAACAGCACGCGCAGCAATCGGACCATCGCCGCATAACAGCCACGGCGGATCGGTTGCCGCAAGCGATTTCCGTCCAGGCGGATGGGCGCGGGCAAAATGCCGCGGCGTCACGCCTCAATCGGAACCCAGATCTCGACCCCGCCCAGTCCGGAGTTTGCGTCGAAATCTTCGGCGTAGCGTTCGAAGTTCGGCGCATTCGCCATGCGCAGTCCGGACTCCGGCAGCCAGCGATCCATGATCGCATGCCACGTCGCATGAATGCCGGACACGTGCCCGCGATGGCGGAACACCAGATAACGCTGCGGCGGAATGCGTACGCCACTCAGTTCCGGCGGCAGTCCGGACAGGCTGGCCACGGCGACACCGCAGACATAGTCGAACTGGCCCGACTCATCGAAATCACAACAAACCCCATACGCCATGCCGCCAATCCGGCTGGCGATGCTGCCGATAAACGGCGCGAAGCGCTGCCACTGCATCGGAATGCCGGCAATCGTTTCATTGCTATAACGCATCCGCAGTCCGGCAATCAGCAACGCCGCACCGGATTCGCGCCGCGGCTCGTCAAGCGCAACAGTCTCGCTCTCGGTCATTTTGATTGGCTCCACAAGTTCGAGGTTGTCCAGATCGCCCCGTTGGCGCACCGCCTCCGGTGTCACGCCGAACTGGTCGCGAAACGCCCGCGTGAACGCCTCGTGCGAGCCGTAGCCCGCATCCAGTGCGATACTCAAAATATTCGGGGCACCCAACGACAGCGCCCGCGCCGCCTCGGTCAGCCGCCGACCGCGCACGTAGCGCATCACTGACCGGCCGGTCGCCAGACCGAAGGCGCGCGACATGTGGAATCGCGATACGTCGCCCTGGGCGGCGGCAATATCCTCCAGCGAAATCTCTTCCGCGAAGTGGCTTTCGATATACCAGAGCGCCTTGCCGACGAGGTTCATGCCGCCTCCCACACGCTTGACCCAAACCTAGCCGTCTCGGCCTGCATTCGCTTGATCGATCTTGCTGGTGGTGGGATGCGAAGGTAACTCATCCCGACCGGGTCCTCCCGGCCGCCAAATGCCACCGGGAGCGAAATGCGCCGCACAGACCCACAGAACGGAGCGGCCGCCGCGCGCCCGGCTTTGGCCAGCATCGCCGGCCGGGTGAACAACACCGCGCCGCTGCTGTTCGTGCTGCTCTGGAGCAGTTCCTTCCTTGGCACCCGCATCGGGCTGCGCCACATGTCGCCGCTGTGGTTTGTCGCGCTGCGCATGATCCTGGCAGCGGCGATCGTCAGCGGCACCATGACTGTGTTGCGGCGACCCTGGAACCTCTCGCGCATGGCCTGGCTGCATTGCGCAGTGGTCGGCGTGTCGACGCAGGCGGTGCTGCTGATGACCGCCCATGTCGCGATGACCCGCATCGAGGCGGCGCCGATCGCCCTCATTCAGACCTTAAATCCCCTGCTGTGTGCCTTGCTCGCCTGGCCGCTTCTGGGCGAGCAATTGCGGCCGTCGCAAATCGTTGGACTTTTGCTCGGTTTCGCCGGCGTATTGCTGATCCTGGGCCTCGCGGCGCTGAACAGCCGGGCGGAGCTGCCCGACCTGTTCGGCGCCATTGCCGGTGTTGGCACTCTGTCCGGTGGCACGCTGTATTTTCGACGGTTTTGCCGCGACGTGCCGGCGCTGCCGGGTGCGGCTGCGCAGTTCCTCGCCAGTGCCATTGTCTGCACCGGATCGGCCATGCTGCTGGAACCGTTTTGGACGGATTGGAACCCCGGCGCGTTTGCCGGCATTGCGTGGAATACCGTCGCGGTCTCGATGGGCGGGATGGCGTTGTATTTTCTGATGCTCACCCGCGGCACCGCTGCCCGCGCCACGGTCAACTTCTATCTTGTCCCCGGTGTCACCTCGGTTCTCACCTGGGCGATCCTGGGCGAGCGCCTGACGCCCGTCATGCTGCTCGGGCTGGCGATTTCGTCGGTTGGCTGCTGGCTGGTGGGGCGCCGTCGGAATTGATCTGAAGTTTGCCTTAATACCGCCGGTTTCGGCGCTTAATTGTGAAAACGAAAGCAGAGTCTGTTGCATGGGAGATGACACGATGCGTCCACGTTTCGCGCTGGTGGCACTGCTGCTACCATTGAGCGGCTGCGTCGTGCCGCCGGAGCCGATTGGCTATGGCTATGGCTATCCGGCGCCAGGATATCCGGGGGGCTACCCACCGCCGGGCTATCCTGCAGCATATCCGCAACCGGATTATGGCTATCCGGGCTTTACCTACTATGACGGATCACCAACCCTGTTCGTCGACGGCGCGACCATGCCACTGATCTTCTACGGCGGGGGCTGGGGCTATTGGGACGGCGCGCATCGGTGGCACGCCGCGCCGGAGGGCGTCGCGCGCAACCTCAATCAACGCTTCCCAGGTGGCGCCGGCTACCACCCTTGGGGTGGCGGCCCGCCCGGTCATCCGGGCGGTCCCACCTTCGGTGCCGGCCCGGGCCGCCCTGGTGGTCCGCCTCCAGGAGGCGGATTTGCCGGCCGGCCGCCTGGTGGTCCGCCTCCCGGTGGCGTTCCCCGGGGTCCGGCGCCGGTCGCACGCAGCCCGCTGGCAGCGGCAGTCGGCCGTGTCGCGGCGCCGGCCCAGTCCGGGCATGAAAAGGACGAGCACCATTGACGTTGCGAACTGAGAGTGTGACTGGCTTCGGACGCGTCGCTGTGCGGTCTCGCCGGTTGCACTGTCTTGTCGCTGTCCTGATGGGGCTGGTCTCGTTGCCGGCCGGTCCGGCGGCGGCGCAACAGGATACCGCCGTGCCGTCGACGGGCCCGCTGCCGACCATCGTCTATCCATCGCCCACCGCCAAACCGGCGTCATCGGACATTAAGCCGCCCGCCGTCGCGCCGAAACCGAATTGTGCCGTGGATGACGACTGCCAGACCCAGTACGTGATCGTCGGCGGCTATTGGGGGTATTGGGACCGACATCGGCACTTCCACCGGGTCTCTGCTGCCGCGGCCCGTGGAGCTCGGCCCAGGGCGATCGCAGAACGCGCCATTCCGGTTAGCCACAGCGGCGGCTCTGGCCACGATAAGGTGCACCGATAACCATTGCCGCGGCCCGTCACATGCTTGCGAAATCTGCCACCTGAGCGCATCGTCACCGCACCAGCCACGCCGTGCGACCGGACCCTGGCATGCTGATTCCGTAACGCCCATCCCGTGGGCGGCAGCAAACCGGGGACCGCGCAACAGATGAGGACAGGCAATGAACGTCGATACCATTAAGTCCATGGGCCGCCCGAAAGGCCTGCCATTCCGCATCGGCAAGATCGGCCATGTCGGAATGTATGTGAAAGACCTGGAACGCTCGACCCGCTTCTATACCGAAATTCTCGGCTTCCAGGTCAGCGATGCAATCGCGCCCGGCGAACTGCCAGGAGGTGCCGTGTTCCTGCGCTGCGCCACGGATCATCACGCGATCGCTCTGTTCGGCGCAACCGAGGACCATCCGGCTGGCACTGGCCTGCATCATGTCGCCATGGAAGTGCCGACACTGGATGAGATCGTTCGTATCCGGGAACATCTGCGCGAGCATCAGATTCCCATCAACCTCGACGGCCGCCGCGGTGCCGGAGTGCAACTGGTTGTCGAGTTCCGCGATCCCGACGGCCATTTGCTGGAAATTTACTGGGGCATCGATCAGATCGGCTCCGAAGGAATTGTCCGGCCGGAAGACGAATGGAAACCGGTCCGCTCGTTGGAGGCCGCGATCGCCAATCCGGTCGACGGCCAGGACACCAGCGTTTTCGCCACCCAAGATCTACTGAGCCAACCATGAGTGTACCTCTGCAAGAACTGAAGCGGCCGCACGGCACACCGTTCCAGCTGCGCAAGATCGGCCATGTCGCGCTGTTCGTAACGGACGTCGAGCGGTCGGTGCGATTTTATGTCGACGTGCTCGGGTTCCGGATTTCGGACCTGTACCAGGAAGACATGATGCCCGGCGGTGCGGCGTTCATCCGGCTGAACACCGACCATCACGGCATCGCTCTGTTCAAGGCGACGCAGGACCGCGATCCCGGCGCTGGACTGCACCATATGGCGTTCGAGGTCGGCTCGTTGGACGAGGTGTTCCGGGTGCGTGACCATCTGCGCAAGCACAACGTGCCGATCCATTTCGAGGGCCGCCGGCGGGCCGGTGTGCAGATCGCCGTCGAGTTCCGCGATCCGGACGGGCACAACCTGGAGGTCTACTGGGGCATCGACCAGATCGGCTCGGAAGGCAAAGCGCGACCGGCCAGTCAGTGGAAAGGTGCGAGCAGCCTGGAGGCAGCGATCGTCGACCCGGTGATCGGGCAGGATACGTCGTTACTGGATCCGTCACTGGCGCGGGCCTGAAACGTCGCTCCACCGCAGCGTCGCACCGGCCGGCCGCAAACCCGGCCGGCATCAACCGCTCGGCGGCTCCAATTCCTGCATCCTTCCGTCTGCGATATGAAGGAACCGCGTGCCGATCGCACGCACGAAAAACCGATCGTGCGACACCAGAACGCAGGTCGCCTCCTGCGCCAGGATCTCGGCTTCCAGTCGTTCCAGGCCAGCGATATCCACGTGGTTGGTCGGTTCGTCCATCAGGTAGAAATTCGGCTCCGCCAGACGCAGCGCCAGCAAGCCGAGACGCGCCTTCTGACCCGGCGACAATCGCTCGATCGGCCGGCGTTGGGTTGCGATATCGAAACCGGCCGAGGCCAGCAAACTAACGCTGCGCTGATCCCCCAGACGAAACTCTCCCGTTACGAAACCAAGTAACGTTTCTGCCGCCGGAAGCTGCGACATCTGCTGATCGACATACCCCACCACCACGGTCGGACTGAGCGTGATGCCGGAGACCGTTTCACCTTCGATGGCGCGTCGCAGCAGCCGCACAAACAACGATTTGCCCACCCCATTCGCCCCGGTCACCACGATGCGATCGCGCTGGAACACCTTCAAATCTCCGGTGCGAAACAGCATTTGTCCGTCCGGCGTCGCGACCGTAACATTGTCCAGCGCCAGCAGCACTTTGGCGTGTGTACCGCGATTGCTCAGGCGGATCTCTCCGGCGCGGGTTTGCGTCAGTGGCCGCAACGACTGCTCGATCGCCTTGGCGCGGCCGGCGAGTTGTTTCGACTTCTTCAACCAGGTGTCGCTGCCGCTGTTGATGCCGACATTACGCAAATGCCCGGCACTGCGGCGCAAACGATCGGCCTCCTTGGCATCACGGGCGAGTTTTGTCTCGCGTGCCGCATCCTCCTCGGCCAGCAGCGCACGGGCAACGCTGAACGGGTGCGCGAAATTTCGCGAATCCTCGGGCCGCAGAAACAGCGTCCGGTTGCTGCAATTGTCGAGGAATTGCCGGTCGTGACTGGCGATCACCATCGCCACGCCCTCAGTCGCGTGGTTGATCCAGTTTTCCAACAGAGCCAGACGCTGACCATCGAGGTGGTTGGTCGGCTCATCGAGCAGCAGTACGTCCGGGTCGCTGACCCAAACCCGCGCGAGCAACGCCAGCCGCTGCCACCCGCCGCTGAGTTCGGACAGTTTCCGCTGCCGCATTGCGTCCGGCGTTTCCAGCAGATCCAGCACGAGACCGATCTTCCAGGATAACGTCTCCCGCTCAGCCACCGGCAACGCCCGCCGGATCGCTTCGTTCATGGTCAGATCGAGCAAGCCGGCGGGGATGTCCTGCTCGACAAATCCAATGCGCAGACCGCGGCGGCAAGTGATTTCGCCGATCCCGGGCTCCGCCTGGCCGGCGAGGCAGCGCAACAGCGTGGTTTTGCCCATGCCGTTGCCGGCGATCAGTCCGATGCGGTCGATTTCGTGGATCGTCAGGTCGAGGTTTTTGAACAGTGAACGCGGCGAAATCACGCCGACATTCCGTAGGTGGATCAAACTCATGGTGGCTTCCGTGTCCAGCCCGTCCGCCGGAGCGGCGCAGGGTCATGCCAAAGGTCGGGCGAAGCAGTCGCCGGACAGGCGAGGCTGGAGGAAGGACGTCAGATCCAGCGTTCGGCCCGCCCCGCGACGCGGTATCGCGGGGCACGCCAGGGTCCGCGCGGGTGATGCTGATTGTAGGCGACCATGCATCCCTCCACGGCCTGGATGTTAACGGGGATTGTCCCATAGAGCCGAACGGCCGGGGCTGACAAGTCTGACAACATCCGAGATTGCTGGTTCCGGCTTTGCGGTGCCGCAGCAAAACCGCCCAGTGGCAGGACCGGCTCGCAGGAGCAAATCGCACTGCTGGACCCGCATTCCGTTTTGCTCCGGTAAACCCTGGCGTGCTAAGCGCAGGGACGGCTGATAGGTGCCAATCACGCGCATGGGGTACTGGGGCAAGGTTCTCGGAGGAATGGCCGGGTTCGCCATGGGCGGCCCGTTCGGCGCCGCCATCGGCGCCGCACTGGGCCATGCAGCCGACTCCGGGGTGGGACAGCGTTTCGCATTCCCGTTCTCTCCGGTTGCCAACTCGGTCGCTGGACAGGCGAAGGTCGCCGCATTGCTCGGCCAGAAACAGCAATTGTTCTCCATCGCCGTGGTCGCGCTATCGGCCAAACTCGCCAAATGCGACGGTCCGGTAAAGCGCGCCGAGATCGACACCTTCCGCCGCCAGTTCCGCATTCCCGACAGCGGCGTGCGGGAAATCGGCCGGCTGTTCGACCAGGCGCGCGAAAGCACCGACGATTACGGCACCTACGCCACGCAGCTTGGCGACGCCTTCGCCGACAATCATCCGATGCTGGAACTGGTCCTCGGCTCGCTGTTCGCCATTGCCCGGTGTGACGGCGCGGTCAACGCCAAAGAGCAGGCGTTTCTGGGCGGCGTGTATCGCGCGTTCCGGCTTGACCGGACGGCGTGGGACCGGGCCAGCGGTGCCGCTCCGCCTCGACCGTCCGCGGATGAGCCGGATCCGTACGAAATTCTTGGCGTGGCCCGCTCGGCCGATGGGTCGGAGCTGCGGGCGGTTTGGCGCAAACTGATGCGGGAGAACCACCCCGACGCGCTGGCGGCCCGCGGTGTACCCGCGGAGTTCATCGAGAAGGCCAGCGCCTCGGTCGCCCGCATCAACGCGGCCTGGGATCGCATAAAACGGGAACGCGGCCTGTGAGACTGACTGGGATGGGCGCCCCGTGCGCTGCTCCCCCCCGGCGTGGTCGCTCGGCGGGGATGCAGACGCGAGGCCGGGAGAGGTCGTGGGGGCAGCCCTGGATGGGCGTTTTGCGGTGCGGCCGGTTGGCATGACTCTGGCGATCCGCGAACAACTTAGCCCCAATCACGATGAACGGCCGGCGGATGAGCCGATTGACACGTTGATTCTGCATTACACCGGAATGCAGACGGCCCGGGAGGCGATCGACCGGCTGTGCGATCCAGACGCAAAAGTGTCCTCGCACTACGTCGTGGACGAGGACGGCACGGTCCTGCGCCTGGTGCCGGAAGATCGGCGGGCCTGGCACGCGGGGGTATCGTTCTGGCGAGGCCATGGCGTGCTGAACGGGCGCTCGATCGGGATCGAGATCGTCAATCCGGGTCACGAATGGGGTTATCGCGACTTTCCGGCGCTGCAAATGGCGGCGGTGTGCGATTTGTGCCTGGCGATCCTGTCGCGGCATCGGATCCCGGCGCGCAACGTGGTGGCGCACAGCGACGTGGCGCCGGACCGTAAGGAAGATCCGGGGGAGAAGTTCGACTGGGAGGGACTCGCGCGCAACGGCGTTGGGCTGTGGCCGATCGGGGTGCTTGATCTGGGGCCGGGAGGCGTGGTCCGCGAGGCCGGCGGGCTGCGGCCGGTGCGCGCGGCACTGGCGCAGATAGGCTACGGTGTCGCGCCGGAGGGAGCGCTGGATCCTGCGCTGTCAACCGTGCTGCGGGCGTTCCAGCGGCATTGGCGGCAGGAGGCCGTGACCGGTCAGGCCGACGCCGGGACGGTGGCGCGGCTGCGGGCGATGGCGGAGTTGGTGGGCGGCGGATAGCGCGACGACCTGGCCGGTCGGGGACGGTTCGAGGGTCGCCTGCCCATCAAGCCGACCAGAGCGCGAGGAACTCAGTGTCCGATCGCGGATAATCGCTGCATGGACAGGAACAGTGTCACGGGATCGTCACATCGGGCGGCATAATAGCGGATGGTCAACCCAACTGCTTGAACTTGTGGCCGAAACCTCGGGAGATTTATCAACTGAGTTCGCGGCGCCGGGTGCCGCCTTCATGGTGTGTACGTTGCCTTCAAGACAGGTTGCAGGTTTCTGATTGTAATTCCTGGCGCACGTCACCACCCTCCAGAGACCAGAACCAGTGGGACATAATAATAGTTGTTCCGCGGTTTGGCTGCCGGCGAGTAATCATATGGCCGGCGCGCCTATTTCATTTCCTATGTGAAGGAATACTTATGACGGAACGCAAGGTTGACGTGATGGATAAGGCTGGCAAGGTCCTGCATACTTATCCAATTACGCTCGGCGTATCCAACCCCTCGCCGAAGGATGCCGACTACGAAAGGGCGGCGCTCAACGCCGCGAGGACGGCGAAACTGGTTCCCGAGCCGGAGTTTGCTGGTTTGAAGACGCGTATGCACGCGGCCACGCAACCCGTCGCGTGACCTAACGAATTGATTCAAACGAATCAGCACAGAGTGTAACAATAGCCGCGGCGGCCCTCATCGGCCGCCGCGGCGGCTTGTACCGTACACGCATTGGTAATGATCGCCTGGATGGTTCCCTTCCGTAAATTCTGAGCCTGGTCGTTACGAGAGGGCGCGACTGCTCGTGTTGCTCTGCTTGCAGTGCTACCACCGCGAGATGAAAGACCTGAACAAAAAAGCATTGGGCGGCCTTCTGTTCTTGCTCCTCGCCATGGCGGCTATGCTCTTCGTCCCTGCCTGGACGCTCAACTATTGGCAGGCGTGGACATTCCTGGCCGTGTTCGGCGGGTCAGGGTTGGCGACCACTGTATATCTGATGAAAAACGACCCGAAGCTGTTGGAGCGGCGGACGCAAGGAGGTCCAATTTCCGAGAAGGAGACGAGTCAAAAAATCATACAAACCATTACAGCGACAGGCTTTGTCGCGTTATTGGCTGTCTCTGCGCTGGATCATCGCTTTGCCTGGTCGCCAGTGCCACGATATGTGCCGTTCGTTGGTGATGCTCTTGTTCTTTTCGGAATGCTCATAATATTTTTTGTGTTTAAACAAAACAGCTTTGCCTCCTCAACTATCGAACTCGCTCCAGAACAGAAAGTTATAACGACAGGACTTTACGCCTTGGTGCGTCATCCAATGTATATGGGAGCTTTTTTCTTTCTCGTCGGCGTGCCTCTCTCACTTGGCTCTTTGTGGGCGCTGTTCATGATTGTCTTGATGATGCCTGCGCTAATATGGCGGCTCGTCGACGAGGAGAAATTCCTGGCGAACAATCTGGCGGGCTATTCAGAGTATCAAAACAAGGTGTCGTATCGGTTGGTGCCGTTCATCTGGTGATTGCCAAAGTGTTTCCCGCAACCTCGCTGAATCTGGCCGCGCCTCCGCCCGTGATCCCGGTCAACACCGGATAACGCGGTGATATGATAAGTCGGCCCGCCGCTGTGCTTCTCTTGATTTGCGCAGCACGGGCCGCATTCGAAGCGTCTTTGGCCTCACCCCTGCCCCAGCGCTGCCCCTGCCGCACCTGCAGGAAAGAACGGCCCGTCGCCATACGGCCCGGGCGCACTCGAGGCCGCAGCCACGCTCACCAGTGTCGCGCCGGGATGGGCCGCGCCCGCGGGCGCAAACGTCACTGTGAACAAGTCCGTGGCCATCGCGCGATCGGCGTCCTGCGCGATCACCTCCAACTGGGCCGAGCCTTTCTCATTGACCGGCACCTTCCCGGAAAACGTGTCAGTCGTGCTGTTGAAGTGCAGCCAGGAGGTCACGTTCGTCCCACCCACCTGGTACGCCGCAAACGTCATCTTCAAACCCAGAGCGTCGGTAAACGTATTGCCCGGCAGCACAAGGTTGACGGTCTGCCCATCGGTCCAGGTCTGGTTCGGCGTTGGGTCGGTAACCGTAATCCCCGGCTTGGGCGCCGCGGCCACCACGTTCGCCGTGAAGGTCTCCAGCGCCGAAAGACCGCTGGTATCGGTCGCCGTCACCTTCAGGCTCAGGTTCTGCGTACTCAAGGGCGCGGTCCCGCTGAACGTCTCGGTCGCCGCATTGAACGTCAGCCAGCTCGGCAGCGCCTCACCATTGGCCTGGCTGGCGGTATAGCTCAGCGTCTCGCCTTGCGGATCGGTGAACGTGTTGGCGGGGAGCTTCAAACCAATGGCCTGGCCTTCGGTCCAGGTCTGCGTCGCCGTTTGGTCCGTCACCGTTGGCGCCGACGGCGGCGGAGGCGGTGGTGGCGGAGCCGACCCCGCCCCGTTCAGGTTCCAACCGATTGCGTCCATTTCGGTCAGGTCGTTGGCGGTGACCGGCTCCAGCACGCCCGATGTGGCATAGGCATCGAACGAGTTGTCGGTCACCGAGGAAGCCCAGTCCCCGGCGTCGCCTCCGGCGATGGTGTTGAAGTTACCGAGATCGGTGGCACCGCCATTGATCGAAAAATAACCTGGCGTGGACTGGGTAAAGTCGCGCGTGCCGGTGCCGGAGAAATGCATCAGGTCGAGCAGCGAATATCCCGCACCGCCGCCGACGCTTTCGCCTACCAGCAACAGGCGCCCCATGGTTTCCGTCATCTCATGCAGCGCTGTGGCGAAAAAGTCGTAGGTCCCGCCGGCGACCGTGCCGCTGGAATTGGTGTCGCCGTAAGTGAACTCGGACGAGACGCCGAACCCGAGTGCGCCATCCAGCCCGGTTCCGTTCGCAGCCGCCAATCCCAGTGCTTTCGCCTGCGCGGTCGTGACCCAGTAAGTGCCGCTGACCGGACTGGTCGCCGGCAACGACGCCAGCAGGCTCGCGTCGGTTGCATCGGTCGAAGCCGATGCCTTCAGCGCCGAAACCAGCGAGGCATAGCTGACGCTTTGGATGTTCGACTCGCTTTCGGCAAGCGCGCCGCTCTCCAGTGCACTGCCGTCAACCTCATCGTATCCGACGTCGAGGTTGACAGTGGCGGCGGTGGTAATCTGACTCTCCAGATATTGTGCCGCCGCAATCATGTCGGCTGTGAAACCCGCCGGTGCCGAACTGACGCTGGAATCCCACAGCAGATTGATAACGAGACCGGAACCCGTGGTCGAGACCATGGTTGGGGCGAGTGCAGCCCCGGTTGTGGTCGAACTGCCCGACGCGGCGCTGCCCGAGCCCCTGGCCAGGCTGGTGATGGTCCCCAGGTCGCCGATCGCTGCGGTTTGTTCCAATGCGGAGCCCGGAGTGTCATCCGCTGCGGCGCCCAAAGCGGTGTCTGCTGCGGCGCCTGACGAGCCGTCTGACATAGGGCTGAAAGTGAGGTTTGGAGCGGCGAACGGTCCCCGCGGGGTCGGCCCGGCGCCTGCATTGACGGGCGCTGTATCGGACTGGTCCCAATCACTGAAATCGACCGAACCATCCGACAGGTGCAACCAACTTTTGCTCAACGTATGCATGCTCGTCCCCAGTGACACAGATACCCAGCGAAGGACCCTGGATCCTTAGCTGGCTAAAATTAAGGCCTCGGACTCTTAGTCAGTGCACCGCGTGAAAGTCCACTGGGATTCTACCGTTGGTTGAAGTTACAGACAGATTACATACGAGTGAATGTGCGGCTTGGCCGCATGGTATGTCAGGGGTGAATCCGGTACGCCTGACCAGCGAGGCAAGGGCCGATGTCTCGACGTATTATCCCGTCCTGAACAAGTCACAAGGTGACCAGAACGTCGAGCATCGGAGTTAAAATACGATGGTATGAGACAATCGACTTAACAACTGGGCGGTGGAAACTCTCTTTCAAGGTCATGGTCGGGCTTATCCAGCTCCTCCGAATCAGCAGCGCGCCGCATCGGCCGCCCCGGAAGAACCGGACCGTGGTGTTTGGGAAACAATCGCAGGGGATTACAATTGGTAAAGGAGGAGGCGGGCCATCACGCAACGACCGGCAGGCATGATTGATACCGAAGCATAATTATCGATCGAGGTTGCTGGACGGCCGCGCAACTATTGCATCAAACACTCTCTGACATCGTGGCAATCGACGAGACACAGCGCTTTGTGCCGCGCGCACAACGTTTCATCGTCATCGCGCGATTGCGGTATCTGACACTGGGTTGGCCTGTGCCTCAGCGACAAATCGGTACGTCACAGATGCGAAACGTGCCGCGGACGATCGGCCGGCGCGCGCACTCGATCAGTGTGGCTTCCGCGTCCGCGACGCCGGAATGATCAGCCGAGGCCGGGTGGTCGACGATCGCTCCCGCCAGAATCCGTGCAGCCCGACCACGCAAGCCGCCAGTACCGTATCGGCATGCGCCAGCAACTCATCCATGTCGGGGGTGGAGATACCGATATCCTCAGGTTCGATGTCGGGACTGCTGAGGCTGGCAACGGCGACAATGGGGATGAACAGTTTGGCGCCCTCGGCGGTTTCCAGAACCCCCTCCCAGGCTTCGCGCCGCATGCCGACCGCGCGCATGAAGCCGACGGACCAGTCCTCGACCACCGTGCGGCCGGTGGCATCCTGCCAATAAACCGGGTCGTAGCCGGGGTCCGCATTGTCCAGCCCGTCGGTGATTTCGTTGAAACGGGCGAACATGGTGCCCAGGATGAGGTCGGCTTCGGCCTGATCCTCGAATTCGGGGTCTTCGTCGTCCCAGACCATCGGCAGCCACTCGTCCGGCGCGACCGGATCGGGCCCCACCGCAAGGCCCGCCAGGAAGCCGTCGAGCTCGGACAGGTCCATGCAGGCTTCCGGCGCACGCGCAGAGTCCAGGAAATCCCCCAGGGGCTCAAGGTCGACGGGATCGTCTTCAGGCATCATCATGAGAGGCACCGCTCAATTGGGTCGCCGCCGGATGGCCAGGCAGGAGGCAGCGACAGGTGACTATAGCACGGCGGTAAAGCAGACCGCACCACGTCCGGTAAAGTGGCGCGGGCTCGCCGGGGAGGCCCAAGGTGCGGTGCGGACTGTGGCGACCGCATGACATACTCCCGCAATATGGTGTGGCATAACATGCCGAGAAGTCGTTTTTCTTGCCAGTGGCGAGCGGAGCGGATACGGTTACTCATCGTTCATGCATTGCCGGAGCGCCCTGATTCCGGCCGATTTTGGGAAGGACGTCGTTTGATGCGGACCGCCGCCCGGATATGTCTGATGCTCATGGCTGGTGCCCTTGCCGGATGCCAGTCCAGCAACGGCGTCGAATTCGTGGCTTCCAACCCTGATTCGGTCTTGCTTGACTTCCGTGCCAATCCGCCGGGCGAACTGACGACCGCCAATGACACGGCGGCGCAGCAATGTCAGATCTTCAACCGCCGGACCGCGGTGCTGGAGAGCCTCAACGTGCGAGACGCAGGGGTTATTCGCGCGACCTACCTGTGCCGCAACAGCGTTGCGACAGCGTCGGTTGCGCCGGCGGACATGAGGCGCCGCCAATAGCGACGGCGAACGGGGCAATCGCCTGAACTGACCTGGTGGCGGGGTTTCACCCCGGACCCCAGCAAGCGGCGCTGCCCCTTGGATCCCTGCCAAGGGCAGTGGCCCTTGGAACCGTTCATTTTGGTGGTTGCTGGGAGAGGGCCGACACGGACCTTGCGAGGTCACAGTCGGCCCTCCTCACAGACACTGCCAATGGACAGATTGCAAAGGGCCTCGCCCTTTGCTGGAGGTCCAGGATCGAGCCGCGAAGCGGATCGATGGGCCTCCTGGTGGGTTCAAGTGCGAAGCCCTTGCCCTACGTCGATGCAGGCGATCGCTCTGACCGGGTTGCCGTTCGGAGACAGTGGCGCCAGACTGATCTCAACGCATGGCCGGCAGGCTCAGTGCAAAACGTTGGGAAAGGTTACGTCATGTCTACCTCAATCGGGTCCCGCTTTTCCGGCCTTACGCCGTTGTTGGCGCCACGGTCGGTCGCAGTGCTTGGCGCATCATCCGATCCCACCAGGATTTCCGGTCGGCCGATTGCCTATATGCGCGCGCAGGGATTCCAGGGCGGGCTCTATCCGATCAATCCGAACCGGGCCGAGGTCCAGGGGCTGAAAGCCTACCCCTCGATTGCCGATCTGCCGGAAACGCCGGACGTCGCCATCGTTGCCGTCGCCGCAGAAGTCGCTGCCCCCGCGGTCGAAGATCTCGGCAAACGCGGCGTCAAAGCCATCGTCATGTTCACCGCCGGCTTCGCCGAGATGGACGAGTCCGGCGAAGTGGCGCAGGCGAAAATGGTCGCCACGGCTCGGTCGTACGGGATGCGCATCCTCGGCCCCAACTGTCTGGGCGTGTTCGACGCCCGACGAGCGTAC
>JBEKQQ010000104.1:0-21462 GCA_049519555.1 Acetobacteraceae bacterium
AGCAGCAGGTGCCGGCGCCGGTTGCTCGAACACCAACTGGATCGAGGCTTCTTCAGGTGGCGGCGGCAAAGGCGGTGTCACGACCATGACCAGCGCCGCGATTGCGGCGGCGTGCAGCAGGAGCGACGCCAACCCCGAGCCAAAGTGCCGGTTTTTCCGGGCGGATACCGGCGTTCGGCCTTGCCCAGAAGCACTGAAATGCTCGGCGGAACCGGCATCAGGCAAAGGCCGCGGACCACCCCATTTTGGAACGTTATAACGTATCACCACAAACGATTATCATCCTCCCGGGCGACGTTTGGGAAGAGGCGGCTGCCCTTTCGCCTCGGGACCAAATCCGGCACCATCGTGCCATGACCGATCCCATCACCGTCGCCGTTCTGCAAAATCGCCTGAATGCCATCGCCGAGGAAATGGGTGAAGCGATGCTGCGCACCGCCTATTCGCAAATCCTCAATTCGTCACGCGACTTTTCCATTGCGTTGATCGACTGCCATTGTCGTCTGGTTGCCCAGGCGGATCATATCCCGGTGCATGTGGGTGCGATGTCATGGGCTGCGAAGGCATTGGCGGCGCGGTTTCCGGACCCGGAGCCGGACGACGTGTATCTGCTGAACGACCCTTATCGGGGTGGCTCGCATTTGCCCGACCTGACCGCATTCGTGCCGATCTTTGCGGATGGGCGGCTGCTGTTCTGGTCCGTTGTGCGTGCGCATCATTCTGATATCGGCGGCGCCACGCATGGCGCTTACAATCCCGCGGCGACCGAAATCTGGCACGAAGGCCTGCGCATTCCTCCGATGCGGCTGACCGAGAACGGCGTGCTGCGTGAGGACCTGCTGGAGATGCTGGCTCTGAACGTCCGCCATCCCCGAGATTTCCGCGGTGACCTCGCAGCCCAGATCGGTGCCGCGCGTCTGGGCTGTCAGCGGCTGACCTCGGTGATCGCGGAATTCGGCGCGCCAATGCTGGAGGCCGCCGTCGAGGCGATGCTCGACGCCGCCGAGCGTCACGCGCGATCCATTGTCGCCACCTGGAAAGATGGTGTGTATGATGGCGAGGCCGTGCTGGACGATGATGGTTTCGGCAAGACCAACATCGTCATTCGCGCCCATGTCACCAAGCAGGGCAGCGAGGTCACGGTCGACCTGAGCGACTCCGATCCGCAGGTGACCGGTTTCATCAATTCTTCCCATGCCAACACCCAATCTGCCGTGGCAATCGCTTTTGCGTTCCTGCTGGATCCAGACATTACAAAGAACGATGGCGCGTTCCGGCCGCTGAAAGTCGTGCTTAAAGAAGGCACCATCGTCTGGGCGCGCGAAGGTGCCCCGGTCACCATGTGCACCAGTCATTGCTGCAACGAGATCATCGAAGCAATCGTGGTTGCGTTGTCCCAGGCCTGCCCGGAACGTGCGATGGGCGGCTGGGGACGACGGTTGCGGATTGCTCTGAACGGCGTGGACCCGCGGACGGGCCGCCGTTTCATTTGGCACATGTTCCAGGCCCGCCCGGGTGGTGGAGGTTCGTCTGCCGGCGACGGGTTCTCTACCATCGGTGAATGGCATTCCGCCGGCGGCATCAAGTTCGGTTCAATCGAGGTGGCGGAAAGCCGGTTTCCGCTGGTGTTCGAAACGCATGAATATCGGCCAGGTTCAGCCGGTGAAGGGCAATTTCGTGGCGGCTATGGCGGCGATATGCGGTTACGGGTCGAAACCGATGGGGTGGCGATGGCCAACACTGCCGGTGAGGGCATCGTGCATGGCGCCCGCGGCATGCTTGGGGGCCACGACGGCGCACCACACGATTACACGCTGCTGCCGCCCGGCGGTCCACCGCGGAAGCTGAAAAGCAAAGAGATTAATGTGCCGGTGCTCCCGGGCAGCGTCATTCACGTGCTGTCCGGAGGCGGCGGCGGCTGGGGTGACCCGGCGCGGCGCGACCCCGCCGCCCGCGCGTTCGACGCTGCCGAGGGCCTGGCAAAACCGGAGGAGACCCAACCATGACCATCACCATCGGCTCTGGCGAGCACACCTACAGCCCCCGCGAGAACTGGGCCAAACTTCCCGACGGCTGGGAATTCGGCGATGTCGCCGCTGTCGGGGTCGATCGCTGGGATCGGGTTTATTGTTTCAATCGCGGCCCGCATCCGATGGTGGTGCTGGACCGCGAGGGCAATTTTCTGAAGTCCTGGGGCGAGGATATTTTCCATCGCGCACATGGCGTGCATATGGCGCCTGACGATACGGTCTGGTTGACCGACGACGGCGACTCCACCGTGCGGCATTGCACGCTCGATGGCAAAGTGCTGCTGGAGATCGGTATCCCCAACAAGCCGGCGCCGTACATGAGCGGCATTCCGTTCAATCGTTGCACCCATACCGCCCTGTCGCCGAGCGGCGATCTGTATATTTCGGACGGCTACGGCAACTCACGGGTGCATAAATACGCACCGAACGGGAAGTTATTGTTCTCCTGGGGTTCGCCTGGCACGTTACCCGGGGAGTTCAACATCGCGCACAATATTTGTTGTGATGCTGACGGCTGGGTCTATGTCGCGGATCGCGAGAACCACCGGGTTCAGGTGTTCGACGGCAACGGCAAGTTCGAGACCCAGTGGAACAATCTGCACCGGCCCAGTGGATTGTTTATGACCGGCGGGCAATGTCCGCTGTGCTTCATTGGGGAAATCGGACCGCATCTGGCGGTCAATCTCGACCTGCCGAATATTGGACCGCGGCTTTCCATTCTTGACCTGAAGGGCAATCTGGTCGCGCGGGTTCAGGCTAATCCGGCGCGCGGCGGCGGTCCCGGCCAGTTCATTTCGCCGCACGGCCTGGCAGTGGATTCGCACGGCGATATTTATGTCGGTGAGGTCGCGCAATCGTCCTGGTCGCGATCTTATCCCAACGGACCAAAACCGCAACACATTCGCTGCCTGCAGAAACTGGTTAAGGTTGCAGCATGAGTTTTACGATCGGCATCGATGTCGGCGGCACGTTCACCGACATCGTTGTTGCGGGTTCGGATGGCAGGACGATCATCGCCAAGGCGACAACGACTCCGGCGGATCAGTCGGATGGAGTGCTGGCGGGGATTGCTTTGGCCGCGCAGCAGCTTGGTGTCACGGCCGCAACGTTATTGGGCGACACGTCTCGTATCGTCCACGGCACGACCGTCGCCACCAACGCGTTGCTGGAGGGTAAGACCGCGCCGGTCGGATTGCTGACCACCGAAGGCCACCGGGACGTCATCGAAATGCGTGAGGGTTTGAAGCCGGATCGCTATAATTTGCGCATGACGCCACCCGAGCCGCTGGTGCCGCGGCAGCTTCGGCTGCCGGTTCGCGAACGAATGCGGCCCGATGGATCCGTGGCTATCGCGTTGGACAAAGCCTCGCTCGATCACGCCATTGCGCGTCTGGCCGAGGCAAATGTGCGCGCAGTCGCGATCTGCTTTTTGCATGCGTGGCGTAATCCGGCGCACGAATTGCAGGCTGCCGCTGCGGTTCGCGCTCGGTTGCAGGATGCTTATGTCACCACGTCCTCCGACGTATTGCCGCGGATCAAGGAGTTTGAACGCTTCTCCACAACGGTTGCCAATGCGGCGGTCGGCCCGGTCATCGATACATATCTGCATCGGCTGCGCGATCGCCTGGCTGAGGCGGGTTACCGCGGCGAACTGCTGGTCATCCTGTCGCATGGCGGCGTTGCCACTGTCGCCGAAGCCACGCGTCTGGCTGCCGGAACGGCTTTGTCTGGTCCGGCCGGAGGCGTCGCCGCTGCGGTCGCTTTGTCGCGAGAAGGCGTGGCAAAGGACCTGATTGCCTTCGACATGGGAGGCACCTCCACCGATATCGCACTGGTCCGCGATGGGCAGCCAACCTTATCTGATGGCAAAACGGTTGCGAATGCGCGAATCGCTCTGCCGTGTCTGGATATCGTAACTTTAGGGGCCGGCGGTGGATCGATCGGCCGGGTTGATGCCGCCGGTCTGCTCGCGGTTGGTCCGCAAAGCGCCGGTGCGGATCCTGGTCCGGCTTGTTACGGTCAGGGCGGCACCGAGGCGACCGTGACGGATGCCAATCTGGTGCTTGGCTATCTCGATCCGGCCAATTTTCTTGGCGGCCGCCGCACGTTGCATCATGACGCGGCGACCGCGGCGGTCCAGCGCCTCGCCGACCGCCTGGGTCTCACTTTGGCCGAGGCGGCTGGTGGCATCCATCGCCTGGTGAACACGCGCATGGCCGATGGCGTGCGCGTCGCGACGGTCCGTCGTGGTGTCGATCCGCGCGGCCACGCACTGCTCGCCTTTGGCGGCGCCGCCGGCCTGCATGTCACCGCCGTCGCCGGCGAACTGGGTATGCAACGAGTCGTTGTGCCGATCGCTGCCTCGGTGCTGTCGGCCTGGGGCATGTTGAACACTGATCTTCGGGTCGAACTCACCCGTGGTCAAAGCCAGACGGGCGCCATCGACGTCGAAAGCCTGGAAGCCGCTTTCGCGGCGATGGAACGGGAGGGCCGCGCCCGGCTGTCTTGGTTCGATGGCGAAATTTTGGTCCGTCACACGGCCGACATGCGTTATGGCGAGCAGGTGTTCGAGATCAACGTGCCGCTCGACGGCATCGTCCGGACGCGCGAGGCAATCGAGGACGCTTTCCATGCGGCGCACGAACGCCTCTACACCTATGCGTTGCGTGATCAGCATGTCGTGCTGGTCAATGCGGGCGTTTCGGTGATTGGCCGGCTGCCCACCGCGCCCGTTGCAACGCGCGAGGCAACCGCGTCACCGGCTGCGCCAAAGTCTGGCCGTCAGATTTTTCTGGATGGCTGGACCGAGGTGCCGGTTTTCGATTTTGCCGCGCTCGCGCCAGACCAGGCGATGACCGGACCGGCGATCGTTGAATCAGACACGACCACGGTGCTGCTGCGGAATAAAGAAACCGCGCGGTTCGACCCGCGCGGTTGGTTGGATATCGTTTTGGGCTAGTCCGCTGCCTCGGCGCCCACCTGAGCCAGCTTCGAAATTGAAACGCCCTTGCCGACCCCGGCACGCTCCTTGTACGGGGTCGTATCGATGTCCTCGAGCACCGTCGTACCGTTCAGGACACTTTGCTTCCAGGCCTGATGGTCCGTCTCGTGGCCGACGAATTCCGGCATAACCTCCTTGGCGAACAGTTCCAGGCTTTCGCAAATGTGTTCGTGTTTATTCTTCCCGGCCTGGTTCAACAAAATAATCTGATCGACATGAGAGGCCTCGAATCGCCGCAGCTTCCGGCGGATCGTCTCCGGCGATCCAATCAGCCCGCCGGTCAGCGCCTTATGGGCCAGTTCCGGGTTCTCCCGCTTCCATTTTTCATACTCGTCCCACAGGTTCACGGTGCCGGGCGGCGGCCGCTCGCGGTTGCGTGAGCCACTGTACCAGGCCAGCGAGAACTGGAAGAACGTTACGCCGTCTGCTCGGCGGCGCGCTTCCTCGTCGGTCTCCGCACACATGAAATAGCTGACCATCGCGATGTTGCAGTTACTCTGATAGTCGGCGAGCTTCTGCTGCCGACGGGTAAAGCTGTTGTAATAGGCATGCACCCAGGCGTGCGCCATCTCCGCACTGAGGAACTGGAACCCGAGCGCACCGATGCCGCACCGTCCGGCCAGTTCGATGGTTTCCAGTTGCGAGCAGGCGACCCATAGCGGCGGGTGCGGCTTCTGGATTGGCTTCGGCAACACGTTGCGCAGCGGGAATTTGAAGTATGGTCCATCATATTCCCAGCCACCGTCTTTGAACATCGGCAGCACGCAGCGCACGCCGTCTTCCCAGATGGCCTGCTTTTCCTCCATTGGCCGGTTGAACGGGCCAAGCTCGGTGATGCTGGCGCCTTCACCCATGCCGAATTCGACCCTGCCGTTGCTGACGAGGTCCAGACACGCCACCTTTTCCGCCACACGCGCCGGATGGTTGGTTGTCAGTTGGATGATGCCATGGCCCAATCGAATGTTTTTGGTGCGTTGCGAGGCAGCGGCGAGGAAGACTTCGGGCTGTGGCGAATGCGAGTATTCTTCCAGGAAGTGGTGTTCCACTTCCCAGGCGTAATGATACCCAAGCTTGTCGGCCAGCTCCACCTGCGTCAGGGCGTTCTGATACAGGTCGCGTTCGGTGAATTGCTCCCACGGGCGAGGACATTGCAACTCATAGAAAATGCCAAACTTCATCCGCTGTCTCCGATTGCTACTGACCAGTAGCTTCCCACGTCCGGCGAACCGGCGCAATCTTCGGCCAGGGACAGGAGACCGGACAGGAGGCCGACCATGAAGCTAACCTCGCTCGACACCGCGCTGTATCGGATCGAACTGCCCGTGCCGCTGTCGGACTCCACGCATGGCACGATGACGCATTTCGAACTGGTGACAGTCCGCTTGCGTGACTCGGACGGTGCCGAAGGTGTCGGCTATACCTACACCACCGGCGCCGGCGGTGCCGCGGTGCATGCCCTGATCGACCTGGGCTTGCGTCCGGTGCTGATCGGTGCGGACGCCGATCTGATCGAGGCACTGTGGAACAAGATGTGGTGGCGCCTGCATTACGGTGGGCGAGGCGGATCGGTCAGTCTGGCGGTGTCGGCCGCCGATATAGCGTTGCACGATTTGCTGGCCCGCCGGCTTGATGTCCCGCTGTGGCGTCTGCTTGGCGGTTTCAATCCGGCGGTGCCTTGTTACGCCGGCGGCATAGACCTGGAATTCACCCTCGACGCGCTGCTGAAACAAACCGACGGCAATCTCGACAAAGGGTTCCGGGCGATCAAAATGAAGGTCGGTCGCGCCCGCCTCTCGGAAGATGCCGAACGGGTCAAGGCAATGCGTGCGCATCTCGGGGCCGATTTTCCTCTGATGGCGGATGCCAACATGCGCTGGACGGTGGACGAATCCATCCGTGCCGCGCGGGCGTTCCGCGACAGCAATCTGATCTGGTTGGAGGAACCGACCATCCCGGATGACGTTGCCGGCCATACCCGCATCGTGCGCGAAGGCGGAGTGCCGATCGCCACCGGCGAGAACCTGCACACGTTGCACGAGTTCACCCAAATGATCGCCGCAGGTGCGGTCACCTTCCCCGAGCCGGATGTCACCAATTGCGGTGGCATCACAGTGTTCATGAAAGTCGCGCATTTGGCTGAGGCGTACAATTTGCCGGTCACCTCGCACGGCGCACATGACCTGACGGTGCATCTGCTGGCAGCGCTGCCCAATCGGTCGTACCTGGAGGTGCATGGCTTCGGGCTCGATCGTTACATTGAACGGCCGATTGTGATTCGGGAGGGTGTGGCGCTTGCGCCGGATACGCCGGGGCATGGCGTTGCCTTTGACTGGAAGGCGTTGGAAAAGGTCAGGGAAGGAGGCACGCCATGACCGACACTCGCCCGTTCGACCCGGCTTTGTTCAGCGCTGACGCGATTTCGCCCGATACCGCCAAACTGAACGAACAAATGATCCAACTGATGACCGGATTGCCGGAATGGTGGATCATGGGTCCAGCGGCGTTCCGTGCCGCTCGGCGTCGGGGTGAGGGGCCGTTCCCCGCTCCGGTGATGTCGAGCCGTGCGCGCACCATCACGATCACCGGCAAGGACGGCAACGAGATTCCGTTACGCGTGATCGCACCGGCCAGTCCGCGTGGCATCTATTTGCATATCCATGGCGGCGGTTGGGTGCTAGGTGGTGCGGACATGCAGGATCCGATGCTCGAGCGGATCGCAGACAACACCGGTCAGGCTGTTGTCAGCGTGGAATATCGGCTGGCTCCGGAACATCCTTATCCCGCGGGTCCGGATGATTGCGAGACTGCTGCCGCCTGGCTGGTGCAAAACGGCAGGAAAGAATTTGGCACCGATGCCCTCACCATCGGTGGCGAGTCTGCCGGCGGCCATTTGTCAGCCGTCACTGTGTTAAGGATGCGCGACCGATACGGTTACACCGGCTTCCGCGGCGCCAATCTGGTCTATGGCGCTTACGATATGAGTTTAACGCCCAGTCAAAGGCAGTTTGGTAATACGAGGCTGGTATTGCGGACGATCGATATTCAACAGTTTGGCAATGCGTTCCTGCCGACCGTGACGGACCGGCAGCTGCCGGATATCTCGCCGCTTTATGCGGACTTGCACGGTCTCTGTCCGGCACTGTTCAGTGTGGGAACCAAGGATGCCCTACTGGACGATACGCTGTTTATGCACGCTCGTTGGATCGCTGCCGGCAACCCGGCCGAGCTGGCGATCTACCCCGGTGGGGCGCACGGCTTCACGCTGTTTCCCAATGATTTGTCCAAGGCAGCAACAGCGAAGATGGATGCTTTCCTGAATCACGCGCTCGGCTGAAGGGGTACCAACCATGGAATTTCAGATTGCCCCACAGCAGCGGGAAATGATCGCATCAGT
Source organism: Acetobacteraceae bacterium (assembly GCA_049519555.1). Lineage (GTDB taxonomy): Bacteria > Pseudomonadota > Alphaproteobacteria > Acetobacterales > Acetobacteraceae > Rhodopila. The sequence goes on from JBEKQQ010000104.1 coordinate 8,426, forward strand.
GCGGGAGTTGGCACAGGCCGAATTCAAACCCAATGCCCAGCGCTGGATGGATGGCACGTTCCCTTGGGAAAATATGAAGAAACTGGCTGACCTTGGCGTGTTGGGTATGTCGGTGCCGGAAGAGTACGGCGGGCTTGGCCTGCCGATCCTGGACACCGCGCTGATCCTGGAAGAAATCGCCAAGGTCGATTACGTGACAGCAATGGCGGTGCTCGGTGAAGCCGGGGTGCAAACCCGAGTGATTGCCCGTTATGCCCCCGCATCGATCCGTGAGCGCATTCTGCCGCGCGTGGTCAGTGGTGATTGCATCCTCGCCGTGTGCATGACCGAGCCCCATGCTGGCACCGACGTCGCGAACTATCGCACCAACACGCGGGTGCTGAGCGACCGGATCGTGCTGAAAGGCACCAAAACCCTCATCAGTCGCGCGCGTGAAGCCGGCATGTTCGTCGTATTCAGCCGGATCGACGGCAAGCCAGGCCGTGAGGGCATCGGCTGCGTTTTGCTGGAGCCCGATACCAAAGGCTTCGAGGTAACCGGCACCTATCACACCATGGGCGGCGAGAACCTGCACGAAATCCAGTTCAACGACTGCGAGTTGCCGCTGGAAAATCTGGTGATCAAGGAGGACGGCTTTCGCCGGCTGCTGAGTGCGTTCAATACCCAACGTTGCCTGAACCCATCCATTTCACTCGGCCTCGCCGAGGGTGCGTTTGACGAAGCGGTGAATTACGTTCGCGAGCGCACGATCTTCGGCAAGCCGATTGCCGACTTCCAGGGCATCCGCTGGAAGCTCGCCGATATGTTTAAGGACATCGAGGCGGCGCGTGGCCTGCTGTACCGTGCTTGCCTGACCGCCAACCCGTTCCCTGATCCGTTCATGGCAGCGGCGGCAAAAATCTTCTGTAATGAGATGTCGTTGCGAGTGACCACCGAAGCCGTGCAGGTGCATGGCGGCTTCGGCTTCACCGATGAGTTTCCGGTATCGCGGTTTTATCGCGGTGCGCGTTATGGCTCGATTGGCGGCGGCGCGTCGGAAACGTTGCGCGATCTGATCGGCAAGAAGATCGTCGGCGATTTTGACGTCGCCGACGGGATCATGGGGCTGGGGACGTTCTAAATCTTGATCTCCCGTACGAATTTCGCTTTTTGCACGCTGGCCGACATCAGGAACGCCATGTCCGTGCCGGTTGACACGTAACGCGCGCCCATCTGCACGAATTTCGTCATCAGATCGTTGCGCGCTGCAAGGCCGCCAACGCCGATATGCTTGCCGACCTTGCGGGCCGCGGCGATCGCCCGCTCGAATGCAGCCGCCAGTTTCGGGTGGTCGTACTGGCCGGATATGCCCAGTTCGCCGCAAAGATCGTTGCTGCCGATCATCATCATGTCGACACCGTCGGTGGCTATGATTTGTTCGACGTTTTCCAGCGCCGCCGCGGTTTCCAGCATCAACACCAGCGAGGTCGCGTTGTTCATTGCCGCATTGGTCTCGGTGATGGGAAAACTGCGGTATTGGTACTGCGACAATGCGCCGCCGGCGGAGCGTCCGCCGACCGGCGGAAATTTCACCAGTTGCACCATCTCTCGCGCCTCGGCAGCCGAACGGACATGCGGCGTGATCACCCCCATCGCGCCGCCATCCAGCACGCGGCAAATATAATCCGGGGTATTGGCCGGCACCCGCACCAGCGGCGTGATGCCGATCTGTTGTGCCGCGATGCAGATCTGGCAGGTCTGATCGATCGAAAGCGTATTGTGCTCCATATCGACATAAAGCGTGTCAAATCCCGCGGTTTTGGCGATCTGCGCGATCTCGATCGAGCGGGCGAAGCGCACCGTCATCGACGCCACGACCTCATCGCGGGCGAGCTTTTCCTTCATGTGATTGCGCAGGATGACGTGCAGCGAGTCGGACATTTTGGTTCCTCCTTTGCCGGACCGGGTTCTGGCGGTATGACAGGGGTCGGCCATACGCGCGGGATACCATGCCTGGCAAGACCAGGCCGCCGCCTCTGGGGCCCGTGTGACGTGACGTGCAGACGTGAAGGGAGAGGCCACATGAGCACCTTGGAATCAAAATCGGTCCGCCGTCGTGAGGATCAACGCCTGTTGACCGGTGGCGGCAACTACGCGGCGGATGCGCGCCGGTCCGACATGTTGCACGCCATTCTGCTCCGCTCGCCCCACGCGCATGCGCAGATTACCGGCATCGACGTTGCTGCCGCACGTAGCATGCCGGGCGTCGTCGCCGTCTACACGGCGGACGACCTGACCGATGTCAAACCCATTCCCGGGGGCATCGGCTTCCCTCGACCCGACGGTGGTGCGTCGGCAAAAACTGACCGGCCGTTACTGGTGCGCGACCGGGTCCGTTTCGTTGGCGAGCCAGTCGTGCTGGTCGTGGCCGAGAGCCGTGCCGCAGGTCTGGAAGCCGCCGAGGCGGTGACGATCGATTACAGTGAACTCCCCTTGGTCACCAATCCGATCGCTGCCATGGCGCCCGATGCTCCTGCGGTCTGGGACGAATATCCCGACAATATCGGTTATCTCTGGAAGCGCGGGGACGTTGACGCCACCGAGGCGAACCTGCGCGCTGCCGCACACATAACAAAACTTGAATTCTCCGTCTCCCGCGTTACCGCCAGCACCATGGAACCCCGTGGCGCCTGGGCGGAAATCGGCCCCGATGGGCGCATGGTCGTGCACGCGTCCAACCAATCGCCATTCAATTTGCGCAACGGTATGGCCAACGGCAACTTCAACATTCCACCGACCGACATCCGAGTGCTGCCTGGTGACGTCGGCGGCTCCTTCGGCATGAAGTCCGGCGTTCACGTCGAGGTCGTCCTTGTCGCATGGGCGGCACGAAAATTGAACCGTCCGGTGCGCTGGATCAGTGAACGCACCGAAGGATTTCTCACCGACGAGCAGGCGCGCGAAATGCGTATTGTCGCCGAACTCGGCCTGGATGCAAACAACAAGATCACTGCGCTGAAATTGCGCTGGAACGCCAATCTGGGCGCGTATTGCTCGGGCCGTTCCGGTTGGCCGGTCGGCAATGTCGGCGGCATCGCAGGCACTTACATCATTCCGGCGATCTCAGCGGAGGTGTGCGGCATCATGACCCACACCGTGCCGACCGCCGCCTATCGTGGCGCCGGTCGGCCGGAAGCGACCTATGCGATCGAACGCCTGATCGACGTTGCGGCCCGCGAACGCGGCATCTCGCCTTACGAACTGCGGCGGATCAACCTCATTCCGTCGGAGGCGATGCCGTACAAGACCGCGCTTACGTTCACGTATGACTGCGGCGAGTTTGAGGGCAACATGACCAAAGCCGCCGAGCTGGCAGAACTGGAGACTTTCGACGTACGGCGAACCGAAGCGGAGTCCCGTGGCAAGCTGCGTGGCATCGGACTGACCAACTGCATCGAGGTCGCCGGTGGGCCATTCCTACGCCCAGCGAGGGATCTTTCGACGCTAAGATTCGCCGAGGACGGCAAACTGATCCTGCGTACCGGCTCCATGTCCGTTGGCCAAGGCCTGGAGACTGCATTCTGCCAGATCGTCTCGGAACGTTTCGGCGTGCCCCTGGAAAACGTGCTTTACGAACAAGGCGACACCGACCAGCTTCCGTTTGGCAAAGGTAACGGTGGCTCCGGAGCACTGTGCATCGGCGGCTCTGCGGTTACGCTTGCGGTCGACAAGGTGATCGAGCGGGCGAAGAAACTCGCCGCTGAATTGCTGGAAGCGTCAGTGACTGACATCGAACTTCGCGAGGGGCGATTTCATATTGCCGGCACCGACCGCTCGGTCGACATCGCCAGCGTCGGCCGTGCTTCGTTCGACCCTAACTTCGTGCCGCCTGGCGAGGAAGGCGGTCTGACCGAAAGCGGAGAGTTCCAGGCAACCGCATGCACCTTCCCGAACGGCACGCATATTTGTGAGGTCGAAATTGACCCCGACACCGGCGTCACCGAGGTCGTGCGTTATTCCGCTGTCGAAGAACTCGGCAAAGTGCTCAATCCGATGATTGTCGCCGGTCAGATCCATGGCGGTGTCGTGCAGGGCATCGGCCAGGCGATGGGGGAAGTCATCGTGCACGACCAGGATTCTGGCCAGATGCTGACAGCGTCATTCATGGATTACCAAATGCCGCGGGCCGGCGATTTGCCGGACTTCCGGCTGGCCACCCGCGAAGTGCCGACCAAGGTAAACCCGATCGGTGCCAAAGGTGTTGGCGAAGCCGGTACAGTCGGCGCCATGGCCGCCGTCATGAACGCTGTCAACGACGCCCTGGCACCACTGGGCATTCGACACTTCGACATGCCAGCGACACCAGGACGCGTGTGGGAAGCCATCAGCGCCACCCGATCGGGATAGTGAGTGTCATGGTCGTCCCCCGGCTTGTCCGGGGGATCAACCGGGCCATCGTCCCACCCCGATGAGGTATCGCCATTGACCCAGGTCAACCGGAATGGGTTATCTTCGTGCGAACTGCACCACCGCCAGCACGACGATGGCGCCCGCGACCGCGACCGCCATGCTGTAAATGTTCAGGCCAGTGACATCATGCCGGCCAAGCAGGGTCATGATTTCGCCGCCGACCACCGCGCCGACGACGCCCAACACCGTGTTCATAAAGAACCCCTGACCGCGTTGCCCCATGATACGGTGAGCGATGTATCCGGCGATCAGGCCGAGAACGATCCAACTGAAAAGGCCCATGGTGCCGCTCCTGCCTTACTTCGTGGCGAAAAGTTGATCGGTCGCATAGGAAATCCAGACCCGGCGGCCGAGCAGCCAGTCTGCGCCCAACAGCATGTCGCTGATTGGTTGTAATTGAATTGGTGCGACGAGAAACACCGGATTGGCGAAGCTCTCGCTGCCGATCTGAAGTTCGCGAAATTTGTGTTGCCACATTGTGACAGTGTGCGGACCCACGCCACTGACGATTTGGCTCGGGTCACCCTGCAGTTGGTCAAAGCCCAGTTTGAGACGGGCCATGCCGGGCGCCGCGACCAGGCTCCGGCTGGCGCCGGAGTCCAACAGCGCCCGCAACGGCACGCCGTCGATAACCAGCGGAACCACCACTGCGCTTTCCGTAGGATTGTCGACCGCAAGGGACAAGTACGGTTCGGTCCACGGCAGAAACCGTCCCGTGCAGCCATGCACGTCGTATAACGTCAGTGTTTGCCGCGGGAAATCCAGATCGAGATCGAACAGCGACAGAAAATCCCGGCCCAGAAGTCCGTCGATCTGCCGTCCCCCGACCATGTTCCTCGGCAATCTCGCCACGCGTAACGTTGTATCGCGCGCGAGGCTCCGCCGGTGCAACGCGACGCCGCCAAGCTCGACCGAGCGAGGGTCCGCGTTGCGCCGCCGCTCAACGCCACCGACGCCGCGCATCGTGGTCGCAGTCCACTCGTCCAGTGCCAAACCAAAATGATTGACCGCATCAGGAGTCACTACGGTTTGCGCCGCTCCCGTATCGAGAATGAAGCTGCCTCCAATGCCGTTCACCGCAACCGGCACCAGCACAACCGTACCAACGATCTGCAACTTCACGTTGGCGCGTTGCTGCACCACACAAGCGGCAGAAACCAACGCCGGCCAGAGCAGCGCCACGAGACAAACCGCCATGCGCTTGATCATGTGCCGCTCCGATCAATGACGGCAAGTGCGGCGCAACGCAGGTATTCCAGTACGGCCATCAAATCGGGATCGGACCGCATGATGGTTTCAAGATGCATCACTGCCGGCCTCGCGGATCCAGCGCATCGCGCAATCCATCGCCGACGAGATTGAACGACAGTACGCAAAAAAAGATCGCCAGACCCGGAAACACCGCCAGCCATGGCGCCTGCGACAGGAATCGTTGAGCGGAATTCAACATCGATCCCCAGGACGGGTCCGGCGGTTGCTGACCCAGGCCCAGAAACGACAGCGACGCCTCGGCGATGATGGCGGCGGCGATCGCCAGCGTGCCCTGCACCAGCAGCGGTGGCACGATATTGGGCAGCACATGGCGCAGTGCCACGCGCCAGGGTGGGTTGCCCAGTGCACGAGCCGCTTCGACATAATCGTTGCTGGCAGCGTCGAGCGTCGCGGCGCGTGCCACGCGCATGAAACGTGGCGCTGTCGAAACGCCGATCGCGATCATTGCATTGGTCAGATCAGGTCCCAGAAAAGCCGCCAGCGCGATGGCCAGGATCAGAAACGGACAGGCCAACATTGCATCGACGATGCGCGACAGCACCGCATCCACCCAGCGTCCGGACAGGCCAGCTACCAAACCCGATGGGACGCCAATGCCGGCGGCGATCAGCACTGAAACCACGCCCGCCAGTAAGCTTGCCCGCGCACCATAGACGACGCGCGACAACACGTCGCGGCCGTCCTCATCGGTGCCCATCCAATGTGCCGCCGACGGCGCGTTACGGATTGCAGTCCACGACGTGGCGATTGGATCGTATGGTGAAAGAACCGGCGCCAACACCGCCACTGCAACGAACAGAACAATGACCGCCAGGCCGGCCACCGCCACGGGTCGATGCAAAAACGCCCGCATGGCAAGTTGGCGCGGGCTGAGCGGCTGCTTCATGGCGCGTCCAGTAACGCCGTCATCGCATGTGAAACTTCTGCTACCAGCGCAGCGTAAGCCGGATCGAGCCGCGTGTCCGCCGTCTGCGCCAATGGCGACGCTATTTCCTGACCGATCCGCCCAGGTCGCGGCGTCATTAAGACGATCCGACGGGCGAGGAACGCCGCTTCATAAATCGAATGCGTTACGAACACCACGGTGCAACCGATGTCACGCCAGAGAGCCAACAAATCTTCCTGCAAGCGGTGCCGCGTAAACTCATCCAGCGCTGCGAACGGTTCGTCCATCAGCAGCAGGCGTGGCCGCGTGACCAAAGCCCGCGCTATCGACACCCGCATCCGCATGCCACCCGAGAGTTGCGCGGGCCGCACTGTTTCAAATCCATTCAGACCGACCCGATTCAGCACCGCTGCCACGTCATCCCGCGCTGCGGTCCGGGCGATCCCGCGCAGCCGTAACGGCAGCCAGACATTGTCCTCCGCCGTTGCCCAGGGCAGCAGCGTTGCATCCTGAAAGACGTAGCCAATTTCTCCTGGACCCGGCGGCGCCCCGGCAGCCCATAGCAACGTTCCGCTGTCAGGCCGATCCAGGCCGGCAATCAGACGCAGCAGAGTTGACTTGCCGCAACCGGATGGCCCCAGTAACGCGACAAAGTCACCATCGTGCAGAAGCAGCGAAACGTCACGCAAGGCTTCCACACCGTTCGGGAACCGGCGGCCGACATGTGCTATCGTCAGCATCGGCCGGCGAGTGTCATCATCTTTGGTTCCCGACCGCATCGAGCGGCCAGATCACCTGGTGCCACCGCGCGCCGATTAACGCCATCAGCGCGAGCCCCAGCAAACAATAGATTGACGCCGTGACTCGAAAGCCAATCCAGGGGATCAGCACACCGGCAACCAGCAGACCGATTGGCAACCCGTAGATTGCCAACATCCGCACACCCATGACCCGGCCGCGAAACTTTGGCCCGGCACTGCGTAGCAGCATGGTCGACAGCGGCACCATGCTCAGGCTTTGCGCGATACCCGCCAGCAGCAGCGTCATTCGACCAGCAGCCGGGTTGGCGACCTGCACGAACACCAGCAGCAAGGCGAACCACAGCGAAGCGCAAATCAACATCATCCGCGCGGGGCGCAGCGTTCGCCCGATCGAACCGATCACCAGTGAGCCCGTGCAGGAACCGGCAGCAAAGCAGGCCACCAAAGTACCAAGGCCGGTCTGGTCGGTATGGTAAATCTGCTTCGCGACATAAGGCAGCAATCCGCTGGTCATCGGAAACGCCAGCAAATTGACCAGAAACGCCACCCAAATTCCGGCCATCTCAAGCGGCCTGTGGCGGACATAGGACACGCCCTCCCACACTTCCTTCAGGAACGCCAGGCCACCACGTGTGCTTGCGGGTGAGCCCGGTTTCCTGGCCGAGATCAGGCTGGTCTGCATCAGCCCGAGACCATAGAACAGCGTGACCCCAACATAGGCCGGTCCGATTCCCAGTAGCGCCACCAGTGATGCGCCCGCCAGGGAGCCGAAGATACGCGCCGAGTCGGCCGTGGTGCGCGCGACACCCATCGCCGCCATCAGTTGCTCATTCGGCATGATATCGGCGACCAGCGCCTGCCGCATCGCCAGGTCCGACGGCCGCACCAGCCCGTTCACGGCGGCGATCAGCATCACGTAAAGCGGCTGCATCGTGCCGGTGAACGCCAGCAGCATCAGCAGTGCGGCCAAAACGGCGTAGCAAAACCGCATTCCGCACAAGACGTTGCGATGACCGAACCGATCGCCCGCCATGCCGAACAGAGGCGCAATCAGCGTGCCGGAGTATTGCAACGAGCTGTAAACGGTCAGCAGCAAAACCGATCCCGTTGCGATCAAAATGTACCAGCCCAGGATCACGACCTCCATCTCGATGCCCCAGGAGGTCAGCATGTCCGCCCGGAACTGGCAGCGGAAGTCGCGCAATTGGAACGGCGCGAGCAGCGCCAGGCGACGGTTCCTGACCACCACCGTCAAATCGCCGCCATCATGAACGAAAACGCATGGTGGATTATCCGGTGGCGGCCAGCGTTTCGAACACGTCACCAGCCGGTCGCAGTCCCATGATGTGCCGGCGATGCCACAACGCGTAAAACAGCAGCTTCCAGCAGGCAAAGCCGTGCCGCCAGCGCCTGATGTCGCGGAACAACGCCTCGACGCGGTCAGGATGAGCGATTTCCAACACGCCCGGTTGGTGCGCCACCAGCGGGCCAAGCGCCGCACCGCGTCCCTTGATCCACTCTCCAATCGGAACCGTAAATCCTTGTTTCGGTGCGAACGGCCGGGCCATCGGCAGATTCTTCTCCAACCATTTTCGAAGAATCCATTTGCCGACCCCGTCACGCACCTTCATCGCATCCGGCAGCCGGAACGCCGCCGCTGCCACGCCCTTGTCGAGGAACGGCATTCTCCCCTCCACCGCGTGCGCCATCAGGCAACGGTCGGCCTTCAGCAGCAAATCGTGCGGCAGCCAGTCCGTCATATCGGTCGCCTGGGCAGCAGCCAGCCGCGACATCCCGCTGTCCAGCGCACGTGCTTCCGCCGCTGCCATGCCATCGCGCCAAATTGAAGGCTGCACACGCAACACCGGCACCTTGTCGAAGCTGCCGCGCGCCCACATCGCGCGTCCGCCGCGCCACCACGGCCGGATCGCTTTGCGATAGCGGTCGTAACCCGCAAAAATCTCGTCGCCGCCTTCCCCGGTCAGCACAACCTTGACATCCTGATGTGCGAGACGTGCCAGGAACCAGGTCGGAATGATCGCATAATCGGCAGCGGGATCGTCCATGCAGGCGACGATCTCCGGGAGATGCTGCCAGACCATCGCCTCGGTCACTTCAATCGACTCATGGTGTGCGCCGACGGCTTGTGCCACCGCGGCGGCGTGCGCGCGCTCATCCGCGGCACCGGGTGCATCGAAACCTGCCGTGTAAGCCCGCACCGGCTCCTTGTTCAGCCGCGCCATCAGCGTGATCAGGGTCGCACTGTCGACGCCGCCGGACAGGAACATGCCGTACGGCACGTCGCTGCGTTGGTGCAAATCGACACTCTCCTCCAACGCGCGATCCAGCCGAGCCAAGGCCGCGTCCTCGTCGATGTTTTCCGGCCCGCCCTCGGGGATCCACGAGATGCGGCGGCGATCGAGAATGTGACCGTCGGCGCAGGTAATGGTCTCGCCCGGCAGCACCCGTTGGATGCCTTCGAAAATCGTGTCAGCACCGGTGGTGAATTGCAGTTGCAACAATTCCTCGCGCGCCGCGGGCCGGACCTGGCGCTGCACAAGGCCTGCCTCCAACAACGCTTGCGCCTCCGACGCAAACGCCATTCCCCCCTTTACCTGGGCGATATACAGCGGCTTGATGCCGAACGGATCGCGCGTGAGGGTGACGCTGTGCTGATGCCGCTCATGGATCGCGATGGCATACATGCCACGCAGGTCCCGTGCGTAATCCGGCCCGTCACGTAACCAGTAGTACAGCGGCGGTTCGCAATCGCTGTTGGTGGCATAGTTAACGGCGGGCATCGCTGCGCGCAGTTCGCGATAGTTATAGATTTCGCCGTTCGCCACAAGCGTGGCCGATCCGGCGAACAACGGCTGATCGCCGGTCACCAGATCGATGATCGCCAGCCGATTTTGCATCATGGCAACGCGGCCGACGACGGCGTGACCGGTGCCGTCGGGGCCTCGGTGCTGCAGGCTGTCGATCAGGCGGGAAATCACGACAGGGTCGGGCGGCGGCGCACCGGTAGAAAGAATCAGACCGGCAATGCCGCACATACCATCGCTCCCCAGGGCACGAAGCGAGCCCGCGAAAAGAGTTCCTACCGTTCCGGACGCTCCGGGGCCAGCTACAATCCACGTCGCGACCTTGCAGGGCACTTGCGCATCGGTGGGAGTTTCTTACCTTTCCTTCATGACCAAGATCGCCGCATTGCCTGCGCGAGCCGTGATCGCGATCACCGGGGAGGATCGGATCGACTTCCTCCAGGGGCTCGTTTCCAACGACGTGGCCGCGGCCAAACCTGGAAGCGCGGTGTGGGCTGCATTGCTGACACCACAAGGCAAGTGGCTGGCAGATTTCTTCATCCTTTCCGACGGTGAGCGATTGCTGCTGGACTGCGAGCGGGCGCAATTGCCGATGGTGCAACAGCGGCTGTCGCGATACCGATTGCGCTCCCGCGTAGCGCTCAGCGACGCCGATTTGCTTGTATATGTCGCGTGGGACGGTGAGCCGGAGGTAACCGGGATCGCCGCCCGTGACCCTCGGCTGCCAGAGGCCGGGTGGCGGGTGTTGACGGCTGAGCCAATTGTCGCCAACGCAGCCGATATTGACTGGGACCAACACCGAATCGGTCTTGGCCTGCCGGACGGTTCGCGCGATCTTGAATCGGAAAAGTCGGTTCTGCTGGAAGCCGGGTTCGACGAACTGAACGGCGTGTCCTGGACCAAAGGCTGCTACATGGGCCAGGAACTCACGGCGCGGACGAAGTATCGCGGCCTGGTGAAGCGGCGCCTTGTGCCGGTGCGGATCGATGGGGCGATGCTGCCGCCTGGCGCGCCACTGCTGCGCGATGGGCGCGAAGTTGGCACCATGCGCTCGGCAAGCGGCCAGCTAGGCATGGCAGTGGTACGGTTGGAGGCGCTGGAGAGCGCTCTGACGAGCGATGGGACGATTGTTACGCCGCAGGTACCTGATTGGATGCGCCTGTAGCCCGGGTTGGCTTCGGTGCACCGGATGATCGATCAGGAGTCGGAACTTCGGCCAATCCAACGCGTTGAGCTTGCATGGTAAATTTGCCTGGTCGGCCGACCTGGCAGCCGCACCGGAATCGAGGAGGGGTTTTGCATTGCACAATGTATGTTGGGAGTATGTTGGGAATCGGCGGCACATTAAATTTTTGTCTCAATGTCCCTTTCACAGCCGGTTGACGGTACGCAATCCTTGCGTGGCGTAGCAGGTCGAGCACGCCATTGTGCGTTGATTTCGCTATCTTCCAGGTGAGCAAAGCATGTTTTCTGCACGACCATGCGGTGGCCAGGCCGCCGCTTACCCCCTATGGACCGCGCCGGTAACCTGATATAAACAATTCCAAAGGTATCGTCGCGACGAGGGGCACGCGCCCACCATGATGTCGAGGTGCCGGAATGAAACAGACAATCGCCTGGATTGCATTGCTCTATATGTGTGCCGCGCAGGGGGCGCACGCAGACTGGGCCGCGGCTAATTCCTGTGCAGCATCGTTGCAACCGCGTGCACGTATGGTCTTCGATGCAGTGACTGCGAATCCGCAGCCGCAACTTGCGTTGCGTTCCGTGCTGGAGGCTCGCGTGCGCGAGTTGGTGTTTACGGATCGGCTTATGGTTGGCAACGCGCGGCCTGCGGCCGAAGCCGCCAGCGAATGTTTACGAATTTCTCGCAACTGCACCGCGGATCATTGCTGACGCATTTCGTTTGAAGGCGCGGTCCCCGCCATTGCAATGGCGGCAAGGAAGCGTCGTCCGTAGCTCCGGCTATCGGTGCTCAATGTTTGCGCTCGTATGCTTCATGCAATAATTTCACATCGAGCCTGACCATCTTGAGCATGGCCTGAATCAATTGGTCCAAGGCCCGGCATCTGCAAATATGAGCCCACCGTGGGTTGGTGGGTGCAACTTCTGCAACGCCTGATCGGCACGCTACAAAACGACTTCAATGACCTGCGGTCCGTGTCCGCTTGCCATGCACCCTGGAAAGTTGCCGCAATATGAGGCATCCTTCCCGAAGGCCGTCATTCGGGGAGTAAAAGCAATGGACATCCCGCCGCTCGATCTCGCGATGAAGACCCGCACGGCTCAAGTACTGGACCGTTGCGTGGCATGCGGGGCCTGTGCGGAAGTGTGCCCGATGCCTGGGCCGGCCGGGATTGATGCTTCCAACCCGGGGAAACTCACCGAGGGCATCCTGACAATCTTGCGCGGTGGCGAGCATGCGGATGCGGCGCGGTGGGCCGCGGTGTGTTCCGGCAGTGGGCATTGCATCCCGCAATGCCAGCACGGGGTCGATCCGCGCTTCATGCTGACGATGGCTCGGCTCGAGCTGGCCTCACGCAAGCCGGACGACGCGCGCCGTAAAACCGGATTTGCCGGCTTTGGTGTCATGACCACCGGCGTCCGTGTGCTGTCTCGCCTGCAATTGCCACCCGAACTGCTCGCCCGCTTCCGGCCGGAAAACGAACCCGACACGGCGCCCGAAATTGTATTCTATACCGGCTGCAACCTGATGAAGACGCCGCACATTGCCTTGCTATGCCTGGACATTCTCGATGCCATGCAGGTGCCGTACAAGGTCATGGGCGGGCCATCTTCCTGTTGCGGCATCCTGCAATTTCGTGCCGGCGACCTCGCCACCTC
>JBEKQQ010000105.1:0-21401 GCA_049519555.1 Acetobacteraceae bacterium
TGGTGCCGACCACCGGAATGCCGAACTCACGACCCGCCAGGACTGTCGCAGTGCCGAAGAACCCCGCCAGATAGCTGGCGCGCGCCGCCAACACGCCCGCCTCGGCGCCATGCGCCCGCCGCAGCCCGAAATCCACCAGTTGCCTGCCAGGTGCCACGAGCACCATGCGCGCCGCCTTCGATGCGATGACCGTCTGGAAATGCAGCAAATTGATCAGCCGTGTCTCCACCAACTGGGCTTGCGGCAGCGGTGCGGTGACGCGCAACAGCGGCTCATCGGGGAAGAACACGGTACCTTCCGGCATCGCATCGACATCGCCGGTGAAACGCAGCTCTTGCAATCCGTCAAGGAAAGCATCGGAAAACATGCCGGACGTGCGCAGCCACGCCAGCTCGTCCGCGGTGAATCGCATGATTTCCAGGAATTGCACCGCCTGCTCCAGGCCGGCAGCCATCAGGAAGCCGCGGCCGGGCGGCAGCTTGCGGACGAACAACTCGAACACCGCCGTCTCGGTCATGCCGTGCGCGGCATAGGCTTCGAGCATCGACAGCTCGTAGAGGTCAGTCAGCAGCAGCCCTGGTTCAGACATCATCAGAAATTGACCGGAATGGCAGGCGGTGTCGTTGATCCCGGTCAACCATACGGCGATGACGACCGGCGACGTTTGACGCAGGTCAAGGCAGCATCACCGATTATGCAGACGGCGCTCACGCGGCGATCCATTCTGCTTCGGCCAGGCGCCGCACCGCAGGGTAGTCGATCTTCCCGGTGCCGAGGCGCGGCAACCGCTCCAGATAAACCACCGTGCGCGGCACCATGATCTCCGCAATGCCCTGGGCTCGCGCGGCGTCAAGCAATGCTGCAAAGGTGGCTGCCACGCGCGACGTGACGAGCACCAGACGCTCGCCTCTGCGAGGATCCGGCAACACCACCACGGCATTTGCCGCTTCCGGCCAGATGCTGTCGGCAAGCGCCTCGCCGACGCTCGTGGCGATCATTTCGCCGCCGATTTTCGCGAACCGGGCGGCACGGTCTTTGATCCACACAAATCCCTGGTCATCGACCCGGACGATATCCCCGGTATCGTAGCAGCCCTGTTCCGGCGGTTCCAGAACGCCCGGGGCCGATGCGCGGAGATAGCCAAGCATGACATTTGGCCCGCGCACCCAAAGCCGGCCGCCGTCATCAAGCCCTTCCACCGGCTCCACTTTCCAGACAATGCCGGGCATGAACCGGCCAACGCTGCCCGCCGCGTTTCGCGTTGGCGTGTTGATCGACAGCACCGGAGCGGTTTCCGTCGCACCATAACCTTCCAACAACCGCACGCCGAAGCGCTCGGCGTAGAGGCGCCGTGTGGTTTCCTTCAAACGTTCCGCACCGGCGCAAATATACCGGATCGAGCGAAAGTCGTACGGATCCGCGTAATGTGCCCACCCGTTGAGGAAGGTATCGGTACCGAACACGATGGTGGCGTCGTTGGCGTAGATCAGTTCCGGCACCAGCCGGTAGTGCAACGGCGTCGGATAGAGAAAGGTCGGCACTCCGCCGAGCAATGGTAGCAGCGTCCCGACCGTCAGGCCGAACGCATGGAACATCGGCATGGCATTGAACACAAGGTCGGCCGAGGTGAAATCGATCACCGCCGCCGCTTGTGCGCAATTCGCTAGAATCGCACGATGGCTGAGCACGACGCCTTTGGGCACGCCCTCGGTCCCACTGGTGAACATTACCACAGCGGCGGCGTCCGGAGAACTCAGGCAGCCCGGCAGCCGGCGGGCACGGAAGCTGGCAAGCCAGCCACGTAATCGCGCGGACCAGCCGAGCGATTCAACCAGGTCTTCAAGCCACACGAACGTCACCTCGGCGTTCATCCGATCAATGTCCCGTTGCAGACGGCCACGTTCGGCGAAGCGGCGCGATGAAATCACGTGGCGGACTCGCGCGGTGCGGCAGGCGGTCAACATGCCCTCTGCGCCCGCGGTGACATTCAGCATCGCCGGGACGCGCCCGAACGCCTGCAGCGCCATGACGGTGGTGAACGCGCCTGTCGCATTCGGCAGCAATACGCCAACCGTCTCGACTGGCGCGGTCAACGTTGCGACCACCCGGCCCAGTACACAGGCCCCCGCGAGGATATGGCGGTAATCGATCGCGAGGTTATCGGCATCCTGCAACACGGGAGCCCGCCAGCCATGGCGGTTTCCGGCATCGATCAGCGCGCTGAACAATGTGCGATCGATGTTCTGCGCGACGAACGCAGCATCCACCATCACATCCCGCAACAACCGGGCCGCCGCGTGGCGTCGGGGCCGGCCGAGCAGCGCAGAGTCCAGCGACAGCGACAGCGGCGGCAACACAGTTATGCTGATGCGCGGGAACCAGCGCCGGCGCAGCTTATCCTTGAGGTAGGACAGACGCGTGAACTGGGTGCCCTCGATGCGCACCGGCACCAGCTTCCCCGCTGCTTTGTCAGCGATCATGCCGGCCCCGTCATAGATCTTCATCAGTCCGCCGGTTTCGCTGATCCGGCCTTCGGGAAACAGCACCAGCCGTTTCCCATCCTTCACCTCCTGGATCATCGTCCGGATCGCGAAGGGATTGCGCGGATCGACGCGAATCACCGGCATCCGCATCAGGAAAGGCCGCACCCACCAGCGCTTCGCGACCAGCGTATCGATCACGAATACCGGCTTCCCCGGCAGAAACGCGGCGAGCAACGGACCGTCGGCGAAGCTCAGGTGATTTGGTACGACGAGCGCGTGCTCGCCCGGCGGCGGATAGTGTTCCAGCCCTGTCACCGTGATGCGGTGGAACGCCCTGGCGTAGCACCGCAGCAGCCATAGTCGGATAGCGCCCGGCGCGAGCCATCGGCGCACGGGCGGGCGGCCAGGAGCCTGCAAAGAACTGTCATCCGTGCGGCTCGCCATGGCGTGCTCAGGGTTCGTCTGGTTCCTCGGCCGCGAGGATCTCATACACCGCCCTCACCGCACCATGCGGCTCATGCCCGCCTTCGTCTTCGAGCCCACGATCGCCGCGAAACCACTCCGCGGCCTGCAATACCTGGGCGGGAGTCGCCGCCGTCCGCAGGATGCTGGTCACCACCGCGTCATCGATATCGCCGATCATGCCACGAATTTCGCTGGCACTGGCTGGCTTTTTGCTGTCATCTGGCATTGCGGAACTCCTTCGCATTGGCGGCGTCGTCGAGTAATCTCGCGGGTATCCATTTTGTGATTGCAACGTGGAATGGAACAACATTTTCAGTCTGGCCGGAAAGGTGCAGCGCGTCCTCGGTATTGCCAGCCTCAACCGCCGATCGTGAGTTGATTATCAACCTCGGTCACCCCTGGCGCCGACCAGGCGGCACTCTCCGCCGTTCGGCTTTCCCACCAGCTCTTCGCCCGGCCCCGCAGCGTCACTTTGTGACCGCTCACGGTGACGGCGATGTGCATTGCCTCCAGCTCGGCGCTACGTTGCAGGGCATTTTCAATCTTCTGGTGCACCACCTCTGGGTCGGTGCTCTGGCTCGCAGCCAGCCGCACGTCGATTTGATTCACGATATGCGTCACGCCCCCGAGCCGTCTGATGTCACGTTCGGCGGCCTGTCGTTGAAACTGGTGCGTGACGAAGCCGGTGAGTGTCGCAACCCCTTTCTCGACTTTCACCCGGATCTGCTCATGCGGCACCGCGACGTCCCATCGCAGAATGTGCAGCGCACGTTCAGCGATCTCCTCATCCGCGTGTTTATGGGCCGTCGGTGGATGCACCACGATCTCCTGCGCGATCCCGCGCACGCCCTTGACCCTCTGGGCGGCTCGCTCAGCGCCCAGTTTTTCAGCGAGCGTGTCGACGATGCCACTGAGCGTGACCACGCCGTCGTGCGCGGCCACGCCAATGTGTGCGGCATCGACATTCGGCACCCAGGCGAGTTCGTCAATCACCATTGTTCGCAGTGTCTCGTCGTCGGGCATAGCTCACCTCTCAGTTGGCGATTCCTCGGTCCGACAGGAGTCCGCGTTTGCGTCGGCCCTGGCGTTTGCCGCCGCTCCCTCGCCAGCCACTTCCAATCCGGCCGGCTCCAATCTGATCTTTCGCTCGCGGGCCGCGATGACTACCGCCCGCGATTGGCGGTCACGGCCCTGGTCTTGTCATCACCAGGAAGCCGTCTCCATGCGGTGTCCACAATGACCTGGATCAAACCCGGCGCGGTTGTCGCGTGGGCGAGCGCCACGGCTCCGATCTCGCCACCTTGATCGGGATCAAGGCAAGCGGCCCGCCTTTGTCGTTCACTGCTGCACATGAAGCAGGAGGCAGCAATGGCTGTGGATCTACATATTTCTTTCCGTGGCATGGAGCCATCGCCGGCGGCGGAGGCTCAGGTGCGACGCCGCGCCGATGAGCTTGAGCAGTTCTCGGATCGCATCAGCGCCTGCCGGGTGGTATTGGAGGCGGTCGACCGGCACCACCAACATGGCCGAATTTATCAGGCGCGGGTCGATCTGACGGTATCTGGCGGCAGGGTCGTCGCCAACCGAGAGCCTGGCCTGAACCACGCTCACGAGGATTTGCACGTCGCGATACGCGACGCCTTTGATGCCGTGCGGCGCCGCCTGCAGGATCACATGCGCCGCCTCGATGGTCAGACGAAGCAACATGAATCTCCATCGATCGGTCGCATCGCGAGTGTGTTCGCGGAGCGCGACCATGGGTTTCTGGAGACTGACGCGGGGGAAGTTTATTTTCATCACAACAGCGTCGCGGGTCATGGTTTTGATAAGCTAAAGGTCGGCGAGCGGGTGCGTTACGTTATCGATCCAGAGGAAGGCGAGAAAGGCGCCCAGGCCAGCGCGGTCATTCCACTCGAGGACGGCCGGTAGCAATATTGCCCGCGTCAGAGCGGTTCGGAGGAGTCCCAGGGACGGCGGGGTTCCGCGGCCGGCACCGAAGCTGGAGACCAGTAGTGCGCTTCCTGGTGATGAGGCTCACCATGGTACTGGGCCTGTCGTAGGCCGCGCGTGCGCAGGTTGCGCCGCGGCTCTTGGTAGGGGTCCCGCGATGAAATTGGTGGTGTTGGCGATGCCGTTGGCATGACCGAAGCGAGCCCGCCGACGGCCGCGCTGTCTGTCATCGGGTTGCGCCGATCCTTCGGTAACCTGATGGCTGTCGACGACGTATCCTTCGAGGTTCGGCCCGGGGAGATCGTCGGCCTGGTGGGCCCCAACGGCGCCGGCAAGACCACCATCATCAACATGATCCTGGGCGTGTTGGAACCGACCTCCGGCACTATCCGGATCGCCGGGGTCGATCTGGCGCGGGGACGCAGTCAGGCACTGGCCCACACCAACTTCGCCGCCGCGCATGCCCCGCTGCCTGGCAATCTCACGGTGGAACAAAACCTGCGCGTCTTCGGCATGATTTACGGAGTGAGCCGCTTGAGGCGACGGATCGAGACGTTGCTGGGCGAGTATGACCTGCTGCGCCATCGCAGGACCAAATGCGGTGTGCTGTCCTCCGGTGAACAAACCAGGGTGACGCTGGCCAAGGCCATGCTCAACAAACCCGGTTTGTTGCTGCTGGATGAGCCCACCGCCTCGATCGATCCAGCCACGGCACGCGACATCCGCGCGCGCATCGCCGCGTTCGCGGCGGAAGACCGGGGCGGCGTGCTATGGACGAGCCACAACATGTACGAGGTGGCGGAGGTCTGCCACCGGGTATTGTTCCTCGCCCATGGCAAGGTTCTGCTGGAAGGCGAGCCGGCCCGGCTGATCCAGGAACACGGCGCCGACACGCTGGAGGATTTGTTCGTCAGCGTCGCTCATGAAAGTCTGCAACCGGAAACCGGAGCGAACTGATGCGTGCGTCCCGGACGGCGGCCGTTGTGCTTCGACAGTTCTATCTGCTGCGCGGCAGCCCGGTGCGGTTGCTGCCGATGATCGCCTGGGTTGCGATCGACATCGTGCTGTGGGGTTTCATCACGCGCTATCTCGACACGGTGACCGGCCCAGGGCTCAACTTCGTGGGAACTTTGCTTGGCGCGGTGCTGTTGTGGGATTTTCTGGCCCGCGTCATGCAGGGCGTGACCACGGCCTTCTTCGAGGACGTCTGGTCGCGCAATTTCCTCAACATGTTCGCCTCCCCATTGAACATCTCCGAATATTTGTCAGGCTTGGTCATCACCGGCGTGACCACCAGCCTGTTCGGCCTCGCCGCCATGCTGATCCTGGCGACGCTGGCATTTGGCCTGTCGTTTCTGGCTTACGGCGTCGCTATCGTGCCATTCGTGCTGGCGCTTTTTCTGACGGGCATCGCGCTTGGAATTCTGGGTTCCGCCATCGTGTTGCGGTTCGGACCGGCATCGGAATGGCTGATCTGGCCGATCCCATCGGTGTTATCACCTTTCGTGGGGGTTTTTTATCCGTTGTCGACCCTGCCGGGCTGGATGCAGGCGGTCGCGCATGGACTGGCGCCGTCTTATGTCTTCGAGGGGATGCGATCCATTGTGGCCGGTAAAGGCGTGCCGGTAACGGATCTGGCCCTCGGGGCCGGCCTCGCGCTGGCCTATGTCGTGCTCGCCTGCCTGGCGTTCGCCCGGGTCTATCGTTACGCAATTCGCACCGGTTTGATCGCGCGCTACAGCGCTGAAAGCGTGAGTTAGCCCCGTCTCCAATCAGGCTGGTGCGGCGGCCTGCGGAACTCTGCGTGGGCGATCAATTCGGATAATCCACATCGTGAACTGGGTCGGTCCGGTGTCCCCGCGAGTGGATCAGGTTCGCTGCAACACCTTTGACCCAGACCGACCAACCTGGCCGCGACGAATGCGAGGAGAACCGTTGACCAGGATCAAGGCATGATGGTCGATACCCGCTTACACGTTGAAACAAACGGCCGGCGGGCGGCCATTGAATTTCTGTCAGGTCGCGAGGAGACACGCCATGATAGACCGGACAAAACCGGCTCATACCGATGTCGATCTGTTCCAGCCGGTGCGGCTTGGGCCGTACCATCTCGCGAACCGCATCGTGATGGCACCGCTGACGCGGAGTCGAGCGGGCGAAAACGGCGTGCCCAACCCACTCATGGCCGAATATTACCGGCAACGCGCCAGCTGTGGCCTGATCATCGCCGAGGGCACCAACATCTCGCCACAGGGACGCGGTTATGCGCTCACGCCGGGCCTTTACGATGAGGCACAGGTTGCGGGATGGCACCAGATAACTGATGCCGTGCATGCGCGCGGCGGCCGGATCTTTCCGCAGCTTTGGCATGTCGGGCGTGTGTCGCACCCTTCGCTGCAGCCAGCCGGCGCCCTGCCGGTGGCTCCGTCGGCGGTCCGTCCGGAGGCCACATCCTATACCGCGACGGGGTTTCAACCTTGCGTGACGCCACGGGCGCTCGAGACGGCTGAAATTCCGGAGATTGTCCAGCAGTATCGTCGCGCGGCGGGCAATGCCCTCGCCGCCGGATTCGATGGTGTCGAGATCCACGCCGCGAATGGATATCTGATCGACCAGTTTCTCCGAGACAGTACGAACCGGCGGACCGATGCCTATGGCGGCTCTTGCGCGAACCGCGCGCGGCTGCTGCTCGAAGTCACCGTGGCGGTCACAGACGTTTGCGGCGGCGCACGGGTTGGCATTCGGCTTTCGCCGATCGCTCCGGTCAATGGTGCTGAGCTCGACAGCGATCCGGCTGGGACTTACTTCTATGTCGTCGAACGGCTGAACGCATTCGGTCTGGCATACATCCACGTCATCGAAGGCGCGACCCAAGGATCGCGCGAGGTGCCAGGTGGGTTCGACCTGCAGATTTTACGAAGCGCATTCAAGGGCCTCTATATGGCGAATAACGGTTATAATCTTGCACTGGCACTCGAGGCGCGCCGGCGGGACGCCGCGGATCTGATCTCGTTTGGGCGACTTTTCATCGCCAATCCTGACCTCGTGGAGCGGTTGCGGATTGGTGCGCCGCTGAATGCTCCTGATCGCGAAACGTTTTTCGGCGGTGGCGCCGCGGGATACACCGACTACCCGTTCCTTGCGCCACCGGGTCGCGATGCCGCCGGACAGGCCCGGCGAGAGGCGAGATCCGATGCATCCTGAGGTCCCACGTGCAAAGCAGTTCTTTGCTGCACTTGAGGCCGCCGGGATGCCGGAGGTTCCAGGAGAATTTTCTGTCGTCCCGCGGCATCAGGTTATCCCTGCCGCGGCTCTCCGGGAAATCGATCGCTTCATTCACGTCTTTGACCACGTTACCACGCGCGAGGCGTGGCAGGCGGCAGCGCAGCGCGAAGCGCCCGCAATCGCGCAACCGCGGCGTCCGGAAATTTGTTTTTTCAGTGCCTGGGATTTTCATCTCCCCCCTGACGGCGGCTGCCAGTTGATCGAGTTTAACGATAACGGGTCCGGTTTCCTTTTCGCTGCGATCATCAACGATCTGTACTACCAGGCAGCGAGGCACAGGGACGCCAGGTCGATTGCGGCGCCGGTCGATTTTCTCACATTCACTCACAACATTGGGAATATGGTGGAACAGGAGGCCAAAGCCTTCTTTGGCGTGTGTCCGAGTGGCTTGTTTCTGATACTCGATGATGCAGAATCATTGCGCAGCGGCTGGTTTCGCAGAGAACTCGGGCTACTCTGCGAACTGTTCCGCCGTAAAGGGTGGCAGGCCGAACTCGGATGTCCGGCCGAAACAAGCTGGAACGGCCAGCACCTGCTGTTCCATGGACAACCGGTGGCCTTCATCGTCAACCGCTCGACCGATTTTTTCTGGCAGTCCGAAGATTTCTCCGCCGTGCGAAGAGCCTACAACTCGGACAGCGTCTACATCGCGCCAGATCCTTTTACTTACGCCACCCGCAGCGACAAACGCCTGCTGGAATGGCTATCGCTGCCGCACTGGGATGCGGAACTGGGAATCCAGCTCGAGGAACGCCAGGTCTTAAGCGCCCATACGCCGGAAACACATGTGGTGCGTGCCGAAAACCTGGATATGCTGGCGCAAAGGAAGCATGACTTCGTCTTCAAACCGCTGCACGGTTTCGCAGGACGGGGATTACTCGACACCGCCTCGGTGGGCCGCGCGCGCCTGCGCCATCTTGTTAAGCATCGAGAGGGCTATGTCGCGCAAAAGCGGGTGCCGAAACCTGCCATGGAGGTCGAGGGGCAGCGCTTATGGGCAGACCTTCGGGTATGGGCCTGGCGAGGGAAGATTTTTAATGTTTCAGGGCGCGCCTCCCGCCGCCCTGATCGGTTGGACTTAACGCCGCCCGGTGGCTGGTTGCCAACCTGTGTGTCCGGCTGACCACTGATTATCCGACGCGACTACACCTGGGCACGCGCCGATCGGGCCGGTGCTCGGCGCACGCTATCTCGGCGCGATGCGCGCGGCGATTAATTGCGCATTGGCTAACCGGCAGATCAAATGAATGACGAGATACGGATGCCGGTCCGATGATCCTTGACCTCGGTCACCCCCGGAATCCCACGTGCCGCAATCAGAATGGCTTTGCGCTCCGCCTCACCACTCACAAAGCCCCAGAGGTGAAGGACGCCATTTGAAACAGTCACATTGTTCATGATTGGCTGTGGTGCGCGGCCAATTTTCGCCACTTCGTCATACAACAGATCACGGATCTTGCTGTCACTCGCTGCGGCACCCTGCGCCGGCATGCGTGCCTGCGTCGCAAGCGCCTGCACGAGATTCGCTCGGCTGACAATGCCAACAAGTTTCTCACCGTCCAGCACGGGCACCCGCTTAATGAGACGCGACTCGAAGATGTCCGCGATTTCCACGATCGGCGTATCTGGCGAAACGACAAGTACATTGGGCGTCATCACGTCGCTCGCGGTCTGGCCATGCGACCTGATGTATTCCCCGAGCAGCACCGCGTCGGACGTCAAGAACTGGACCCACCGCGGTCTCTGATGCTCGGTGTTCAGTTCCGCCCGCCTCAGCAGATCACGTTCCGTTACGATCCCTACCAATTTGCCGGCATCAACAACCAAAACGCCACTGATATGATTCTCGATCATCGCTGTGGCAATATCCGCGATACGGCAATCTGGAGCAACCACGACGAGTTCGCGTGTCATGATATCCGCTGCCTTCACGACGATGGCCTCCCAATCTGCATGTTCAGGACATCCAGTGCCCAGGATCAGCCGGATATGCATTGATGTGGGTCAATATCAACCGGTGAGGGTTCGGTCGGAATTTTCAATCGCGCAAAGACCGTCAGTGCGTTTGCGTCAGACCGTCGCACAGCGGCGGAATCCGAAATCCTGATCAAACAGAACAGGGCATCACCCTGCGCCACGATGCCGCCTCCATGCGATTGAGCCAAGCTGGCGTGTGGCACATGGTGCGACGCCGCGCAAGCCAGGAAATCCTAATCCAACCGCAACAACAATCCTTTCAAATACGCACTCTCCGGCAAGTGTGGATGAACCGGGTGATCGGGGGCGGCAAAGACCGTATGGAGGATGCGGCTGGTCCGCCCGGCCTCGAATAATCCGTGTGCCACCTGTTCGGTGAAATCCGCCAGCGGCATGTTGTAGCTGCATGAAGCGATAAACAGTATCCCGCGCGACGCCGTCACACCCACTGCGAGTCGTGCCAGCTTGCGATAACCGCGCGCGCCGCTGTTGAGATCCTTGCGCGACTTCACGAAAGCAGGCGGATCGGCGATGACGGTATCGTGCGCCTCGCCGACCTTGATGCGCGGCGGCAATCCGACGCAGTGCAATATTGTGGGCCTTTGAGCCGGTGAAGTAACACAGCGCCGCACCGAAACTCGCCTCCGCCACCACGCGCAAATCGACCTGGAGACCCGTGCGCAGCCGAACGGTCGCGCGCGTCGGTCCCTGTTCGACAACCTCTGTCACACCCTCAGAGCCGACGAACCGGCGCATGACCGGCTCACTCGGCGCGGCTGCCGCCACGATATCGAGATCGCCGACGGTCTCACGCCGCCGGCGAAAGCTTCCGGCCACCTCGACCTGCGTCACCCCCTCGGTCTTGCGAAGATATCGCAATAAAAGTTCGACTTCTTGTTCAACGGATGCGAGCCTGAGGCTGTTGGTCAGCGCAGATGTTGCCTCGATTGCCCGCAGCAGCTTCGCCTCGGCCGCGCTGCCGAACCCAGGCACGCCGCGCAGTTTACCGGCCTTCGCTGCCGCCGCGAGTTTGTCGATCGTATCGATCCCGAGCGCCTCGTGCAGCAGATGCACCCGCTTTGGTCCCAGACCCGGAACCGCGAGCAGCTTTGTAATTCCCGCCGGCACCTCGCGTTCCAGATCCGTCAGCACAGGGAGATGCTCACCGCGGGCGATGGTGGCGATTTTCTCCGCCAGGTCCTCGCCGATGCCCGGCAGATCATCGAGATCCTCGCCCGCCGCAAGCATGTCCGGGATGTTTCGCGGCAGACTGCCAACCAGTCGCGCCGCCCGGCGATAGGCGCGCACACGGAACGGATTGGCGCCCTCGATGTCGAGCAGATCGGCGACCTTGTCGAGTTCACCGGCGATCTCAGCGTTTACGACGGGCATGCTGTGTCAGCCGTTATCTGGAGGCTTACTCGAATTACGGAACCCTGCACCGGGACGGAGGCGGGCTCCATGATCATCACATCGTCATTTCCGGCTCTGGAGAACGATCCCGTTTTGGCTCCGGAATCTCCGTCATGGTTGCTTCGGTCAGCAACAGAACACTGGCGATCGAGACCGCGTTCTCCAACGCGACCCGCGCCACCTTGGTCGGATCGATGATTCCGGCCTCAACCAGGTCGACGTACTGCTTACGCGCCGCGTCGAAACCGAAGGCCCCTTGCGAGTCCATCATGCGTGCCACCACCACACCGCCATCGACAGCGGAGTTCTCGGCGATCTGCCGCGCCGGTGCTTCGAGCGCACGTTTCAACATCTGCACCCCGGTCCGCTCGTCGCCCTCGCATTTCGCCTCGTCCCGGCTGACCGCGTCGATGCAACGGATCAACGCCAGGCCGCCGCCGGGAACGATGCCCTCGGCAACGGCTGCCTTGGTCGCGCTGATCGCGTCGTCCAGCGCTTCCTTGCGCGATTTCATCTCGGGTTCGGACGGCGCACCGACCCGAATCACCGCCACGCCGCCGGCCAACCTGGCCAGCCGTTCACGCAGCTTCTCGCGATCGTAGTCGGATTTTGTCTCTTCGATCTGCGCGCGGATCTGGGCGCAGCGGCCGTCGATGTCCGCCTTCTTGCCGGCGCCGCCCACGACCGTTGTATTTTCGTTGGTCACGATCACCCGCTTCGCCGAGCCAAGTAGGTCGATGGTCGCATTCTCCAGTTTGATGCCGACCTCTTCGCAAATCATCTGGCCGCCGGTCAGCGTCGCGAGATCCTCAAGCATCGCCTTGCGGCGGTCGCCGAATCCTGGCGCCTTCACCGCCACGACGCGCAACCCACCGCGCAGTTTGTTCACAACCAGTGTCGCCAGAGCCTCACCCTCGACATCCTCGGCAACGATCACCAGTGGACGGCCGGACCGGGCGATCGCTTCCAGCAGCGGCAACATCGGCTGCAATCCCGACAGCTTCTTCTCATGGATCAGAATGTAAGCGTCTTCCAGTTCGGCGATCATCTTCTCGGCGTTGGTGATGAAATAGGGTGAGATATAGCCACGGTCGAATTGCATGCCCTCGACCACGTCCAGTGTGGTATCAGTGGTCTTCGATTCCTCGACCGTAATGACTCCTTCGCCGCCCACTTTTTCCATTGCGTCAGCCACCAGCTCGCCGATTGCCGCATCATTGTGCGCCGAAATCGTCGCTACCTGGGCTTTTTCCTTGCGGGTTTTCACCTCGCTCGACATGGTGCGCAGCGCCGCGATCGCGGTCTTCGACGCCCGATCCAGGCCACGTTTCAGATCGATGGCGCTCGCACCGGCTGCGACATTGCGCACGCCATCGGCGAAGATCGTCTGCGCCAGAATGGTGGATGTGCTGGTGCCGTCGCCGACGCTCTCGCCGGTCTTCTCGGCCGCCTGGCGCAGCATCTGCGCGCCGAGATTTTCCTCGGGATCCTTGAGGTCGAATTCCTTGGCAATGGTCACGCCATCGTTACAGACAATCGGCGCTCCCCAGCTCCTTTGGATCAGCACTGACTTTGATTTCGGACCCAGGGTGACACGCACCGCATCGCAGAGCAGCGTCGCACCGCGCAAAATCTTTTCACGTGCTGCGGACCGGAACAGAACCTGTTTGTGTGCCACTTATAAGTTTCCTGTCATTGGTGGTGCCCAACCGGAGGTACCGTTCAGGCCATAGGTTGTGCTTTATCGCTGGCCAACACTGATCAGAATGCTTCCCGTACGAGAACCGCGGACCCTGGCGACGAGTGTGTCGCCCGTCAGCAATCCCAGCACGCGACCGGCCAACAACAAGCCGAGGCCGCGAACGTGCCAGCCATCAATTCACCGCCTCGCCTGGAGAGCGACATGAGCCCTCCTGGTTTCGATCAGCGAGCCAACTCTGACGTTACTTTCCTATATCCGCCTTGATTTGGGTCAACGCGAGGTCGACCAGGAAAACTGCCGCAAAACGCTCCGGACCTCGCTCATGGATTGATCGAGATCAAGGAACCCGCGACGGACCGGAAACATCATGAGCAATGATCGGAGGAAACCATGTTCAGGTTCATTCTCGTGCCCGCGACGGGCACGGCAACGGACGCGACGGTGTTCCAGGCCGCACTCGGGGTGGCGCGCCTTCAGGGGGGGCATCTGGCGTTTCTGCATGTCGGGATAGACGTCCAGAAGGTGACGATGCCTATTGCGTCGGCCGAATTCGGCGGTGGTAGCGGGATTGCCGAAATCATCGATTTGCTGGAGC
Source organism: Acetobacteraceae bacterium (assembly GCA_049519555.1). Classification (GTDB taxonomy): domain Bacteria; phylum Pseudomonadota; class Alphaproteobacteria; order Acetobacterales; family Acetobacteraceae; genus Rhodopila. The sequence goes on from JBEKQQ010000105.1 coordinate 13,871, forward strand.
GGGAAACCGCTGCCCGGCATGACCGGGCGAGCGCCGCCGTGCAGTCGTTTTGTTCTCAGGCAGCGATCCCGATGTCCACGACTCCGCTGGACGTCGCGCTTTCCGCTGAATGGCGGACAGAAACCGGCGATCAGGCGCACTGGATGGCGGTGCACGGTCGCGTCGCGGACCTGCTGGTGTTGGGCCGCCCGCTGGTAGGCGGGACGATCCCGCTGGACGTGGTGGACGCCGTGCTGATGGAGACCGGGCGTCCGGTGCTGATCGTCCCAACCAATCCGCCCGGGCCTATCGGCCAGACCATCGCCATCGCCTGGAAAGACACCGCCGAGACGGCAAGCGCGGTGGCCGCGGCAATGCCATTACTCGCCAAAGCGCAACGCGTGGTCATCCTGGCGATTGCCGAAGACGCAAGAACAGATCCCGCCGCCTGCGAACGGCTGCGCCAGGCACTGGTCTGGCACAATCGATCGACCACGGTGCAGTGCGTGCCAACCTCGGGTGACGAGCCGGCGGACACATTGTTGCGACTCGCTGACGACTTCGGCGCTGATTTGTTGGTGATGGGCGGCTACGGCCATAGCCGCATGCGGGAGGTCGTGTTCGGCGGCTTCACCCGGCGCGTCCTGCACGCTGCCGATCTGCCGGTGCTGATGGCCCACTGATTTGTTTGGTGCTCGTTTGGTCAATGCCCGGACGGTGTCGCAGCAAACCTACGTTCGTGTCGGTTGCGATGCAAGGCTGACACCGCATCGGAAGATGCTGCGCCGATCCACAGCCCCGAGCACCCGTGCGATGGCATCCGTGGCCAACTCGATCCGATCATTTACCGGCTGAGCCAGCCGACTGCGCCATCCAACGTGAACAGCTTCGGATATTCCGCCTCGGGAATGTCGATCCCCGTCTGTTCGTGCAGGCCGGCGATGAAGTTGAGAAAATCCATCGAATCAAGATCGAGTTCATCGCGCAACTGAGCTTTTCCTCGCAGAGCCTCAAGGTCGGCCTCCGGGGCGATGCCGGACAACACGTCGAACACCAGACGTTTCGCCTCTGTCGCGTTCATAACGTCTCCGCCTCCTGCAACAAACGATCGATTTCAGCGAGCAGAATTCCACCGCGATGGCCGTCGCTCGCACGGTGATCGCCGGCCAAAGTCATGGTTACTACCGGGCGTGGACCGATCGCACCGTCGACGACCCAGGGGCGCGTCACGATTCGGCCGACCCCGATCATAGCCACCTGGGGTGGATAAATGATCGGCAACACGCTCTCCGCCCCGCGATCACCGAGGCTGGTGACCGTGACCGTCGGATCGCTCAACTCGGAGCCCCGCAGGCCCGAGGCCCGCGCGCGTTGCACAAGGTCCCGCATTGCGGCCATCAGCTCGTCGAGGGTGCGCAGGCCGGCGTCGCGGATCGCGGGCGCCAGCAAACCGCCGCCGCGCAGCGCGATCGCCCACCCAATATGCAGACCGTCTCCTGGGCGGAACCGGCCGTCTTCCCAGAACCCGTTCAACTCAGGCGTCTTGGCCAACGCCAAGGCAATCGCGCGCAGAAACATCGCCGCCGGCAGCACGCGCCGTGGCGGCGGGCGTTCGCTGTTCATCTGTTCCAGCCGACGCAGCGCGGCGGAGATTTCCACCGTTTGAGTCACGTAATAGTGGGGAATTTCGCGCTTCGACCGGCTCATCGCAGCGCCAATGGCCTGGCGCATCGCCGCGGGATCGAAGCCGGTCCGCCGCCGCGTCACCTCGGCGGGTGGTTGTTTCGCCTGCGCGGCTTCGACGTCCGCCAGCGTGATGGCACCGCCGGGTCCGGTTCCGGTGAGTTGCTGAAGGTCGACGCCGCGCTCGGCGGCGAGACGGCGCGCCGCCGGCGACACCGGCTGGCGGCTTGGCGCGGCCCCGGAAGGTGGCGCGACGGGAGCCGCCTGAGTGACCGGCGGCGGTGCTATGACCGCCGGAGGTGGCGCGATGGGAGCCGGGGGGATGACCGGCTGTGGTGGTTTGACCGGCGAAGCTGGGGGGGTGGCCGGGCGCGCCGCCGCCGCCCGCATCGCGCTGTCGACCCGCGCGAGCAGCGTGCCGATGGGAACCTGTTGCCCAACCGGCACGACGAGTTCGGACACCACCCCGGTATTGAAGATCTCGATTTCGATCGCGCCTTTTTGGGTTTCCACGACCGCCACGACGTCGCCGCGCTTCACGGCGTCGCCCGGCTTCACCAGCCATTCGACGAGCGTGCCGCCTTCCATGTCGGCGCCAAGCGACGGCATACGGAACTCGATCATTCGCCCTTCACCAATCCCCGCGCGGCGGCGACGATGGCCGGCACCTGTGGCACCGCGGCTGCTTCCAGATGCGCGGCGTAGGGGATCGGCACCTCACGCGAGCAGACGCGGCGGATCGGTGCGTCGAGTTCAAAGAATGCGCCCTCGACGATCCGCGCGGCGATCTCGGCCGACAGCGAGCCCGATTTCCAACCCTCGTCGATGATCACCACGCGCCGGGTCCGCGTCACCGACTCCAGTACAGTCGGCATATCGAGCGGACGCAGCACGCGGAGATCGATCACCTCCGCCTCGATCCCTTCCTGATGCAGCAGTTCCGCCGCGTCCAGCGTCTTGAACAAAGTGCCGCCGTACGTGATCAGCGTGACGTCGCGTCCCGGACGCCGGATCTTCGCCGAAACGATATCGACGGCGGTGACCGCCGGATCGAGTTCGTCCTCGCGGTTGTACAACATGATATGTTCGAAGATCAGCACCGGGTTGGGATCGTCGAGCGCGGGCCGCAGCATGTACCGCGCATCTTCGATCGTCGCGGGCGCCAGCACTTTAAGGCCGGGAATATGCGCGTACCAGCCCTCCAGGCTGTGCGAATGTTGTGCGGCGAGTTGGCGGCCAGCGCCGGTCGCCATGCGGATCACCAGCGGCACCGCGAACTGGCCGCCCGACATATGCGGAATGCTGGCCGCGCTGTTGACGATCTGATCCAGTGCCAGAAGGCTGAAATTTACCGTCATGATCTCGACGATCGGCCGCATGCCGGCGATCGCGGCGCCAATCCCGGCGCCAACATAACCGCCCTCCGACAGCGGCGTGTCGCGGATGCGGTCCTCGCCCAGTTCGTCGACGAGTCCTTTGGAGACGGCGTAGCAGCCGCCATAACGGGCGACGTCCTCACCCATCAGGAAGACGCGCGGATCGGCCAGGATCGCGGCGCGGATCGCGTCCTTGCAGGCGTCACGGTAGGTCATGCGTAGCGGTTTGGTGCTGATGTCGTTCATTCCGGCACCCGATCCATGATGGTGAAGCGTTCCAGTTCCTCGACCGGTTCCCAGGTGCCCGCTTCGGCGAAGGCAACGGCATTGTCGATCTCGGTCGCGATGTCGGCCTCGATCGTATCGATCTCCTGGTCATGCAGCATGCCGGCCTGTACCAGCCACGACTGCAGGTGCGGAATCGGATCTTTCTGTCGCCAGGCCTCGATTTCCGGTTTCGAACGATACAACTGGGCGTCGAACATCGAATGCGCACGGAAACGGTAGGTGAGGCACTCGAGCAAGAACGGCTCGTTGGTCGCGCGAATTTGCTCGACCGCGCGTTTCGCCGCCACTTCGACCGCGACGACATCCATGCCGTCCACCGACTCGCTGCCGACGCGATAACCGGCGGCCTTGGTGGCGATATGGGTCTCCGCCTCGGCCCGGTTCAGCGCCATGCCCATGGCATAGAGATTGTTCTCGCACACAAACAAAACCGGCAACCGCCAAATGGAGGCGAGGTTCATGCTTTCGTGAAACGCGCCCTCATCGACCGCACCATCGCCGAAGAAGCAGGCGGTGACCGCGCCGCGGCCCAGAGCTTTATCGGCGAGCGCGATGCCGACGGCGAGCGGTAGCCCGCCGCCGACGATGGCATTGCCGCCGTAAAAACGGGTGGCGCGATCGAAGATGTGCATGGACCCGCCGCGGCCGCGGCAGATGCCTTCCTGCTTGCCGTAAAGTTCCGCCATCAGAACATCCATACCAATGCCCCGCGCCAGCGCCTGGCCGTGCTCGCGGTAGGTGGCGACGATCGCGTCGTGTGGTTGCAATGCCTCGATCACCCCGACCGAAACCGCTTCCTCGCCATCGTAAAGATGCATGAAGCCGCGAATTTTTTCGCTCTGGTACAGTTCGAAGCATTTTTCCTCGAATCGGCGGATGCGCAGCATGCCGATCAGCAAATGACGGACATGCGCGTGATCGAGGTGCACTTTGTCGTTCATGTCGCATCGCTTTCGAGGGTGGAAAGATCGCCTTCCGGCAGGCCAAGCTCGCGCGCTTTGAGCAGGCGGCGCATGATTTTGCCGCTGCGTGTGCGCGGCAGGTTGGTGGTGAAATCGATCTCCTTCGGCGCCACCACCGCGCCCAGACGTTTGCGGGCATGACCGAGCAATTCGCGGCGCAACGCCTCCGACGGCGAGAAGCCCGGGTTCAACGCGACGAACGCCTTGACGATTTCGCCTGCCATCGGGTCGGGCTTGCCGATCACGCCCGCCTCGGCGACGGCGGGATGCTCCATCAGCGTGCTTTCGACTTCGAACGGGCCGATCAGGTGGCCGGAGGACTTGATCACGTCGTCGGCGCGGCCAACGAACCAGTAATAGCCATCGGCGTCCCGCATCGCCAGGTCGCCGGTCAGGTACCAGTCGCCAACGAAACACTTCCGGTAGCGTTCGTCCTCGTTCAGGTAGCCACGCAGCATCGATGGCCAGCCGGCTTTGAGTGCGAGTTCGCCTTCGACCATCGGCTGATCGATCAGCGTCAAGGTGCCGTCGTCCTCGCGCCGCGAGATGGCGGCGTCGATGCCCGGCAGCGGCTTGCCCATCGAGCCTGGCTTCACGTCCATCGAGGCGAAGTTGGCGATCATGATGCCGCCGGTCTCGGTCTGCCACCAGTTGTCGTGAAATGGCTGGCCGAACGCCTGCTGGCCCCACACCACCGCCTCCGGATTGAGCGGCTCGCCGACGCTGGCCAGAAAGCGCAGCGCGGAAAGATCGAAGCCGCGCACCGCATCCGTCCCTAGTTTCATCATCATGCGGATCGCGGTCGGCGCGGTGTACCAGACGGTGACACGTTCGCGCTGCAGGATGCCGTACCAGGCCGCGGCGTCGAACTCCGCCTCAGCGACGACACTGGTCACGCCGTTGGTCAGCGGCGCGATGATGCCGTAACTGGTACCGGTGACCCAACCAGGATCGGCGGTGCACCAGAAAATGTCGTCATCATGCAAATCCAGCGCGTAGAAACCGGTGACGTGGTGAGTAACCACCGCCTCATGCACATGGATCGCCCCCTTCGGCCGGCCAGTCGTGCCGCTGGTGAAATGCAGCAGCGCGCGATCTCCGGGTGCGGTTGGCGGAATGACGAACTCAGGACTTTGGCTTTCGACCAAACGATGCCAGTCGAGTGTGCCCGGGGAATTGAGCGCGGATCCGCCACCGTCGGGGACCAGGATCACATGCTCGAGCGTGGTCAGCCGGGCGCGCAATTGTTCCACTTTGCGGCGATACAAGGATTCCGTGGTGACCAGAAAACGGCCGGCGCCGATCGCCAGCCTGGTCGCGATCGGCTCCGGCCCGAACGCGGAAAACAGCGGCGATACGACGCATTTCGCTTTCAGAGCGCCAAGTACCGCGATGTATAGTTCCGGGATTCGGCCCGCCATCACGAACACCGTGTCACCTTCGCGCGCACCGAGACTTCGCAGTGCGTTAGCGAACCGGTTGGTCGCCGCCTGCAATTGCCGATAGGTGAACGTCCTGCGGTCACCGTCCCGCCCGATCCAGCGCAGTGCGTCACGCTCCGCGCGCCGGCCCTCGGCGTGGCGATCGACCGCTTCGTAAGCGATATTCAGGCCGCGCCCGCCCGGAAGGCCGTGCAACAACGCGCGTGCCGCGTCCCAGGTGAACGTGTCGCGGATGTGCTGATAATCTGACAGATTGGCAGGCCTGCCGGTGCCATCGCGCGGTTTGGCGATCGGCGCATAGGACTCCGCCAGAAGGCCACGCCCAGGCGCTTGCTGAGTCACGATCGTTCCTCCTGTTTCGCCATCGGCAACGACTGTATTAAACGACTGTATTAAACGTTAGAATTGCCAATCCCGGGCTACATTGATCGAGATCAACACGTGCCGCCTTTTGGCGACCGGTCGGCGATGGCTCCGCCGCCATCGGCGGAAGCAGTCGAGGCAGAGTACTCGGTCATGACAAGGCGAACCCGTACCGTTATCGACGGACTGCGATCCGGCCTCCACGTGAGACTGCCTGATTTGGTCGGTGAACGCCTCCGCCCAGCGCTGTCGAACGAGCGGCGGCGGTAATGCCGTGCATGGCGCCGTCCGGCGTGTCACGCGGAACCCACGCGCCGCGACCGGCAAGCCGGCCTTGTTGGATCGACGCCCGACGAGTACGGACCAAGCGAATAGCGTCCCGATCACCGAGCCATCAGCACCGGCAGATCGAACGCTTGCAGCACACGGCCGGTTACACCACCGTACACCACCTCGCGCAGACGATTGTGGCCGTAGCCGCCCATCACCATCAGATCGGCACCGTTTTCGACGGCGACTTTCAGCAATGTGTCGGCCGGCTCGGCATCGGCGATCGGCATGCATTGCACCGTCGTCGATCGATTGTGCCATACGAGGGCCTGGCGCAACCGTTCGCAGGCGGCGGTGTCCGTCCTGGCATCCTCGTTGACCGCCAGGATGATCACGCGTCGCGCAATGGCGAGCAGCGGCATCGCCGCAGCGACCGCGCTTGCCGCCTCCGCTGTATCTTTCCAGGCGATCGCCACGGTCTGGCCAATCCGCTCGGCCGGTCGAGCGGGTACGATCAGCACCGGACGGCCCGTTTCCATCAGGGCCGATTTCAGCACGTCCATCGCCCTCGCACCGTCATGAGGCGGGCGGCCCAACACCAACAGGTCGGCGACGCGCCCGTGCACCGCCAACCAATGCGTGATATCGCCGGTTTCGACGAGCCATTCCGCCGAGACCGCGGCCTGCCGCGGCGTTGCCGACATCGCGATCGCTTCCTGGGGGCAAAAGGTCTGGAACGCGTCTTTCGCCCGGTCATGCCGGGCGACCGCCTCCTGTTTCAGCGATTCGATAATTTCGGCGATTCCGGCACCGCCGCCGAACTCGGCCGACGCGATCGGCATCGTCACCCTCTGAACATCCAACCCGACATGCAAAAACACAAGGTGTGACGCCCCCCGGGCGCGCAAGGCCGAGCGCGGCTCGAAACACCGGGGCGTCCGTTTCCGCTCCCGTCGCCGGCACGAGGATGTACCTGAACATGGTGCCCCCAATCCGCGTGCATGTTGCTCCCGGCGTGCCACGGATACGTTGACCTGGATCAACCCACGATCCAGGGCCGGGCCAACAGTGCCAGTCGATGCGGTGCCGGCTGTTACCGGCGGCGCTGCACCCGATCGCGCAGCTCGGCCAGTGCCAGCGTGTTGAGCACGTCGCCTGGCTCCAGCCA
>JBEKQQ010000106.1:0-21126 GCA_049519555.1 Acetobacteraceae bacterium
ATCAGTATAGCCCCAGGGATCAGTATAGCCCCAGGGATCAGTATAGCCCCAGGGATCAGTATAGCCCCAGGGATCAGTACAGCCCCAGGGATCAGTATAGCCCCAGGGATCAGTACAGCCGATGTATCACTGGCCGAATTTACCGGAAATAAACCATCCCGGCACCGAGTTGTCCAGCCGCCGGCCGGACAACCGTTTTCTTCCCGTTGCGGGCCCGTTTTCCGCAATGCCCTCGGCTCAGCGATCCCGCACGGCGGAATGCCGGCCTCGCCGATTATCTTGCGTCCCGCTATTGAGCCGCCCAACCAACCGACCCTATATCACCACCCAACTCGAACGCCGCGCACCTTCTGCGTCATCGCGCGCCGGGCCCGCCATCGACACCGGGCCAGGTGGGTGGCGCGGCTCCGGCCCGCCATGACATGAGGGGCCGGTCAGGAAGGCGAAGCATTATGGCAAGTTACCAGTACGTCTATGTGATGAAAGACCTGACCAAGAACTTTCCCGGCGGGCGAGAGGTCTTCAAAGGCATTACCCTCTCTTTCCTCCCCGGCGTGAAGATCGGCGTACTGGGCGTCAACGGCGCCGGCAAGTCCACGCTGATGAAGATCATGGCCGGCCTCGAACCCGAGTTCGGCGGCGAGGCCTGGGCCGCGCCTGGAGCGACCGTTGGCTACCTCGCCCAGGAACCGCGGTTGGACCCGGAAAAGACGGTCGGGGAGAATGTTGAGGAGGCGTTTACCGACCTCAAGGCCGCGCTCGACCGCTTCAATGAAATTTCCAATAAGTTCGCCGAGCCGATGAGCGATGACGAAATGAATGAACTGCTGGTCGAACAAGGCGACCTGCAAGAGAAGATCGACAGCCAGGACGGCTGGGAGCTCGATCGCCGCGTCGACATCGCGCTGGACGCGCTGCGCTGTCCGCCGGCGGATGCCAAGGTCACGACCCTGTCGGGCGGCGAGCGCCGGCGCGTCGCGTTGTGCAAGCTGCTGCTGGAAAAGCCCGATCTGCTGTTGCTCGACGAACCGACCAACCACCTGGACGCCGAAAGCGTCGCCTGGCTTGAGAAGACGCTGCATGATTATGCCGGCACGGTCATGGTGGTGACCCATGACCGCTATTTCCTCGACAACGTGACCAACTGGATCCTGGAGATAGAGCGCGGCCGTGGGTATCCGTTCGAAGGCAATTACTCCACGTGGCTGGAGCAGAAGTTGAAGCGCCTGCGCCAGGAGGAGAAAGAGGAAAGTGCGAGGCAACGCGCTTTGTCGGCCGAGCAGGAATGGATCCAGTCCTCGCCGCGTGCGCGCCAGACCAAGAACCGCGCCCGCATCCAACGTTATGAAGAACTGCAACAGAAGTCGCTCGAGCAGGCCGGCGGCGTGGCGGATATCGTCATCCCGCCCGGACCTCGACTGGGCAACCTGGTGATCGAGGCTGAGGCGGTGCGCAAAGCCTACGGCAACAACCTGTTGATCGACGATCTGAACTTCAAGTTGCCGCCAGGCGGGATCGTCGGCGTGATTGGCCCGAATGGTGCCGGCAAGACCACATTGTTCCGTATGATTACCGGTCAGGAACAACCCGATAGCGGAACGTTACGTGTCGGCGATACCGTCAAACTGGGCTATGTCGACCAGTCGCGCGACAGTTTGAATGCGGACCGCACGGTGTGGCAGGAAATCTCGGGCGGCGACGAGGTCATCTACCTTGGCAAGCGGGCGATCCAGTCACGCGCTTACGTGGCAGCGTTCAACTTCAAGGGATCCGATCAGCAAAAGAAGGTCGGCATCCTGTCAGGCGGTGAGCGCAACCGGGTGCATCTGGCGAAGATGCTGAAGCAGGAACACAACGTCATTCTGCTGGACGAACCAACCAACGACCTCGATGTCGACACGCTGCGTGCGCTGGAGGAAGCGCTGACCGAATTCGCCGGCTGCGTGGTGATCATCAGCCATGACCGCTGGTTCCTCGACCGGCTGGCGACCCACATGCTGGCGTTTGAAGGCGACAGTCACGTCGAGTGGTTCGAGGGCAACTTCCAGGCCTACGAAGCTGACAAGCGGCGCCGTCTGGGGGCAGATGCGACCGAGCCGCATCGGATCAAGTACCGGCCGTTGGCACGGTAGCGGTCAGGCGGCGGTTCCATCCGGGAACCGCCTATCAGGGCGCCTCTCCATCGGCAACACTGGGTTTGCCCCCAATCGGCGACACAAGGTTCATTCGGCGTATCAGTTCGCCCCTTGCCGGTGCCGTTTCCGGTAGCTCACCATGCAGCAGTGTTGCTGCCTCCGGCGCCTTCGCGACGCCGCTGCGAAACGCCTCCCGCAGCCACACCTGGTCCTTGTCGCGCCAGGCGCAGAGTTTGGCGATGGCGATGACCGCGCCGGTACCGACCATCACGAACCGGCTGTGTCCTGATAGCGATGCGGCGGCGCGCAGGATGTGGTCGATGTCAGTGCGCCGCAACATCCGCGTGCGCGATCAACTCGGCGACCTCCTGCGAGGTCAGTCCTTTGCCGAACACTGGAGCGGTTTCCCGCAGCAAACGCCCGCGTGGGCTGTCTTCGGTCAAGGCCGCGGCGATCTCGGCCGGGGGTCGCGACAACAGTTCGTCCCACATCACAGCGTAGTCACGTTGGTGCGGATCTGGCGCCATTCGTCTCGCGACGAACCTTCGGGCGTCCGCGATCATGGACGGGTCGGCCAAAATCCGACGCGCCAACTCGCTGGCCTTCAGGAAGTCGATCCACTCATGCCGGTCATGAAAGCGAATGGTCATGCCAACATGTTACCGGCTCGCCCTCGGATGACGCAACAACCTTCGCAGTGTGCATCGTACGTGGCGAACAGGCCGGATGCCGAGCCAATGATCCGAGCGGGTGTGTGAGTGGATGAGAGCTTCATGAGAAGCACGTCATTCAAAGCTCCAACGCAGCAACCACCTGAGGCTTGAGGGTAAGCAACATCTTGCCCATCCACGCCGGTTGACGGATCAACCAAGGCATACTTCAGCGGTTTGGCGTCTTCAGCTTCTTCTGCGACACGTCGGCGGAACCAACTGAAATGTAGGTTTGGCACCCCAATCCCATATTTCGATTCAAGGGCGTCATGGGAAAGTGTGGTTTCAGGCACCGCCAACAGGTCGGCCAGAGCGTCCCTGCCAGGCCTCGTGCTTTGATTGGTCTGGATCACCTTTTGGATCGCTGCCTTGATCGCCTGTGGAGAGCTATTGTCAACGATGGTAAGCACATGGTTCGCTCCCTCCCGTCAGAATCCTGTGTATTGCATTGAGCAGCGTTCCAAATGACTGCAACTTTTGCTGGTCATCCTGTGCTAACCGGGTAGGAACATTAAGTATTTTCAGGTACAAGATGCACCTACGCCGGCCTGCGCAACTCGATTGTAACGAATTCGTCATTAATTACGCAAATCGATATACTTGTGACCTGGCTCACAGCGTTGCCCGGGCGTCCGACCTATAGCAGGCTCCCCACATGGCAGTGGGAGGGAGAAAGTTATGGCACATCAACCACTCAAGGGCAGCGAGCGCCAATCATTGCGGGGGGCGAAAGCCGTCGGCAAGGCCGATCCCACCGAGCGGCTCGAGGTTTCCGTGCTGCTCCGCCGAAGCAATGCCGACGCGTTGAAGGACCGGGTAAGCAAGCTCGCCAGGCGGGAGCCCGCCGGCGAACATCTGACCCGCGAGGCATTCGCTCAGCAGTTCGGCGCCCGCGACGACGACATCGCCGCCGTCAGAAAGTTCGCACGCGCGCATAATCTGGCCGTTGTCCAGGAGCACGCCGGACGGCGGACGATGGTGCTGTCCGGCACGGTCGCTCAGTTCAATGCCGCGTTTGGCGTCGATCTGCAGCGGTTCCAGTATCCGGGCGGATCGTATCGCGGCCGGACCGGGCCGGTGCAAATCCCGGAGGAATTGCAAGGCGCTGTCGAAGCGGTGCTCGGACTGGACAATCGGCCGGTCGCGAAGCCGCATTTCCGCACCCATCGGCCGAGCGGTAACGTGCATTGGCGCGCCGATGCCGGCGGTTCCACGTCGTACACGCCACTCCAGGTCGCCGCAGCTTACGGGTTTCCCGACGGTACTGGGCAAGGCGAATGCGTCGCCATCATTGAACTGGGCGGCGGTGAACGGACAGCCGATCTGACGACTTATTTCTCCGGCCTCGGCCTGGCCCAGAGCCCGAAAGTGACCGTTGCGTCGGTTGATCACGGTAAGAACCATCCGACCGGCGATGCGAACGGGCCGGATGGCGAGGTCATGCTCGACATCGAAGTGGTCGGCGCAGTTGCTCCGCAGGCCAACATCGCCGTTTATTTCGCAGGCAATACGGATGCGGCGTTCCTGGACGCGATTACGACGGCAATCCATGACACGACAAATAAACCCTCGGTCATCTCCATCAGTTGGGGCAGCGCCGAATCGACCTGGACGCAGCAGTCGATGACGGCGTTTGATTCAGCGTTCCAGGACGCCGCGACCATGGGCATTACCGTTTGTGTGGCCTCCGGGGACAACGGCTCGAGCGACGGCGTGACGGACGGCGCCGATCACGTCGACTTCCCGGCGTCGAGCCCGCACGCGCTGGCTTGTGGCGGCACGAACCTGCAAATCGCCGGCAATACGATCTCAGGCGAAACGGTCTGGAATGACGGTGCCGGCGGCGGCGCGGGCGGCGGCGGCGTCAGCGGGTTTTTCCCGTTGCCGGCCTGGCAGGATGGGCTGCAGGTGACGATGACATCTGGTGGCACTTCGGCGTTGAGTCATCGTGGCGTGCCGGATGTCTGCGGCGATGCTGACCCGGAGACCGGCTATGACGTGCGGGTTGACGGCAACGACACTGTGGTCGGCGGGACAAGTGCCGTTGCTCCGCTCTGGGCTGGGCTGATCGCACGGATCAATGCGACGAACGGTAAACCGGTTGGGTTTATTAATCCGAAGCTCTACGCATCATCGGGGGCGTTACGCGACATCACCGATGGCAACAACGGTAGCTTTGCCGCGGCGAGGGGTTGGGATGCCGCGACTGGTCTCGGCAGTCCGATCGGTGCCCGGGTCGCGGCGCTGTTCACGACTGCCTGAGTAGTCTGGTGATCGCGGGCGGCCGGTACCAGAGCAACCGCCGCCCGCTCATCGCACCGGAGGACGAACCAACCGAGACGATCGGGCACCGGGACGGCAGCGCTCTGCCCCGCGGCCATCTGGAAAATAACCCTTTGGCTGCTGTTGACGCAGGCATCGAGCGCCTGACCCACGCGACCGTGCCGCAGGTGGCATGAATCGGCGGTCAGCTGGGGGCGAACCGCGGGTCCGGATAATCGATCACCTGCACCTCTTCCGACACAGTATCCAACACCGCGCAACTCAGCTGCCGATCGTTCCGGCTATCCCGCGCATCGCCTGCCGAGCCGGGATTGATCACCAGCACCTTGCCAATCCGTTTCACGACCTGACAATGCGTGTGGCCATAAAGCACGATATCTGCATCTGCCTCCGCGAAGCGGTCCAGTTTCGCACTGTGTGGATGCACATATTCGCCGCGCGGTTCCCACGGCGTCGAGTGGATCAACAGTAGTCGCTTCGAACCCAGCTCCAGAATGCGGCGATGCGGCTGTGACGCCAGAAATTGCAGCAGCGCCGGATCGATCCCGGGACGGTCGCGTGCCCGCACGCCTGCTGGCGACAGGAACACTTCCTCATGGTTGCCCTGAATGATATGCGCGCCGCGCTGCTTCAGCCGCGCAACGACTTCATTGGAAAACTGATATTCGAAGATACTGTCGCCGAGGCACAGCAATTCATCGACGTCCCCCATTGCCTCCAGGGCCAGATCAAGGCCCAGGAGATTGCAATGGAGATCGGAAACGATACCAACTTTCAACGATCCGTCTCCGGTCTAAAAATGCGATCCGTGATATTGGCCGCACTGTGCTGCCGCAGGTACCAGTAGCCAGAATCGACGGAGTGCGACATATCTGTCATTGCGAGTACAGCGAAGCAATCTCGTCGTCGGTGGGCACCTTGCATGAGATTGCTTCGCTGCGCTCGCAATGACCCGGGGCGTCGCAATGACCGGGCGTCGCAATGACCGGGCGTCGCAATGACCGGGGGCGTCGCAATGACCGGGGGCGTCGCACGACTCACGTTCCAACGATAGCTTGTATCAGGCGGCTGGCGTATGGCGATCGAGGAATGCCGTCACCCGCAACCGTTGTTGCTCCATGAATTCCGGCCCGCGCCATTGATGCAGCACTTCCACGCCTGGCAGCAAACGGGCCAGCTCGTCGCTGGTTGCCGCCGGATGCGGAATATCCGTGCCGGGCAGCAGCATGGTCGGCAACGGGCAGTGCCGCGCGAAATTCCGGTCGACACAGAACACGAAATCCGCACCCCACATGTTCTGCCCGAAGGAGGCGATTTCCGCTTCATTCAGGTCCGGCCGCTCGGCGCGCTGCTCGGCACTCCATTCGATGTGGCTTTTCGGGAAGTAGTCGGTATGTTCCGGGTGTACACCAATCGGATTTTGTAACACGGCCGACGCCACACGATCGGGTGCCAACTGCGCGATCTTCAGGCAGTAACTGCCGCCGATGCAGCCGCCCAGTACGTGAAACTTCTGATGCCCGAGATGACTCATCAAAGCCAGATGATCGGCGGCATAAGTGTGCCAGCCATGATCGCCGCGGATCGCGCTTTTCGACTGGCCGGCGTTGCGCTGATCCATCGCCACGACGCGGTATTTTGAGGCCAGCACGTCGGTCCAGTCGCACCATGGCCGCTGCGGCCCGTTCGCCGGATGATGCCACATCTCCAGCCGCGACCGCAGCCCGCCCGGAGCAAACAGCAGGATCGGGAAACCGCTGCCGAACTCTTCATAATAAATCTCGCCGTCGGGCCGCTTTAACATCGGCATGATCAAACTCCCCCGTTATCGCCTCAAACTCAGCAACCGCCTTGCTTCCACTGCGTCGGCGGCAATTTGTGCCTTCAGTGCGTCCAGTCCCGAGAACCGGACCTCCGGCCTGATATAGGCGATCAATGCCACGGTGATCTCGGTCCCGTAAATATCGCCGCCGAAGTCGAACAGGTTGACCTCCAACCGGCTCTCCGGACCTTCGCTTACCGTCGGGCGGCGGCCAATGTTCGCTACCCCTTCATACATCGTGCCATCGGCCAAACGAATCGTCACCGCATACACCCCGCGCGCCGGCTCCAGATGACGGCCAAGCGCAACGTTTGCTGTCGGGAACCCAATCGTGCGGCCGCGCTTGTCGCCGTGCGCCACGTCGCCGCGGATGGCCCAGGGACGGCCGAGTTCAGCGGTCGCGCGTTCCGGGTAGCCGTCCTGTAACGCTCGCCGGATGCGGGTCGAGGACAACGGGCCGCCGGAATCCGTCAACGGCGGCACCTGGGTTACGCCCATGCCCAGAGCCTCGGCCCGCGCGGCGAGGAATGCCGCATCGCCGCCGCGGCGATGGCCGAAGGCAAAGTCCACGCCGGTGGTCAAATGCCGCGCATCGAGGCCTTGATGCAGCACCTCGCTCATGAACGTATCGGCCATCATCAGGCTGAACACCTGATTGAACGGCAGTTCGTACAATATTGTGCAACCGAGGGCAGACAACGCATCGGCACGCTCCGCGGGCAGGGTCAGTCGGAACGGCGGGTCGTCGGGACGGAACACTTCGCGCGGATGCGGCTCGAACGTCAGCACTGCCAATGGCGCATCCGGCCGTGCCGCATGGGCGGCGCGCAGCACCGTGGCGTGGCCCAAATGCACGCCGTCGAAGTTGCCCAGAGCGACCGTGGCGCCGCGGGCATCATCGGGCAGGTCGTGCCAGTCGCGGAAAATCCGCATCAGCCGCGTGACGGGACCTGCACGTAGGCCTCCCCCTCGATCACCAACTCATCGCCAACGGTGCACACTGTCCGCAACGTCGCGCGCTGCTTGTCGGGGTTGAGTGACATGACCTCTACCGTGGCCTTCACCGTTTGTCCGATCTTCACCGGCAGTGCAAACCGTAAGCTCTGTCGCATATAGATCGCTCCCGGGCCGGGCAGGCGCGTGCCAAGGACGGCAGAGATCAGCCCGGCGGACAACATGCCATGCGCGATACGTTCGCCAAAAGGTCCCTGTTTCGCGGCCTCGGCGTCGAGATGCAGTGGATTGGTGTCCATGCTGATGGCGGAATACAGCAGGACATCTGCCTCGGTGATGGTCTTGGCGAGGCTCGCTGTCTGGCCGACGGCGAGATCCTCGAAGAAATAGCCGTTGCTCATGGGGCACCTCGTTGCTGCGCCGCGTCTATCTGGCGCGCCCGGGCCGCGCGATCAACCTTGGCGTCACCGTTCGGCCGCCAATGGTTCCCACAGGCGCGGGTCGAAGTCGAACGGCTCGATGCTGGCGATACTCGCGTGAGCAACTTCCGGAAGGCGCGGATTGAGCAGCACATTCCCGGCGTAGGGCAGCAACACCGAGGGCACCCGTAACGCCATCGAGCGCCCCTCGGTCAGCCATGCGTCGCCGGCGGCCACAGTTTCCGAGCCTGCAACGGAGACGTCTGCCACCTCGGCGATCAGACCGTCCGGCACCAGGACACGCATCAGCACGAAGTCGTTGGGCAGTAACTCAAACGGCAAATCGAGATGGATCAGCAACTCTAGTGCCGCCAGCGCCGGATGCTCGGCCAAGTACACCACCGGTCGTCCCGGGCTATTCCACCGCCCGCCAAAAATGCGGGCACCTTCGCCTGAGAGATCAGCGTGCGGACGGCGGCAGAGCCGCCATAATTCCATCAGACCGCCAACCCGTGCGCAATCCGGCCCAGAATGGCTTCGACCTGGCGGGTGCCGAAATCGGTGTCGAGCCGATCGAGCGGCGCTTCGCCATCCAACAACTGATTTCGCCGGCGCAGCCAGGCGCGGGCTTTCGCCGGATCGGCGAACGTTTCGTTTGCGTCATCGATAATGCGCAGCACACGGCTGAGCCGATCAGATTGATCCGGCGTCAGGGAACCCAGGATGCGCCGGTGCGACAGTGTCTTGCGCGGCAGCACGAGCCGATCGAGTTCCGCCAGCGAAAGCTTCCCGTCCTCCAGGACGCGGTCAACCACGTCCAGTGAAAAACCCCGCCGCAACGCGAGCAGGACGCCTTCGGATACGCCACGTGGTGGTGATATGCCCTTCATGTGCGTGCATATCGCCATTTCGATTGGTTATGTCAAGGGTTTCCGAACATACGATCCTCCATCATGCTGCCTCGCCTGAGAGGGGACCAGACAATGCCGAGCGCCGATGTTGGAAGCTCCGAGGATCTGTTGGCCGAACTGGCGAGCTGGGTCAGGCTCGAAACGCCCACCACCGATGCGGCGGCGGTCAATGGTCTGATGGATGTTGCCGAGCGCGATCTGGCGCAGGCTGGTGCGGCGTTGACTCGCGTGGCCGGCACGGCGGGTTTCGGCGACAGCCTGATCGCGCGCACGCCGGGTCCTGGGAGGTCGCCGGCGCTTAAGCCAATCCTGGTCGCCGGGCATCTCGACACCGTCTGGGCGCGCGGGACGCTGAACAAAATGCCATACCATGTGAATGGCGAGAAGGCGCACGGGCCGGGCATTTACGACATGAAGGCCGGCAGTTTCCTGGCGTTTCATGCGGTCCGCGCAATCCTGCGGCACCGCATCCCCACCCGTCATCCAATCACTCTGCTGCTGACCCCGGACGAGGAGGTCGGCAGTCCCTCCAGCCGCGCGCTGATCGAGCGGGAGGCGGCCAACGCGGCAGCGGTGCTGATCCCCGAACCGGCGGGCAAGGGTGGGGCCTGCGTCACCTCGCGCAAGGGTGTGGGGCGGTTCACGTTGCGGGTGACAGGCAAGGCCTCACATGCCGGCACCGGGTGGGTCGATGGTGCGTCAGCGACGGTGGAGCTGGCGCACCAGATCCTGGCGCTGCACAAGATGGTGGAGCCGGACGACGGCATTTTGATCAACACCGCGCCGGTCTGGGGCGGCACGCGGCCCAATGTGGTGGCGGCCGAGGCGGGGTGCGAGATCGACCTGCGGGTCAACTCACAGCGCGACGGCGATCTGATGAGCGCGCGTATTCTGGGGCTGGAGTCGCGCATTGCGGGCTGCACAGTGATCGTCGAGGGCGGGATGAACCGGCCGCCCTATGTCGAAAATCCAGCGATCGTGGCGCTGTATGAAAAGGCGCGGGCGATTGCAGGGCAGGTGGGGCTGACTCTGCCGCGGCAGCATCGGGGCGGTGGGTCGGATGGGAATTTCACCGCGGCGATGGGGATCCCGACGTTGGATGGTTTGGGCTGCCCCGGGGCAGGAGCGCATGCGACACATGAGCATATTCTGTGGCGGCAACTGGCGCCGCGGGCGGCGTTGATGGCGGGATTGCTGGAGACGCTGGACGAGGTGTGAACGCCGGCCGCAAAACCTCGCGTATCGCTTCTGGGTTTAGTGCCGCATCCCGCGAGGCGGTGGTGTCATTTGCCGCCTAGCCCGAGCACAGGATCGTACGGCCCGGTGGATCTCGTGTTCCGCGATCCGCGTGAGCTCATGCAATGTTCGGATCAAGGTGGCGGCCTCGGCGTCCGTCCCGGATTTGTCGGGATTGCTGGCGACCTCGGCGGTCCCTTCGAGCATGGCACCGATTTCGGACAGGATGGCGACCGCCTTATGCGCCTGCTCCGGCAGGTCGAGGCTTTCGTTGGCGCCGAACAAACCCTCCCGGAACCCGTGGAGTTCCTCCTGGCGCGTGGTGGCAAGCCGTCTCAGCCCCTCCCGCGTGGCGGGAACATCGATCCGGGTGAGACGAAACGGCACTGACAGTTCCTGATGCCGGGTGAGCCGGTTCCACAGACCCATCATCAATGCGCCGAATAGTTCGTTGGCGTCGTCAATGGAGTCGAAGACCGGCAGTTCGCCGCCCCAAACGGCTTCAATCAGCTTTGTGGGCGAGACGTCCGGCGCCGGTGATGCGATATGGCCGAGTATCCGCGTGCGCACTGCGTGAAACGGCACCGGGCAATGGTACTTGTCCAGCAAAGCGCGCACCCGGGTGTCGCTGACTGCCGGCGGGGCCGCTCGCCTGGCCATCGGTGGATCGTCCTTTCTGGTGCATCAGTTCCCGGCCGATGCCGGCGGTTGAACACGTCTGAGTGTGGGCTCGCGTTCGGGTTTACCAGCGAGGTGCCGGGCGGAGAAGCGGATGGGCACACACGGCCCATTGTTGCGGCTGTGAATAGACCAGATCGCCTGGATGACCTGGGCTGGCATCGCAGTGGCGTCGCCATTCGGCGAGCGGAGGCGTTTCCGACGACAGGTAAACGACGCGCGGCGGGGTGCACTCGGTCGCCGGAGCGCCGGCGATCGTAAACGTCGCAGGATGATTATGCTTCGGTCACTCGCGCTTCGGCGATGGCGAAACTGATCATGGCGGTGACCGCTCGCCGGAAATCGGCGTGGGTGTCGATGGCCCAGGCGATGTCGAACTGGACGGCGGCATGGGCAGCGCGGATCATGGACTCGGTTGGGATGAGTAACGATTTCAGCGCGGCGATCGCCAGGCGGCGGTAACGGTCTGGGTCGGCTTGCAACGCTTTGCCGTCCGCCTTGGCGAGCGCCAATGCGATGCGTTCGGCGATGGCGGCGGGTTGATTGGGCTGGTGGTTCGGCATGTTCGGTCTGTCCCGGGCCGGGGAATGGAGGGGAATATGAGTGAAATCAAGGGGCTAGACTATATCCGAGAAAGGACATTATCAGATATCGAAATCGGGTTGGTGCGAGCGGTGTTCCTGTCAAAAGCAATGTTTTCACCGGCACCCGTGACCGGACGAATGAACTTAATCGTCGACGATCTAAACGCCGACCCGTGACGCAAATCCCGTGATAGTGCTCGGGTCCGCGAAGTTCGGCACGTCCGCAACCACCGCTTTCCATTCAGGCGAGGCGAGCGATGTCTGCATCGCCCCAACGTTCTCAAAATAGATTTCGGTGATGCGGTAGTAGGGCGAAGCCGGTTGACCGGGCGGTGGCGGCAAAACGGTCGCGACGTCAGTCCTCGTCACACCCGGCACCTTCCCTACAAGGGGTATATGGGTCGCGAGATAGTATTTGGTGAAGGCATCGGGGTCTTTTGGCGGGGTAATCAATAGCGTGAGTTTGACTGCGCCGCCTTTCTGGGCCCGGGCCACACCGCCAAGACCCGCGAATAATGCCGTCGCCGATAGCGCACCTATCACCAACGCCGAACGACGGCCTGGCTGAATTACTGCATTTGTGACCCCGCGTTCCCCGCTCATGATTCCCCCCTTTGCCATCATCCATCTGGGCACAACCGACAACTATCGGGGCGACCGTGCCGCGGCACAAAGATTGTCGCAGTCGTTCGAATTCGAAAAGGCCTGTGGCAGCTGTCGCCATGGCCGTAAATCATGCTGCGAATACGCAGCGAATTTCCACAGCGGAAAAGCCCCATCGTTTGAGCGGTCCGACTTTGCTGCAAATTTCTTGAATCATGACCGGTGCCCGCGAAAACTCGAGCCGGCTGGTAGCGCCGCAGGTCCTTCCCGGCCCGAGAGGTTACCCCACCGGCACCGTGCCGGGCCTCGGATCGATCGGCAGTTGGCGGTCCAGCCCGATCAATCGTTCCAGAAACGCGGCGGCCACCAAGGCGCGGGCTTCCTGGCGCGATGGTGCCGCAATCTGCAATCCAACTGGCCGCCCGAACTGATCGAACCCCGCCGGCACAGCGACTGCCGCGCAACTCGCCATCGTCATTGCGGCGTTCAGCGTCGAGCCGCCCATGTAGTTCGCCAACTTCACCCCGTCGATCGTTTCCGGATGCGTGCGGTTCACGTCGAATGCCGGCGTGCCTGCGCTTGGCGTCACGAACACATCATAACGTTCAAACATTTCGGTCACGCGACGGTAAAAAGCGGCCCGCTCGCGATCAGCCCAGGCGAGTTGGGAAGGCGATTGGGAAAGGCCCTTCTCGGTGTTCCAGATGATGTCGGATTTCAGCAGGTCGCGGTGCTCGCGCAACTGCAACTCCCGGTCCACGACGAAATGTTGCGACCGAAGGATCATGAACGCTTCCTCAACTCCGCCGAGATCAGGGGCGTATTCTTCAACGACACAGCCGAGCTCTTCAAAGCGGCGCACGGCCGCTTCGCAGATCGCACGGGTTTCGCGCTCGACCAAAATCCGTCCCCCATAGTCGGCACTATAAGCAACCCGCTTCGGCGGCCCAGTACGGCCGAGCGCCGCAACAAACGACTTCGCCGGTGCATCGAAGGTCAGCGGATCGAGCGGGCAATATCCCGCCATGGTGTCCAGGAACAATGCCAGGTCCGGAATGTTCCGCGCCATCGGCCCTTGCACCGACAGCGGCGACCAAAGATTGTTCGCTGTCCCGCGCGTCACCCGGCCCGGCGAGGGCCGGATCCCCACCACGGAACAATACGTTCCCGGACGCCGCAACGATCCGCCATGGTCGGTGCCTTGCGCCAACCAAACCTCACCGGTGGCGACCGAGACCGCGCCGCCTCCGGTCGAGCCGCCGCAGGTCAGCGCCAGGTTCCACGGATTGCGCGTCCGCCCGAACACCTCGTTGAACGTTGAACCGCCGGCGCCAAACTCCGGCGTGTTCGACTTCGCCACCACGATGCCGCCAAGCCGTTCAATCCGCTCCACCAACGGATGCGAACGCGCCGGCACATGGTCGCGGAAGATCGGCGAGCCATACGTCGTGCGCACGCCTGCCACGTCGTTCAGGTCTTTGATCGACACCGGCAAGCCGCCCAGCCAGCCGGGTTCGCCAGCCTCGGGCGGATCCCGTTCCGCCATCAGCCGCCTCGCGTGCTGCCGCGCCCGATCGAAACAAAGCGTCGGCAGTGCGTTGACCTGAGGCTCCACCTCTGCAATCCGCGCCTCGGCCGCATCGATCAGTTCAAACGGGGAAATTTCGCGTTTGCGCAACCGGGCCACTGCTTCGGTTGCGGTCAGGCGGATCAGCTCCTGGGTCAAAGTCACCTCCTGGTGGAAACGTCAACGCTTGCGCGAACCCGCCTCGTCGTGCAAGGCGGGCGCATGAGTCTCCCAATGATTGCCCCTGGGCGCCTTTTCCCCCTTCTCCTCCTCGGTGGCTGCACCACCGTGGGCCCGAATTTCAGCTCGCCCAACTGGAGCGGCCCCGGGTCATGGTTTGGCGGCGGCAAGCCGCGTGCACCGGTCAGCCAAACGGTCGAGGCACCGATCGATCCGAACTGGTGGACCTTGTTCAAGGACCCCACGCTGACCGAACTCGAACAGCGCGTTGCCAAAGAGAACCTCGACGTCCGCGTCGCCGCTGTGCGGATCGAGGAGTCCCGTGCGCAATACGACGTCGCCGCTGCGGCCGGGCTGCCGAACATCAACGCCAACGCGTCGTATACAAGGCAAAAGGCCTCCAATGTCGGCGTGTTCGCCAATGCCCCCAACGCGCTCGGCGCCTCGGGGATTTCCGGCAGCACGGCAGGCGGGCTGGGCTCGCACACGCTCAACGCATTCGATGCCTATCAGATCGGCTTCACTTCTTCCTGGGAACTCGATCTTTGGGGCCAGATTCGTCGCTCGGTGGAGTCGTCTGGCGCCACCGTGCGGGCCTCCGAGGACACCAGACGCGGTGTGCTATTGACCAACCTCGCCGAGGTGGCGCGCGATTACATCACATTGCGTGGCGTGCAAACCGACCTGCACATTGCCCGCGACAATGTGCAAATCGCACAAGATAGTCTCAAGCTGACGCAGCAGCGCGCTGCCGGCGGCGTAACGACCAATCTCGATGTCGCCAATGCACAGGCCCAGTTGAGCACCACGCTATCACAAATTCCCACGCTGGAGCAGCAGGAAGCGGAGCTGATCAACGCGCTCAGCCTGCTGCTTGGCATGCCGCCGAACGCGCTACGCGCCGAGTTGCAGACGCCGGGTGCGGTGCCGCCCGTTCCGCCGGTCGTGCCGGTTGGCCTGCCGTCGGAACTCGCACGGCGGCGGCCGGACGTGCGGGTGGCGGAGGCTCAGCTGCATGCGGCAACCGCCAATATCGGTGTCGCGGAGGCAGCGTTCTATCCCTCGGTGACCCTGAGCGGCAGTTTTGGTCTGCAAGCCATCCAGTTCGCGCCGATGTTCGGGTTCAATGCCCGCCAGTACGCGCTGGGTCCGACCGTGTCGGTGCCCATTTTCGAAGGGGGTCAGCTGAAAGCCACCTTGCATCTGTCCGAGGCGCGGCAGAAAGAGGCAGCGATCACCTATCAGCAGACTGTGCTGACAGCATTGCATGAGGTCGATAATGCGCTGACCGCCTACCGGTCGGAACAGGCACGCCGGCAGCAATTGATCGACGCAGTGGCCGAAAACCGCCAGGCACTGGACCTCGCGAAGGCGCGTTACGCCCAGGGTGTGGCGGGCTTTCTGGATGTGCTGGATGCACAACGGGCCTTGCTGGCCACCGAGCTACAGTTGTCGGACAGCACGACCACGGTGTCGAACAATTTGGTTGCGTTATACAAAGCCCTGGGCGGCGGTTGGGAAACCGATCTGCCTGATGCGCCAAAGCCGGACGGCGCGAAGCAGGCGGCTGCCGACCCGAAGATTTGAGGCTTTCGATCTTGATCGGCCGCCGCTTAACCAAATATTAGCCCGGACATTTACCTCGCGTTCATCCATGACCGTCAGCATCCGTCGGGATGCGTAACGGACGCGAATGGCTCCTGGCGCTTTGCCTGCTGTGTTGCACCCCGCTTTGCCGCGTTGTGGTGGCACAGGCGCAGCTGCTCGACTCGCTGTTTCCCGAAGGCGTGCCGGGCTACGGGACCGAACAAGGCGTCACCGTGCAGTCGCGCACTCGTCCTGAATACGAACCGCTGGGGATACGCATCGACACGTCGATGTTCCGACCCCTGTTGGGCGTGTCCGTTGGCTACGACAACAACATATTCGGCGGGCCCGCCCATCACGGCGCGTGGGAGATCGCAACGCAGCCCTCGGTTCTCGCCAGCACGGAGAACTCGATTGGCAGTGCCGGCCTATACCTCTCTGCCAACGATGTTCATTACCTGGGCGAACCATCGCAGAACCGCACCGACGGTTCGGCATTCTTCGGCGGGACGATCAACCTCGGACGCGATAAGCTCACTTTGGGCGCCGGCTATCTGTCGCAGCACGAGGACAGGACCGCACTCGACGCACTGCCGTCCGACCGGCCGGTGGCGTTCACCGTGGCAAACTTCCGCACCTCCTATGACGCCGTGTTCGGCCGGTTCACCGCCACGCCCTCGATCGAAGTCAACCAATTCCAGTTCGCCGACACCACCATCTTTGGCCAGCCGATCAGTGAGGCGGCGCGCGATCGAACCAGCGTCCAAAGCGGTGTGACGCTGCGTTACAGCTGGATGTCCGGGCGTGATTTGCTTTGGGTGAACCGCGTTGTCGACACGCGCTACGACCACCCTTCAGCCGGCCAACCATCGAACAATTCGAACGCCTGGCAAACCCTGTTCGGGGTCGATTACGACGACGATACGGTCTGGCGCTATCGGCTGCTCGGCGGCGTCGAATATCGCCAGGCGGCGGCGGCTTCCACTGCATCGCAGACCACTGGCATCGCCGAGGCCGAGATCACCTGGTCGCCGTCCGGCATGACCACACTCCGCGCCTCAGTCTTCCGCGGGATCGAGGACGCGGCGCAGACCGGCCTGTCCAGCTACACTTATACGAGCGCCCAGTTGCGGGCGGATCACGAGTTGTTGCGGAACGTGTTGCTGACCGCATCGGCCACGGTGCGGCAGGCAACGTTCAATCAGACCGGCGGGCAGCAGCTTGGCCTCAGCTTCGACACCGGTGCGAGCTGGCTGATCAACCGTAATTTGCGGCTGTCCCTGACCTACGATTTCGCCGACGTCCGGAATGCACATTTGGCCGCCGGCAGTGTAGCCGGCGATTACACGCGCAGCCTGACGTTGCTGTCGGTGCGGGTCGCATTGTGATCCGCACCGTGACACTTTTGGGTATGGACTTTGCCGATCTGGAGGCGGCGGAAGCGGCTGCGGCGATCGCGGCGCGGCCGGATGGAGCGCCGTTCGGCTATGTCGTGACGCCAAACGCCGACCATCTGGTGCGAATGTCGCGTGATTCAGTACTGGCCGGGGTTTATCGCAACGCCTGGCTGCGGCTGCTGGACTCGCGTGTGGTGGCGGCGATCGCTCGCGGGTGCGGCATGCTGACACCGCGGGTCGCCACCGGCAGCGATTTGACCGCATTGTTACTTTGTCAACATATTCACCCGGGCGAGCAAATTACCATCATCGGATTGCGGCCGTTATGGCTGCCGGCGCTGATGGCGCGCTACGGGCTGGCGCCGCCGTTTCATTACGACCCGCCGATGGGGTTCGATACCGATCCTGCTGCCTTCCGGGACACCGTTGCCTTTATCCTGGCGCACCCGGCTCGGCTGGTATTCCTGGCGGTCGGATCGCCCAGACAGGAGCATCTGGCGGCCGCGGTGGCGGCCAGCGGTCAGGCGACCGGGACCGGGCTTTGCATCGGCGCCAGCCTGTTGTTTCTGGCTGGCGCCGAACGCCGCGCACCCGGCTGGATGCAACGCGACGGGCTGGAATGGGCGTACCGGCTGGCCAACGATCCACGGCGGCTTGCAGGCCGTTATTTGCTCGATAGCCCGCGCATTGTGCCTCTGTTGCTGCGCGACAGAGTGGCTATTTCGGTCCCATCCGCCCCGATGCCGGGTGGCCGGGAACCTTGAACCGCTTGCCAGTGTCGGTCAGGTCGGTGCCAGTCACCTGCAGAATCGAAAAATCCTTATCCAGGAAGTTCCCGACATAGATGTAACGGGAATCCGGCGAGATCATCACGGCCTCCGGCAGGGCGCCGACCTGGACCGTCTTGCCTTCTGTCACGGTCGTGCCGCTGATCTTCAGCAGGGTCACGGCGCCGGTCTTGTGATAGAACCACGCCGATGGATTGTTCGACCCGTTCACGCTGACGATCACGGCGTATTTGCCGTTCGGCGCCATCGCCAGGCCCTCCGGCGCGTCGCCAACCGTGATATGCCTGATACCGTGTGGATGCGGCCACTGCAGGTCGATCACCGTTGCTGCATCCAGACTACCGTCCGAGGAACCGCCGCCGCCATTGTCCGCAATAATCGCCAGCTTGCCGTCTGGCGTGACCACGACGTTGTACGGGAATGGGAACGTCGGCACGTCGAGCTTGTTGTAAGCGACCTTGTCGCCGTCCACATCCAGTACCGCGACTTTGTTATCCGGCGACTTCACCGCCAGCGCATGCTTGCCATCGGGCGTGAACACCACCTGCGACACCCCTGGGCTGACAGTGACGGTTCCGGTCTGCGTTACCGTCGTGCCGTCGATTTTCAACACGCTGATCGTGCCATCGGCGCGGTTGCACACCAGCGCCATGTCGCCGCTCGGGCTGAACGACAGACCGGATGGCTGCTTGCCCAAAGTCAGCGTGTCCACCAGTTTCGGCGGGTTGGCTTTCATGTCGATGACGAACAGTTTATCCGTCGGCACCATTTTGCGGACGCCGTTGTCCTCCGCCACCGTCATCGAGTCAGCGACCAACGCGATTGCCCCGTTCGGTGAGATATCGAGATTGACCGGCGGTCCGACGATCGAGTTCTCCAGCGGCAACGAGGCAACGATTTTCGGGTCCTCGGGCTTTGCCAGATCGACGATCAGCACCGCATCGTTCCCGGTCGGATTGACCATTGGTTTGCCCTGGGCGTCGGTGCCCACCTTTTCATCGTCACCGACAATCATGAAAGGAGCCGCACGCACCACCGTGGTCACGGCGAGGCCGGACAACAGCGCGAGCAAGGGCGCCGTGCGGCGCTGCAACATGAAGCCAGACATTGTTTCTCTCCCAGGACATATTTTTTCCTGGCCGAGTATGCGCTGCGGCGGTTTGGCTCGCAAGCGGACCGAACGTGCGCCAGGCAAGCCTGGCCTTTAATACCGAGCGGCAGAAAGATTGCCCGGACGTCAATCGCCTGGCGTTATGGCCCGGCCCCCGCCTTCGCAGGAACAGACCTCGTGCGGATACGCGCTACTTAAGTCGACCTGGCGCTCAGCGGCCTACAACCCACGTCGTCCCCCGGCTCGTCCGGGGGAGCTGATCCAGCACAGTGCCTCCTCCGGTCCCCCGGACAAGCCAGGGATGCCGGCGAGAGGACAACAGTTCCATGACGCGATTATTAGCATACAGCGCATGCAGCCTGTCCGGGCCTTCCGAGCCAGCACTGTGCGACGCCCGGCGCAGAGTCCCCGCTACAAGACCGGGGTCATCGGCACATGCACGAGATGCTCCTCGACGCGAGCGACACCCGGGGTGTTCTCGGCAGCGATCCGGATCGCCTCGCGCTCCTCGATCGGCTGGTCATCGGAATACCAGACATGCACGACGTTATTCCGCACCATCACTTCAGAAGCCCAGACTTTCGCCCAGGGCTTGCCGCGGAGTTCGGTCAGCAGCGCGTCGCGGATGGCGAAGTCATCGAGTCCGTTGCCGCTCGGTATCTCGGTCTGCACCATGGCCAGAGCGCGCACCAGGTTGGCCCGGCTCACGATCCCAACGACCACGCCGTCGCGCACCACAGGCACGCGCCGGATACGTTTGGTCTCCAGCAGATCGGCGACCTCGGCCAGTTCGGTCGTTTCCTCGACCGTGATCACATCGCGCGTCATGACGTCCCGCACCTGGCGGCCATGTGACTTCAGGTAATCGCGCGCGACGTTCTGGTCCGACATCAGACCGTCGAGCCACCGCACGCGGCGTGGCTGAACCCTTCGCTCTGTTCCGGTTTCCGTGCGGTGCAACAGATCGCCCTCGCTGACGATCCCGACGAGGCGGTTGGCCGCGTCCACCACGGGTACTCCGCTGATACCGCGTTGGCTCAGGAGTTTGGCAAGATCCTGAACGGAAGTTTCGGGAGTGACGGTGATCACGTCGCCCGTCATCACGTCCATCGCACGCATTGGTTGCCCTCCGGTTGGGGTATGGCGGTTTGCCGTCGCTATTTGAGCGGATGCCGACCGCGCTGCATTGACGCAGGTCAACTCTCGGCGGCGCCATCCCGGCGAGACGCAGCGGCGAAAAGCACGCTTGACGCGGCCCAGTCTGTTATTTATTCTAACATTCATCGCAACCCTTTACCGGACCTCGAACCATGGACCCCAACCGCCTGATGCTCGCGCAAGATGAGTTCAATGCCCACATGCTTCGAGGCGTCATGGGCGCCACCGGCCAGCCCGGCGAGACCGCTGAGGACCTGCAAACGCGGTGCGCGGCGATCGTCGAACTCTTCCGTACCTTCGAGGTCGCCAATCCAATGGAGGCCATGATTGCCTGCCATTGCATCTCCCTGCGCTTCATGCTGGATGCTGCGATGCGCGATGCCGGTGCGGCCGACCTGGAACTCGCCATGCTGATACGGTTGCGCGCTTCGGCGATGGCGATCGGCAAAAACCTACATCTTTGGATGGCCAATTTTGCCAGCCTGCATGCGCGCAACGAAGCCCGCGCCGCGGAGGTGCGGCAGCGCGCCAACCAGCCGGAGGCAGTAGCGACGCCTGCCAGGCCGCAACCGACGGCGATGCAGTCGCCGCCGAGGCGACCGGAGCAACCGCGACCGATCGCCGCACAAGTCGCCAAAGTGACAGCCCCGTTTGTTGCGCCACCGGCCGTCCCCGATCAGTCGCCGCTGCGGTTGGGGGATTTGCCCGCCCAGAGCATGAAACGAGGGCTGCTGTCGTCCGCTGCGGTGTCTCTAAGTGCCCCGTCGAACGGGCGGTTGAACGCCCCGACGCCTCCGCCGACTACCTGAACCGGATCCGTACCTGAACCGGATCCGGTGCGGGAAGGAAGTTCTGATTGCGCCGGGCGAAGTTCTTACACGGCGCGACTGCATCGAACCCACCTGAACGATCAAATCCGTGCTCCGATGGAGGAAACTTTCTGGCCAGGCATGGCGTTCGGCCGACATTGCCGTCGTGCGTTGCAACGGGTTCGAATCCCTGA
>JBEKQQ010000107.1:0-20871 GCA_049519555.1 Acetobacteraceae bacterium
AGAACCCTCGATCAGCCGAATGATCGGCATGCGGAACTGTGCCGCGATCTGCTCGGACATTTTCGGCTTGCCCTTGATCGAGGCATCGGCCGAGCCGCCCCGCAAGGTAAAGTCGTCACCGGCGACGACGACCGGCCGCCCATCGACCATGCCTCGGCCAAACACGCAGTTGCCGGGCATGAAGTCGATGATGTTGCCGCGACCGTCATAGGTGGCCTTGCCGGCGATGCTGCCGATCTCCCTGAACGTTCCAGGGTCGAGCAGATGATCGATGCGCTCGCGCACCGTCAGTCTGCCGCCTTTGTGCTGGCGCGCAACGCGCTCCTTGCCGCCCATCTCGCGGGCGAGCGCCTGGCGCTGCCGGAGTTCGGCGAGTTCGGGTTCCCATCCAATCTGGATCGGCTTCTGGAAATTGACGCTGTCGTTCATATGCTTGCGGCCCCTGGGTCCGTCACAGGCTAGGATCGCATGGGCCATGTTGCAAATCCTTTTGGCCCGCGCGACGATCGGATGAGTGTTGGAGGAAACGCATGACGGACGACCGGAGCGAAAGCCTGCGGATGATACGCGACAGTGCCGCGGGCCTGGCACCACGTACCGGCGATTTGCGGCGCATCCGCGCGTTGCGGTTTACCGAGCCGGGGTTCGATCGCGACGTTTGGCGGCAGATGTGCGAAATGGGCTGGCCCGGTCTGCTGGTTTCCGAAGATAATGGCGGTTCAGGGCTTGGCGTGCAGGAGTTCTGCGCACTGACTGAAGAACTCGGTGCGAGCCTGGTGCCCGAGCCGTTGATCCCGGTAGCGTTCGCCGCGATGCTGCTGCCGGCGGATCATCTCGGTACGGTATTGAGCGGCGAGCGGATCGTTCTGCCGGCGTGGCAAGAGAAGCCGCATAGCATCGCGATGGTCGGTTCGTGTGCATTGTCGGGCGGGCGATTGCACGGGCGCAAGATGTTCGTTGCCCTGGCGGCGGGTGCCGATGCGTTCTTGGTGACAGTGACGGGTGGCGTGGCGTTGGTAGAGCGGGATGCACCCGGCGTGCACACGGTTTCAATGCCGGCTCAGGATGGCGGCAATTTCGCCACCGTGACGTTCGATGGGGCGCTGGCGGAATTCATCGCCGGCGATGCGGGCGAGGCGCTGGAGGTCGCGGCTTTGGCAACCAGTGCGTATCTTCTGGGCGCGATGGACCGCGTGTTCGGGATCACGCTGGAGTACCTGAAGACCCGGGAGCAGTTCGGCAAGAAGATTGGATCGTTCCAGGCATTGCAGCACCGATCAGCGGATTTGCAAATCCAACTGGCATTGACGCGAGCTGTGGTGGAGGCTGCGGCGCGGACGATGGATACCGCAAAGGATCCACGCGTACGCCAGGCGGCGGTGTCTCGGGCGAAGGCTCGGGCGTCGGAGGCGGCGAGCGTGATGACGCGCGGGTGCATTCAGCTGCACGGCGGCATTGGTTATACCGACGCGGCGGATCCGGGATTGTTTCTGCGCAAGATGATGGTGTTGGCACCAATGTTTGGATCGGCTGCGTTGCATCGGGCGCGCTACCAGGCGGTGGCACCGGATCTGGATGAGGAGTGATCGGGACTTCGATATGAGCCAGTGCCCGGCAGCGACGCTTCCGTCGGCCTTGTTATGATATACCGCGCCGCCCGCCGCGTCCGGTGATCAGCGGCACGACATCATCTGTGAATATCTGTGTTCCGCCTCGCCTTCGTAATCAAGACGACAGCATTTGATTTGGCGCACACAAGGCAAGTGAGCCACCGACGAACACAGATATGACAGCGCGATGGAAGCGATTGGTGGCACCCTGCCCATCAGTCTGTCTCTACCGGAACAACACCCGAGAGGCCAATTCTGCGGCATCCACCACAGGTGCGGGGAACAGGAAGAAGAACGCAGTGAACAGGCCGGTCGCTGCGACGATAAACGACAATGCCGGAGGGCGCCGATCGAACGCCTCGGCAGGAGGATCGAAATACATCACCTTGATCACGCGGATGTAATAGAACGCTCCCACAACACTGGTCAGCACGCCGATCACCGCCAGCGTGTAGAGGCCACCCTTCACCGCCGCCAGGAAGATGTAGAGTTTGGCAAAGAACCCCGCCATCAACGGAATTCCGGCAAGGCTGAACATGAACACGCTGATCGCCATTGCGAGGCCCGGGTCCGTCGTTGCAAGGCCCGAAAGGTCAGCGATTTGTTCAACCGGCCGCCCACTGCGCTTCATCGACATGATGCAGGCGAACATGCCGGCGGTCATCAACACGTAGACGGTCATATAGACCAGCACGCCGCGTACCCCGTCCGACGAGCCAACCGCGAGGCCGATCAGCGCATAGCCCATATGCCCGATCGAGGAATACGCCATCAGCCGCTTAATGTTCCGCTGCCCGATCGCTGCGAATGAGCCGAGCACCATCGAGGCAATCGACATCAGCACGATCAGCGATTGCCAGGCCGGAACCAGCTCCGCGAACGAGGTGCCCATCACCCGCAACAGCAACGCCATTGCCGCAACTTTCGGTCCGGTGGCAAAAAACACAGTGACCGGGGTTGGTGCACCCTCATACACATCCGGCGTCCACATATGGAACGGCACGGCGGAGATCTTGAATGAGAGTCCCACCAATATAAACACAATGCCGACGATCAGGCCCGGCGGTGCGGCCGTTGGCGTCATCAGCGTCTGGTGCAACGTTTGAAAGTCCATCGTGCCGGAGAAGCCATAAACCAGCGAAATGCCGTACAGCAGCAATCCCGACGCGAGGCCGCTCAACACGAAGTATTTAAGACCGGCTTCCGATGACCGCAGGTTGTCGCGGGCAAAGGCCGCCAGCACGTAAAGCGCCAGCGATTGCAGTTCCAGACCGAGATACAGCGTCATCAGGTTCGACGCCGATACCATCACCATCATGCCGACGGTGGCGAACAGCACCAGCACCGGATATTCGAACCGCGCAATGCCCTGCGAACGGTTCCAGTCGAGCGCCAGGATCAGTGCCAGAGCACCGCCCAACAGGATCAGCTCTTTGTTGAATGTAGCGAAGGCGTCGGTGACAAACTGACCGTTGAAGCCGAACCCGTCCACCCGTGTCGCAACCAGCAGGCCGGTGACCAGGAACGCACCGATCGTGAACATGGTTGCCAGCAGCGTGCTGTCCTGCCGGCGCAACACACCGAATAACAGGATCGCCAGGCCGGCGCAGGTCAGCACGAGCTCCGGCACTGCCAAGGTCCAGTTCATCAGTGCGTCATCCCCTGTGCGAGGCGTACCGTGGATGCGACCGCGGCATGATGATGCTGCACCAACGCGGCCACGCTCTCATCAAAGAAGCCGGTAAAGCTGGAGGGATAGATGCCCATCCACAACGTCAGCACGATCAGCGGAGCAAACACCGCCCACTCGCGCGGATTGAGGTCCAGGATGTTCCGCAGATCGGCATGCGTGATGGTGCCGAATATTATCCTGCGATACAGGTACAGCATATAGGCCGTACCCAGTATCATCCCCATGCCGCCCAACAGCGCCAGCCAGAAATTGATTTGCGCCGCACCGATGATCACCAGGAATTCGCCAACGAACCCGGAGGTGGCCGGTAATCCCATCGTTGCCATGGTGAACGTCATAAATACCAGTGCATAGGCCGGCATCCGGTCGGCGAGGCCGCCGTAACGCACGATATCCCGCGTATGGATCCGATCGTAGATCACACCGACGACAAGAAACAACGCACTCGACACGATCCCGTGCGACAGCATCTGGAACAGCGCGCCCTGGACGCCTTGCTCATTGAACGTGAAGATGCCGATGGTCACGATACCCATATGAGCGACCGAGGAATAGGCGATCAGCTTCTTCATGTCCTCCTGCGCCAGCGCGACAGCCGACGTGTAAATCACGGCGATGACCGACAAAGTGAAGATCAACGGCGCAAAGGTCTGCGAGGCGTCGGGCAGCATCGGCACCGAGAAGCGCAGGAAACCGTAAGCGCCCATCTTCAGCAGCACGCCGGCCAGGATGACGGAGCCGGCAGTCGGTGCCTCGACGTGCGCATCGGGCAACCAGGTGTGGACCGGCCACATCGGCACCTTGACCGCAAACGACGCCATAAGTGCAAAGAACAGCCAGTTCTGCATCTGCACCGGGAAGTGGGTGTCCATCAGCACCGAAATGTCGGTCGTTCCGGCGTGCAACCACATGGCGATCAGCGCCAGCAACATCAGCACCGAGCCGGCCAAGGTGTACAGGAAGAATTTGACTGCCGCGTAAACCCGTCGCGGGCCGCCCCAGATCCCGATGATCAGATACATCGGGATCAGCACGCCCTCGAAGAACATGTAGAACACCACGAAGTCGGCGGCGCAGAACATGCCGACCAGCATGGTTTCCAGGACCAGGAACGAGAGCATGAACTCCCGGACCCTGACGCGGATCGATTCCCAGCTGGCGAGAATACAGATCGGGGTCAGAATGGTCGACAACAGCACAAACAATACCGAGATGCCGTCGACCCCCATTTTGTAGGCGATGCGATAATGCGGCAGCCAGCTGACCGACTCATTGAACTGGAACCCCGGCTCGCGCGGATCGAATTTAACCCACAGGACCAGCGACACCGCCAGCACCAGCAGACTCGTCCACAGTGCGGTCCAGCGGGCGTTCGAGGCAACCGTCGCCTCATCGCCGCGCACCGACATGATGATCACGCAACCAACCAGCGGCAGCCAGGTGATGATCGACAGAATAGGGAAGCCCGCGGCGTTCATTTGGATCACCGGAAGAACATGAAGACGCCGACCAGCACGACGACGCCGATCAACATGACAAAGGCATAGGCCGCGAGCGAACCGGTCTGCATCTTCACCGCCTCGCGGGCGCCTTCGACGGTAAGAGCAGCAAGACCGTTCGGCACACCATCGATGATCTTGCCGTCGCCGATGCGCCAGGATTTTCCAGCCAGCCAGAAATACGGCCGCACGAAGATGCGATCATAAAGTTCATCGAAATACCATTTGTTGAGCAGGAAGAAATAAGTTCTGGGGAATTGTTTCGCCAGTTGTCTGGGCAGTTCCGGCCGGAAGATATACATCAACGCCGCCAGCGCAATGCCCAGGACGGCGACAATCGATGGCGCCAGTTCAACTGGCCATGGGGTGTGCTCAAGACTCTCCATAATGTCGTTGCCCGGTTGATTGAAAATGGAATGGTTCCAGAACTGCGCCTGGCCCTCGCCAATGAACCAGCCGTGCAACAGCATGCCGGCGAGGCATGCACCTGTGGCCAGGATCACCAACGGCACCAGCATGACCAAAGGTGATTCGTGCACATGTTCCAGAGTGTGGTGATCGGCGCGCGATGTGCCGTGAAAGGTCAGGAACAGCAATCGCCAGGAATAGAACGCAGTCAAAAATGCTGCGACCACCGTGCAGACGAAGGCGTAAGTGCCGATATTCGAGTGCGCCAACCAGGCCGACGAGATGATCGCATCCTTGGAGTACCACCCGGCAAATGGCGGAATGCCCGCCAATGCCAGATTGCCAATCCACATCACCGTGGCGGTGACCGGGATCAGTCTGCCCAACCCGCCCATGCGGCGCATGTCCTGCTCGTCCGACATCGCATGAATCACCGAACCGGCGCTAAGGAACAGCAGGGCTTTGAAGAACGCGTGGGTGATGAGGTGGAAGATCGAAATCTGATAGGCACCCACGCCAGCTGCCACGAACATGTAGCCAAGCTGCGAACAGGTCGAATAGGCGATGACCCGCTTGATGTCGTTCTGCACGCAGGCAACCGTGGCGGCGAAGAACGCGGTAGAGGCGCCGATCAACGTGACGAACGTCAGCGCGTACGGCGCATACTCCATCAGTGGTGACATCCGGGCCATCAGGAACACGCCGGCGGTAACCATGGTCGCGGCGTGGATCAAGGCGGAGACCGGCGTCGGTCCCTCCATCGCATCGGGCAGCCAGACATGGAGGAACAGTTGGGCTGATTTGCCCATGGCGCCGATGAACAGCAGGAAGCCGATCAGCTCCAGCATCGGCAGGTCGTGACCGAACAGATGATAGGTGTCAGCGCCATGTTTGGTCACAGTGGCGAAAATGACAGTGAAATCGATCGACCCGAATGTCATCCAGATCAGCGCGATGCCCACCGCAAAATGCAGGTCGCCAACGCGGTTGACAATGAACGCCTTGATCGCCGCCGCAACGGCAGCGGGTCGATCGTACCAATAGCCAATCAGCAGATACGAACACAACCCAACGCCCTCCCAGCCGAAAAACAACTGGGCAAGATTGTCCGCCGTCACCAGCATCAACATCGCGAAGGTGAACAGCGAGAGATAGGCGAAGAACCGGTAGCGTGGGCGGGTTTCGTGCGCCATGTAGCCGATCGAATAGACATGGATCAGCATCGCCACGAACGTCACCATGGCGACCATCGCCGCGGCCAGCGTGTCGTAACGCAAAGCCCAATCGACGTGGAACTTTCCGGCTTCGATCCAGGTGCCGAGGTCAAGCGTGCCGGGATCGCCGAATGAAAAGAACGCATAAGGCCCGCAAACCGCGGCAATCAGCATGCCGAGGACCGATGCGCCCATGGCGGCCCGATCGCCGATCCACTTGCCGAGCAGACCGGAAATCAGCGCGCCAACCAGCGGCGCGAAGACGGCAATCGCGTAAATCATGTCAGCCCTTCATCAGGTTGACATCCTCAACCTGGATCGACCCACGGTTGCGGAAATACACCAGGACGATGGCCAGACCGATTGCGGCCTCGGCGGCGGCGACCGTCAGCACAAACATCGCCATCACCTGACCGGCCAGATCGTTCAACGCGGCCGAAAATGCCACCAGGTTGAGGTTGACCGCCAGCAGGATCAGTTCGATCGCCATCAGGATGATGATCACGTTCTTCCGGTTGAG
This sequence comes from Acetobacteraceae bacterium, assembly GCA_049519555.1. Taxonomy (GTDB): domain Bacteria; phylum Pseudomonadota; class Alphaproteobacteria; order Acetobacterales; family Acetobacteraceae; genus Rhodopila. Next base: position 6,945 of record JBEKQQ010000107.1, read on the forward strand.
GAAGATGCCGAACACGCCGATTACCAGCAGGATGCCGCTGACGACCAGATAGTGGTTCAGAGCGCTCGATGTCATGCGCAGAGGCTTTCAGTGATGGCCATGGACCGGCTCGGTTTCAGGCTCCGGCTCCGGTTCTTTCGGCCGCAGGAAGCCGCCGCTTTCGGTGGTCCCGGCGCCAAGCGACAGCGTAACGACCTCGAGGGTCTCCGCGACGGTGCGTTGGGTTTGCACGCTGATGATCTGATGCCTCGACGTCTTACGGTCGCGCAAGGTCAACACGATCGCGCCGATCATCGCCACAAGCAAAACGAGGCCAGCGGCCTGAAACAGGAACAGGTAGTCGGTGTAGAGAACGTTACCCAAAGCCTGGATATTGCTGACGTTGGCAGGGATCGGCGACTGCAGGACCTGATCGACATTCGGCGCGAGCTTCCAGCCGCCAAGCGCAATCGCGAACTCGGCCAGCAGAGCCGCACCGACGGCGGCACCAATACCGGCATAACGTTGAAGTCCGCCACGCAACTGCTCGAAATCGATGTCGAGCATCATGACGACAAACAAGAACAGCACGGCGACCGCGCCGACATAAACCACGACCAGGATCATCGCCAGGAACTCGGCACCGGCGATCAGGAACAAGGCGGCGGCATTGAAGAACGACAGAATCAGGAACAGCACTGAGTGCACGGGATTCTTCGAGGTCACCACCAGGGTGGCGGAGATCAGCAACACCACCGCGAACAGCCAGAAGAAGAAATCGACGATCATCGGTAGGGCGCATCCAGTTCCAGCCGCCGCGCCAGTTCCGGCTCCCACCGGTCGCCGTTGGCCAGCAGCTTGTCTTTGTTATAGAGCAACTCTTCCCGCGTCTCGGTGGCGAATTCGAAGTTGGGGCCTTCGACGATGGCGTCGACCGGACAGGCCTCCTCGCACAGGCCGCAATAGATGCATTTCGTCATGTCGATGTCGTAGCGGGTGGTCCGTCTTGACCCATCCTCCCGCGGCTCCGCTTCAATGGTAATCGCCTGGGCGGGACAAATCGCCTCACAGAGCTTGCAGGCAATGCAGCGCTCCTCGCCATTCGGGTAGCGGCGCAACGCGTGCTCACCCTTGAAGCGCGGGCTGATCGGACCCTTTTCGTACGGGTAATTGATCGTCGCCTTGCGGTGGAAGAAGTAGCGAAAGGTCAGGGACAGCCCGGTCACCAGTTCAGACAGCAACAGGCCCCGCGCGGTACGGTCGAGGAACGCCATACTGTCAGGCTCCTTTCTTGTCACGCATTCGGCAACCATCCGAACGCCATCAGCACGCCCGCGGTCAGCACCACCCAGACCAGCGAGAACGGCAGAAACACCTTCCAGCCCAGTCGCATGAGCTGATCGTAGCGATAACGGGGAAACGTGGCGCGCACCCAGATGAACACGAACAGCAGCAGGCAGATCTTGAAAATCAACCAGAGCGGGCCGGGGATCCAGGTGAATGGTGCGATACCGAACGGCGCCAGCCAGCCACCCAGAAACAGGATCGACGTCATCGCGCTCATCAGGATCATGTTGGCATATTCGCCTAGGAAGAACAGGCCGAAGCTCATGGAGCTGTATTCGACGAAGAACCCGGCGACGATTTCCGATTCGCCCTCGGCCAGATCGAACGGTGCGCGATTGCACTCCGCCAGAGCCGAGATGAAGAAGATAATGAACATCGGGAACAGCGGCACACAGAACCAGATTTTCTGTTGTGCCAGAACGATGGTGGTCAGATTCAGGCTGCCGGCGCACAGCAGCACGGTCACCAGGACAAAGCCCATGGAGACTTCATAACTGACCATTTGTGCCGCCGAACGCAACGCACCGAGGAAGGCGTATTTGGAATTCGATGCCCATCCGGCGACGATGATGCCGTAGACGCCGAGCGAAGAAATCGCGAACAGATACAAAACGCCAACATTGATGTCAGCGATGGCCCAACCGTCGTTTACCGGAATGACAGCCCAGGCCAGCATGGCGAGCACGAAGGTCAGCATCGGCGCCATGATGAACAGGAAGCGATTGGCACCGGACGGGATGATGGTTTCCTTCGTCAGCATCTTGAGTGCATCGGCAAAGGGCTGCAGCAGGCCGAACGGGCCGACCACATTGGGTCCTTTGCGCAACTGGATCGCCGCCATCACCTTGCGCTCGGCATAGGTCAGATAGGCAACGGCAATCAGCACCGGCACCAGCAGAGCGAGGGTCTCGAGCACCGTCAGGATGACGATGCCAACCGGGTTGTGCAGCAGGAAGTCAATGATCCAGTTGACCATCCGATTATTCCGCCGCCATTGCCGGGGTTGGCTGCAATGCGGCGACACACGCCGCCATGGTTGGGGAGGCGCGGCTGATCGGATCGGTCTGGTGATAATGCCTGATCACAGGCTGGAACGGTGCGTCGCTGACCACGCCACCCGTGGGACCGGTCGTGTCGGTGCAGCCAAAGTGCGGCAGGAAGCCGATGTTGGCGAATACCGGGTTGACCTGCTCCAGCCGGGTGCGCAGCGCTTCGATCGTATCATAAGGCAAGGTGTGACCAATGCGCGCGCTGAAGGCACGAATGATCCTCCAGTCTTCGCGAGCCTCGCCAGGCGGGTGCGTCGCCATGAAGCCGCGTTGGGCACGGCCCTCGGTATTGACATAAGTGCCGGATTTTTCGGTGTAGGCAGCGCCGGGCAGGATCACGTCAGCACGCGCCGCGCCGGCATCGCCATGGTGGCCCTGGTAAATGACAAAGGTTTCCGCCGCGATGCGTTTGGTGTCGAATTCGTCAGCGCCAAGCAGCCACAACACGTCAAGGTCCAGCATGGCATTGAGGCTTTTGCCATGCGGGCCAGGCAGGAAACCCACATCGAGCGCTCCGACACGCGCGGCGGCAGTGTGCAGCACGTTGAAGCCGTGCCATTCGGCGGTCAGTGCGCCGGTGCGCGCGGCGATGCCCCAGGCCGCGGCGAGCACTGCGGCACCATCGGGCCGGCGCAACGCACCCTGCCCGACGATCACCATTGGGTGTTTGGTGTTAGCGAGGAACGTTTCGCCATCGGCGAAGGCGGCGGGACCGGTGCCGAGATGGGTCAAAGGATACGTCAGATCCGTTTCGGCGCCGATCAAGCCGATTTTGGCACCGTTCTGATGCCACGCCTTGCGGATGCGGGCATTGAGCACCGGGGCCTCACGCCGCGGGTTGGAACCGATGATCAGGATCGCATCGGCATCCTCGATCCCGGCGATCTGCGTGTTGAAGGTGTAATAATCGCGGCGGGCATTGGTCAGTTGCGCGCCATCCTGCCGGCAGTCGAGATTGGGCGAACCCAGTGCGGCCATGAGGTCTTTCAACGCCAGCATACTTTCGGCATCGCACAAATCGCCGGCGATGGCGCCGATCCTTTCGCCGGCCAGGCCGTGCAGTTTTGCTGCGATGGCATCGAATGCCTGTTGCCAGCCGGCGGGTTGCAGCTTGCCGTCGCGGCGCAGCCATGGCTTGTCGAGGCGGCGGCGCTTTAGACCGTCAACCGCAAAGCGAGACTTGTCGCCCAACCATTCCTCATTCACGTCTTCATTCAGGCGCGGCAGAATCCGCAGCACTTCGGGTCCACGGGTATCGACGCGGATGTTCGCACCAACGGCGTCGAGCACGTCGATGCTGTCGGTCTTCGACAGTTCCCAGGAGCGCGCGGTAAACGCATATGGTTTCGAAGTCAGCGCACCAACCGGACAAAGATCAATGATATTGGCGGAAAGTTCCGAGCCCAGGGCTTTCTCGACGTAGGTGCCGACTTCCATGTGCTCGCCGCGGGCGGTGGCGCCGAGATCGGGCACGCCGGCGACTTCGGAGATGAACCGGATGCAGCGGGTGCAATGGATGCATCGATTCATCGAGGTCGCCACCAGCGGCCCGAGATCCTTGTCTTTGACGGCGCGCTTGTTCTCGGCAAAGCGTGAGTGGTCCATGCCGTAACCCATGGCCTGGTCCTGCAAATCGCACTCGCCGCCCTGATCGCAAATCGGGCAATCGAGCGGGTGATTGATCAGCAGGAACTCCATCACGCCGCGGCGGCCGTTGCGCACCATCGGAGTGTCGGTATGCACGACCATACCATCGGCCGCGGGATAGGTGCAGGAGGAAATTGGTTTGGGTGGCGTCTTTTCTATTTCCACCAGGCACATACGGCAATTGCCGGCAATCGACAGCCGGTCATGGTAGCAGAACCGCGGAATTTCGATCCCCGCGGCCTCGGCGGCCTGCAACACGGTAGCGCCGGCAGGGGCTTCGACTTCGCGACCGTCGACGGTGAGTTTCGGCATCACACACTCTTTCGGTAGGCAGCGATCAGATCGCTCACCAGATAGCCGTCAATCCGCATTTTCGAGGTATCACAATCGCTGATTGCCACACCGGAAAGGTCGGCATCGCGGATCGTTGCACCCGCCAGCGTGGCGTTTTCAACGTGGACACCGGACAGATCGACATTGCTGAACCGCGCGTTGGCCAGTTTGGCACGCGAGACAATGGCGCCCGTCAGATCCACATGATCGAACTGCGCCGAGGTCATTTTGGCATCTTCAAACCGCACCTCACGCATCGCCACGCCGCTGAATGACGATTTATCGACGTTGCCGTCGGTTACCACGAGCGGTTCGTTCAATTCAGTAAATTCCATCGTCTACTCCGCCGCCAGCCGTGGCGTGACACGCGCCTTGTATTCGGCGATGCGCGCTTCCATCAGGGGGCGGAAATGCCGGATCAGGCCTTGCACCGGCCAGGCGGCGGCATCGCCCAGAGCACAAATCGTGTGACCTTCGATCTGTCGCGTGACCTGTTCCAATGTGTCGATTTCCGACGGCTCGGCGCGGCCTTCGACCATGCGGGTCATGACCCGCCACAGCCAACCGGTGCCCTCACGGCACGGCGTGCACTGACCACAACTTTCGTGCATGTAGAATTTCGACAACCGAGCAATGGCCTTGATCAGATCGGTGGATTTGTCCATTACGATGACCGCCGCGGTGCCAAGCCCGCTTCGGACATTGCGCAGGCTGTCGAAATCCATCAGGACGTCGTCACAGATCGATTTTGGAATGACCGGCACTGACGCGCCGCCGGGGATTATTGCCAGCAAATTGTCCCAGCCGCCACGCACGCCGCCAGCATAACGGTCGATCAGCTCGCGCAGCGGAATGCCGAGCTCCTCTTCGACATTGCACGGCTTGTTCACATGTCCTGAGATGCAATATACTTTCGTACCCGTGTTGTTCTGCCGGCCAATAGCACTGAACCAGGCAGCACCGCGGCGCATGATGGTGGGGGCGACGGCGATGCTTTCGACATTGTTGACGGTTGAGGGGCAACCATAAAGCCCGACACCGGCCGGGAATGGCGGCTTCAACCGTGGCATGCCCTTTTTGCCTTCCAGGCTTTCGATGAGTGCGGTTTCCTCGCCGCAAATATAAGCCCCCGCGCCACGATGCAGAATGACATCGAAATCGAAACCGGAGCCGCAGGCGTTCTTGCCGATCAGTCCGGCCTCGTATGCCTCATCGATGGCTTCCTGCAGCACGCAGCCTTCATTGAAGAACTCGCCGCGGACATAGATATAAGCTGCACACGCGCCCATCGCGAAGCCGGCGACGAGGCAGCCTTCCACCAGCTTGTGCGGATCGTGGCGGATAATGTCTCGGTCTTTGCAAGTGCCGGGCTCGGACTCGTCGGCGTTCACCAGCAGATAGCATGGCTTGTCGGAGGTCTTCGGCATGAACGACCATTTAAGGCCGGTCGGGAACCCTGCCCCGCCGCGACCACGCAATCCCGAGGCCTTGACCTCATTGACGATCTCGTCACGGCCGCGTTCCAGGATCGCCTTGGTATTGTCCCAGTCGCCGCGGGATCGTGCACCCTTCAACATCGGGTCATGCAAACCGTAGAGATTGGTGAAAATGCGATCCTGGTCCGCCAGCATGATCTCAACTCTCCGGCGTGAATTGCAACGACGTGAGCGTGGTCGGGCCGCCTTCCGGTGCAGAGGTCTGGCGTCCGCTCATGGAACCAGGTGGCGGCGGCTGACCTGCGCGCAAAGCCTCAATCAAGGCCTTGGTCTTTTCTGCATCCATGTCTTCGTAGAAGTCGTCGTCCACCTGCAGGATCGGGGCATTGACGCAGGCGCCAACACACTCGACCTCAGACATGGTGAACAGACCGTCTTCGCTGGTTTCCTTCCAGCCCTTGATGCCGGTGGCGTCACGGCAAGCCTGCACCACGTCGTCGGAACCACGCAACCAGCACGGCGTGGTCGTGCATAGTTGCAAATGATACCTGCCAATCGGCGCCGTGTTGAACATCAGGTAAAATGTGACGATCTCATATACCCGGATCGGCGCCATGCCGAGACGTTCGGCCACCGCATCCATCGCCTTGACCGGGACCCAGGCACTGCCGGTTTGCCGTTTCATCTGATCCTGCACGGCATATAACGCAGCGATAACCGCGCTGGCCTGACGGCCCGGCGGATATTTCCGGATTTCGCTGGCGATCTCGGCCTCCGACTCATCGTCGAAAGCGAAATGCGTTGGCTGTTCGAAATCGGGCTCGGCCATGGTCTACCTGTCGATCTCGCCGAACACGACGTCGAGCGATCCGATGATCGCGCACACGTCGGCCAGCATGTGCCGTCTTGCCATGACATCGACCGCCTGCAAAAAGGCAAAGCCGGTCGGGCGGATTTTGCAACGATAGGGCTTGTTGGTGCCATCGGCGACCAGATAGACGCCGAACTCGCCCTTCGGCGTTTCCACTACCGAATAGGTGGACCCGGCAGGCACGTGATAGCCCTCGGTGTACAACTTGAAGTGATGGATCAACGCTTCCATCGAGCGCTTCATCTCAGTGCGCCGCGGTGGGGTGATTTTGTGATCTTCCACCTTGATCGGACCGGGCTGCATCTTCGCCAGGCACTGCTTGATGATCTTCACGCTTTCGCGCATCTCGACCAGCCGGATCAGATAGCGATCGTAACAATCGCCGTTGCGCGTCACCGGAACCAGGAACTCCACCTCGGCGTACTTATCATATGGCTGTGCCCGCCGCAGATCCCACGGCACGCCGGAAGCACGCAACGGCGGGCCGGAAAATCCCCAGGCCAACGCCTGCTCAGCCGAGAACACGCCGATATCGACGGTCCGCTGTTTCCAGATCCGGTTGGTGGTCAGCAGGGTTTCCAGATCGTCGACGAATTTCGGAAACACCTCGGCCCATTCGCCAATTCGGTCGGTCAGACCGGCGGGCAGGTCCTTCGATACGCCACCGGGACGGAAGTAATTGGCGTGCAGCCGTGCACCCGAGGCCGCCTCGTGAAACTCCATCAGCTTCTCACGCTCTTCGAAGCCCCAGAGCGACGGCGTGATGGCGCCGACATCCAGCGCATAGGTCGTCAAGTTCAGCAGATGGTTCAGCACCCGGGTGATTTCGGCAAACAGCACGCGGATCCATTGCGCCCGATCGGGTGCAGTGATGCCAAGCAGCTTCTCGACAGCGAGAGCGAATGCGTGCTCCTCGCACATCGGCGATACGTAATCGAGACGGTCGAAATACGGCACCGCCTGCATATAGGTTTTGTACTCGATCAGCTTTTCGGTGCCACGATGCAGCAAACCGATATGCGGATCGGCACGTTCGACGATCTCGCCGTCCAGTTCCAGGATCAGCCGCAGCACGCCATGCGCCGCGGGATGCTGCGGCCCGAAATTGATCGAGTGGCTGTCGATCTCGACTGTTTGCGTCGTGGTGCCAGGTTCCGGAACAGCGGTCTCGCTCATGGCTGCACGATTACTCCTTCGCCCGCGTGGCCTGGACTTTTTCGTCGCCCGGCAACGTCGTAATCGCCTCCCACGGCGACAGGAAATCGAAGTTGCGGAAATCCTGCGTCAGGTGCACCGGTTCGTAGACCACCGCTTTGCGGTCCTCGTCGTAACGCACCTCGATGTAGCCGGTCAGCGGGAAATCCTTACGTAACGGATGCCCCTCAAAGCCGTAATCGGTCAGGATGCGGCGCAGATCGGGCTGGCCCGAAAAGATGATGCCGTACAGATCCCAGGCCTCGCGCTCCCACCACGTTGCGCAGGGCCAGATTTCGTGCACCGAGGGGACCGGCGTTGCCGCATCCGTGGTGACAATGACCCGCAGCCGATGGTTCAACGAAACCGACAACAGGTTGTAAACGACATCGAAGCGTTCGGCGCGCTCCGGCCAATCGACACCACAGACATCCATCAGTTGCTCGAAGGCAAAACGCGGATCGTCACGCAACGTTGTCATCAACGTGAGCAGCCCATCGCGCTCGGCATGCGCGGTCAATTCGTCCAGCCGGATTGACACACGGTGAACGCCCGGCAGCGAGTCGACCAGAAGACCCAACTGCTCCAGCTTGGTTGGCTCCGGCGGGGTCTGAACTGGTTCCTCAGCCACGAAGGATGGTCCCCGTGCGACGGATTTTCTTTTGCAATTGCATGATCCCGTAGACCAGCGCCTCAGCGGTCGGCGGGCAGCCGGGCACGTAGACATCCACCGGCACGACCCGATCGCAGCCGCGCACGACGGAATAGGAATAATGGTAATACCCGCCGCCGTTGGCACAGCTTCCCATGCTGATGACCCAACGCGGCTCCGGCATCTGGTCGTAGACCTTGCGCAGCGCCGGCGCCATTTTGTTGGTCAGCGTGCCGGCGACGATCATGACGTCGCTTTGCCTCGGCGAGGCGCGCGGAATGATGCCAAGCCGGTCCAGATCGTAACGCGGCATATAGGCGTGGATCATCTCAATCGCGCAACAGGCCAACCCGAAGGTCATCGGCCAAAGACTGCCGGTGCGAGCCCAGTTCACGACTTTGTCGACGTTGGCGACGATGAAGCCTTTGTCGGCGATCTCGCCGGTGATGCCCTTGACCACTGCATCCTGCTCGGGACCGGGCGGCAGATGGTTACGGTTCCAGGCGATGCCCACGGGGGCGATGGTGGTGTCACTCATTGGATCACTCCCACTCCAGCGCACCTTTGCACCACTCGTAAACGAAGCCGATCGTCAGCACGCCGAGGAAGCCGATCATCGACCAAAAGCCGAGTGCGCCGATCCCCTTCAGGGCAACAGCCCAGGGAAACAGGAAGGCAACCTCGAGGTCGAAGATGATGAAGAGGATGGCGACCAGGTAGTAGCGCACGTCGAACCGGCGGCGGGCATCGTCGAACGCCTCAAAGCCGCATTCGTAGGCGGACAGTTTTTCCGCGTAGGGCTTCTGGTGGCCAAGGAGCAAGGAGCCGCCCAACATGGCGACGGCGATGCCTCCGGCGATGACCAGGAAGACCAGGATGGGCAGATACCCGTAGAGCAGCGGCTGCATGGGATCAGTTACCTTACGTCATGCCGCGCTGAGGCGATCCGGGTTCCGCGGAAACCAGACCTCCCCTACCACGCGGGCGGACCATAACCAAACACCTCCGGTCCCGCCATAGGGTGAGGCCGTGAAAAACGCGGCAGTCGGGCGAATCCGAAAGCGCCTGTGGTTGCCTGCCCACACCTCCGGCGCGACACTGCCTCGGCCACACCGGGGGGAGACGCGACCCATGAGCGAGCTGCGCAACGCCGACATCGACGCCGCGCTCAACGAGGCGAAGGAGACCTATGTCGCCACCAATCCGAAAAGCCTCGCCCGTTATGTCGAGGCGACCGCAGTCATGCCCGGCGGCAACACCCGCACGGTCCTGCATTACGCGCCGTTCCCGCTGGCGATGGAGCGGGCGTCGGGCTGCCGGCTGTGGGACCTCGACGGCCACGAATTCATCGATTTTCTGGGTGAATACACTGCGGGTATCTTTGGCCATTCGCATCCGGTGATCCGGGCAGCTTTGGACCGCGCGCTGGATGGGGGGATCAACTACGGCGCCTCCAATATCGTCGAGGCGCGGTTTGCGCGGGCGGTGTGCGCACGGTTCGGACTTGAACGCGTGCGGTTTACCAACTCCGGCACCGAGGCCAACCTGCTCGCCATCTCCCTGGCCCGGATTTTCACTGGGCGGAAGCGGGTCATGGTGTTCGACGGCGGTTATCACGGCGCGGTGTTCGGGTTCGCCGGCGGCGGCTCGCCGATCAATGCGCCCTTCGAATATGTGGTGGCACGTTATAACGATATCGAGGCGACACGGTCGCTGATCCAGGCCCATGCTGCCGAACTTGCCGTGGTGATCCTCGAACCGATGATCGGCAGTGGCGGCTGCATCGCCGCCGAGCCCGCGTTCCTGGCGATGCTGCGCGAGGAGACCCGACGCGTTGGCGCGCTGCTGATCCTGGATGAGGTGATGACGTCGCGGCTGGCGCCCGGCGGATTGCAATCGGTGCACGGCATCAAACCGGATCTGACGACATTTGGGAAATATATCGGCGGCGGTATGTCGTTCGGCGCCTTTGGTGGGCGCGGCGACATCATGGATCTGTTCGATCCGCGCCGGTCGGACGCTCTGCCGCATGCGGGCACGTTCAACAACAATGTTCTGACCATGAACGCCGGGCTGGCAGGCCTGACCGAGATCTATACGCCGGAAGCGGCGCGGGCCTTGAACGCACGCGGCGACAAACTGCGAGAGCGGCTGAATGAATTGTGCAAGGCGGTGGACGCTCCGGTGCAGTTCACCGGCATCGGATCGATGCTGGCCGTGCATACCATGCGCGGTCCGATCCGCTCGCCGGCTGACGCTGGCAAAAGTGATGCGAAACTCAAGGAGCTGTTCTTTTTCGATATGCTGGCGCAGGGGATCTGGCTGGCACGGCGCGGGATGATGACGCTGTGCCTGCCGATCGGCGATGCGGAATGCGATCAGTTCGCCGGTGCCGTCGAGGAGTTTCTGGCATCACGTCGCGCGCTGATGGGGTAGGAGGGCGTCAGGGCTCCGTCCTGGAACCCGCCAGGGGACAGCGTCCTCTGGTCGGGGTCTCGGGGCGAAGCCCGGCCGCCTGCCTACGACTCCAGCATCCGCCGCAGCAGTTCCACGCCCTCGGCGAAGTCGCCATCCAGCTGCATCAGTTCGTTGATCCGCGACACCGCGTGCATCACGGTGGTATGATCGCGGTTGCCGAACTTGCGCCCGATCTCCGGCAGGCTGCGCGTCGTGAGTTGCTTCGACAGGTACATCGCCACCTGACGCGGCCGCGCCACCGCTCGGGCACGGCGCGCCGATGTCATCTCGTGCTGGCGAATGTTGTAGTGCTCAGCGACCTTTTTCTGGATCTCCTCGATCGTCACCTTGCGATCGTGGGCGCGCAGAATGTCGTGCAGCACCTCCTGTGCCGTTTCCAGGGTGATCACCCGGCCGAACAAATTCGCATGTGCGACGAGCCGGTTCAGCGCACCCTCCAGCTCGCGAACGTTGGAGGTGATCTTGTGCGCCAGGAACTCCATCACCTTGGGTGGCACCGGCACGCCGGCCCGCGCCGCCTTGGACTCCAGGATCGAAATCCGCAACTCGAAGGTTGTCGAGTGCAAATCCGCCACCATGCCACAACCAAGCCGCGTGCGCAGGCGGTTATCGAGCGCGGTCAGATCAGACGGCGACTTATCCGCCGAGACGACGATCTGTTTTCCTGCTTCAACCAGATAGTTGAAGGTGTGGAAGAACTCTTCCTGGGTGTTTTCCTTGCCGATCAGGAACTGCAGGTCATCGACCATCAGCACGTCAACGCCGCGCAGCTGTTCCTTGAACTGGATCGTCTGTTGACCGCGGATCGCGGCGATGAAGCGATACATGAACTTCTCGGCGGAAAGATAAGCCACCGACACGGGTTTTCCGCTCGCTTCACCGCGTTCCTGCAGGTGCCAGGCGATCGCGTGCATCAGGTGCGTCTTGCCCAGACCGACACCGCCGTACAAAAACAACGGATTGAATCCTGGGCAGGCAGGCTGCTCGGCAACCCGGCGAGCGCAGGCATACGCCACCTCATTCGGCTTGCCGACGACGAACGCATCAAAGGTAAAGCGCGGATCGAGCGCAGCCGCAAAGTCATTGCGTGACTCCGGCTTTTCCTCGATCTCGACACGGGCTTTCACATTGTCCGCAACTGGTTCCGCTATCGTATCCGTTATCGTGCGCGCGGCATTGTCGACCACGAAATCAACCCGGCGCACCGCAGGATATTCCGCCTGCCACAGTGCGTTGACACGGGCGCCGTGATGATCGCGCACCCAGTCACGTACGAAACAAGTTGGCAGGCTGATCGCAACCTCATCGCCGGTCAACCCCGTCAGGGTCATCGGCCGTAGCCAGTTGCGGTATTCGGCATCTCCCACTTCGGCCTGCAGCAGTCCACGAATTTTGGCCCAGATACTTGCGAGTTGCGGTTTTTCCACGTTCTCTCGCTCCCCCAAAAACATTATTGAGCATCGAAAATGCTCGCCCCAGCCAACGCGCGAGCTACGATTATCGCGCCACCCCCTGATCCGCAAGGGTTGGTCCCCTACCGCGGTACCACATTATCCACCGACCACGTTCACGAACTTTCTATTCATGAACTACAGGTTTGGCTGCCGGTCATCTCTGGTTAACAATCTAATGCTGACTTCCGATGCGACGCAATGGTGATTCGGATCACAAATTGGCGTTTAAGCAGAACGAAATATGATTACTCAGACTGTAATTGTGGGGATAACTAAAGACGAGGCCATTTCTGTACTGAAAGTAGTGCCGCGTCTGCAACGATCCAGTGCGCGCAAACCTGCCGTCGCCTTGATCATCAACTGCAATCAGAGTGCCCGAAACCGCCGGCCTGGTCAACCACCAGACCGAAACGTTCCGGACATAACAGTCAGCTGCCGGCCAACGCTTTGATCCGGGCCGACAACCGTGACAGCTTGCGAGCGACCGTATTGGCATGGATCACACCCTTGCCCGACGCACGCTGCATCTCCGGCTGTGCCGCATGCAGTGCCGCCGCAGCCACCGACTTGTCGCCACCCGCAATCGCGGCTTCGACCTTCTTCACGAACGTGCGCATGCGAGACCTGCGCGCCGAATTGCGGGCGGTGCGAACAATCGCCTGACGAATACGCTTACGCGCTGATGCGGTATTAGCCATGATCTCGGTTCTGTGCGCCTCTGTTTGGGTTCGGACCGCCCGACAACGTCCTGCGGCGGAAGGCCGGGTTTCTATCTGCGGTAGCGGCCCAGGTCAAGCGAGCGAAAATGGCGAGAAAGGCACGGAACCCGCCACCAGGTGCACAGATGATCCGGCCAGGCGTCGTTTCGGCGGCTAACGGCCGGATCGGTCCTGCCATATGGTTGTATGAATTTTTTCGATAGCCGCCCCACTGCAATCCGCTCGAAAGTCATCAAGCGCCCCACCATGGACGGGTTGGGGACCGGTTGGCCGACGTCACCATACCCGGCCTCCGGCCCGCTGGATCGTGCCGCGGACTGCGGAATAATTCCAGGGGCCTGGCGTAATCGCTAGGCAAGGCAATCGGCAAATCCGGGTCGGCCTGAGCCAACCGGCAAGGCGGCCGCTAACACCATCCCGGCCAGTCGCCACCACTTCCTTCCCGTTTCGGGCCCACCGGAGAGCGTCTGATCAGGCGCTAAGCAAGCCGGCATTGGACTGCGACTCACGGACCGAAGGCGTTCCGGTCGCGACCGCATCAGGACCGGACGGGTAGGAATGAGCGAAATACGCAGTGGAGGAGCCAGAGGATCTCTCGGTACGACCGATGCCATAGATATGCGAGGACGCATTATATAGTACCGCGGCGTCAGGGATTCGAACCCGTTGCAACGCACGACGGCAATGTCGGCCGAACGCCATGCCTGGCCAGAAAGTTTCCTCCATCGGAGCACGGATTTGATCGTTCAGGTGGGTTCGATGCAGTCG
>JBEKQQ010000108.1:0-20745 GCA_049519555.1 Acetobacteraceae bacterium
GCGCGCGATCCGGCGGTGGCGGTGCGGATTGCGGCATTGCGGCAATACGGCTGGACGCGGCACTACATCAGCGATGAGGTCGGGATAAACAGCCGGCTCGATGAGCTGCAGGCAGCCGTCCTGCGGGTGAAACTCAGTCATCTGGACGCTGCCAACGCGCGGCGGCGGACCATCGCACGGGCTTATGACGCTGTGCTCGGTCCACGCGCGCCGCATCAGCGGAGAGGGTCGGAGCACGTTTACCACTTGTACGTGGTTCGCATGGCCGATCGCGATCAGATGCAGGCAAGGCTCCGGGAGAGGGGGGTTGGAACGGGTGTGCATTATCCGGTGCCAGTGCATTTGCAGCCGGCCTATGCCGGTCGGGTGCCGCTGGGACCATCGCGCTGCGTGGTAACCGAGCGTGCCGCGGCCGAGGTGCTGTCGCTGCCGCTGTATCCCGAGTTGACGGACGAGCAGGTAACTTTGGTCTGCGGCGCGATCGACTGTCTGGCCGGTTGATTGCGTTTCCGGCCGGGCCAGGTGTGTGTCCCCGGTGTGTGTCCCCGGTGTGTATCAAAATGTAAGTCCCTCCGGATCGCTGCGTATCTTCACCATTCTTTCATGCTTTTGACGGCAATTCGGCCAGCTTGCCTCAGAGATTCGGAGCAGTGGTTGAGAACCGCGAGGGTGCCACCGTCGCCCTCGAGCCGCTGATGCAAGGGTCGCAACGCTACAGATAAAACACCGCCGCCACGCGGCAGATACGGGAAAACCCCGGCATTCCTTGGCTTTCTGGCAGAACGGCCAATCGATCGGCCGGGGTGAACCTCGCTATGGCAGACGGAGGGGCTGGTTCCTCAATGGACCGGGCGCAAGCGGATGCGGAACAGCCGGTAGCACCTGCTTTGGCCGCAGCATGGCCGGGCGGCGTGGTCGGCGGACCACCGGCACGGCCAGCGACGCGACCCCGCATTGGGACAGCGCACGATACCGCCTCGCGCCGAATAGCCGTGCTTGGCCGTGCCGTCCACGATCTGGCCAAAAATCGATTTGCCTCGGTAACTACGCGTTGCGCCCCATTGCTCGCCAGCGACGCCAATGACACGGAGGCATTATTGCTGAGCGGCCTCGCCGCCGGGGCCCGTTTGCATAGCGACCATGCCGCCCGTTTGCTGCATCGTGCCGCACGGGGTCGCAGGAATGCCGCTCACCCGTTCCGCGATCTTGCAAACATACTGTGCCGCATCGGCCAGCAGGCACAGGTCGAACCTCAGTTCCAGGCCCTGTACCGCATTGCTCCCGAGGACGCGTCGCTGCTCTACGCCTACGCCGAGTTTCTTTATGACGACGGTCAGTGCGAGGCAGCCATCCCGGTCCTGGCCGAAGCCCAACGGCTGCAGCCCGATGCCATGCCGGCGCGCAATCTTTTGGCGATGGCACTCGCATCGCTTGGCCTGACCGAGGCAGCGATCGCCCAGTTACGCGACGCCACCAGCCGCGATCCGTCCCGTGCCGGCACCTGGGCTAATCTTGGTCTGCTGCTGAAAGACGACGGCCGGTTCGAGGAAGCGCTCGCCGCCTACGACATCGCTCTGACGCTGACGCCGGACGACGTTCAGATCAGAGTTAACCGGGTCGTGGCCCTGTTGCGCGCCGGGCGTTGGGCGGAAGCATGGCCGGATTACGAGTGGCGGCTGATGCTGGCGGAGCATGCCGTCCGGCGGCCGCGCTTGCTTCCGGCGCTTTCCCGCCTGGCCGATCTGAACGGACGCACGATCCTGGTGGTGCACGAGGACGGGTTTGGCGACACGTTGCATTTCGCGCGCTATTTGCCGCTGCTTGCGTCGCGCGGCGCCAACGTCATTGTCAGCGTCCCGGCGCCGCTGAGCCGAATCATGCGCACGGTGCCCGGTGTGGCGGCAATCCATGGTTCGGACGATCCGGCGCCATTCCACCACTTTTACTGCCCGTTCTTTAGTTTGCCGCGCGCGTTTGAGACCACGCCCGATAGCATCCCCGCATCGCTGCCTTGGCTGCATGCGGATCCGGCTTTGGCCGAACGCTGGAATGCCCGTTTGCCGGCGGGCAGGCTCCGCGTCGGTCTGGTTTGGGCTGGGCAGGCGAGGCCGATGCTGCCGGGGTTCGCTACCCTGGACGCCCGCCGCAGCGTAACGTTGGCGACGTTGGCTCCACTCGCTGCGGTTTCCGGTGTGAGCTTTATCAGCCTGCAGCACGGTCCGGAGGCTGCGCAGACCCGTGCGCCGCCGCCTGGAATGACGCTGTTCGATCCAATGGAAGCGGTGACGGATTTCGCCGATACCGCGGCAATCATCGCCAATCTCGATTTGGTGGTGAGCGTCGACACCTCGGTGGTGCATCTGGCCGGCGGGATGGGCAAACCGGTCTTCTTGCTCGATCGCTACGATCATTGCTGGCGTTGGCTAAGCGGACGAACCGATAGCCCGTGGTATCCCGGCCTGCGCATTTTCCGTCAGGCGCGGATCGGCGACTGGGCTCCGGTGCTGCGGCAGGCCACGGCTGCACTGAAGGAGTTTGTCACGGCCCTATGAGCCGGGACGGCCAGGAATGCGATCGGTGTCGATCTCCTGGAAATTCCAGAAACTGTCGAGCGCAATGCGTAGCCTGTTGGGTTTTGGCGGCAACCGCATGCCGTCCGGCTCGCTGACCGATGTGTGCGGCGCCAGCACCTGACGCCAGAAATCCACCGACAGCACGCGGTCGTTGAGCGAGGCATACAGGTTCGGCCCATCCGCTGTGCCGCACCATCCAAGGCGAATGGGCAGCGGTGCCAATGTGTGCACACGCTTACCGAAATAGGGGGCCTCAAAGGCGATGCTGGAATTGACCGTCAGCACGGCCGAGATTTGCGGCAGCGACATCAACCGGTAGGAATTGTCCTGCACCACGCCCGCAACATTCGATGCGCCGGCGGCAATCTCCAACAGGCTGTGCGAGGGCTCCAACGGATGCGGTTTCAACAGCACCGCGGCATAGTGTGCACAGATCGCATGAATTTCCGCCGCATGGGGCAGTGCGTCGTAAAATGCGCCGTCGATGATCTGACTGCAATCCAGCGGCCGTTGGCCAACCACGAGCAAAGTATTGGACGGGACCGTGGCCTCGGAGATCATATGGCACATCGCCTCCCGCAGGCCGGCGGTGACAATGACCTCGGATTCAGCCTCTGCCATGGTCAGCAATGCAGTTTGCGTGGCTGGTTCGGACGCGCGGACGGCGAACAAAAGATCATCGAGGAAGCGCACCGGATGGAGCCGCAGGTCGATATACGGCACATCGATTTCTTGCAGCAGCTTCCGCAACCAGGGCGGCAGTTCGTAACCGATGCAGAACCGGTGTCCCAGGCGGGAAGCCAGGACCGCCTCCGGATCGGCGGATTGCGGCAGAACATCATAAGCACCGGCCCAGTACTGGTGGGCGGTTGCCGGAGATCGCAATGCGTCGAGCCATGAACGCAACGTTGGACTGCCATTGGCGGTTATGACGTCGATCGGTAAGTCGGTGGCGAGATGAACCTGGCGTTTGATGGCGTCGAACAACCAGATGGTCGCGCGGTCAACGCCTCCGGGTTGGCCACGCCCATCGGGGCGTATCACGTCGCCGATGACGGTGACGCCCTGGATCACCGATAACGACATGTGTTGCCTGAAATCGCGCTACCGAGGTGCAAAGCCGGATTTCCATGAGAGTTTGCCCGGGTGTGAGTCTCGACCTTTTGTTTGAAGGAACCGTTAATTTGTCGGTTACGAAGTCCGATCAAAGTACCGATGCTGTGATCCCTGCCGGCATTGACGGCACTTCGCGTAACTGCCGCTGCCGATCTGGGCGGGAGACCGGGTCGGTCATGTGCATCGGGCAATACGAAACGATGGATGCCTGGATCACTTTTTGTCGTGGATCGTTAACGATTATTTTACCTTTCTCCGCTAACTCAGGTTTGCTTCTTCCAATCAGGACACACGATCATGAGTATCTCAGGTGTAGCGGGTGCTCCATCAGTACCGTTCGTCCCGCAAGCGCAAAGCGTGGCGCAGGCTAATCCGGCGGGCACGTCGGCGGCGTCCAGCCCGGCCCAGCAAATCGCTGCTGGCACGCACCACCACCGTCCTCCCGTCAACGCTGCCGGACCAACGCCGGGAGCCGGCGCAGCGCCAAATGGCCCGGCCACTCCGCCTGGATCGGCCGGTGTCAACACAGTCGCTTAAAGTAGTTCCACCTGGAGGGTACTGGGCGAAGCCGTGCATACAGCATGGTTGATCGCGTAATTCATGCACCGCCGGCATCACGGTCCAGACGGCCACGTTCGGCTGGCGTGAACAAATGCTGTCCTTGTGACGGGGGTGGAGAGTGTTAACCGAACTCCCGTCCGGGATGATTTCGTTCGACACGCCTCCACCTGGCACCTTCGACGCGATTTTCCACGCACTCGATGCATGCTCCCAGGATCTCATTGGGCCGATGCGGCCGCGCCTGCTGGCCATCCCACTGCACGACAATGAGGGCATTGTGGTGGGCGGGTTCTGGGGATGCACCTTGTTCCAATGGCTGCATGTGCAGTTGTTGTTCATCCCTGAATCGTTACGCGGCAAGGGCGTCGGCTCCGCCCTGATGCAAACGGCTGAAACCGAGGCTCACAAACGAGGCTGCATCGGCGCGCATGTCACGTCGTTCAGCTTTCAGGCCACGCCGTTTTACGAAAAGCTTGGCTACACCCGGTTCGGACAACTGGACAATTATCCGCCCGGACACAATTTGCTCTACCTGCGAAAGCGCTTTGATGCGCCAGCGGTGATGGCTGAAACGGTCATCCTGGCTGACGCCAGAAAGCAGCAAGCCTTGAAGCGCGCGCGAGCATTCGCGGTCAACGGCGAGGATGACGCGGCGAAGCAAGCCTATGTCGATGTACTCCGCATCGATGCGACAGATTTTGCCGCCTTGAACGAAATCGGTGCGCTCGCCTGCGCCAGCGGGCACCGAGCCGCTGCACGCACTGCTTACTCTCAGGCGGTTCAGTATCACCCGAACAATCCGATAGGGCGGATCAATCTGGGCAATCTCCTGTTTGAAGACGGCGAGATTCCCGTGGCGCAAGCCCAGTTTGAGGCGGTGCTCGCCGCCAATCCCGATTTTCCCGAAGCGCATCAGGGCATGGCGCGCGTGCTGAGCGAGCTTGAGGACGATGGCGCCGAATCGCACCGGCAAAAGGGCTATGCCGGACATGCAGTCGTCACCAAACCCTATCGTGGTCCCGGTGAGGGGATGCCGTTGCTTCTGCTGGTCTCTGCCCACGGCGGCAACATTCCCACGCGTCACTGGATCGATGATCGGCACTTCGCGGTATCGGCGATCCATACCGAGTTCTATGATCCAGCCGAGCCCTTGCCGCCGCACGCGTTGGTCGTCAACGCGATCGGCGACCCTGATCGGTGCGTCACGGCGCTGGCACGCGCGGAGGAGTTGCTCGCCGCCAGCAGCGCGCCAGTCATCAATCCGCCCGCGCGCGTACAAGCGACTGACCGCGCCGGCAATGCACAGCGCCTCGCCGGCATTCCTGGAGTGATCTCGCCGCAGATCGTCGCCCTGCCGCGGGACGCGATCGCCGCGGCTGATGGCTTGCACTTCCCGCTGCTGTTACGGACGCCCGGCTTTCACGCGGGCCGGCATTTTCGTTATGTCGAAAATCGTGGCGCGCTGGAAAGAACGGTAGCGGATTTGCCCGGTGCCGAGTTGCTCGTGATCCAATTTTGCGACGCTCGCGGGCCTGATGGCATGGTACGCAAATATCGGGCGATGTTTATCGACGGCGCGCTCTACCCGTGGCATCTGGCGATCGCCGCCGATTGGAAGGTGCACTACTTCACTGCGGCCATGGCAGCCAACCCAGCGCATCGTGAAGAGGAACTTCAGTTCCTCGACGATATGCCGCGGGTACTGGGCTCTCGGGCAATGACCGCGCTTGACACCATCGGCAAGACGCTGGGTCTCGACTATGCCGGTGTCGATTTCGCGCTCACGCAAGACGGTTCAGTATTGGTATTCGAAGCCAACGCAACGATGGTGATCAGCCCCCCTGGGCCGGAGCCAATGTGGAATTATCGCCGCCGCGCTGCCGCCGGTGCGCTCACCGCCGCAGCGAATTTGTTGTCGCAACGGCTCAACGGGCAGCAGTCCTGTTTCACCTCGGAGGCCTCGCAAAGCGCTGCTACCACGGCGTCCGCAGTCAATGCACCGGGTTGTCGATCGTGATATCCCCCACCGACACGTGGCGCGGCATGAGCGCTGTGTCCCACGTGATCGTCGATGGAGGAAACGCAACGCCCAATACTGAAGCCGGCTGGGTTGAGGCCATCGCGATCGCCTGCTCCGCGCTCGCGAAGCACCAGGCTACGACGTTGCGTACCGCCTGATCCAGCCGCAGCGCCGAACCGGCCAGCACCAGGCTCCCGGGCTCTCGCACTGAGCCATCCGCAGTATGCTCGATGCGCATTCCTGCGAAGTCATATAGCCCCGGTCGGGTGTCGGCGGCCGCGGTGGCGTCGGTGACCAGAATACTCCGCGTCAGCCCCTTGGCCCGTAGCAACACGCCCAGAGCATGCGGTGGTATGTGGATCCCGTCGGCAATGAAGCTCGCGCTAAGCCGATCCTCGGCCAGTTGCGCGATCAGCGGATTAAGAAATTTCGGCTGTGGTTGCGGTAGAGCATTGCCCAGATGTGTGCTGAGTTTCAGTCCCGCGTCGGCCGCCAATCTGACTGTGTCGTGGTTGGCTGCGGTATGTCCCATTGCCGTTACGATGCCTCGTTCCACCGCCCAGGAGATCAGCGACAGCGCCTCTGAGCGCTCCGGCGCGAGGGTCAACAAGCGGACGGGCGTGCTGATCCCCGCCATGATCCGGTCCAGCACGAACGGGTCCGGCGGCAGCATCGCCGAAGCTGGATGGCAACCGGCATAACCTTGTGCCGGGTTCAGGAATGGCCCCTCCAGATGGATACCCAGTACCATGATCGAGCCCAGGCGCCCGGTACGGATGGCTCGATCCAGGGCGTGCAGACGGTCGGCGAGCACCGACTCGGGGGCGGTGATCAGAGTCGGCAGGCAGTGCGTAACCCCCGCCCGAAGCATCGCATGCAGCGCGTGATCCAGCGCGTCAGGGGTCAACGCCGTACTGTTGAAGTCGACGCCGGCGTAGCCGTTCACCTGAAGATCGAGCAGCCCGGACGTTCGCATTGAAACCATCCTGTTCGAATAACGCTTAGCTCGGGCCGCGGCGGCGCGTAAGGCTTAAATCCGGCCAAATCGCCGTGCCTCAGGTTCGGTCCTGCCCGCGGGTCCAAACCTGGCTCCGCGACCATCGAATTTTGCATGGGTTATTGATTTGAGATGGGACGTTAACCCGGCGTCAACCATTTCCGAGATACCCTGCGGACATGGTTTCGCACCCCTGCCGGCGTTTCATAATTGCCTTTTTTCATAGCAGAATACCGCATTTGCGACCACACATGTGCCACTTGGCTGAGCATTCCTAACGTGTCTATGCCGTCTCACTTCGCCTGGGAACGCCACGTCCACCCATCCATGAGCCTCATACAAACCCGGGCGAAACGCCCGATCGTAAACGTGATCAGCCTGCTTCTGCTGCTCAGCGTGGTGACGGTTGTGCTGTTCGCGGCGTTACGTTCACCGCTTAAGGACGACATTGCCTGGCTGCTTTATGTCGCCCACCGTTGGATGTCCGGTCGCGAACTTTACGTCGACCTCCTTGAGGTCAACCCGCCGCTCATCATCTGGATCTCCGCGCTTCCGCTTGCAGTGGCTCGATGGCTCGGGGTAACGCCGCAATTTGTTGCGATGCCGGCCTTCGCCGCGATCGCGCTGGCCAGCGCATGGTGGAGCGCCTGCCTGCTGCGGCCGGTCGGCGGGCTGTTTGCCTGGCGGATCCCGGTGTTTGCCGTCGTGGGCAGTGTGCTGTTGATCATTCCCGCAGCCGACCTTGGCCAGCGCGAACATCTGCTGGTTGCAGCGTTTCTGCCATACCTGATTCTGTTCGCCCGGACCCTTGCTCCGGAGCCAGACGGAACGCGGCCGATGGTCGTTACCGTTTCAGTTGCCGGAGTTCTGGCCGCTCTGGGCTGTGCCCTTAAGCCGCAATACGGAATTGTCTTCGTAGCGCTCGAGGTTGTGGCGTTGTGCCACCGGATCCGGCCGTGGCGGGCAGCACCGATCGCGGCAGCCGCGACGCTGGCGGGTTACGTGGGCCTCGTTGCGTATCTTTGTCCGGCCTATTTGCGCCACGCGGTACCGATGGCGCTGGCACTCTACGGCGCCACCGACGTTTCGTTCGGCGCATTGTTGTTCAAGTGCGCGCCATTACTGGCGGCCGAGGGTCTGGCGATTTTCCTGTGGTGGCGCAATCGGCGTACCTTGTCACACGCCGCCCTGCTGATGACCGGTATGGTGTTCGCAGTCCTGTCCAGCCTGGTCTGCTTCATCGATGGCAAGGATTGGTTCTACCACCGGCTGCCCGCGACAGTGGTTACACTCCTGGTACTGATCCTGTGGGCGGCCGCTACGATTCGGCGTCGGCTGGAGGATTGGCCGCCGGAGGTCAACCGGGATCGGCACTTGCCGTGGCGGGGGCTGGCGGTTGCCGGCATTGTCGTGGCGTTGTTCTGCGTGGCCGCCGTGCGTCGACTGAGCCCCGAGGTGCGCCAGGCGGTCGAACCTCAGGCCACAACAGTGGCGCGGCTGGAGGCGTTAATCCGATTACATCATGCGCGGACCTACATCGCATTTTCCGAGTGGATCGCGCTCGGTTTCCCGGTGGTGAACAATACCGGCGTGACGTGGGCGTCGCGATTCGACTCGATGTGGGCGCTGAAAGGCGAATTCTGGCGGGCGCGTATCGATCCGGCGGCGACCAAGGAATGGCCGATCACACACTGGGTCGCGCAGGACTTCATCGCCGGCTGCCCGGATATTGCTGTGGTCGATACGCGGGAAGGGTTGAATTACATTGCCGTCCTGAGTGCGTCCGAGCCATCTTTCGCCCGTGTCTGGTCTCGCTACCAGCAAATCGTCGCGTTCGACGGACTGCAGGTCTACAAGCGCCGTAAGGGCGGTTGTGTCAATCCGTGGATTGCTGCTGAAGGACCGGAGAGCGGGACGACAGTGCGGTAACGGTCCGGGGCCTCGCACATCACTGCGTGCCAAACAACCATGGCGCGATGACAGCCGCCCG
Organism: Acetobacteraceae bacterium; assembly: GCA_049519555.1. Taxonomy (GTDB): domain Bacteria; phylum Pseudomonadota; class Alphaproteobacteria; order Acetobacterales; family Acetobacteraceae; genus Rhodopila. The sequence continues at coordinate 9,258 of JBEKQQ010000108.1, forward strand.
TGGTAAATCCAAGGCATGGTATTGGCCTGGAGTATCCCTGATCTAATGACCGTTGCCGAGTTCCTGAAATGGGATTCGCCGGGCGGTTATCTCTGGCAACTGATCGACGGCGTACCCGTCGCCATGGCACCTGCGGTTCCGCTGCATGGTGCCATTCAGAACGAGATCGGTCGTCTGATCGGGAACCATCTGGTTGAGCGCGGTAGCAAGTGCACCGCTATCACGACGCCGGGTGTCATTCCGCCGTTTCAATCCGACCGCAACTTCATGGTTCCTGATCTCGCGGTCGCTTGTTCCGCTGCTGACATGGCCGGTAAGGCGTTGCACGAGCCAATCCTGCTGATCGAAATCCTGTCGCCATCGAACCATGCTGAAACCTGGCGCAACGTCTGGGCTTATATGACAATCCCGACGCTCCGAGAAATTCTGGTAATCCGGACGGCCTCGGTCGGGGTCGATCTGCTGCGCCGGGGAGACGACGGCAAGTGGCCCGACCGGCCGCTGGTAATCACTACCGGGGCGTTCACCTTGTCGAGCATTGACCTCAGTCTGCCGGTCGAGGCGTTGTATCGCGGCACCGGGATGGCCTGATCAGAACTTCTCTTCCCCGGCGTGCCGCACGCTATCGGGAAAGTCCCGGTACAATGCGAACGTCGCGTTCGTCACCAGCGAATTGACACCGAAATGAAATCCCTCCACCGGCTCCCGCCGGGCGGCCACATGGTCAAACGCAGTGTCGAGTTGCGCGAGATCGTGCACCTCGATCATGATGTGGAACTCGCCAAGTGCGGCCGGAGCCAGACCGAGCTTACGCCGGGTCAGGCGATACTCCTCGATCAGGCCTTGCTCTTTCAGGTGTCCCAGATACCGGCTGACGTTCTCGGTAAATGTCAGATCGCTGACCCCCGGCTTCAGGTCGCACCAGATGTGATAAAGGTTCATGCCATGCAGCCGATGTCAGGTAATCGGACAGGCGACGATATGCTGCTGGTAGGCAGGCCGTTGGCATAGCCGGTCGTACCACGCCCGCAGGGCAGGCAATTCCGGCCGCTCCAGGCCCAGATAGTTCATACCGAACCATCGGTTGGCATGTACGCCCCAGGGAATGTCACACAACGTGAACGTGTTGCCGGCAATGAAATCGTGTTGCTGCAACTCCGTCTCCACCATGCGCCAAGCCTTTGCCGCATCCGCAATTCCCTGGGCGATCGCCGCCATGTCCCGCTTGTCCGCCGGAGTGCGGACCAGCCCCCAGAACACCACGCCAATTGGCCGGTTCAACACGGTCTGTTGGGCGTCCATCCAACGATCGACGTTGGCACGGGCGTGCACTTCGGCAGGAAACAATGGCGACGAAGGTGCATGCGCTGCGTGCAAATAGCGTAGGATGACGTTGCTTTCCCACAGGGTGAAATCATCCTCTTGTAACGTCGGCACCAACCCGGTCGGATTCATTTGCCGATACTCAGGGGTATCGGTTTTGCCGAACGCGCCGCCGACGTCGATCCGCTCGAACGGTAAGCCCAGTTCGCCAAGGCCCCAGAGAACTTTCATGACATTGCTCGAGGTTGCGCGGCCCCAGACGATGCGTTTCATCGCGTGCTGTCTCCCGGTTGCTCGTAGGCCAGACTAACCTCGAGCCGCCCCTTGCGCCATGAGGGAAGCGAGGGCACATGGCCGCCATGCCGGCGTCTCCCATTTTGTCGTACCGCGCATCCGGGCTTATCGCCGCCGTTGCCGCTGCCATCGCGCTCGGGATCGCGATCGCATCGGAACGTTGGGGCGGCCTCGTTCCTTGCGCGCTGTGCCTGCTGGAGCGCTGGCCCTATCGGATTGCCATAGTACTGGGCCTTGCCGCCGCCTTGGTGCCGCCCCGGACCGGCCGCGTTATGCTGGGGTTGCTGGCATTGACCATGCTGGGTGGGGCGGCGCTCGGCGTTATCCACGTTGGGGTGGAATTCCACTGGTGGCCAAGCCCGTTGCCGGAATGCGCGGCGCAGGTCTCGCACGGCGGTTCGGTCGCCGAATTGCTTGCGCAGATGCCCGCCACGCCCTCTAAGCCGTGCGATGACCCGACCTACCTTATTCCGGGCCTGAAGCTGTCCATGGCCGCGATGAACCTGCTATACGCCGGTCTGTTTGCCGCGGTCGTCGGCTGGATCGCGATCCGGAGACCAACATCATGACCGGCCAACCGGGCGGCCAACAACCCGGAGATGCAGCCACCCGTGCCGCCGACCCGCGGCCGTCTGCCCTGACCCAGCGCCCAGCGGCCGCGCCGCTTCCCGGCGACCTGCCCACTGACGCCACCATCCACCGCATGATCAGGGTCGATCATGCCGGCGAATACGGCGCCGCACGAATTTATGCCGGTCAGCTTGCGGTACTGGGCCGCAGTGCCAAAGCGGACCTGCTCCGCCACATGCAGGAACAGGAGCAAGCACATCTGGACACGTTCAACACCGTGCTCGCCGACCGCCGCGTGCGGCCGACAGCGTTGCTGCCATTCTGGCATCTCGCCGGATTCGCCCTCGGCGCGGCCACCGCCGTGTTGGGCGAGCAGGCAGCGATGGCATGCACCGTCGCGGTGGAAGAAACCATCGACGCCCATTACACAGCGCAGATCGATACTCTCGCGGAATCCGATCCGCCAATGCGCGACACCTTGGAAAAATTCCGCGCCGAAGAACGCGAACACCGCGACATCGCACTGGCCAATGGGGCCGAGCAGGCGCCAGGCTACCGCCTGCTGTCAGCGGCCATCCGCACCGGATGCCGGATTGCGATCCGGCTTAGCGAGAGATTGTAACTCGCCGCCTCCCATGCCAAGAATTGAACCGGTGCGCCCATGAGAGGCGTACGACGGGGAGACGACGATGAGTACTACGACGAAAGCCGAGAGTGGTGGACTGTCCTGGATTAAGGACGTCACGCGTTATCAATGGATGGTTTTTCTGGTTGCATGGTTTGGCTGGATGCTGGACGCAACCGACTTCGGTTTGTTCAATCTGGTGCTACGGCCCGCGCTGACTGAGCTTCTGGGCGGCAATCCAACCATCGCGCAAATTGGTCAGGCCGGCGGCTTGTTGAGCATGGCCGGATTGCTGGGATGGGCCCTCGGTGGCTTCGCGTTCGGTATTCTGGGCGATTACATCGGGCGTATCCGGACGCTGATCCTCAGCGTCGTGTTGGTTGCCGTGTTCACCGGATTGCAAGGGTTCGCGACCAACGCTTGGATGTTCGGCTTTTTCCGGTTCTTCGCCGGCGTCGGCACCGGGGCCGAGATCGTGGTGGGAATTCCGCTCGTTGCCGAAGCCTTTGCCACCGAGCAACGCGCCAAAGTCCTCGGCATCATGATGACTGGTGCCGCCTTCGGTAACCTGTTCGCCGGCCAGATTTTTGCAAGTATTGGACCCTACGGCTGGCGTTACGTGATGTATGCCGGCGTTGTTCCGGCGATTGCGTTGCTGTTGCTGCGGCGGGGCATGGAGGAACCGGAGCGCTTCAAGGACGTGCAGGAGCGCCGGCGAACCTTGAAGGCTGCCCGCTCGCTCAGCGCCGCGGACGAGAAGTTCCTGGCCTTTGCGCCGAAGCAGCTGTTCACCAAAGAGCTGCGCTACAGCACCTTCATCGGCATTTTGTTTTGTCTGGGCACACTGCTGGCGATTTGGACCAGCCAGATTTGGTTGCCGACCATACAGACGCAGTTGCTGCAGAAGGTTGGCATTACCGGTGCAGCGAGTGCGCCGTATGTCGGTCATGGCATGATGCTGTGGGGCGTCGGCGGTATCCTTGGCTACGGCACCTTCGGGTTCATCGCCGATGCGGTCGGCCGGCGGCCGGCGGTGATATTTTACAATGTCGGCACGATCGTCTCCGGGCTGTACTTGTTCCTTGGCGTGCAGACCTGGGACCTGTATCCGTACCTGCTGCCGGTGTTTGGCTATTTCGTGTTCGGCGTGTTCTCCGGCCACGCCGTCTACCTGCCCGAGCTGTTCCCGACCCAGGTGCGGGCCACCGCGGTTTCGTTCTGCAATGGCACCGGCCGCGTGATAACGAGCTTCGGTCCGTTGTTTGCCGGCCTCATCACGCCGCTTCTGGGTGGGCAGTTCAGCACCGCGACCGCGATCATGACCTGCTTCGCCGGTCTGAGCATTGTAGCGATGCTGCTTGGCCGGGAAACCCGCGGCGAAGACCTACCGCATCTTACCGTGAAAGGATAAGCGCATGGCAAAGGCCTATTGGGTAGCCACCTACCGCTCGATCTCCAATCCCGACGCGCTGGCCGAATATGCCAAACTCGCCGGGCCTTCGATTATGGCCGGTGGTGGTAAATTCCTGGTCCGTGGCGTGCCGGCGAAGACCTATGAAGCGGGCCTCGCACAACGCACCGTGGTGATCGAGTTCGACAGCGTCGCCGCCGCCATCGCCGCGCACGACAGTGCCGGCTATCAGGCCGCGCTGAAGGCCCTGGGGAATGGCGCCGAGCGGGATATTCGCATCATCGAAGGCGTCTGACAGCGCGCAGCGATGTAGCCCGGATCACCCGGCGTTTGGTGTACGGATTGCTAACGGTTTTCGGCGTGTCCGTCGTCATCTTCGTGGTGATGCGAGTATTGCCGGGCGATCCTCTGGTCGCGCTGTTCGGGCCGGAGGGCTATATCGAAATCAGTGCCGCCGAACGGGCCGGCTGCATGGTTCAGTTCGGGTTGAGCGATCCGCCGGTCGTGCAATACTGGCACTGGATGCGCGACACCGCCTCCGGCAGTTTCGGCCGCTGCTTCGTTCTGGATATTCGTGCGGCCGGTGTTTGTCGGGCGCGGGCCGATCAAAAGCATGATGTTACGCTTCCATGAGGTCGAGTGCCGTGAACCGTCGGGTTCGCCCGGCGTGCATGGGACCGCGTTGATGACATCGGTGCTACCTGAATAATTGGAGAAGCAGAACTGGCCACTGTTCACCGACGGTGAGAGATTGAGTGGCAAGTTGCTGTCGGATTTGGAGCGACTGTATGTCAGCGCTGACGTTCCCCATGTCTGCATCCGTCAGGTTGCCGATCCCACTGTCGAGACTATCGACGGATTGCGTCGCGTGGGCCTGCATCTGCTGAAGAATATTGATGGAATTGCCGAGCGTTTGCGCCATCTCGCCGGTCTTGCGCAAGGCCGAGGTGAGCGTGGCGATCGCCCCCGCTGCTCCACCCCAAAGAGTTGGACTCGCTACAGGCGTACTGGGCAATGGAATCAACAGCCCAATACTGGTGATTGGAATATTCACTGTTGCCCCAGGGGGGGACAGGACAAGGTTGTATGTCGTAGGCGATGCCGGAGAAACCGACTGAATTGTGGTTCCTGGCGGGATCGCCGCGCTGGGTGGCAAAAGGTAGAAGGCCGGTGCAGTTGGATTGCTGCTGCTGAAAGCGTCGATCTCGGCTTGAGTAGAGAGGAACGTTGCCCCTACCAACGAAGATGGCGGATCGCCGTTGGGGAGCGACGGTGAGTTTATGGTAATCTGTGTTGGTGTTCCGGTGGCATTGACCGCCGCCGTCATGGTCGCTGACCCTGCTCCAACCGCTATCGGTAAACTTGGCCGCAGATTTTGCACGGGCGGGGCGACCGTCCCGACGTTATTACCGGCGATGCTGAGGATCGCGCCGGTGGATGGAGATGATGCTGTGAACTGACTTTCAAAACCGGCCGCGAACAATGCGCTCTGCAAAGCCGTCATGGCGTCATTCAGGCTGAACCCCACCGGCAGAGGCACTGGAATCGTGTGATCCACATGCGTAATGTTGCCTGCCGCGTCGGATACCGAATTACTGTCTACGCTTGCATCGGATGCGGGCGCATTTGTGAATACGAATGTCCAGCTTTGCCCGGGGTATTGGGGCGTTTCCCCATTGCCATAGTTCGCGGTTTGCACCTGAATCTGGGTAGGCGGTAGCGACGTGCTGATGTTCTCGACCGACAGAGACGAAAAGTCGATGCTGAGTCCGTCCTGGGTTCCCGAGAAGTTATCGAGGCCAAGCCCGGGCAGGGACGCGTTCATCTGCGACAGTCCCGTGTCACCAATTGTCAGCATGTTGCCGTCCGGGTCGGTTGGTACGTGAATCTGTGTCAGGCTGACATCGTTGACGACAGCGCCTGCGACGAGATTGACTCCATTCACCGTCGCATCGGACTCGTAATTGCTGATCTGAGATAACAGGGCTTGTATCTGAGTACTGGCGGCGGCTCCGGATACACCGCCGGACTGCGCTTCGATAGAGGCGTTCTGTAGGTTTGCCAGAACACCCGTGATCTGATCTATTGCGGCACCGGCCACTCTCGCCGGTACCTCTGCTCCGCCAAGGCCGTTGTTCACAGCCATGAAGGCTTGCGCATCTGAGTTGAGTCCGAGCGCGTTGACATAGGCAGCGGAGGAATCTGCCGCCGTCGCCACGGCTTTGCCGGTCGCAGCCTGCGACATGGCAGTTCGCAGACTTGCATTAATTCCATCAAGTGTCCGCAATGCATTGACCACACTTGGATCGGTTAAACCCAACATGGTTGGCGGTCCCTGTCGATTTGTCTGGCAAGCAGCGCGATTGCGCGTTAACGATCTGTCAGTGGAAGTGTGTTCAGAGGGGATCCACCCCTGTTAAATGGCCGATAGCACCAACCGGTTAAGAAACCGTTGACCTGGAGGTCAATCATCCGTCTGACATGAATCCATCGCCCGGCCATGGTTTGAGCCGCACGCATTGGGGCAGGAAGGTTTGTGTGTCGCCATGGCGTACCGTGGCCGCAGACACGTTCGGTCGTCACACCGTCGCTGGTACGGGCCGGACGGACCAAAATCGACCGCTTGCCCTCGCCGGGGTTCAAAGCAACCGGCGACCTCCAGCCAACCACATTGTTCGTCAGCGTAAGGCTTCGCCAGGCATGCCAAGGCCGGAGCGAGATGGATCAGACTAACTGTCCAGCTCGCTATCCCAATACAGGTAATCACGCCAGTCTTCATGCAGGTAGTTGGGCGGAAACGCCCGTCCATTGTCCTGCAATTCCCAGGTGGTCGGCTGCCGCGGCGCCAGCCGTGGGAACATCTTGCATTCCTTGGGCAACCGGGAACCTTTGCGCAGATTGCATCCCCCACACGCGGTCACCACGTTTTCCCACGTGGTGCGGCCGCCTCGGCTGCGCGGGATCACGTGGTCGAAGGTTAAGTCCGGCGTCGGCCGCCGCTCGCCGCAATACTGGCAATGGAAGGCATCGCGCAGAAACACGTTGAACCGAGTAAACGCCGGCCGCCGGGCCGACGGGATATACTCCTTCAACGCAATCACGCTCGGCAGCCGCATCGTCACACTAGGCGAGCGAACCTCGGTCTCGTATTCGCTCAACACCGAGACGCGGTCCATGAACACGGCCTTGATCGCATCCTGCCACGACCACAGCGACAGCGGGAAATACGACAGCGGACGGAAATCCGCGTTCAACACCAGCGCGGGAAAGTGAAATCCGCCGTCAGGCACGGAGCGACCCTTTGCGTCCGGGCGCCAACCCGGGCCGGGTCATGGAACGTCGACCCGTCCATTGCCGCGCCGCCAAATTATCCACAGGCTTACGCCCGTACGGCTTATGGCAGAGCCCTGGAGTCGCCGCAACAAGAGCGACTCGGCCCTGTCCGGGTTTCATGGCTTCGTCATGCAAACGCCCGCTGCAACGCCAGAGCCCCCATCGCGATACCGGAATCATCGATCCCGTGGCCAAGCTTCGGAACATACAGGGCTTCGACCGGCACCCCGGCCGCCTGCAACGCTGCCTCGGCTTCGCGGGAGCGGTGGACCGGGACCTGACCATCCGCTTCACCATGCACGATCAGTACGGGGGCTTTGTTCCGCAGCTCCGCCGCCAAAATTTCCGGCGCAATCAGGGCACCAGAAAATGCCAAAATCGCCCGCGGTGCGACCGGCCGGCGCAGACCGGCGAACAGTACGGTCATGGCGCCCTGGCTGAACCCGATCAGAGCGCAGGCGTCCTCCGCCAGTCCGAGCCGATCCAGTTCGGCATCGACGAATGCGTTCAACAGCCCGGCAGCACGGCGGGCTCCCTCTACCATCACCTCGGGGCGTCGGTCGCTCACCGCCCACCATTGGCGGCCGAATCCCGAGTAATGCTCGTCCGGCGCGTTCACCGAGGCGAACAGCGCGTCCGGCACGGCGTCGGCCCAGGCGGGGGCGAGATCGATTAGGTCATAGGCATCGGCGCCGAGGCCGTGGCACAGCACCACCAGTTGTTTCGGGGTGCCCTTTGAGGCAGGTCCCCAGTGCACGGCTTCCAGCAGGTCCGGCATGATGCGCTCCTGTTGCTTTGGTTTCAGCCCGTGCTCTGCGGCCTTGACCAGGCCCGGCACCCCGGGCCACTCCGTTTTCACGGGTCTGGCTGCCGGTTTCCTCCGCGCCACGTTGCCAGTCCCGTTCTCCGGGTCAAGTCCCGTTCTCCGGGTCAAGTCCCGGCCGATGCAAGCCACGCTGGCGAAGGCGGACGCCGGCCCGATAGTGACGCACGCTGTCAGCGGATAAGGTAACGGACTCCGATGTCCATCGTTACGCGATTTGCGCCCAGTCCGACCGGGTATTTGCATGTCGGGCACGCTTACTCCGCGTTGCTCGCGTGGCGGCGTGCACGGGCGGCCGGGGGACGGTTTCTGCTGCGGCTGGAGGATATCGACCCGGTTCGCTGCCGGCCTGAATTTGCCACCGCGATCCTGGAGGATCTGGCGTGGTTTGGCCTCGACTGGGACGGTCCGGTGCGAGTGCAGTCTGAACACCTGGGCGATTATGCTGCGGTCCTCGACAGTCTGCGGGCGAGGGGGCTGATTTATCCGTGCTTTTGCTCCCGCACCGACATTCAGCGGCGCGTGATCGCAGCCGCTCCACACGGGCCGGATGGCGGACCGGTGTATCCCGGCACATGTCGCGGCATGTCGGAGGCGGAACGTGCCGCCAGGGCAAACCAACCACATGCACTGCGTCTGGATATGGCGCGCGCGCTGATCCCGGGTCTGACCTTCGAGGAGGAAGGCGAGGGCATCATCGTCGCCGATCCCGCCCGCTTCGGCGACGTTGTGCTGGCACGGAAAGATACGCCCACCAGCTATCATCTTTGCGTCACGCACGACGATGCATTGCAGGCCGTGAGTTTGGTAACGCGCGGCGAGGACCTGCAGCAGGCAACTCATTTGCATCGGTTGTTGCAGGCGTTGATGGGCTGGCCGACACCGGTTTACGCGCATCACCAGTTGCTGACCGACGCCGCGGGACGGCGGCTGGCCAAGCGGGACAAGGCTGTGACTTTGCGGGAGTTGCGAGCGGCCGGCGTGCGGGCGGACGAAATCCGGGACCGGTTGCTGGCCGGTTCGGCGGTGGCATCGGTGACCTGGATGGCGAACCTGACCCGCTGACGGCGTGACCACGACGGCGCTCGTGCAAGGCGTCAGAGACCCGCGCGTTCTTCGTCTGCCGGGATCAGTGCATGGATGGCCCATGCACCCAGCAGCGAGGCCAGGGCGGCGGCGAGGAATGCCGACGGCGGCGACCACGCCACGAGTATCCCGCCCAATACGGTGCCAATCGGGAATCCGGACATATTCAGGCTCATGGATACCGCCAGGACGCGGCCCAGAACTGCGTGGTCGGTGCGCCGCTGCCGCAAGGTGAGCACACCGATATCGATGGGACCGGCAAGCAGACCCGCCAACAACAGACCGCATACCAGTACTGGGCTGAACCCGGTGGCGGCAAACCCTACGCCGAACGCGGTGACCACCATACTCAGTGCCATCCCGCGCACTTCCCTGCCAACCATCCCAAGCTGGCCGGAAACCAACGCGCCGATCCCTCCGGTAACCCCGATGCCGGCCCAAAGCAGGCCGGAGACCGATTCCCAGGTGCCGACGGGAAAGCTCCGAGCCACCGCAACCGGCAAAGCGACCCAAAGCATGCCCCAGGTGACCATGTTCAGGGCGTAACCGACGGCGAGACCGCGCAGCACCGGACGAGCAACGACGAAACCCAGACCTTGCAGCGCCTGCCTGAGAAAACCCCGGGATGGCCGGGATATGGGTGTGATCCCCCGGATCAGCGCGATGCAAAGTGTCGCTGCGGCATAAGCGGATGCGATGGCAACAAAGGCGGTGAACGGCCCGGCGAACCCGATCAACAGACCCGCGAGCGACGGTCCGGCCACATCAACGATGGCGTGGATTGCGGTATCCAACGCGTTTGCCCGGTCAAGTGCTTGCGCCGGTACCAGGCGCGGCAGCAGAACCCGGACGCCGGCTGCGCTCAATGGGCTGCTGAGCGCATAGACCACCGCCACCACCAGCAAGGTCGGAAGCGTGGCCCAGGTAGCTCGGATGCAGACGGCGAGCGCCAACGCCATGGCGGCGCTGAGGGCCAAATCCGCGACAATGCCTTTTATCACTCCCGCTCGATCGAGCCACGTACCGGCAAGCGGACTGATCAACAGTCCGGGTGCCACGGCAGCAAAGGCAACCCAGCCCGCGATGGCGGGTGATCCGAACGCTGCCAACGCGTGGAACACGATGGCGATTGCAAACATTCGATCGGCCAGGCGGGATAAACACGTGGCCCACAGCAACGCGAGCACGTTGGGCAGCCGAATCAGCTGCCCGTACGAAATGGGCCTGTCGTCCATGCGCCGACCGTAACATTGGCCGGCGCTGAGTGGCAGCCACGCAGCGGCTCAGGCCGCCTTGACATCACCGATGAACTGCCGGACTTCGCCGCTGAGTTGGTCGGCCTGGCGGGACAGGTCGGAGGCGGCGCCGAGTACGTCTGAAACCGCCGTCCCGGTTTGCATTGCGCCGCGGCTGACCCCACTGATGTTGTTGCTCACGCGCTGCGTGGCCATCGCTGCCTCGTGCACATTGCGGGCGATCTCCTGTGTTGCCGCGCCCTGCTCCTCGACCGCAGAGGCGATTGTTGTGGCGATCTGGCTCAGTTCACCGATGGTGTGGGAGATCGCCTCGATCGCGGTCACCGCCTCTTTGGTCGCCACCTGAATTTGCGCAACCTGTTGGCGGATATCGTCCGTGGCCTTCGCCGTCTGGTTCGCCAGGCCTTTCACCTCGGCAGCAACCACGGCGAAGCCCTTGCCGGCATCGCCGGCACGTGCCGCCTCGATCGTGGCGTTCAGCGCGAGCAAATTGGTCTGTCCGGCGATCGCGCTGATCAGACTGACCACCTCGCCGATCTTTTGCGCACCTTCCGCCAGCGTCTTGACAATGCCGTCGGTGCGATTGGCGTCCGCCACGGCCCGGTCGGCGATTTCCGACGACTGGGTCACCTGGCGGGCGATTTCGCCGACCGAGGCGGACAATTCCTCGGCCGCGGAGGCAACTGTCTGGACGTTGACGCTTGCCGTTTCAACCGCGCCGGCGACGTCGGCGGCCTGCCTCGTGGTTTCACTGGTGGTTTCCGACA
>JBEKQQ010000109.1:0-20678 GCA_049519555.1 Acetobacteraceae bacterium
CATCTGGAGGCGCGGCTCGATCCGCTTGGCCTGCAAATACCCGGCCCGCACGCCGAGCTTGATCCGCGCACCTACGGCTTCACCAACGCCGACCTCGATCGCCCGATTTTCATCGACAACGTACTGGGCCGCGAGACCGCGACACTGCGCGAAATCGTCCGCATCGTGCGTGATACGTACTGCGGCTCGATCGGTGTCGAGTTCATGCACATTCAGGACCCCGACCAGAAATCCTGGATCCAGCGCAAAGTTGAAGGTGCGCCTTGGATCGGCGCATTCAATGCCGAGCAAAAGCGCACCATCCTGCGGCAACTGACCGAGGCGGAAGGCTTCGAGGCATTTTGTCAAAAGCGCTACGTTACCACCAAACGTTTCGGCCTCGAGGGTGGCGAATCTGCCATCCCCGCCATGCACGCGATCATTGAGACCGCCGTTCGCGGCGGTGTGCGGGAAGTCGCCATCGGCATGCCGCACCGTGGCCGGTTGAACACCCTGGTCAACATCGTCAAAAAGCCGCTGACCGCGCTGTTCTCCGAATTCGGCGGCGAGAGTTTCAAGCCCGACGACGTGCAAGGTTCGGGCGACGTGAAATACCATCTCGGCACCTCGAGCGACCAGGACATTGCAGGCGCCACGGTGCATTTATCGCTGCAACCCAACCCATCGCATCTCGAAGCGGTCAATCCCGTGGTGATCGGCAAAGTGCGGGCCCGCCAGGACAGTGCGGGCGATACGCAACGCCGTAGTTCGGTAATGGCGATCCTGATGCATGGCGACGCGGCTTTCGCGGGTCAGGGTCTGGTCTACGAAACGCTGGCGATGAGCCAGTTGATCGGCTACCGTACCGGCGGCACGGTGCATGTGATCGTCAACAACCAGATCGGCTTTACCACGGTCCCGGCGCACGCCTATTCGGGTCTTTACTGCACCGATGTGGCGAAATCGATCCAGGCGCCGATCCTGCACGTCAACGGCGACGACCCCGAAGCGGTGATCTTCTGCGCCAACATGGCCGCCGAATTCCGTATGCGATTTGCCACGGATATCGTGCTGGACATCGTTTGCTATCGCCGCCACGGCCACAACGAAACCGATGAGCCGGCGTTCACTCAGCCGATCATGTATCGTGCGATCAACGCAATGAAGACCACGCGGACATTGTACGCGGAACGGCTTGCCGCCGAGGGTGTCGTTCCGGCGGCCGAGTCGCAGGCGATGTGGGATGCTTTCATGAAAACGCTGGAGGACGCCAACACCGCAGCGAAGTCCTACAAACCCAACAAGGCCGATTGGTTGGAGGGACATTGGGCCGGCTTTCAGGCCGCCGAACAGGAGTTCGAATACACCGAGCAGGCCACCGCCATCCCCGAACCGGTTTTGAAACAAATCGGCGGCGCATTGGCCCGGGTCCCCGCCGGGTTCGACCTAAACCCCAAAATCGCCCGTCAGCTCGAAGCCAAACAGGCCATGTTCGACACCGGTGAGGGCATCGATTGGGCCACTGGTGAGGCGCTGGCCTTTGGCTCATTGCTGTTGGAAGGCAGCCGTGTCCGGCTGTCGGGCGAAGATTGCCAGCGCGGAACCTTCAGTCAGCGTCACGCCGTGCTGATCGATCAGACCAATCAGCATGAATACGTTCCGCTGAACAATATCCGGCCCGATCAGGCAAAAATCGAAATCTACAACTCGCTGTTGTCGGAAGCCGGGGTTCTGGGGTGTGAGTACGGCTATTCGCTGGCCGATCCTCGCACGCTGGTGCTGTGGGAAGGCCAGTTCGGCGATTTCGCCAATGGTGCGCAGGTCATCATCGATCAATTCATCGCCAGCGGCGAGACCAAGTGGTTGCGGATGTCCGGACTTGTGATGCTGCTGCCGCATGGCTACGAAGGGCAGGGGCCGGAGCACTCCTCGGCACGGATCGAGCGCTATTTGCAACTGTGCGCCGAGCGGAACATGTGGGTTTGCAACCTGACCACGCCGGCGAATTACTTCCACGCGCTGCGGCGGCAGTTGCATCGCAATTTCCGCAAGCCGCTGATTGTGTTCACGCCGAAATCGCTGCTGCGCCACAAACTCGCGGTCTCGGCGGTGAGCGACATGACCGAAGGCAGCCGCTTTCAGTTCGTCATTCCGGAGATCGACGACATCGCGCCCGCCGAGCAGGTCCGCCGCGTGATCATCTGCTCCGGCAAGGTGTATTACGACCTGTTGCAGGAACGTCGTGCCAAGGATCTCAAGGACATCGCCATCATCCGGCTGGAACAAATCCATCCGTTTCCGGAAAACACCTTGGGCCGGGTGTTGAAACCTTACATCAACGCCGACGTCGTCTGGTGTCAGGAAGAGCCGGAAAACATGGGTGCCTGGAACTTCGTCGACCGGCGGATCGAACGGGTTCTGCACCGACTTGAAATGAAATCCTACCGTCCGGTCTATGTCGGACGCGAGGCGGCGGCGTCTCCGGCGACCGGTCTGGCCCGCACGCACATGGCGCAACAGGCGAGGTTGGTGACGACGGCTCTGGGTCTGGGCTGAGGAGGCGACCGATGGCGACCGAAATCAAAGTGCCTGCTCTGGGCGAGAGCGTCACGACTGCCACGATCGCACGCTGGATCAAGCATCCGGGTGACACTGTGGCCGCCGACGAGCCGCTGGTCGAACTGGAAACTGACAAAGTAACGGTCGAGGTTTCAGCGCCCGCCGCCGGCGTGCTGACCGCGATCAACTTCCCCGAAGGCAGCGAGGTCGAGGTTGGCGCGTTACTTGGCATGCTGGACGGCGACGTGAGTGCGGCGCCCCCGCCAGCACGCCCCGCCGCGCCGGCATCAGCCGCGGCTCCACCGGCAGTGACTGCGGCCCCTGTAGGTCGGGCAGCCGCAAACCCGGCCGCCGGGATCAATCCGCCCCCACGGCCATTGGGCCCGGTCACCAGACCGGCTGCGCCAGCCGCGGCAATGACGCTCACCGCATCTGCCACGTCATCGGCAAACGAGGCGCCGCCTCCCGTCCAGCCGGTGCATGAACCGCTTCCGGCTGCCGCCCGAATGCTGGAGGAACAGAAACTCGCGCCGGCTACGATCGGCCCAGGATCGGGGAAGGATGGCCGAATTACCAAGGGCGATGTGCTGGCCTTCCTCAACCGGCCTGCAGCGGCGGCTGCTATCCCCGCTGCGCCGGTGGCTGCAAGGGCTGCGGATCCGCGTGAGCAGCGCGTCAGGATGACCCGTTTGCGCCGGACCATCGCTGCGCGGTTGAAGGAAGCACAGAACACGGCCGCCATGCTGACCACCTTCAATGAGGTGGACATGTCGGCGGTGATGGCTCTGCGCGCCGAATATCGCGACGCTTTCGAGAAGAAGCACAACGGCGTGCGGCTCGGCTTCATGAGTGTTTTCGTCCGCGCCTGCTGCGTGGCGCTGAAGGAGTTCCCCGCCGTCAATGCCGAGATCGATGGCGACGACATCATCTACAAGAACTACGTCAATATGGGCATCGCGGTTGGCGGTCCCGCCGGCCTCGTCGTCCCGGTGATCCGTGACGCCGACACACTCGGCTTTGCCGGCATCGAGGCGGCAATCGCCGATTTCGGCAAACGCGCGCGCGATGGCCACTTGAAGCTGGAGGATCTGACCGGCGGCACGTTCAGCATCACCAACGGCGGGATCTACGGCTCGCTGATGTCCACGCCCATCCTCAATCCGCCGCAATCCGCCATATTGGGCATGCACAAAATCCAGGAGCGGCCGATGGTAGTCGCCGGCAAGATCGAGGTCCGGCCGATGATGTATCTTGCCGTGTCGTACGACCACCGGATTGTCGACGGCAAGGAGGCCGTTTCGTTCCTGGTCCGGGTCAAGGAAGGCGTTGAGGATCCGCGCCGGCTGCTGCTGGAGATCTGACCATGTTCGACCATATTGGCCTTGCCGTTCGCGACCTCGCCAGAACGCGTGCGTTTTACACTGTGGCGCTGGCGCCACTAGGCCTTCGTCTCCAGTATGACCATGACGACGTTGCCGCCTTTGGGCCACCCGGAAAGTGGGCGTTGTGGTTTTATGGCAAAGGCGATGGGCCGACTGGTGTCCATATCGCCCTGAAAGCGGAAACCCGTGCTCAGGTCGACGCTTTTTACGCTGCCGCAATCGCCGCCGGAGGCAAAGACAATGGTCCGCCGGGGCTGCGCCCGCATTATACGCCGACCTATTACGGCGCCTTCGTCTTCGATCCCGACGGCCACAATCTTGAAGCCGTCTGTTACGCGGCCGAGGTCTGAATGGCCGACGCATACGACCTTATCATCATCGGCTCGGGTCCTGGAGGGTATGTCTGCGCGATCCGCGCCGCACAGCTGGGCCTGAAGGTCGCCTGTGTCGAAAAGCGAGCCACGCTTGGCGGCACCTGCCTCAATATCGGCTGCATCCCCTCGAAAGCGTTGCTGCATTCGTCGGAGGATTTTGCCGCCGCCGGCCATGAATTCGCGGCACACGGCATCGTGATCGAAGGGATAAAGCTTGATCTTGCGAAGATGCAGGCGCGCAAAGACGACGTTGTCAGCGCCAACGTCAAGGGCGTCGAATTCCTGTTCCGCAAGAACAAGATTACCTGGCTCAAAGGCAGCGGTCGCATCGTCGCGGCGGGGGCGGTCGAGATCGCTGGCACCGTTTACCAAACCAAACACATTGTCATTGCCACCGGCAGTGAATCGACTCCGCTGCGGGGCGTCACCGTTGACGAGAAGCGGATCGTTACTTCGACGGGTGCGTTGGAACTCGACCAGGTGCCGAACCATCTCGTGGTAATCGGTGCCGGCGTGATCGGTCTGGAACTCGGCAGTGTCTGGCGGCGGCTTGGCGCACGGGTCACGGTGGTTGAATTCCTCGATCGGATTCTGCCAGGTATGGACGCGGAAATCGCCACCGCAACACGGCGTATCCTGGCCAAGCAGGGGTTGACGTTCCGGCTCAGCACCAAAGTCACCGGTGCAACCGCCGGTGACAACGGTGTCATATTGACCATGGAGCCGGTCGCGGGCGGCGCCACGGAACAACTCGCGGCCGACATTGTGCTGCTTGCCGTCGGGCGCCGTCCGTACCTCGAAGGTTTGGGCCTGGATGCCGTCGGCGTGGCGCTGGACGAGCGTGGCCGGGTCCGCACCGACGGTCATTACGCCACCACCATTCCCGGCATCTACGCCATTGGCGACGCCATCGCCGGGCCGATGCTCGCACATAAGGCCGAGGACGAAGGCGTCGCGGTGGCCGAAATCCTCGCCGGCAAAGCCGGTCATGTAAACTACGGCGTGATCCCCGCGGTGGTTTACACCTGGCCGGAGGTCGCCTCAGTTGGCCAGACCGAGGAAGAACTGAAAGCCGCAGGCATCGCGTACAATGTCGGCAAATTCCCGTTCACCGCCAATGGGCGCGCCCGCGCCATGGGCGACACCGACGGGTTCGTGAAGTTGCTGGCCGACAAGACCACCGACCGGTTGCTCGGCGCCCACATCGTTGGCCCGGATGCCGGCACGTTGATCGCCGAACTCGCCATTGCGATGGAGTTTGGTGCCTCAGCCGAGGATGTGGCCCGCACCTGTCACGCCCACCCAAGCCTGAATGAGGCGGTGAAGGAAGCCGCTCTGGCGGTTGACGGGCGGGCGTTGCATATCTGAGCCATGCATCCGATTGCTCTCACCATGGGCGACCCCGCCGGGATTGGCGGGGAACTCACCCTCCGCGCCTGGCTGGCCCACCCGGGTATGAACTTCGTGGCACTGGACGACCCTGAGCAGCTCGCCGGCGTGGCGAAGTCGCTGGCTTTGAATGTCCCGATGCGGATCGTCGAACACGCAGTCGAGGCTGCTGCGGTTTACTTGCACGCGCTACCCGTTCTGCCGGTCCGCCTTGCCGAGCCGGCAATCCCCGGCCAACCTAACCCGGCCAACGCAGCGTCCGTTGTGGCGTCGATCGAACGTGCGACCGCGCTTTGCCTGACCGGCGAGGCCTGCGCCATGGTCACCAATCCGATCAACAAGGCGGCGTTGTACCAGGCGGGCTTTCATTACCCCGGCCATACCGAGTTCCTCGCCGTGCTGACCGGTGCCGTTGGCCAGCAAATCATGATGTTGGCCAGTCCGCATCTGAAGGTCGTGCCGGTGACGGTGCATGCGTCGTTGCGCGCCTCCATTGCCATGCTGACGACGCAGATGATTGTTGACGCGGCACGCACAACGGCGACCGCTCTGCGCCGGGATTTCGGCCTCGTCCGACCCAGGCTCGCGGTCGCCGGACTGAACCCGCATGCCGGCGAGCAAGGCGCGCTTGGCGACGAGGAAACCGCGCTGATCCAGCCGGCCATCGATACGTTGCGCGCCGAGGGGATCGATGTGTCCGGCCCATGGCCGCCCGACACGATGTTCACGCCGGCGGCACGGCAGCGCTACGACGTGGCGATTTGCATGTATCACGATCAGGCGCTGATTCCGTTGAAGACGCTGGATATGGATCACGGCGTCAACGTGACGCTGGGGCTGCCGATCGTTCGCACCTCGCCGGACCACGGCACCGCCTATGACATCGCCGGCAAGGGCGTGGCCGATCCATCGAGCCTCATCGCCGCCCTCACTTTGGCCGCGGAACTTGCCAGCAGTCGTGCCCGGCAGGTGACATAATGGACAGCGACAAAGACGCGATCCGCGAACTGCTGCACCTGTATTGCTTCCACATGGACGAGGGCCGGTTCGCCGAACTCGCCGCCCTGTTCGCTGCCGATGGCGAATGGATCGCGCCGTATCATACCGCGCGCGGACCGGCCGCGATCACGGCATGGCTAACCCAATCGGTGCCTGCGTCGCCTCGGCGGATGCATTACGTGATGAACTCGGTGATCGCCGTGACGGGGGATGCGGCGACTGCGAAGTCGAATTACCTGGTCATGGTGGAAGGTCTGGACGGTCCGGTGCCGTCGGTCTGTGGCACCTACGCCGATATCGTGGTCCGTGGCCGTGACGGCTGGCGGTTCCGCAGGCGCGAACTGATCCACGCGTTCAAGGGTGAGATGCGACTGACCTTGCCATGACCGGCTCGAATGGGGCCTGATCCGGCGCTCCGGCGGCAAACAGCCATACGGGTTCACCCGCCGCCGGGATCGCCAACAGCGAAGAACACACCGTCCCGAACCCGGCCCGCGGCACTACGTTCATTTGCGCTCCGGCCGGGCCTGAGCGGTCGGCCAGGATTGCGCGCCATGCGTCCCAATGGTCCGGCTCGGGCGCCGCGGCATTGCGGAATCGGGTAAGATGGCGGGCGACCCTGGGACTTTCCATGTCATTGGGATCGTGCGCGGTAATCATTGAGACCCCTGGCGGCAGACGGTGCGCCGAAGGTTTGCCGTAGCCGGCACCGCGGATGAAGGTGGCGCCGGTGCGATCGGCAACGACCAGGTTGAAGCCGCGCCATTGACCAGCGTCCAACGACACGATCGCTGCGATGGCAGCAGGTGCGGTTGTCTCGGCCAAAGCGAGTAACGGCAACTCACCGCGGCTGCGTTTCCCTGCTGCCGGCCCCAAAGATCCTGGACGGTTTAGCACGGCGGCGGTGATGCCATGCGCGTTGAGCCCCATCCAGGTTCCCCCGGCGGTGCGGTCCCGGCCGGCGATTACGTCAGGATACTCAGGCCACCAGGCTTTTGGCGGGTCCCAGGCTCGGTCCACGCTCTCATCGCGGTTGGCTACGAAAATCATCGGCCACGCATGTTTCGGGCGAAGCAGCAGAACGACAGTGCACATGGCAAGGTTGGTGGCGGGAAATGGGCCAAGGCGTCAATGGGCGCTGCGCGGTTGGCCGGCAGTGCCTTATCGAGTTGGTTTTGCATCTGACGCCCCCTTCATGCTGGCGGCGATCCAACTATTGCGAGCAGGTTTCACTTTATCGACCGAACTGCTTCCCTGCCGAATTGCCAAAATTTTGCCCCAACCTGATCGGGGAACCTTTCGCGCCGGGGTGACGTTAGCGTTTTGCACGCGGCAGTTCGCGCGTCAGGACCACGGGGCATCGCATGCTGATCTGATCGGCATCGTTGGCAATTAATCCGGTGACCTGCTCATGGTCTTCCCGTTCGTTTGAGCGGCGAGACATTTACTCATGAAACTAATGAGGAGATTCCGATGAGGAGACCACTGTTTTCCGTCGCCGCAGCATCCATGTTTCTGGCTGGCGTCGGGCTGGTTCATGCCCAGTCGACCACCACGACCACCACGACCTGGACCAACGGCGACGGCACCGTCATACGGAATGAGTCGACTACGCACCATTATCAGTCCTTCAGCGATCCGAGTTGGCAACCAGGTGTGGGCGCCGAACTGCCGCCGTCGGCAACACTCTATCCGTTGCCGCCAACGATCCATGTTCCGACGCCTGATCTATACAGCTACAGCATTATCAACAATGAACCGGTTGTCGTCGAGCGCTCGACGCGCAGGGTTGTCCACACCTGGGACTAACCTGGGCAGGTCAGGCTTCGTGACGCTTTGGCGGTTCAGAATTTAAGTCAGAACGTTTGACCGAACATTGCATCAGACCGGCGAGGAGTCTTCTTGAAAAAGAGGGCTCCTCGGTGCGTGAAGGACCTCTTGCTGTCGGCGTGGGAGCCATAACGGGTCCTGTTCGTCGATTTGTCGCCCATCGGTCATGTCTCGCCCTTGCGCCCGTGATGTCATAGCCGGGCGCCCATGCGGCAATTCCCCGTTCCATGACGGTTTCCGACCAGACTTGCGGTGCCCCCAGGGCCCGGTAGCATTCGCACCGTCCAAGAATGAGGAAACCGCCCGATGTGGGAACCCAGCACACGTTACCCTGACCCGTCCGTTCAGGTCCTGGACCCGAGCTTCAACGCCTTGCGTCTGCCGCTTGCCTCAGTCGAGCGGCTTTACACCGGCTGTCGCTGGTCCGAGGGACCGGTTTATTTCGGCGACGGGCGCTATGTCCTTTGGAGCGACATCCCCAACGATCGCATTCTGAAGTGGGAAGAAGAAACCGGCGCGGTAAGCGTGTTCCGGAAAACCTCGTACAACGCCAACGGCAACACGCGCGACCGAATGGGCCGCCTCGTCACCTGCGAGCATCGCGGCCGCCGCGTCACCCGCACCGAGTATGACGGCACGATCACCGTCCTCGCCGATTCATATCAGGGCAAGAAGCTGAATTCGCCCAATGACGTCGTGGTGAAGTCGGACAACTCGGTGTGGTTCACCGACCCGGCGTTCGGCCTTCTGGGCTATTACGAAGGCGAGATGCATCCGCAGGAACTGCCGATGTGCGTCTACCGGATCGACAGCCAGAGCGGTGAAATCACGATGGTCGCCGACGATGTCGAGGGTCCGAATGGTCTCGCGTTCTCCCCCGATGAATCGATCCTGTACGTTGTCGCATCGCGCGCTCAACCGAACCGGCTGATCCGGGCGTTCGATGTCGTCGGTGGGACGAAACTGACCCGGAACCGACCATTTATCGACGCCGGTCCGGGATCCCCGGATGGGTTCCGCGTCGATATCCATGGCAATTTGTGGTGCGGCTGGGGCATGGGCGAACCGGCGCTGGACGGCGTGCGGATTTTCAACTCGTCGGCGCAACCGATCGGCCATATCGGGCTGCCGGAGCGGTCCGCCAATCTGTGTTTCGGCGGCCGTTGGCGGAACCGTTTGTTCATGGCCGCCAGCCATGGCTTGTATGCGCTGTATGTCAATACGCAGGGGGCGCCGGGCGGTTAGCACCCGGGCACCGCCGTTTTGACCGGTCGTCGCCGGGTCACCCCGATGTCGCATCGCTCTGGCGCTGAAAAAGCTTATTCTCGCACGTGTCGGGCAAAATCATGTCGCTCATAGGTACTCGCTCATTCACCTCGATGCTCAGTTGGATGTTGTTGTGCGCCTGCGCCCCGGTGACCCCATCGGTCGCGCCGGCCTCCCTGCCACCCGACGCGTTCGGCGTGTACGAGGACAACGATATCGGAGCCCTCAACCAGTCATCCTGGGCGTTTGCCGCGCCCAGGCGAACACACGACGATCCGATCGACGCCGCCCGGGCGGTGATCGCCGTCGAATATCTGGCTGACGAGTTGCACCGTAACCCGCGCTGGGTTGACATGGATGTGACGTCGGCACTGGGAATGGCCCAGGCCCGCAAAGACACGCGCCGCGTTCTCGGCATCGTCCAGGACGCGCCGCCGAGGTCAGTGGTTGATGCGCTCCTGCGGTTCACCGCGGCGTTGAACGCCAGCGATCAGGCCGAGGCAATTCGAACACTCGGTTCACCGGTGTTTACGCTGCCGCCATCCCAGACCCTGCTCATCCTCTCCAACCTGCCGTACATCCAGTCAGCGAACGTTGCGACCCTTCAGGCAGCCAACGCAGCATTGCGGCGCTGAAGGTCAAAACTTATGTGGCGAGATTCCGGGTCCGTGAAAGTCGTAGTTCAGTGCCTTGTTGCGGTCGTCAGCGGAGCCAGGCGCCGGTGCAAGGCCCATGAACCCATGCAGCAGACCAGCACGCCTGTCCCGAGCAATGCCGCCATTTGCCAGTTGCCGCTGCGCAGCCGGTCGATGCACATCCCGGCGATCTGGGCTGGACAGATATGGACGGCCGCCCAAAGCAAGGCCGACGTGACGTTCGCGAGCAAAAACCGACCTCGCGACATCCCGGTGATCCCGGCAACAAGCGGTACCGTGGAGCGCAATACCGGGCTGAACCGGCACAGCGCCACGCTATAGGCGCCGTATCGCGCGAAAAACCGGTCCGCGCCGGCCATCAGTCGCGGCCGTTGCGCCAGTGGCCACCATTGCCGGATCACGAAGCGATAGCGGTAGCCGATCCAGTATGACAGATAGTCTCCAAGCACCGCGCCAAGCGCCGCCACCGCCATAAATGGCAACATCGGCTGGCCAGCGGCGGAAGCCGCACCCGCCACACCCATGACGATCACGGTGCCGGGAAGCAACGTGCCGACGATCGCTACGGCCCCGATGATCGCCGCAAGGAATGCAACCACCAGCGCCCATTCACCAGCGCCCATTCGGGATTTTGCGCCACAAACCCGAAGGCGCTGGCAAAAAATCCGTGGCCGTCGTTGATCAGTTCCCACATGGCGTTTGCTTCCAATCGCTCCCGGTGCGGTCTGGTGGTCAGGGCGGGCCAGGATAGCGGATTCTGTGAGCCGATGTGCCTTTCCACGGCGTTGCAATCCCGTTACTCGCCAATTCCGGGACAATGATGCGGCAGGCGGTCGCGGCGCACGGCGCCAGGACCAGTGAAATTTCGCCCTGTGTCAGCGGGCCAATGACGCTCGAGGTATCACACCGGTGCGCCGTTCGCGTAAGGCTTCAACGCGGCAAAAATCGTGGCATTCGCCGGGGTTGGGATGCCGTGCTTGCGGCCCAGTACGACAACCCTGCCGGCGAGCCAGGGCAGTTCCAACCGGTTGCCGCGCGATAAATCGACGGCCATCGAGGCTACCCCGCTCGGTGGTGTCGATCTGATCATCGCGATCTGGTCCTCGACGACAGAGGCGGGCAGCCGGACACCCTCGGCACGACCGACCGCCTCGGTCTCACGCATTACGTTCTCAAACAACGAAAACACGTCGGGGTCGTCGCGTAGCTTGCCGATCGGCAGGCGAGTGATCGCGGTGCCGCCGCTCATCGCAGTGAGCAAAACGAATTTCTGCCAGATTGGCACGGCGATGTCGGCGCTGAGGGTGACATCGAAGCCGGCGGTTTGGCACAGTGCCTGAAATGCCTCGGCGCGTGGCGTGGTCTTGCCATCGCGCTCGCCGAATGCCAGCGACATGAACGTGCCTGTCTGACGGACCACTCCTGGGCTGGCGATCGTGGCGCTGACCGAGACCGTACCGGCCATGACGTGCGCTGCCCCGAGGATCGGGACCAGCCGATCACTCGCGTCGATGCCATTTTGCATCGGTATGACGCCGGTATTGGGACCGATCAGCGGTTTAATCTGCTCGCCCGCGGTTTCGACATCCCAGAGCTTCACGCAAAACAGCACGATATCGACCCGCCCGATCGAGGCCGGATCATCGGTTGCCTGCACCGGACGAACCAGGGTCTCCCCGCGATCGCCGAACACGCGTAGCCCGTTTTCTTGCATCGCGGCCAGATGAGCGCCGCGCGCCACGAACGTGACATCGGCGCCGGCCTTTGCGAGTGCCGCGCCAAAAGCTCCACCGACACCGCCGGCGCCGATTACCGCGATCCGCATGACTGGACTCCTGTTTGCTGGCAGCCTAACCCCTTCGCCGGTTATCGGCGAGTGGCTTTGCCGCAGTTTGGCGTGCAGCGAAGAGGGTTCGGGCGTGGAGGAAGTCGATTGCGTTGTCGTCGGTGCCGGGGCCGTCGGTCTGGCAGTGGCTCGCGCTCTGGCATTGGCTGGCCGGGAGGTGATCATCCTGGAGGCGGCAGAGGGCATCGGTACCGAAACGTCTTCCCGCAACAGCGAGGTCATTCACGCCGGCATTTATTATCCGGCCAACAGTTTGATGGCGCGGTTCTGCGTCGAGGGGCGGCGCAGGTTGTATCCGTATTGTCGGGAGAAAGGCGTGCCGCACGAGAATTGCGGCAAGCTGATCGTCGCCACCAGCGAGCAGGAGGACGCGATGCTGGCCGGCATCAAGCAGCGCGCCGAGGCCAACGGCGTCGAAGGGATGCGTGTGCTGACCCGCGACGAAGCAGTGGCGATGGAACCCGCATTGCGCTGCACCAGCGCATTGCTGTCGCCGATGACCGGAATCATCGACAGTCATGCTTTCATGTTGGCGCTGCAGGGCGATGCCGAGAACGCCGGTGCGATCCCGGTGTTCTTCAGCCCGGCACTTGGCGCTCATGTGCGGGATCGACAATTGGAAATAGATGTCGGTGGCGCCGACCCGATGACGTTACGCTGCCGGTTGATGGTGAACTCGGCGGGATTGCACGCGCCGCTGTTGGCGCGACGGATCGTCGGCATGCCGCCCGATCGGGTGCCGACCGAGTATTACGCCAAAGGCAATTATTTTACCTTGACCGGCCGTTCGCCGTTCTCGCGGCTGATTTATCCGGTGCCGGTGCCGGGTGGGCTCGGGGTGCATTTGACGATCGATCTGGGCGGTCAGGCGCGATTTGGTCCCGACGTGGAATGGATCGATGCGATCGACTACACGGTCGATCCCAGACGGTCGGATGGATTTTATGAGGCGGTGCGGCGTTATTGGCCGGGCCTGAAGGATGGCGCGCTGCAGCCGGGCTATGCCGGAATTCGGCCGAAGATCGTGCCGCGAGGTGCTCAGGCGCAAGACTTCGTGGTGCAAGGGCCGCAAACCCATGGGGTCCCGGGACTGATCAATTTGTTTGGGATCGAAAGTCCCGGGCTGACGGCGTCCCTGGCAATAGCTGATCATGTACTGGAGGTCGCGGCGACCGGTTAGCACCCGGCTTCCCTGACACCCGACCCGCCCTCTGTCCTTGCGGGCGCAGCGAAGCAATCTCTGTCAGCGGGAGATCGGAAGATTGCTCAACAACGTTCGCAAAGTCAGCGGACGGCCCTTCCCGAATCGGTTCGATCCCGGCAACGCTCTGCTCATCGCAAAACCGTTGCATCCCGAGTCGTTCCGATCTCGGCTGAGAGGAAGCGCACTGTGACACTGGTTGATCCGGGTCAGATTACCGTCTACCGCGACGCCCGCCCGATTCACATTTCAGGCTACGATCGTCAGGAGAACGATTTTTATCCGACGCCTGACTGGGTGACCGAGGCACTCCTGAACAGCGTGACGTTGCGCGGTCCGGTCTGGGAACCGTGCTGTGGCGATGGCGCCATGGCTCGAACGATCGAAGCGAGAGGCTACGAGGTCGTGGCCAGCGACATCGCAGATCGAGGCTACGGTCAGATCGGGGTTGATTTTCTGGAGTGCGAGAGTTTCCCGGACGGCTGCCAGAGCATGGTAACCAATCCGCCGTATGGCGATGGCGGCGGCTCGCTGAAAGGCGTTCAGGTGCCGGGTGCGCTGTTGCATTTTGTTCGGCATGCGATTCGGTTGACTGAACAGGCCGATGGCCAGCTGGCGCTGCTGGTGCGGTTTCAATGGCTCGCGGGGAAGAAGGCGGCGAATTTGATTTCGTCAGGCCCACTCAGCAAGGTCGTCGTTCTGCGTCGGCGAATCAGGTGGTTCGATATGGGGCCGATGACCAATCACGGGCAGCATCACCATGCCTGGTTGTTCTGGGATTGCCGGCACGAAAAGGGTCGCCCACCGGAAATGGTGTTTGCTGGGTAGGGTCATCCCGACCGCGCGAATCGTTGAAGGATCGACACGCCCCCCAGTCATTGCGAGGATAGCGAAGCAATCTCTGCCAGCGGGCACCGGGAGATTGCTTCGCTGTGCTCGCATTGACGGGAACTCTTGCGTAAATGATAGCGGTTGCTAATCCCACACGATCGGCTCGCGCGTGACCTCGACCACGCCGTTATGGGTCAGCCGCACAACGTTGACAGTCTTCGCCAGATCGGGTGACCCGGAGTAATACGCCGGCACCTTCCCGGTCCCCACCTGGGCCGCGCGGTTCCAATGGCCGAGAGCGATATAATCAGCCTCGGTGGCGTCAATCTCGGCATCGCTGATCAGCCATGACGGGCGCAGCGGCACCGCACCGTCCTCCTCGTAATGTCCGTGCGCGAGAACGATATGCCACCGCGACGAGCGCGGCCTGGGCTCCCTTAGCGGTGCCATGTTGCCGTAATCGATATGCGGATGGCCCCAGAATTCAACGTCGAATTCGGGAAAATGTACCACCTGTTCGTGGGTCACGCCGATGATATGGACGTTGGGCAGCTTCGCCATTTCGCCACGCAGGTAGACTGAGTCCGGCGTCACCGGGTCATGGTTCCCTGGCAAAATCAGCACCGGCCGACCGGCGTTCGCCAGCAACTCGGTGGAACGGTCGAGGATGTGGGCCGGCTGGCGGTTGTTGTCGAACACGTCGCCCACCAGCAGCACGAAATCAGCGTTGTGGGCTTTTCCGGCTTCCAGCACGACCCGCAGGCCGGTGGTGCCGTCTTCGCCGTAAGGGCCTTGGGTCGGGTCGTTGTCGACATGCAAATCGGAACTATGCACGAGTACGATATCAGTCACGATTGTTCATCCGGTCATGGTACTGGGCAGTGTGGCCGAGTTGGCGCGATTGTGCCAGGGTAGCAGCAGAAACGCCAAACCCGAGGGAGTACAAGACATGATCGACCTGCATTACTGGCCAACACCTAATGGCAAGAAGGTCACCATTCTGCTGGAAGAGGCGGCGATCCCTTACAACATCATCCCGTGCAATATCGGCAAAGGCGACCAGTTCACCCCCGAGTTCCTCAAGATGAACCCGAACCACCGCATGCCGACCATGGTCGATACCACCCCGGCCGACGGCGGCGCGCCGTTCGCGGTTTTTGAGTCCGGCGCGATCATGATGTATCTCGCGGAGAAAGTCGGCAAATTTTATCCACAGGATATGCGCGGCCGATATGCGGTGAATGAGTGGCTGATCTGGCAGATGGCCAACCAGGGTCCCAAGAGCGGCGAATGTGGTCACTTCCGCCGGTTGGATGCCAGCAAAGGTGATCAGACCTACGCCATTACGCGCTTCACCGATGAGGTGAACCGGCTGTACGGGGTCATGAACAATCGGTTGTATCAAAGCAAATATCTCGCCGGCGATCAGTACACGATCGCCGACATGATCTGCTATCCGTGGACGGTGAACTGGAAAGCACAAGGCCAGGACATCGAAGAATTCAAGTACTTCAAGCGTTGGTTCGACGAGATGGCGGCCCGCCCAGGGGTGCAGCGTGGCATGGCAGTGGGCGCGAACATGTCGGAGGATCCGTCGACATTGTCACAGGAGGAAAAGGATCGGCGCGCGAAGATGTTGTACAACCAGCGGGCTCGCCCGGTGCCGGTGGGCTGAGCGCGAGGTCCGATGTGGCCGGGCTGCACTCCCACGTCATGGCCCGGCGTCACCCTTTTCTCATGGCGGGCTTGACCCGGCCATCTGATCCAACTCGTGCGGCGCCAGATGGCCGGGTCAAGCCCGGCCGTGACGCGGTGGTCCGCAAATGGGAATTCAAATCATGGCCGAACTGGAATGTTTCTTCGATTGCTCCAGCCCGTGGACGTATTTTGCGTTCCACAGCCTGCTGGAATTGCGCAAGGAGATCGGCGTAACGATCACCTTCCGGCCGCATTTGGTCGGCGGGGTGTTCAACGCGGTCAATCCCAGTGTGCACAACTCGCGCGAAAAGCCGATCGCCCCCAAGGTGGCGTATAACAAGAAAGACCAGACCGATTGGGCGCGCTTTCTTGGCATTCGGATGCACTACCGGCCAACCGTATTTCCGGTGAACAGCGTCAAGGCGATGCGTGGTTGCTGCTGGTTGGAGGGCACCGACCAACTGGAGCCATTCGCGCTGGCTACTTTCGATGCCTATTGGGGCGATGATGAGGATATCTCGAAAGATGATGCGCTGACCTCGATTTGCCAGAAGGCCGGGATTGATCCGGCGGCTTTCTTTGCGGCGATCAACGATCAGGCGAACAAGGACAAACTGCGCAACAACACGCAGGAACTGATCGACCGCGGCGGGTTCGGCTCGCCCACCATGTTCGTCGGCGGCGACGACATGTATTTCGGCAACGATCGCATGCCGCTGGTGCGAGACGCGGTGTTGCGCCGGCGTAAGTAACGGCGTCCTGCGCAAATGCGAAACGCCGAACAACGGCGGTAAGATCGGGGGGGGAACAATGAACCAGAGTTGTTTGTGTGGGCGCCGGCACGTGTTTCTTGGAGGCCTCGCCGCGGCCTTGATTCCGGCCGCACGTGCCGAGCCGGCCGTCCATATGATCGATGTGCATCATCACATCGTTCCGCCGGCGTATGTCGACGCGGTCAAACGGGCGAAACTCGACAATCCGCCGATGACGTCCTGGACGCCGGAGAAATCGCTCGAAGACATGGACAAGGCGGGCACGGCCACGTCCATCATGTCGCCGATGCCGCCACAGGTTGGCTTTCTGCCAGCGGCCGAAGCCGCCAAAGTGGCGCGGGAGTCCAACGAATGGTCGCGCCAACTGGCCAAGGATCATCCCGGTCGGTTCGGTGTCTTCGCGATGTTGCCGCTGCCCTATATCGACGAAAGCCTGAAGGAAATCGAGTACGCCTTCGATACCTTAAAAGCCGACGGCATCGGCATGATGACCAATTATGGTGACAAATGGTTGGGCTATGCCGAATTCGCACCGGTCTTCGAGGAACTGAACCGTCGCAAGGCCGTGGTATATACTCATCCGATGAGTCCCGGTTGCTGTGTCAATCTGGTCAAAGGCGTGTCGGATGCCGCCATCGAGTGGGGTGCCGATACGACCCGGACGATGGCCAGCCTGATCTTCAGTGGCGCTTCGGCTCGATACAGCGACATCAACTTCATCTTTTCGCATGGCGGCGGCGTGATTACGTCGGTCGCCGAGCGGTTCCGTGTCCAGATGGTCAATACGCCGCCGTATAAAGGCAAGTTCACCCGCGACATGGTCGATCACGAACTGAACCGGTTTTATTACGACACCGCCCAGGTCGCCAACGAAGTCACGATCCAGGCGTTGGCCAAACTCGTGCCGGTGTCGCAGATCCTGTTCGGCACGGACTTCCCGTATCGCACCAGTGCCGAACATGTCGCCGGCCTGACCGCTCGGTTCGATGCCCAGGATCTGGCAGCGATCGGCCGGGGGAACGCGCTGCGGATTTTGCCGGCGTGGCGGAATGCGTGAGATCAGCTAGACCGCCTCGGCGCTCCAACTCCTCGGCGCGGCGCAACAGGCGCAGCCGCCGGGATGCGACGGCGCCGATATGCCGGCGTCCTCGGTCGCGCCGCCGGCCAACGCCGGGCACGTCAGCAACCGTGGCGCCGCATCGCCGCAATCTGGGCAGGGCTGCGGTTGATCGAACTCCGCCATTGGCCGGTTTTCGGTGAATGGGCCGCAGGATTCGCACTCGTACTCGTAGTTGGGCATGCTTACACCCTCGTCAAATCAGTGAATTTCGCCCGACCGCTTCAGCGCGTCCCGCAGTTTCGCGGGCGTGAAGCCAGCCGAGCGGCAGACGTCGAGGATCACTTTCTCACGCCGCGAGATCAGGTCAATAGCGGCCGGCAATTTCCGCACCGCGTCGGCCGGAATCACCACTGCGCCATGGAAGTCGGCATGGATCACGTCGTCGTGACCGGCCTGCATGCCGAACACATTCACCGGCAGGCCGAAGGTGACCATGTGGACGTGCGCGTGGCTCGGCCCGATGCGGCCGCCGACCATCTGGAAGCCGGGCGCCCAGGCGTCCAGGTCTCGGAAGGAGCCGTTGGTGACGCAGCCGATGGCACCGAGGGCTTTGTGGATGTTCGACTGCACCTCGCCCCAATAGGCGCCGTAGCCGATCTGGCCGTCGATGTCCTGCAGCACGGCGATGGTCGGGAAGTCGGTGGCATGGACGTAGTCGTAATAATCGGCGCGGTCGGTGACCTTGCCGCGGGGCGGCTCGGTAGACCGGATCATGCCGACGCGGGCGAGGCCGACGATCGGTTTGGCTTTCGGGTCGATGCAGACCATCGGCTCGACGGTATAGCCGAAGCGGCGGCGCTCCGGGTTGGTGATCTCCAGTCCGTTGCAGATGGTCGGCGTGTCCCACTGGGCCAGCACGTCGAGGTCAGCCTGGTTGAAGGGCCGGTCAGCCATGGGAAGTTCTCCTGGAGCGTTGGTTTGGGCGAGACATGGCGGGGATTGGGCCGCGAGGCAAGGTGGGGGTCCCGTGCGTCAGGACGGCTTCTTGTCCGCGTGCTCTGCCAGCAGACGGCGGATGTCAGCCTCATAGGGCAGCGGCTCGACTCGGGCCGGGTCGTAGGGCCGTAGGACGGGCAGGGGCTCGTCGAGGGCATTCAGCACGGCCTCGCAGGCACTGAGTTCCCAGTGGCGTGAATATGGCGGGCCGTCCGCCCAGGCCCACTTATAACCACGGAGCGCATGATCGCGGGCTTTGTCACGTTGGTTCAGGGCCAGCCAAAGTTGCGCCATCGCAACGTGCGGCGGGTCGCGTTCGACCGAAAGGGCGGCGGCGGTGGCGCGCGCTTCATCCGCCCGGCCAAGTTGAACCAGCGAAAGACTCCGTAACGCCTCCGATTGGGCGTCGCGCTGTCCGACCTCGCGTGCCATCTCAATTGCTCGGGAAAACGCTTCGGCTGCCCCGGAATGATCTTCGATGGATTGACGCAATTCTCCAGCGACCTGCCAAAGGCGTCGTTCAGCTGCGCGTTGGCCCGACTGCCGGGCACGCTCAATGGAACGATCCAGGCGGGCCGTGGTGAGAGTTCCGCCACGTAAGTGCAACGTTGCTTCAATCCAACTGGCAGTGGCGGCAATAAACTCCTCGAATCGGTCGGAATATACAGGCTTGCTTGTTATTTCGCCCAACAGCAGCCTCGCCTCCTCCCGCCCATCGACTATGAGCAGAATTTCACTCAGGGATATCCTCACGAAATCTTCATCCCAATTAACGATTTTATTGATTTCGACGGCTAACCTTGCCGCTCTTTCTGCACTTGCCAGCCTATTCTCTGAGGCCATGGCCGGCGCGAGGATTGCCAGTGCAACACAGGCCCCCTCCAAATCATTGGCGGAAACCGATGCCTTAATAACAAGAATGCCTTGGAGGGCCGCCTCCTCATGACGTCCAAGCCGGCTAAGCAACAAGGCAGCCACTGCCGCGAGCACCTCGGGATCATCAACGCCATCGGCAAGCGCGCGCCAACCTGCTGGATACCAAGGTCGCATCAATGCGAGAATTTCGTGATATAATTCCAGGCGAAATAAGTGTTCCGACAGGTCTTGCAGGGCATTAGTCGCTTGCTCGTTCATTCCTGCGAGACTCAGTGCCTTGATGACCTGCAATCCATCGGCGAAATCCTTGATCGACGTTGCATTTTCAAAATTTGAGGTGGATTTAGTGGAATAATAATCGGCAATACGCTGGCCAACTGCACCACGCGCAGTCCGATCTAACCACGCAACGGCATATCCGCGCACGACGGGATGAAGGTCAAACAAACCTTCATCGTGATCGGCCATGATCAGACCTCGTGCTTCGAGATCAATCAGCGTATCATTCAACCACGTGGCCGCGCCATGAACTTCGGAGGATTGCGACCATACAGCCAGGGCGGCCTGATATTTCGCCGACAGGTCGCGGTCTTTCGCCAGCTCCTCCGTCCGGTCTTCCGAAGTTGTATCATCCGAGGTCGAGACTTCCTTTGGTGGGTCGGGACGCAGCGGATTGAGGACCTCCAGAACCTCGAATGGGACCGCGTTTGTCAGCATGGCCATCCGTGCGATCAGATCACGAGCATTCTGTTGCAGGCCATCGAATGCGAGCTTCAGAATGTTGGTCCGGCGCTGTTTGATGTCGGGAGAGGTCAGGTCGATCGCGGCTCCACCGCGAGGATCGTCGACCCATTTGTCAAAATTCATTCCCGACCACAATGACTTTCGTATCAGACCTGCAACGAAACCGACGACCAGGGGGTGCCCTTCGAACGACTCCGTCAGATAACGGCGCATTCGTGG
>JBEKQQ010000110.1:0-20519 GCA_049519555.1 Acetobacteraceae bacterium
CCAGACCATCGTTTACAACCGAGGCGTTGCCTCGAAAGCCACGGGCCAGGCGGTCACCGGCGACACGATCTTCGAGATCGGCTCGGTCAGCAAAACATTCACTGCGACCCTCGCGGCCTACGCTCAGATCAGCGGCAAACTGTCGCTGTCCGACAAAGCCAGCCAATATTTTCCGACATTGCGTGGCAGCAGATTCGACAGCGTGAGCGTGCTGAACCTTGCAACGCACACGCCGGGCGGATTGCCATTGCAGGTCCCAGAAGGCATCACCGACATCGTGCAGCTCATAGCGTATTTTCGAAACTGGGGGCCGGCCTACGCACCCGGAACGTATCGCACCTATTCCAATTCGGGTTTCGGGCTGCTCGGGCTGGTCACCGCGCAGAGCATGAACGGCGACTTCGCGACGCTGGAGCAGACGACGCTGTCCGCAGGTTTGGGCTTGCACCACACCTATCTCGGCGTTCCGCAGGCCCAAGCGGGCAACTATGCGCAGGGTTATACCATGGGCCTCAATCCGGTGCGGATGACGGCAGGGGTCGCTGCCGCCGAGACCTATGGCATCCGCACGACCGCCGCCGATCTGCTGCGCTTTGTCGCGGCCAATATGCGGATGCTCGACCTTAACCAACAGCGACAGCAGGCCATCACCGCCACCCACACGGGTTATTGCCAGGTTGGCGCGATGACGCAGGATCTGGTCTGGGAACAGTATCGTTACCTGGTCGGATTGCCGGATCTGCTGGCGGGGAACGCCGACAAGATCATCCTGCAAGCCAATCCGGTGACCGCACTCGATCCCCCGTTACCCCGCGCGACGATGTGCTGATCAACAAGACCGGGTCGACCAACGGATTTGCTGCGTATGTGGCGTTCGTGCCGGCAAGGCGGCTCGGCATCGTCCTGTTGACCAACAAGAACTCTCCCATTGCCGCCCGCGTGAGGGCTGCCTTCGAAATCCTGACGCAACTGGGAGACAACCGGTCGAAACCCTGACCCGCGGGTCGGTGCATCAGACCCATCGGTGCGCAGCCGAGCACCAGTCGCCAATCCTAATTCCTCCGCTCCCAATGCCACGGCACCCGTGGCCGCGGACAAATTGTTGTATGGGGCTGTTAACCCGTCGTTCAGCCATTGGTGGCATGCTGCGGCCTCCGGACTCCCCCGCGAGGTGCCCATGGCGACCGCTCTGTCACGCACTGATATCGACCGGCTGCTGGCTGAACCCTCGCCAGAGTTGCGGACAGAACTGGCTGACAAGGTCGCCGCCAGCCTCAACGGGCCGGACCTCGGACCCGGGGAAGTCACACTGGCGCAGGATATCGTACGGATCCTGGCGCGGGACGTGGAGGTCAGGGTGCGCGCCTCGATCGCCGAGGGCCTGCGCCACTCGCCACTGCTGCCCAGAGACGTCGCCAAACGACTGGGCAACGATATCGACCAGGTGGCGTTGCCGCTGCTGACCGACTCGCTGGTGCTGACCGACGACGATCTGGTGGAGCTGGTCGGCCGCGGCTCCCCGCGCAAGCAGGAGGCAATCGCGGCGCGGCCAAATCTGACCGAGGCCGTATCCGACGCGCTGATCAATCTGGCCGCCGAACCGGCGGTCGCGGTGCTGATGCACAACCAAACCGCCAATATCGCCGAGCACAGCCTCAATCATGCGGTCACCCGGTTTGCCGAGAGTACTCGAGTGAAAGAGGCCATGGTGATGCGGCACAGTCTGCCGCTGACCGTCTCCGAGCGGCTGGTTGCGATGGTCTCAGACGAGTTGCAGCGACATCTGCTGAAGGAGCACGCGTTGTCGCCGGGCATCGCATCCGACATCGTGCTGCGCTCGCGCGAGAGTGCCATCATCCGGCTGAGCATGGGCTCGGCGGAGGAAGACCTGGCCATGATGGTTGCGCAGATGCATCACAGTGGGCGGCTGACCCCGACGCTGATGCTGCGCGCGCTGTGCACCGGCGACATCGCGTTCTTTGAGGCAGCGATGGCGGTAAAGGGCGATGTGCCGATCACCAACGCGCAAATTCTGATCCACGAGACCAGCCGGCGCGGGCTGGCGGCGCTGTACCGTAAGGCGCAGATGCCGGAAAATCTGTTCGATGCGATTTGCGCTGCGGTCGATGTGGTCGACGAGACCGGGTTCGATGGCGACGCAAGGGATTTGGAACGGTTCCGCGCCAGAGTAATCAGCCGCGTACTGACGGTTTCTGAATCCATCGATGCCGCCGACGCCGATTATCTCGTCGACAAACTGGGCGATGTGTTGGAGGCCGCGCCGGGGTGAGTGGGGCGGTTGGGGGCGAGCCGGTCGCCGTGCCGGGCCGTCAGTCAGAATGGACTCTTGGGCGGGTGGGCTCAGTCGACTCAAGGCGGATGCCTGGCCGTCGAGCTGCTGATCCCGAGCGCAGTCATTTGGTGACCGGAGCCAAGGGCGGCTCCGCGCCCATTCCGATCGATCTCGCGACGCAGTTCATTTCCTGTGAGGAGACCTAGTCGCCCGAGTCATTCAAAGTGACGGGTAGAGTCGCCTGAGTTTTATCCGCGCATGCTCATTCGTGAACTGCCAGTTGGCTTTGGCGTGATGCTTGTTTCGATGCGCCTGCCAGGCAGCGACTTCCTCGACAAGGCTGCCCTTGTCCTCGATCCGTCGATCCAGACATTGCGATGACAGAACGCCGGGTTCGGACTCTGCCATGTTCAGCCAACTGCCGTGCTTCGGCGTATAGTGCCACTCGAACCGCTCGGCGAGACGGCGCGCCTCGGCCGGTGCGAATGCGGCGTACAGCGAAGCCGCAGTATGGGTGCTGAGATTGTCCTGCACCAGAACGATCTTGTTCGCTGTGGGGAAATACCGATCCGACAGGTCCCGAAGCATGGCGGCATAATCGGCGGCGGCATGGCGATCAGTCACCTCGACATGCCGCCAACCTTCCAGCGGCGCGAACAGCATGAACAGATTGGCGGTGCCGTTGCGTTCGTATTCATAATCGACGCGCCTCGGCTGGCCACGCTTCATCGGCAACGGCACGCGAGTTTCCCGGATCAGTTGTTTCGAGGTCTCGTCAAGACAAACCAAGGGCCGGGCTGGATCACGCGGCCTCGTGTAAACCTCCAGCACCTCTTCCATCGCTGCCACGAACGCCGCGTTGGCCGATGGCGGAATGACCCATTGTTGCTTCAGGTGCGGTTTGAGAATGGTTTTTTCAGCGTCCGCCCGATCGTGTTGTCACCCGATCGTGTTGTCACTGGCCTTGGTGACGATCCCCAGTTCCACGACCTTCTGTTCCAGCAGGCGGAGCGACCATTTCGCGTGCCCGGCCGGAGGCTTCGAGTAGGCCAGCGTGATCAGTCTGGCTTCCTTTTCGCCATCGAAGATCCGGGGGATCGACGGTCTCGCACGCGGTCTACGGGCAAGTGCCGCGTCGAGCCCCTCCTCGACCAGACACTGGCGAACCCTGTGGACGGTGGCGAGGCTGGTGTCGAGGGCCTTCACGATACGGCCGTCGCTCCAGGCTTCGCCGACCTCGGAAATGTCTGCCTTGAGCAAGATGCGCGCCCTGAGGATCGTGCTGGCCGAATGTTTGCCCTTGCCAATCAGCGCTTCCAGCCGCGCGCGTTCCTCCGCGTCCAGCCGAACCACGTACTTCTTCACGACGACCTCTGACATGCCCCGATTCCCGGCAACGTTGATGACGTTGCCAGAGAGTCACAAACTACTGTCAGGTTCAATGACGCGGGCGACTAGTACCAGCGCTACCCTCAGGGAGTCGCGGGTGGGAAGGTCATCGTTCGGGCAGGGCAGAACGTGTCTGCAGTATCAGACCTTTCTGCGCCAACGGGAGGACTCTACGTGACACGGCCCAATCGGCCGCGCTTCACATGGGCTGGTCGATGACACAAGAGTCAACGGGCTTCATTGCGCTCCTGCGCTTCAAGAAAACGCCGCGCCAGTGCGCTGTATTGTAGCCGGCGGCACACCAGCCGCGACATGCCGAACGCCAGGAATGCAGTCGCCATCAACGGAATGGTGACGCGCTGGTTGTCTGTCATTTCCATCACGATGATTGTGGCAGTTATTGGCGCCTGCACCACACCGGAGAAATACCCAACCATTCCGAGCAGCACGATCGCACTCGCCGGCACCGACGGCATGAAATGCGCCAGCCAGGCTCCGAGGCCCGCGCCGACCGACAACGATGGCGCAAACAACCTGCCGGGAATTCCGCTGATATAGGAGATCGCCGTGGCAAGGAATTTCAGGACGACGTAGGTACCAGGAAGGTGTTGTGTCGCCTCCACCATTCCGCGGGCCTGCTCATAACCTGTGCCGTAGGTCTGGCCACCCGACACCACGCCGATGGCGGCGATGCCCAGGCCGCACATCCCGGCGAACGCAACAGGATAGCGCGAAAGCAACCGCCCGGGACGCCCGGACAGCCCACCAGCGGCATGCACCGGAGCTGCGCTGAACAGCCCACCGGCCAGGCCGCCGCTAACCCTGCAGACCAGAACGGCGACAAGATCGGCAAAAGCGATCGCGATCGCCGCGACGACCACGGCGCCGGTCCAGAATATCAGGCGACGGTACCATTGACGTGGCGAGACAAATGGCATTCGCCGCAGCCGACGTCGGCGACTGCGGTAGAGAACAGGGTCTGACATACGCGGAGCCCCCTAACGCCGATTCCCGGCAGTTTCGACCGCCGCGGTGCCTGAACAGGGAACTCAGCAGGCGGAGCCAACGCCACACAGGGAGATTGGCGTGCAGGCGCACACGGGAAAAACCGCGTATGATAGCGTCCTGTATCATTCGCAATACGCCACGAGCTACCGGCATCCGCGCCACCTGCTCGTTCCAGTTTGCGCCCACGGCTGGCGCTAAGGAGACCGGCATCTTTCCGCTAAAGAGGCCGGCATCTTTCCTTTACAGAGGTTTGTGCGACCAGAGGCAAAAACTCCAGTATTGGGCCATTGATCATCCCGGTGAGAAAGGGTCAACGTCGGGCGACCGGCTCATATCGCCCGGCGGGTGGTAATCAACCTGTAAACAACATCATTGCAAAACCGCACCGGACATGGTGCGGGCGGCCTGCAAATCCGCAGTCATGAAACCTTCGATGAACCGGTTGTAAAGCGACGCCAGTTCCCGCCGGCCCTCATGGCCCCGCCCCTGTGCCACCCTCAAGCGGCACAGGCTGAGCCCGATACGCAACTCCCAGGACAAGGCGCCCTGTTCACGCGCCATCACCGCGGCCTGATCGAAGCAGTTCGCCGCAGTCTGGGTTTGGTCAGGCCCAAGCTGGAGCAGGATTTCGCCCTTGATGCGAACGAGCTCGGGCGTGCACCAGCGTTCGCCGGTACTAACCGATCGCCCGAGTGCTTCATTGATTGCCGCCAATCCATTTTCCAATTGCCCCGCGAGTCTCCAGCCGTGCGCCAATACCGCGAGAAATGCAGGGGATTCAGCGACCGAGCCAGCGGCACCCATGCGCGGGATTGCGGACTGGAGGACGGACGCACCGCGTGTCACCTGGCCTTGGCTGATTAACAACGCTCCTTCGAAGCATTGCGCGCGAGCAATCCAGCCCCCGAGCGCATGTCGCGACGCGAGGTCGGCCAGCGTCGTGACAAATCCCTCCGCTGCGAGGAGATTGCCGGTCCAAAGAGCGATCGGGCACGCGGCCTGTGCCAACGCATGACATATGGAAATCGTGTGACTGGCCGAGGAGGCACGATGCACCGCGATTTCCGCCGTCCGTGTGGCCTGATCGGGAAAGCCTTGCAACCACAGAATCCGCGCGAGAAGCGCCGGCGCGGCCACATCTGGATCGACCATCAACCGCGCTGTCGGCGGCGCCGGCGATGCGGCGACGGACGTTCGGGTCATCGATTCGATCCGTTTGCGCGCGTCAGCTTGCTCACCCATGTAGTGCAAGATAAGGGCCGACATTCGATTGCCGGCTCGCACCGTGGCCCAATCCGCCTGGCGCTCGGCGAGGTCGCGGAATTCGTCGGCCAGGGCCAATGCCGCGCGATACTCGCCGACGTTCATGCGATACGACCAAAGTCCACGCAAGCCACGCAACCGATATTCGGTATCGTCCAGATCCTCCGCAAGACGCAACGTTCTCAACCATGCCGCGACCGTCTCCGGCACCGGACCCATCGAGTACGTCAGCGAGGCGCCGAGCGCGGCGTGCAATATCATTTCGATCCGAGCGTTCTGACGGACGCCGGAATTGCCAGCGGTCAGCGCCTGCCTGACGCGATCGCGGCACTCTTCCATCAGCGACAATTGCATCCACAGCGGCACGGCGGCGGCGGTCAGCGCAACGCCAGCCGGCGCGTCGCCGTTCGCCGAAAAAGCCCAATCGAGCGCCACGCGCAAATCGTCGATTTGTCGTAAGTAATCAGTACGCCATTCGACGGCGGGCTGCGTCTTCAACTCCGTTTCTGCGGGCGCGAACAGGTCCCGAAAATACTCAGCGTGGCGGCGCGCGATCTGCTCACGCTCACCGCTCTCGTCGAGCTTCTCGAGCGCATAGGCGCGGGTCGTGTCGAGCAGACGGAACCACGGTTTGGTGTCGCTACTATCCGCAGCGACCAACGATTTCATGACAAGATTGGCGATGCCATCCATCACGGTTCCCGCATCGAGCCCAGTATTCACTATGATAGCGGCGGCGGCATCGACGGTGAACCCGGCGGAGAAGACAGCAAGGCGTCGGAACAACCGCCGCTCTGCTTCCGTCAGTAGCTCATGGCTCCAATCGAGCGTCGCGCGCAGTGTCCTCTGCCGTGCGAATGCTGTGCGGCGGCCACGAGTCAACAGCGAAAAGCGGTCGCGCAGGCCTGCGGCCACCTGCGCGACTCCAAGCGTGGCGGCACTGGCCGCCGCGAATTCGATGGCAAGCGGGATTCCGTCGAGGCGTCGACAGATCGCGGCAATCAATGCGAGGTCTTCGGTGCGCGGTGCGCCGTCTGTGCCCATCGCTGTCGTCCTGGCGATGAACAACTCCACTGCGCTGTGGCACAGTATGCGGTCCGGCGTTTCCTGTTCGACATCGGGCACATCGAGCGGCGGAACGCGCCAGACCGCCTCGCCGTCGATCCGCAAGAGTTCGCGACTGGTCGCGAGAATCGTGGTGTGTGGGCACAAGCGCGTGAAGCGCTCGGCCAGGCTGGCCGCCGCGTCGATGACGTGCTCGCAATTGTCGAGCACAAACAGAAGATGCTTCGCGCCGATGGCGCGGGCGACCGACTCCGCCGAAATTTCGCCGCTGAGCTTCAGCCCGAGCGCGCTGGCGACCGTGGACGGCACGAGGTCGGGGGCAGACAGAGAGGCCAGCTCAACAAACCATGCACCGTCGTCGAAGTCGGCGAACAGGTCGCGGGCTGCCTCGATGGCAAGCGAGGTCTTCCCGATGCCGCCTGGGCCCGTCAGCGTCACAACCCGGTAAGCCGAGACAAGGTCTCGCACATGCCGCACGGCAGCGGCCCGACCGATCAGGCGCCCGGCGATCAGGGGGAAGTTGTTCGCCGGTGGAGCTTCGGGTTCACGCATTTGGGGGGAAGCAACCGATGCGGTCGCCAGGCCCTGTTGTAGAGGCGTCCAGTTCCCGAGCAGGCGGTAGCCTCGACCAGAAGCCGTCTTCAGCATGGCCCGATCCGCGCCAAGTACTCTACGGATCGCCGATATGTGAACCTGGAGCGTGTTTTCTCCGACCATGGCGCCCGGCCATATGCGATCCATGAGCTCGTTCTTTGTCACCAGTTCGTTGGCTGACCGAACCAAGACCTCGATGATTTCGAACGCGCGGGCGCCGATGGGCACCACGACACTATTCGATAGCAATTCACGTCGTCCGAGGTGGACCTGCCACTTCCCGGACTCATAGACCAGGCTCCGGCCTTGCTCGGACACCCCGGCGCTCCCGATTCAGGTTTTTTCAGGTTCGCCGATACACTTACCACCTTGTCGGAGTTTCGCAATCCTGTGCTCAGGACCCCACCGATGGAGGGTTGCGGGTTCCTACGGGTCGAACCGCTCCGGCGGCGTGAACGGCAGCTTCCCAGTCCCGCTTGCTCCAAAGCTGCCATACCGCTTTCAGCCACGTCCAGCGGAGGGCGGATGTCTGGTTTCCCATCGGGACGCCCCGAAAATGGACCGACCAAAATCCTGAAGAGTTTCGGGCGCCGAAGGCGTACGAAAGTCTTGGAGGAACGAACCCGCGGTGGGCAGGCCTCTGTCTATGGGGATTTGGGATTTTAGCTGATGCAGGAAGCGGCGCGGCGATCGCCGCGGCTTGTCCACCGACCTGCTTCGTTCCGGTATCGGTGTGCGGTGTGCCGGTTCTGCGGGCTGCAATGATCGCCGACAGCGAGAGTTGGAGTGTCGCCGACGAGATCTGGCACGACATTGTCTGATTGCCGCAGCAAGGTCGCTACGGCGCAGGCGTGGTTTGGTCCGTGCCGGGTCACGGAGAAACCTCCTCGGCTGAGTATGGCGCGCGAGGAGGCGCCCGGGGCTGGCACCAGCGAGCGAAAATCTCGACGATGATCATGCTGGCGCCACAACAGGGGCACGGCGGCCGCACATCACGCGGCTGTTCCGGCGGGTCGTCATCGGGTAGCGGTGCGACCGCCAGAAGGTCGCGAGCGCGGGCAAGGCTGACCTTGCGTGCCGCGCTGGCGAGCAGGCCGTAGTGGCGGATGCGATGGAAGCCGCGTGGCAGCACGTGAAGCAGGAAGCGGCGGATGAACTCGTCGGTCGCGAGCGTCATGACGCGGTGCCGCTGCCCGCCGTCGCGCCGGTAATCCTTGTAGCGGAAGGTAACGCCGTCTGCGTCGAAGGCAAGCAGCCGACGGTTGGAGAGCGCGACCCGGTGCGTGTAGCGCGAGAGATAGGCGAGCACCGCCTCGGGACCGGCGAAGGGCGGTTTGGCATAGACGGCCCAGCGCTTCTTGCGCACCGGTGCCAGGTGCCGAAGGAAGGCCCGGCGCTCGGCGAGGGGCGCAAGGCCGCCGAAGAAGGCGAGCCCGCCGGCGTCGTACAGGGCCAGCAACCGGCTCAGGAACACGCCCCGGAACAGCTTGCCAAGCACGCGCACCGGCAACAGGAACGCGGGTCGCGAAGCGATCCGGCGCTGGCCATCGAGCGCGATGCCGCCGCCCGGGACGACCATGTGCACATGCGGGTGGTGGGTCAGCGCCGATCCCCACGTGTGCAGCACGGCGGTGATGCCGATCCGGGCGCCGAGATGCTTTGGG
Source organism: Acetobacteraceae bacterium (assembly GCA_049519555.1). Lineage (GTDB taxonomy): Bacteria > Pseudomonadota > Alphaproteobacteria > Acetobacterales > Acetobacteraceae > Rhodopila. The sequence continues at coordinate 9,277 of JBEKQQ010000110.1, forward strand.
TCCGCCGCGATCCTCAACATGGTCTCGGACGCCGCCTGGAACAGCAGGTCGTAGACGACGGCCTTGTTCTGGTACGCGACGTCGGCGATCTCGGCCGGCAGCGTGAAGACGACGTGGAAGTATCCGACCGGCAGCAGATCTGCCTCGCGCTCGGCGAGCCAGGTGCGGGCGGCCGCACCCTGGCACCTGGGGCAGTGCCGATTGCGGCAGCTGTTGCAGGCGATGCGCTGGTGGCCGCAGTCCGCGCAGGCCTCGACATGACCGCCGAGGGCGGCGGGGCGGCAGTGCTCGATCGCCGACATGGCCTTGAGCGGCTGCAGGCTCAGGTGCCCGGCCTGGGTGGCGCGGTAGGCGGGACCGGCGGCCCGCAGGATATCGGCGACCTCGAGCGAGGTGCGCATCGCCTCAGCTGGCGGGAGTGCCCTCTCGTGTGGTGTCTGGGGCCGCAAGCATCCCGAGCCTGTCGAGCGGGCTGATCACCGCGCGCACCGTGCGCGTGGCCACCCTGGTGTAGAGCGCGGTGGTATCGAGCCGGGCGTGACCGAGCAGGGCCTGGATGACGCGGACATCGACGCCGTCTTCCAGCAGATGCGTCGCGAAACTGTGCCGCAGCGTGTGCGGCCCGACCCGCTTGGTGATCTCCGCCCTCTGCGCCGCCTCGACGACGATCCGGTGCAGGTGCCGAGTGCTGACCGGCCGCATCGCGTCCTGACCCGGGAACAGCCAGCCTTGTGGGTGCAACACGCCCTGTTGCCGCCCGACCTTCCACCACTCCCGCAGCAAGGTCAGCAAATCGGCTGGGAGCATGGCGTTACGGTAGCGGCCGCCCTTGCCACGCTCGACCCGCAGCAGCATGCGCTCGCTGTCGACATCGGTGACCTTGAGGGCTGCGACCTCTGCCACGCGCAGGCCGGCGCCGTAAGCGACCGAGAGGGCGGCTTGATACTTGACCGTGGTGGTCGCGTTGAGCAGCCGCACCACCTCGTCGCGGCTCAGCACTACGGGCAGGTTGCGCGGATGCGCCGCCCTGACCAGCTTGCGCGCCAGGTCGGGCCGATCGATGGTCTGCGTGAAGAAGAACCGCAACGCCGACACTATGCTGTTCATGGTCGGCGTCGGCACGCCGGCCTCGCGCTGTTCGATCTGGAACTGGCGCACGTCATCGGGCGTCGCCGTGTCGGGCGAGCGCCCCAGGAACGTGGCGAAGCGTCCAACGTCACGGACGTAGTTGCGCTGGGTCTCGCGCGAAAACCGGCGCACGTTCATGTCGTCGATCATGCGTTGGCGCAGGGGGCTGATCGCAGCAGTGCGAATGGTCTCGTCCATCGGTCGGCTCCTTCCTGGTTGAAGAAGCCGAAATGTTCGGTCCGCCCAGCGGCCATGCTCAACCAGTGCTGCAGTGTCGAGCCTTTACGCAATCGTCACCGTCTACACCGCTCCCGCGCAGCGGGTTCGTTCATCCAGCCAAAGCGGTCTATTCGAAGCCGACCGGTCCCTTTCGCCAAAACCGGACGGTCGTCGCTTCGGGCGGCCAGGAAGAACGCTCCGGCAACCCGTCAAAACCTCCTATGTTGGTCCTTGCGTCTTCGGTCTAATTAACCCTGGACGTTTGATTCCGGCCGGTAGCCCGTTCAAACCTTGGTCCTCGAGACCGTCACAGAGCAAGTGGCGCCGGCCGGTACGTCCACCGAACCCGAACAGTCGTCTGGGCCTTGAGCCCGTATCCAGGAGGTAGGGTCAAATGGACACCGAAGCCATGCCGTTACGTTATGTGGGGATCGACGTTGGGAAAGACCGGATCGAAGTCCACATCCGGCCAGATGCCATCGCTTTTGGCTGCGACACAGACGCGAGCAGTCTCGATCATCTGGTCACTCGTCTGAAGCCGTTGAGGCCAAAGGTCATTGCGCTCGAAGCAACCGGCGGATACGAGGCCATCATCGCCGCCACATTGTCGAACGCCGGCCTGCCGGTGGCGATCGTCAATCCGCGCCAGACCCGCCAGTTCGCCGGCGCTCTCGGCCGGCTTGCCAAAACCGACAGGATCGACGCGGGCGTGATCGCTCAGTTCGCGGAGATGACGAATCTCGAACCGAAACCGCCGGCGGACGCGCAACTCAGCGAGCTGCGAGCATTGCTCGCCCGGCCCTCTCAACTGGTCGAGATGGCGAAGGCGGAGAAGCAGCGCGGGGCAAAAGCCTAGAACCCGCTGACCCGCCGTTCCTATGCCAAGGTGCTGCGTCAGCTTCAGGCCGAGATCGCGCGCATCGAGCGGGCGATCGGCAAGCTGATCGATGCCAGCCCGGTGTTTCAGGCCAAAGCGGCCCTCTTGAAGAGCATTCCGGGCGTCGGCGATGTGGTTGCGCGGGTCTTCATCGCGGAGTTGCCCGAACTCAGCATCGTCGATCGTCATGAGATCGCGGCATTGGAGGGGGTAGCACCAATCAACCAGGACAGCGGCCGGTGGCGCGGCAAGCGGACGATCAAAGCCGGCCGCCCTTCAGGTGCGGGCACCGTTGTATGTCGCCTGCCTGTCGATGATCCAGTGCAACAAACCGCTGCGTGCGTTTTACCGCCGCCTGGTCGCTGGTGGGAAAGAAAAGAAGACAGCCCTGATCGCGGTGATGCGCAAGCTGCTGGTGATCGCCAATGCCATGCTGAAAGCCAGAAAGCCTTGGACCGAGGCTGAAGCCTGATCGCTCGCGGCCATCGCCAAGGGTGTTGTTATTCACAAGGAAGGAGCCGCATGAGGTGACCCATCCTACATCGCTGGAGCATGTCGTCCCGTCCGGGCATTCGCCGCCCGGGAGCGGCCGGAACCACGCGCCTTCTTCCCAGGTTTTCATGTTCGGTCGGCATGGCCGTTTTCACGTCCCGGCCACGTATCCGATCAGCGCGGGCAGGCCGAACGGCTCAAGGAGTGCCGAAGGCAACCGGCTGCGCCGGCGCGAAGCGTCCTTGAACCGGACGGCACGTCCGCGCGACCATAAGGCGATCCGGGCATTGCTCGTCACAACGCATCGCCCAAACCCCACGATCAATAAAATCGCCGCCAACGACGAAAAAGCGCCTGACCGTGAACACCGTCGCTCTGTGCAGAGGTGATACCTGCGTCAGACAAAGCTGCGGCTTCCTTCTCCGCGTCCTCCGCCAACTCCGCGTCCTCGGCGTGCAATGGAACCGCGCCACGCGCACAAACCCTTCGGACGACCCGACCTTCGTTATTGCCCCAGTCGTTGCAAAATAGCCGGGATATGCACCTGATCCCCCTTATAATTCCCGGTTAGTGCATACATCACCAAATTGACTCCAAACCGATACGCCAACGTCCGTTGCCGTTGCCCACCCGGAATCACCGCGTATGGATTGCGCCCCTGATCATCCACGGCCCAGGCCGAAGCCCAGTCGTTGCCGCCGATGATGACGGGGGACACACTGTCGTTGGTGCGATCCTCATCGCGCTGCACCCAGACTGGATCGCCGGTGAAACGCCCCGGATATTCGCTTAGTAAGTAAAACGCCCTTGCCAGCACATGATCGCTGGACAATTGCGTCAGTGCCGGGATTGCCAGGTTGCGCGCCACCCGTTTCAGCGCCTCATCCGTGCCCGGCGCAAACCCCGCACCGGACCCTGAATCCCGCGTGTCGATCACGATAATTCCGCCATGCGCCATGTAGTCGTTGAGTGCGGTCACCTGCTCGGCCGACGGCGGCTCGGCTTCGGCGATGATCGGCCAGTACAGCAACGGATACAGGCTGAGATCGGTCTTGCCGGGCTCCACCGCATCGGGTCTGACCAGCGTTGCTGCTGTGCGCTGGTTGACATATTCGGACAAACCGGTCAGCCCCGCTTTGGCGATCGCGTCGACCCGGGGATCGCCCGACACGATGTAACCCAAACGCGTCGTCAGTGCCGGATTGGCCAACGGGTCGGTCGGATTGGCGATCGGATCAACCGCGTGCGCCGCCGGCATCGCCAAAGACAGCACCACTATCGCCGCGACACTGCGGCGCAACAGCCCGCGCAAGCCCAGAGCCAGCACCATGTCGACGAGCAACAGGATAATCGCGACCGCCAGGATGGGCGGCCCAAGTTCTCGTTCCTGAGTGGTCTCGCCAAACGGTTCCAATGTGGCCCCGCTCACCGTGGGCGCCAGTTCCAGCTTCGGGGCCGCGGTGCCCAGGTTGAGGGCATGCCGGCTGTTCTCGGGACCGTAAAGACCAGGCGGATGCACCGGCGAGGCGGGGGTCTTGCCGAACGCGACGGCCTCCAGCCCTTGCGCTGCCTCAGGCGGCCGTCCGAGGCGACCAAACCCGTCGAGCGACTCGGTAGGTGCCAGCACGGTGGTATCGGCAGCGCTCGCCACCCCGGCCGACAACGCCACCAACCGCTTCAGCATGTCCACAAACAGCCCGGACAGCGGCAGATTCGACCAGTCGGCGTTCGAAGTCACGTGGAACAGCACGATCTGGCCGGCGCCCAGGTCCGTCCGCGTCACCAGCGGCGTGCCGTCCGCCAGCGACGCCCAGGTGTGGGAGGCCAGATCGGCGCCTGGCTCAGCGAGCACCTGACGCCGGATCAGCACGTCATCCGGCACGGTCAGGCCATTGAACGGAGAGGCGGTGGGGAATGGCGCGAGGCCGGCCGGCTTGCTCCACGACATGGTGCCGCCCAGTTGGCGATCGCCATTCAGCAAATGCACGGGCAGCAACGGGTCGGGCGTCGTGGCCTCGGCCAGACGCGGGCCGGCGAAGCGGATCAGCAGACCACCTTTCTGCACCCACGCGGTCAGCGCGGTCAGTTCGGGGCCAGCGGTCAAAGCACGATCGGCGAGCACCAGCACGGACAGTTCGCCGCGCAGCAGCGTGGGCAGATCGCCGTCGCGCAATTCGGCGTATGGGGCCAGAGCGCGCCGTAGATAATACAGCGGACCGGTTAGCGGAGCGTCGGCTGCGGTCATGTCGGTGGTCAGCAATCCGACCGGACGCCGCCGCCACCGCTCATCCAGCAACACGATCGATCCGGCCGAGGGCGGTCCTTCCAACACCAACTGACTAATCCGGTTACGCAGTTCCAGCGGCAAATGCAGCGTCGCCGTGCCGGCCGTCTCGTCGGCCGCCAGATGGACGTCGGCCCGCGCCATTGTCCTGCCGTCTCCCTCCTGGGCCAGCACGACGGCGGTGTCCGGCTTGTCACCGGAGGCCCGCGCCACCCGCACCGCCATGCGGTCAGCCTCGATTAGCGGCGGCAGCAGCAGCTTGGGAGGGATCAGACAGCAGAACTCGGTCACCTTGCCCAGGGCGGACAGGCGCTGGTCGAACGCCGGGAAGTCCGAGCCGTCCTGCAGCCCGTCGGCGATGTAGACGACATCGGTTCCCGGATATGTCCAGTCGCGCGGCACGGCGGCAGCGCGGTCGGACGGCCAGGGCTCCGGCCGCAACGCACCCAGTTGGGACCGCAGATCCGTGACCGGCATGGGCGCGGTGGCCTTTGGCGCGGCACCGGTCTCGCCAGCGGCAGTAGCGAGCAAGGCCACGGAGCGGCCGGCGCGAGCCGCGCGATCCAGCACAGTGTTCGCCATTTGCATCCGGCGCGGCCAGTCGGCTGCGGCAGCCCACCCGTTGTCGATCACCAACAGCACCGGACCACTACCAGCCATCGACCCCGCGCTGTCCAACACCGGACGCGCCAAGGCCAAAATCACCAAAGCCGCCGCGACCAACCGCAGCAGCAACAACCACCAGGGCGTGCGAGCGGGGGTTTCCTCGGTCGGGTGCAGACCGAGCAACAGGCTAATGGCCGGAAAAATCTCCCGCCGCGGCGCGGGCGGCGTAACCCGCAACAGCCACCACAAAAGCGGCAACGCCACCAACGCCACCAAGGCCAGCGGCGCTACGAATATCATGACACTGCGCCGCCTGTGCCGGCGTGGGGTGCGCAACTGAGGGCAAGGAAGCGCGAGGGCTCCGCCCTCGAACCCGCCAGTGGACGCTGTCCCCTGGACCCCTGGCAAAGGGCGAGGCCCTTTGCAATCTGTCCCTTGGTAGGGTCTCTGAGGAGGGCCAACCGGGACATTTCAACGTCCGTGTCGGCCCTCCTCAGAGATCCTACCAAAATGAATGGTTCCAAGGGCCACTGTCCTTGGCGGAGGTCCAAGAGGCAGCGCCTCCTGGTCGGGGTCCGGGGTGAAACCCCGGCGCTCCCGCGCCTCATCGCACGCCCAACGCGGTATAGAGCGACAGCAACGCCGTCTCGGGGGCGTGGTCGGTGTGGTGCACGCCGAAACCGAACCCGGCGGCGGAGCAGATTGCCGCGAGCCCTTCTTGCTGCTGTTTCAGCCGGTCCCGGTAAGTGACGCGGATGTTCTCGACGCGCGGGATCAGCGTATCCCGCTCGCCTTGCAGGCCTCGGAAGCGGATTCGGCCGTCGTAGGGCAGCGTCGCTTCGGCCGGATCGAGGATCTGCAGCAGGTAGCCGGTGGCGGGGACCGCCGACATTTGGCCGATGGTCTCCTGAATTCGCTCCAACTGTGACAAGAAGTCGCCGAACAGCACAACCTGGGCGTGCCGCGGCAGCGGAAACCGCGGCGGCAGATCGTCATCGTCTCGCGCCTGGTCAAGCTCCTCGAGCACCCGGTCCAGCCCGAAACGGCCGGAGATGGACCGCGTGCCGGACCGGATCACGGCGACCCGTTCGCCGCCGCGCAGCAGCAGCGAGGCCAGCGCCAGCAGCAGCAGGCTGGCACGATCGCGCTTGTCGGACGCCGCGGCGCGGGAGCGCCAGGCCATCGACGCCGAGCCATCGCGCCACAAGTACACCGTTTGTGCGGCGTCCCATTCGGTTTGTCGGACCAGCCAGCCTTCCGGCGGCTCGCGGCCGCTGCGGGCCGACTGGCGCCAGTCGATGCGATTGACCGGATCGCCGGACACGTACGGTCGGAACTGCCAGAAACTGTCGCCCTGGCCGACCCGCCGGCGGCCGTGCACGCCTTGCGCCACGGTCGCGGCAACGCGCCTAGCGGCAACCAGTAGCGGCGGCAATCGGCTGCCAAGCACTTCGGCCCGCCGCGCGCGGGCGAGATCGTAGCCCGGAGGACCGATTGGCAGATCAACCAAGACGTTCGACCAGCCGGTCGATGACTTCGTCCAGCGCAATGCCGTCGGCACGCGCGGAGAAATTCAACGCCATGCGATGCCGCAGCACGGGTCCGGCCAGCGCTGCCACATCGTCCAGACTCGGCATCAGCCGCCCGCCCAATATCGCCCGCGCCCGACACGCCAGCATCAGCGCCTGGGCGGCGCGCGGGCCAGGCCCCCAGGCGACATGATGGCGCACTACGTCGAGGTCGGTGCTCTCCGGCCGCCCGGAGCGGACCATGGCAAGGATCGCGTCGACAACTGCCTCGCCCACCGGCATGCGGCGGATCAGGGTTTGCGCCTCGATCAATTGCTCAGGTGTCACGACGCGGTCGGCGCTTGGGTTATCGGCGCCAGTGGTGGCGACCAGCATGGCGCGTTCGGCGGCGACCTCGGGATACGTGATGTCGATGGCCAGCAGAAACCGGTCCAACTGGGCTTCGGGGAGGGGATAGGTGCCCTCCTGCTCAATCGGATTCTGCGTGGCCAGGACGTGGAACGGGCGCGGCAAGGCGTGCTGGAAGCCGGCGATGGCGACGCGCTGCTCCTGCATCGACTGCAGCAGCGCGGACTGGGTCCGCGGGCTGGCGCGGTTGATCTCGTCGGCCATCAGCAACTGGCAGAACACCGGACCGGGCACAAATCGGAACGAGCGGCGGCCGTCGATCTCATCCAGCACCTCGCCGCCGATGATATCGGCGGGCATCAGGTCCGGGGTGAACTGCACCCGCTTGGTGTCGAGGCCGAGCACGACTCCCATGGTCTCGACGAGACGGCTTTTGCCAAGGCCGGGGACACCGATCAGCAACGCGTGGCCACCCGAGAGGATTGTGATGAAGGTCTGCTCGACCACCGTGTCCTGACCAAAGATGACGCTGCCGACCTCGGCGCGGGCTTTGCCCATGAGCACACCGAGAGCATCGAGCTGTTCGATCATGCGGGAGGTTTCGCCGGGGGCAAGGCCCGCTGGCATTCCGGACGCCGTGACCGCGGACGCCGTGCCCGAGGACGCCATGCCCGAGGACGCCATGCCCGACGACGGGGGGCCGGATGGCGGGCTGCCGGGCGAGCGGTTGGGAGGCGGGGCGGCCATACCTGCCGACATTGGGTCACACCTTTCGTTAACAGACGGCAGGTGCCGAGGCAGGCAATTCCGCCGGAGAGGAGATGCTAGCTGTACCGGGGGGGTGAATGGAACCACTTGGCGGCGGTGGTGGTTGCCCGAGGCCACCAGCTTTCCTGATTGTAACTTGATGTTTCAAATTTTCGAGAGTTTCGGGGGACGAGAAGCATTGGCAAGCCTACGCAGTCCGCGCAGCGGTCTCAAGGAAAGGTTTGGTGTGGTCGGGTTGTATTGTGACACAGTCCCCGAGTGGGTCGCCAGCGCAGTCTGGCCTGGGCATTGCCGGAGCAACCCCCATTACCCCGACGCCCCTCGTTCCCCCGTCGTTGCAATCATCAGGCCCATAGCTGGCGATCGTGCACCTCAAATGCCGCCGAACCGTCAGGTCGATGGATGCTGCGTCGCGTGCCGCCGCATCATGTGAAGCATGTGCACCCGAGACTCGAACGCACTCATCATGCGGGTCGTGGCTTCGTGGAACATCCCGCTCGCAACGTGATCCAGCAGATGACTTTTGAACTGGAAGTCGATGATAAAATCAACCTGCGTCGCGTCCCCGATGGGAATGAACGTCCAGGTGTTTGTCAGGTGCTCCAACGGCCCATCGGTGGCACGCACGAGCACTTGTCGCGGTCGATCCAGCGTGACCTGGCTGGTGAAACTTTCCTGGAATGGGCCGAACCCGATGACGAGCTCGGCGATGATCTCTCGCTCATCCGCGCGGTGGAGACGTGCACCGCTGCACCAGGGAACGAACGCGGGATAATCCTTCACGTCCGCCACGACTGCGAAAAGTTCGTCGGCGCTATAATGGAGCGTCGCCCGCTCCTCGTGATGTGGCATATCATGTATCTCCCGTTGTCCACATTCCCGGCAATGCACCATCTGGCCGGTGGAAATGCGACACTGTTACCACGATCCGGTAATTCGTTCCTGGGACATTTTCATCCGGTAACGGATGACGCGTGGTCTGCTGCGCGTCACCGACTGCCATATTCACCGGCTGCTGTGCGTGGCGGTTTTGTTGGTAATCTTCCAAACGCCGTCGACCCTCAGCAGGCTGTGGAAATCAATCCAACCCCATGATTTATCCGCATCGAAACTGAGCTGAAGCGAGGCAGCATCGCCAACCTGCGTCACCGAGATGAACCGGCCGACGACACCCCGAGCGGGGGGCATGGCCCACCTCTCGAAGTCGTCCGAGATCAGGTTTTTGTGCAGTTTGCCGTCGGCGTCGATGTAGAAGATCCAGGCGTCCTTATCGAAGGCTTCCCTGAACTTGCTCGCCTCATTGTGGTTGAATCCATCGATGTAAAGCTGCACGACCCGAACAATCGCATCATGGTCATCGGTTCTCGCGGTCATGGTAATCCTCCGGAACTGTCCAGGATGTCGGCTAACCGGCACGATTACCTTCCGCCCTGAAGCTGTTCAAGTCCATCACCGGTTTACCGGAGCAGCCGCTTCCATCCCGCTGGTTGTTCGAGCTACCGTTGCAGCGCAATCACTCGGAACGCCCTATGCGCCTGAATCCTGACGACGAGGCCTTGCCGGTGATGGTGCCGCGGAACGACAAGGCGCTGGTTGGTATGTCAGCCAACCGTGTGCAGCGGCTTCGCAGTCATCTGGTGTCTTTGATGACCCGAATGAAGGCAGATGCGACGGGATCTCCACCGCGACCGGCGCCGGAAGGTTTCGCCGCCCGCGTCGCGCGGACCGCCTGTTCGCTCTGCCGGGGGTGGTGCTGCCGGAACGGCGCGGATGACGCATTTCTGGATGAACCGACCCTCGCGCACGCCGGCCTCACACTGTCGGATGCTGAAGCAGTCATGCAGTATTACCTTGGCCGTGTTCCAACGGTCAGCTACCAAGACTCATGTATATTTCATGCAGAGCGAGGCTGCACGCTGGATCCGTCGATGCGATCGGACGTTTGCAATGCCTATTTCTGTGGCGGCCTGCATGCTTACATAAGAGGCGATGACGCGGTCTCGCCGGTCGTTGTCATCGCCGGCGAGCGCGACAAAATGCGCCGGTCATCGGTCCTGATGCCATAGGGCAATGCTCGAGAGCACCCAGCACCCTGCCGCGCGCGATCCCCGCGAGGAGCGCGGGGATGACGACCTGTCTGATGCGGTCTAACGATTCTGGGTATCAGGGGTAGTCTAATTTACACGGTGGTTCTGGTGGGAAGCCGCGAGCGAGCCGCCAAAACGCTGTCGGCAGGGACTCGCCGATGCATGGGTGCCCCCGTTGCAGCAGACCAGGCTGCCTCGGTCCGCCGCAACGCGTCTCCGATACCGTCATCGGCGTCGGCGAGCCGTCCCACCTGCTCACGAAACACGACGATGTCATCTCTCGGATGATGGCAGACGGCAAAAACATGCACGCCGTCTGCCTCATAGCGAAACACTGCCCTCAGCGCCTCGCGCAGGCTCCCATACGACCCGAGCGCGACGCCGGCCCGTCCATTTACCGTCCACTCCGCCGTCTGATCCATCATGAACCGCAACTGATCATCTGTGCGCCGAGATGATGCTATCGCAATTTCACGCATATGCGTCCCCTGTCGCCTGGCGCTTCCGATATTGGCGGCGGGCAGGCTATAGTTCAACGATCCGAAGTATGACAAATTGAAAACACGCTTTTAACTTGTGAATCGGTTAACCTTGATTTAGCGGCCCGCCGACTTTTCTTGTCACTTCTCCCTGAGCCGCGCACATTTGCTGTTGCGAGGCACCGGACGCAGTGTGCTGGCTGGAAGTGATGCCAGATCAGAACGTTTATTGTCCGTGATGAATGCCCCTCGCAATGCGATTGCGGACGAGTCTTGTTACCATCCGATCCATGCCAGTCGTGCCGTGTGCAGCGACCTCACACGGTGGCCCGTAACGGATCCGCCTCGACCTCTGTTGCAAACTGTGGTTGAGCAGTTTGCCTTGCGGCGTGGGGGAACGAAGGACTGCGCGTTACGCCAAAGCGT
>JBEKQQ010000111.1:0-20473 GCA_049519555.1 Acetobacteraceae bacterium
AAGTTTAGAATCGAGGCGCCCGTGATCGTGTCAAGCATTTTCCGACGCGTTGAAACAGATCGGCGCCGGGCGAACAGGTCACCTTACAGGGAGAACCGCTACCCGGGGTGAGTAATTACAGCGAAGCTCCGTCAGGATTTCGTTGGTGATGCGCCTGCGGTCATCATCATATTTCCGACACTGCTTGGTGCGTACACGACGGGAAGGTTGCCGCCGCCCCGTCGCGTGGTAAAGCCAACCACGCTGGTATCGATTTGGGAGCTGAAAATGAAGACCTGCATATCAGGGGTGCGCGACCGTGGCCCGCGCAATATTTGGTACCGGGGGACAGGCATTGGGATGACCCGTCGCAATGGGGACGTGCCACAGGAACGGCATCGCGGCATCCTCCGGATGCAGAACGAGCGGCGTGCCCCCATGGTTCTATCAGGAACAGGCCAGCACACACCTGAAACGCAACCCTGATGATCGCTGGAAAGGCCACGATGACCATCCAAATGACCCTGACAATCAAAAGGATGAAAGAAAATCCAGCCCAATCAAATCCATCCTGCTTTCCCAGATGCGCCATACGTTCCGAGAGAGTCTCACGAAATATGGTTTATGCAAGCAAATTGAACTGCAAAGTGTGAGTGGCGGACGGATGAAATTGCGTCGGCATCCATTGCAAAGAGGAAGAAATTTTCGCAACGAACCTGCTGCTTCTTCCCGCGACCAAAGCAAGACCGTGGAGAGTGGCGGTATGATCGTCCACCGGCCGCCGTGGCGGCCTACGGGACCACCTGTCAGCTCCTTCGTCAGTATCGGTACCACAACGGAAGCAACGCTGCTAATGAGCGTCCAAGCCTTTCTGCTCTTACGCCGCGATTGTCGGCAGGCTACCTGGTTCGCTGGAGCAACCACTGCCCCATCCTCGTCAGAGACCGGGCCGCGATACCGTGGCGGTTACGGTAATCGACATAATGGCAATGACACTTTGACCCTCGTGCCAGGGAACGTCGGAGGATCGTTGATGAACCTCAACGATGGCAGAGCCGGTCACTCGGTATACCCGCCTGGGATTCACATCCGGCCAACTACGCCGACCTATCAGACATCTATGCAAATCGGCTGGCCGAGGTTGGGGCTTTTATGGAGCAGGTTGGCGAGGTTCTCGACGGATTGGATCGTTGCGGTTGCAGGCGGATGACGGGGAGAGACAAAGCAGGCCTCCGTTTGGGTTGATATTCCTCTGCCGGGAGTCCGGAGGAAGCAGCAACCTGGATCTGTCCGAGCACACCACGAAGACTACAAAGTTTTCCGACTTCAACCCGGTCGCAACGAGACGGCTCGTGAATTTTGGCTATCGCGGTTTGGCCAACCCTAACGCTCGCATCCTGGCGTCCAGGCCGGTGGCACATCGCGGGCCACGACGGCGAGGATGACACCAGTGACGATAGTGCGATTGGCTTGGGCGATTCTACACCTTTCCGCTCCGCTCCATGACCGACGTCAGGACCCGCGCCATGTTACGGCCAACCCGAGACAGCGCATCGTGCCAATCGAAAATACCGAAACGATCGAATTCAGGCAGCAGCGCTTTGCCTATGGCGAAGTAACTCGTGCAGCGGAGTGTCGCAGGATCGGGCATGGCAGACAAACGCCATTCAAACAACGCCAGATCTTTGCCAGGGAGATACCGATGGACGCCGCATGGCACGAGTATGCCCGGCGGCGCATTCAGTCCGGTCTCCTCACGTAATTCGCGGGCTGCTGCGGATGCGAAGTCCTCGCCAGCTTCGGCGATTCCCTTCGGGATGTCCCATAGCGTCGAGCGCGTGGCATGGCCGAGCAGAACCCGGGTTCCGTCAATCACCAGCACCCCGCAGGTTGTCACGTTCATTGCCATGGCGTCACCGGTTCAGAACCCGAACGCGTGAACGGCTGCCTCCTTGGTGTCGCAAATGTCGAAAATCCGGTGCATGCGCACCAACTCGAACACTGTGCGCACCTGCTTCGACATGCCGAAGAGCTTCACGTCGCCACCCTTGGCGTTCAGTTTGCGCAGGCAGGAGATGAACGCCCCCAGCCCGGAGCTGTCCACGAAACGCAACCGGCTGAGGTCGAATACGAGCTTCGTCGTGGCCTCCAGCACCGGCGCGACGTCGCGTTTGAACTCCGCCGAATTGCTCGCGTCGAGTTCCTGCATTGGCACAACCGCGACGGTCACGTCGCCCACCTTGTCGAATGCGATGACCATCAGGGTTGTCCTTCAGATTACGATTTGTGCAGCTTGACGAGGGCAATGCAGTTCCCGCCGCGCTCGTCACGGTAATAGCGGACGTCGTCGACGCTTCGCGTAAGCAGATATACGCCAAATCCGGACTCGCGCGAACCGTCGAACGCGGGCGGGGCCACGCCGGAAGGGTCGAACGAATTGCCGAGATGATGCAGCCGAACCGCGACGTGATCGGGAAACGATTCGGCCTCGATTTGAATCCGCTGATCGGTGCGCCCCTGGTAGGCGTGCTTCATAATGTTGCTCGCCGCCTCGGTCACCGCGAGCTCGACCTCCGCCACACGATCGACACTGAGCGGCGTGTCGGGAAGCCCATGGCAAAAGCCGCGCACAAATTCGCGCGCCCGGCTCAGTTCCTTGAGGTCACTGCTGATCTCCAGTTCCGCCTGAGCCAGCGGACGGCGTCGCTCGCCGATTTCGACTGCCACGCAGGTCAGGTCGTCGTACAGCTGGTCAGACCCGGTAAACGCCACGACCCCGGTGCGGATGGCGTTCACCAGTGCGGCGCAAGCGAGGCTGCCGTTCGTCCGGACACATTCCATCAGACGCTCAGGGCCGAACCGCTCGCCCGCGGCATCGGGCGCTTCGGTGACGCCGTCCGAGAAGAACACAAAGACGTCACCGGTTTCGAACGGAATGGCGATCTGGTCATAAATCTCGCCTTCGCGGATACCGAGCGGCAGATTGTCCCCGTGGATCATCTCGCAGAGCCCGGTGCCGCTTCGCACGTGGATGACGCCGGTGTGCCCGCAATCCACCAGATCAAGTCGGCGGCGGATCAGATCCACGCGAGCGTAACACAAGGTCACGAAACTCTCGAGCTCGATCAATTGTCTGCCCATCCCTGCATGTGCTAAAGTCACGACTTCCCTGGGCTCGGGCAGTGCTCCGACCGGGGACAACGCCATTAGGTGGCACAGCGCCTGGGTGAAATGGCTCTTGGCCGCTGCGCCCAAAAGTGCCGCCGGAATTCCCTTGCCCATCACGTCGGCAACGATGATGTCGAGGCTGGCGTCCTGTTGGGCGAAAAAGCCGTAGAAGTCGCCGGCAATCCGCTGCGAGGGGATACTGACCGCCGCCACGCGCACTCCCGTCATGTCCCGCGGCGGCTCGTCGAGCAGCAGCATCTGCTGAATCCGGAAGCCGATCGCGACCTCATTCTCCCGGGCGATTGCTTCGGCCTTGGCTCGCTCTCGCTCGGCCTGCGAACGCAGCGACATGATGCCGTAGCTCAGATCGCTGGCCAGTTCGGTCAGCAGGCGCACTTCCGCGTCGCCGAACGCCTCGATCTCCGAGGAATAGATCGTCAACGCGCCGAACGGCCTGGCCGCGTCCCCCAGGGGAATGGCGATGCTGGAGGCATAACCGCGCCGGACGGCATCCGCACGCCACGGTGCCATCTTCGGATCGGTTGCAATATTCTTCGCGATCTGGATCTGGCCAACTCGAATGCAGGTCCCCGTCGGTCCTCGGCCGCGGTCCGTGTCCGCCCAGGTGATGTTGGCCGCCTGTAGGTAGCCTTCTTCGAAACCCGACTGGGCGATCGGCCTCACAGTCTTGCCGGCGTCGTGCTCAGCGTAGCCAACCCAACAGAGACGATAGCCGGCCTCGTCGACGATGACCTGACAGATCTGCCCGACCAGCACGAGCTCGTCCGTGGCCCGCACCAGAGCCTGGTTGCATGAACTAAGCGCACGATGCGCGCGATTGACGCGACGCAGTTGGTCCTCTGCCCGCCTTCGCGCGGTCATGTCGTAGACCATCGAGCGGCTCATCAAATAGTTGCCGTCGGCGTCGGTGATGGCTGTCGCGCTGGCCATCGCAGGCATCACGCTGCCGTCCTTGCGGATCATGTCATATTCAATGTCTCGCACGCTGCCTTCCGACGCCAGTTGCTGAAACGCGACCCCGAACATGGGCACGCTGCCGGGGGCAAGGAAATCGGAGAACTTAAGCTTTCCGATCACTTCATCACGCGTATATCCCAGCCAATCCAGTTCGGTATCGTTGATCTGGACGAACACGCCGTCCTTATCGAGCGAGTGGTAGCCGCACGGTGCGTGATTGTAGAGATCGCGGATCTCCGCGGCCGAGCGCCGTAGCGCTGCCTCGGTCGCCTTGCGTTCGGTGATGTCTTGCATGGTGCCGCGCAACCAGACGACCTTGCCAGTGTCATCGCGC
Organism: Acetobacteraceae bacterium; assembly: GCA_049519555.1. Classification (GTDB taxonomy): domain Bacteria; phylum Pseudomonadota; class Alphaproteobacteria; order Acetobacterales; family Acetobacteraceae; genus Rhodopila. The sequence continues at coordinate 4,460 of JBEKQQ010000111.1, forward strand.
TCGGCTTCACCGCGGCCAATGACGGACCGCATTGTCCCCGCCTCCGTCACCATTTCCAGCTCCAGCTCAAACGGCGTCCCGGTCTGCCGCGCCTGTCGCACCGCCGTATTCAGCCGCGCAAAGCTTTCCACCGTGTAGAAACATCCGTGTTGGTCGTAGTCAGGCAGCGGCAACTTCGGATCACGACCAGCGATATGGTGCAACTCCTCCGACCAGACCAGGTTCTGGGTGTTGATATCCCAATACCAGCTGCCGACCCGCGCGAGGCGCTGTGCCTCCCTGAGTTCCTCCTCCCGCCGGTGCAACGCCTGTTCCGCGTTGCGGCGTTCGCGGTCCGCACGATCGATGAGGAAACCAATGAACGCCGTCAGGCTTCCCATCAGCACGATCATCGCCACGATCATTGTGGTGCCGCCTGCCCACACGGACGAGACGCCCGCCGACAAAGCGGTCCACCACAGGGCACCAATCAGGATTGGAATGGCAATGGCAGCGGGCAGCAACCGCCGCACGAGGGTTCCCCCGACACCGGCGCTGACAAACAACGCCGCGATGCCGCGCCCGGTGCGAGCACAAACCACGCCGAGAGCAAGCAGACACAACGTCACCGCCGTTTGTAGCGCGATGTGCGTGTAGGAGACGGCGGATTTGAGAACGAAATCCAGCAGACCAACGATCGACGTGACACCCGCCACGCAGGCCAGAATTGGGGCGAACGAATAGCGGCGGGAGCGCCACGGGATCGTCCAATCGAGCCCAAGCAGTGCCAGCCCCAACAGGAGAAAGTCCAAGGCCGTGATCGGGGCGATCAAATCGGGGCGCAGACTGCCAATCACATCCGCAGCGGTTTCCCGGAACAACAGCTGGTCGATCCCAAGGTCCCAGCCCGCTGCCTGCTCGACCAGGCTCACCGCACCAAATACCGCACTCAGGATCGCCAGCACCTGGCCGATGCGCAACCGACCGTTGTCGACAGGGCGATCGCCCGGTTTCCGCATCAGCCACAGCGAGAGGCCAAGTAACAGCAGAACGACGGCGGCGTTCGGCTTGATTACCACCTGGCCCGGGATGACGCTCTTCAGGACAGGCACATTAAACACCCAGCCCGCGAGGCCGAGTAAACCGACAGCGATGGAAACTGCGCAGGCGAACGCGACGATGTGACCCAGAAGCCTGGCCACATTAGGATTTGTCAGAGCGTGCCCAGGTCGTCCGGCGGATGTACGGATGGGACGAGCGGCAATGACGACCCCAATGGCATCGCCGCGGTCATCCCGGTACACTGACGCGTTGAACAACACCGACGTGTCGTGTCCGTCACGATGGTGGAGTGCCAACGCACGGTCGCGCACCAGGCCCTCGCGCCACGCCTGCTGGTAGCCCGCCAGAGCGTGGCCGGGCGCAGTGAAACAGCCGGAGAAGTCGGTGCCGATCAGTTCGGCCCGCGAACGGCCGGTCACCGCCTCGGCCGCGCTGTTGGCATCGATGATGCGGCGCTCGGCGTCAATGGTCAGAAGCGGATCGAGACTCGCCTCGATCAGGCTCCGATTATAGGCACTGACCGCTCGTGCGGCGCCCGCGGCGGCCGCACGCCGTTTAGCCCGCTCGGACAGGTTGCCTGCGGTGACGGCAGTAATGAGAAAAGCGGTCAGCGCGACCCAGTTTTGCGGATCATCGATTGTGAAGGAGAAAATGGGCGGCAGAAAAAAGAAGTTGTAGCAGAGCGTGCCGAGTACCGATGCCAGCAAGGCGGGCCAGCTGCCCCAACCGGTCGCCGCGAAGAGGACCACGAGCAAATAAGCCAGTGCGACGGTCGTTGTACTTAGTATCGCATGAAACGGCGCGAAGCTGGCGGTCACTGCCGCAACACCCAGGAATGCCACGACGTAGCCGGTACCGCCGCGCCGCCAGCGTGTAATCAAAGTGTTTTGCGGCCCGTTTGCGGCAACATGCAACGGGCAGTCCGGGACTTCCGGTGCGCGTTGCGGGTTGTTATCGGCCATCGCTCAGTCCTCCACCCGGCCGATACGCCAGATATCCCGGGCGTACTCGGCGACGGTGCGATCGCAGGAAAATCGGCCGATGCGGGCGACGTTCAGGATTGCCTTGGTGGCCCACATGGCGGGCTGACCGAACGCGTCGGAGACTTTCTGCTGCTGGTCTATATACCCTGGCAGATCCGCGACGTGGTAATAAAAGTCACCGTGATCGAGAATGGACTCGTTGATCCAATGGAACAGTCCCGGCTCGTCCGGACAGAACCGATCGGCAGCGAACGCATCGAAGATGCGTTGCAGGCGCGGGTCCTGTGCGCACAGTTCTCGCGGGTGATACTTTCGACCGCCGCTCAGTTTTTGAATATCCTCCCGGGTGAGCCCGAAGATGAAGATATTCTCCGCCCCCACCTCGGCGAGAAGTTCGATGTTTGCCCCGTCCAGTGTCCCAATCGTCAGCGCACCGTTCATGGCGAGCTTCATATTGCCCGTTCCGGACGCCTCGGTACCGGCAGTCGAGACCTGCTCGCTTAAATCAGCAGCAGGAATGATTTGTTCCGCCAGGGATACCCGATAATCGGGAACGAACACCACCTTGATATGGCCGTCGGCGCGCGGATCATTGTTGATGACCGAACCGACACCACAAATCGTCTTGATGATTTGCCTGGCAGCCCAGTACCCTGGCGCGGCCTTCCCCGCAAACACGTAAGTTCTGGGCGCTGCGGGCGGCACGCCGTCTTCCACCAGGCATAAATATTGGTGCACGATATGCATGACATTGAGCAGCTGCCGCTTGTACTCGTGAATTCGCTTGACATGAACGTCGAATAGCGAATCCGGGTTGACCATCACTCCGGTTGTCTCCGCGATCACCTGGGCGAGTAGCTGCTTGTTGGCACGCTTAATGGCCATGAATTCTTCGCGGAACTCACCATCACTTGCCAATGGCTCGAGTTCACGGAGCCTGCCGAGGTCAGTGATCCAGCCATCGCCGATCGTCCGTGTGATCAGCCGCGCCAGCCGGGGATTGGCCTGCAGTAGCCATCGGCGCGGCGTGACGCCATTGGTCTTGTTGTTGAAGCGTTCCGGCCAGAGCCGGTAAAAATCCGGAGCCAATGTCGTCTGCACCAGACGACTGTGCAGAGCGGAAACCCCGTTCACCGAATGACTGCCCACGATGGCAAGATGAGCCATGCGCACCTGCCGCGATGGCCCTTCCTCGATCAACGACATCCGGCGGAGCGCTTCGCGGTCACCGGGCCGCACCGACGCCACGTGGTCCAGGAATCGGCGATTGATTTCGAAAATGATCTGCAGATGTCGAGGCACGACGCGCTCCAGCAGCGAGACAGGCCACTTTTCGAGCGCCTCCGGCAACAGCGTGTGGTTGGTATACGCCATGGTTGCCTGGGTGATTTGCCACGCCGTATCCCATGCCAGGTCGCGCTCGTCGATCAGAATGCGCATCAATTCGGCAACGGCCAGCGCAGGATGGGTATCGTTCAGGTGAATGGCAATTTTGCTCGGGAACGTGTCGATGCTGGCGTGATCCCCTTCGTACCTACGGATAATGTCACGCAAACTGCAAGCGACAAGGAAATACTCCTGGATCAGCCGCAGCTCCTGCCCCGGGGCAATGGCATCTGACGGATACAGCACCTTGGAGATCGTTTCCGAGGCAATCTTCTGCTCCACTGCCCGCAGGTAGTCGCCAGCGTTGAAGATCTGCATGTCGAAGTCATGTGACGACCGAGCAGAGAACAGCCGCAGCCGATTCACCGTCTGGCCGCCATAGCCGACGACAAGGATATCGTAGGGAATGGCGACCAGAAGCCGCCAGTCGATCCACATCGGGTTGTAATTGCCCGTCCGATCAACGGTGTGCTCGATCCGGCCGTACACCGGGATGAAGCAGGTCTCATCCGGCCGCTCAATCTGCCAGGGCGAGCGAACAGCGAGCCAATTGTCTGGTTTTTCCTTCTGGTCGCCGCGATCGATCTCCTGGCGGAACAGGCCGTACTCGTAGTTGATCCCGTAACCGTGGCCCGGCATTCCCAGTGTCGCCATCGAATCGAGGAAACAGGCCGCCAAACGGCCCAACCCGCCATTGCCCAGGGCGGCATCAGGCTCGCTCGCCGCCACAGCATCCAGTTCGATGTTGAGCTGTCCAAGGGCCTCCCGGCAAGCGTCGTAAAGCCCCAGATTGATCAAATTACTAACGAGGTAGCGGCCAGGGAGATACTCAATCGAGAGGTAGTAGAGTTGCCTGGCATCCGCATGCCTGTAGCGTTGCTCGCTCTCGAGCAGGCGATCGACCATGATGTCACGCACCGCCAGACTGACACATTCGAATATCTGCCGGGTCGAGAGCGTTTCCCAGGCCTGCGCCAACGAGTATCGCGCGTGCCGCCGCATGGCTTCGCGGAGTGCGGACGCGGAGGGCACGTTGTCCGCCGGGGCGATGACCATGGAGGTTTCCTCTCTCGACCGGAACAACGCTTTCGGCGGCCTAACCCCTTGGAGACTTATTGTCGACGAAAGCCCGTAAGATTAAAGCTACACGTCATCATATTCGAATATCGGTCCGGGACATCACATCAGTCTCCAGGGTAACGTCTCATGTCACAGGGCTTTGAGGTTTTCAGCAGACAACTCGGCATCCCGAGGGTCCGTCGCAATGTCGAATTGCACCTTCTGGCCTTCATTCAATCCTGGTAGAGCAGCCCGATGGACAGCGCTGATGCATACGAACACATCAGGCCCGCCGCAGTCTGGCGCGATGAAGCCAAGGCCCTCTGCCGGATTGAACCATTTCACGGTGCCGGTAGGCATGACGATTTCCCCCGCGGTAGCAAACTTCACCGGTTAATCCGGTTGTTGCTGGTTACATCGACCTATTGGTGAGCCGATTTTGGTCGAGAAGCAATTGTGGGATGTTTTACCGTACCCGACTATCGAGTGACGGTTCGATCTGTCGCCACTTACCGTCGGCATTGGTGGGCACAGGGACTGGCGGCGATATGTCGCGTCGTAGCTGAGTTGATGCGGTGGATCATCCCTGCGTGCTCACCTCTTGGTCAGTGGCATGCTCGACGTGCGGGCTGAGATCGCCGGAGGCGCCTTCATCGCTCCGAAAGCGGGCGCCTGCAAATGCTGAACAAGCCGGCCAGCGGTGGGCTGTGCAATCATTTCGTCAGCGTGATGCATACTCTTGCGCGCCTCACGCCGAAGCGCAAAGGCGAGGGCTTCGGCGACTTCGCGTGGCGAGGCTGTGCAGAGATTGTGCGTATCGGGCATCGCCGGACGGCAGGTGTTGTTCCGGAACATAGTTTGAACGCATTGGACGACGCTACGGCCTGCGTGGGCGCGGGGCACGATCGTAAACGATCCTTTGGGGTGGCATTCAACACTCGGCCGCTCATCCGGCAACCACTCCGATCAATCCCGATGGCAGTGCCCCAGGTCGCACACGGGTGCCGCTATTCGCCGAGGCCCGCCCTCCTGGTTCCATCTGTATCAGGTGGCGCGAAATGGCCGGCTCAGGTCAGGTGGTGACAACGAAACATAGACGGAGACCAGCCGGAATTAATCGCCGACGGTATAAGCCGTTGGGCGCGCGGCGCCAGGCACCGCCCGCGTCGGGCCCCCGCTCCGGGCATTGACGGATGGCAGCGCGCCTTGTCTCATGCCTGCAACGACACGCGCCGCTGCTTCACAGGAATCATCGATGTCACTTCGTCCGCCAGCATGGCTCATGGCGTCTTGTCTTCTGGCAACAATGGCGACCACCGCGATCGCTGACCCGCTGGCGGATCCGAACCACACCGTCACCATTCAGCTGGAAAACGATTCGACCCGGCCGGGATCGGATAATTACTACACCAGCGGAGAGCGCATCGCGTACACCTCGCCAACCGGCTTGGTTCCCGCCCCGCTTGCCGCCTTTGGCCATTTGTTGCTGGGTGACGGGCAGCAACGATTTGCCCTCGAGCTTTCGCAGAACATTTTCACACCGCTCGATGACAAGGTCGCGAACCCGCCGCTCAACGACCGGCCTTACGCTGCCGTGCTGTTGGGCACGATCTCCTTGATCCAGGACACTGATACCACTCGAACCGCTCTGGCCCTCGGCCTTGGTGTGATCGGGCCTGATGCCTTGGGCGAGCAGGTGCAGAACGGTTTCCACAGCCTGATCGGGCAAGGTTCCATCGGGGGCTGGAGCACGCAACTTGGCAATCAACCGGTCATCCAGCTGACCGCCGATCGCACCTGGCGGGTATCACTTGGAGGGATCGGCGGGATGGAGACCGACGTTTTGCCCTCAGTCACGGCAGGCGCAGGGACGTTTCGCATCTATGGCCAGGCCGGCGGCACGGTACGACTTGGCCAGGGCCTCGATTCCGATTTCGGCGCTCCCAGAATTCGTCCCGGGCTGACCGGAACTGACGCCTATGTACAAACCCGGCCCTTTGCCTGGTACGTGTTCGCTGGCGTGGACGGACAGGCAGTCGCCTGGGATGAGACCCTGGACGGGTTGCCGTTCGAAACCAGCCGCCATGTGACCCGTCAGCCCTTCGTTGGCGAAGCCCAGTTCGGGTTCACTCTGATGGCCTGGGGAGCAAGATTTACTGCCATGCAGGTGCTGCAGTCGAACGAGTTCCTGCATCAGCGCAACGGGCTGTTCCAGTTCACTTCGGCATCGGTCTCGGTAAAATTCTGATCACGTGTTGGTGCGGGAGGCCTGCTCGAACTCGGCCTCGGTGATGCCGAGCGTCAACGCAGCGGCGCGGATATCGGACCATGAGGTTTCGTCGACCTCAATGCCGACAGCATTCCGTCGAGCGGCAGACAGGCGTTCGGGTTCACCCGGGGTCAGCACCTCGGACACGCCTGATGCCGGACGCGCCGATTTCACATGCTCGCGGGTCGCCCCAACTGATGCGATGACCGCGGCCGGATCGCCGATTTTCGCCAGGTCGATGACGATTGCCAGCATGGAATTCACCACCCCGCCCTGGGCTGGATCATGGGCGCCCTGACCGCCAGCAACCGCGGAGGCCATGATCTCGCACATCACCGCAAGGCCAGAGCCCTTGTGCAGGCCAAAAGTCTTCAGCGCACCGGAGTGGTCTCGAATGAAACCGGCCGGATCATTGGTGGGTGCGCCGGTCTCATCGACCAGGCAGTCATCCGGCACCGGAATTCCCTTGTTGTAAGCGACCCGCGCCTTGCCCGCGGCGATGGCCGTGGTGGCCATGTCCAGCAGCATCGGCTGGCCGTCAGGCCCAGGAACCGCGGTGCAGAACGGGTTGGTGCCGAGGCGGGGCTCGCTTGCACCGTAGGTTGCTGCGACGTCGCGATGGTCGGCCACGTTGACGAAAGCGGTGAAGGCGCAGCCATGGCTCGTTGCCAGTTCGGCGTAGGTGCCGATACGCCCGACATGGGCTGAATTGCGGAGCGCCAACACGCAGGCACCAAGTTCCTTGGCACGTCCGATGGCACGGCGGACGCCGTCGGCGGTCATTCGCTGCCCGTAACCACGGCGTGCATCGATCACCAGCAGTGCGCCAGCATCGAGTATCGTCTCCGGCGTCTGGTTGGGCACGAGCAAACCGTCGCCCAGAAGCCGGACATAGGTCGGCAGCATGCCGACGCCATGTGAGTCATGGCCGGCAAGATTGGCGCGCACCAGATGATCGGCGACTTCGGTGGCCTCGGCCTCATCGCTGCCCATCCGGCGAGCGATCAGGTGAGTAACGGCGTGCAACGCGCCCGGCTGAAACGTGAGCATCGGGCGCGTTTAGCGGGGGATCGTCGAATTGGCCAGTCAGGGGGCTCGCGGCGGCTTTAGCGGCTGCACGGTGTCGCGGAAAGCTTCCAACGACTCGCACTTCTCGAAATGCCCCTGTAGTGCTGGCCAGTGGTGAGGATCAAACAGACCGTCGTGTGCCTCCCGGGTGAAACGGATGGCGCAGGTCACCGCGATGTCGGCATGGCCGATATGATCGCCGAACCACCAGGCGGAATGCCGTGAATCGCGGTCGACTTCCAGTTCCTCGAGCACATCGGCGATCTGTGCACGACAGCGGTCGATCCACCCCTGGGATGTTTCCTTGTGAAGGACCCGTTCGTACAGCAGGCTGACCGACTTGTCCGCGAGACCGGTGGCGAGCGCACAGATTTTCAACGCGCGCCTCCGCTCGGCACCCTGCGCGGGGATCAGCCGTTGGCCGTGGCCTGCGTTCTCATCCAGCCAGTCCAGAATAGCCGCACTGTCGATCAGTGATTCGCCGTCGTCGAGCAACACCGTTGGCACCCGGCGCAGCGGATTGAACGGCGCAATCTTGTCGGCGTCGCCGAACGTAGACCACGGGCGATGTTCGTACGGGATGCCGTGCAGCTTTGCCGCGATCGCGACGCGGCGCACAAACGGGGAATCATATTGGCCGATGAGGATCATGGGGGACCTCCGGGAAGCCTGAATAGCCTCGGGTACTGCCGTGTCTGCCGTTATAGATGGGCTCTATCATTGATGCTGTTCGGAAAGTTCAGAGGCTACACCAACCGTCATTGCCGTTGAACTCTCGCCCCAATCGTCATGGCCCGGCTCGTCTGGGCCATCTGGCGCCGCACAGTGCTGGTTCAGGTGGCCCGCACCAGGCGGGCCATGACTTTGAACCGGCGGTTTCCGCGAGAGAAACGGCGCCATCGGTACCAGGCCTCATAGCCAGGGCGTACTTACAGTTGACGCACCGGCGCGACACCTGTTTGCAGGGCGTCGGTGCCGCGACATCGCGAGACCGGTGCGATCAGAGCTGCCTGTGTCGAAGGCAGGAGCGGCGGTTACTCCCCGATCACCGCCGTAAAAGCGCACTGGATCTGCGCTGGGCTGTTCGCTGGCAAGGCCTGCGTGTGGCGTGCCGGCCGAGATGCGGGGTCAGGGAACATCTTCTCCCACTCCCCATTCAGCGCCGCGCGACCTGCCGCCTGATCCTTGGCCCAGAACTCGATCTTGAGGAAGTCGTCCGGCGTGCCACCCGCGGCCTTGATCGCGGCAGAGAGTTGGAGGAACAGGTTTTTCACCTGCGCCTCCAACGTCTCCGGCACCGTGCCCGTCGAGGGATCACGCGGTCCGATCACGCTCGACATCACCACGTTGCCGATCCGGCTGGCGTTGGGGATCGGGTTCGAGTGAGCGAACCCGGGCCACATGATGCTCTGACGTTTGGCCATGGCTCAGACGGTCTCCCGTTCGTGGGAGGATGGGGCTCGGAACACCGGCACATCGTCGGGATTGTCGATCAGCGCTTCCGGACCTTCGGTCGGCAGTCCCTGGGCGTAGTTCAGAGCGGCGTCGATGTCGCCTTCCCACACTTCGCGCGGCAGCTCGTAAAGCAATTCGACTCCGTAACCGTTCGGATCATTGATGTACAGGCTGTGCGTCATGCCGTGATCGACGCGGCGATTGAACTTTACGCCTTGTTTCTGCAGGTACTCGAGCCGGGCGAGCCAGGCCTCGCGGGTGGGGAAAGCGATCGCGATGTGGTTGACCGCGACCGGCGCGCCGAACATCGACCAATCCTTCGGCGGTTCGGGCAGGCTGGGGTTTTCCACCAGAGCGATGTCGTGGTGATTGTCCTTGCCGGCATGATCGCAGCTGTAGAACTGCATGTTGGGCGGATTCGGCCGGTCCGGACGAGCCTTCAACTTGCCGACCTGCTTGAGGCCGACGACCTCGGTCCAGAATGCGTGCGATTCGTCCATGTTCCGGACATTCAGCACCAGATGATTGAGGCCCGACGGTGCGGTCAGACCGGTTGCGTTATCAGCCATGTATTGTCTCCTGTTGTAAAAGCATTATCCGGTACGCGCCGTCTCGGCGCCGCCAGCTGTCGAGGTTTCCGCAGCCATTAACTCCCGCACGATGCCACGGAACAGGTTCGGTCCCCCGTCCATCACCAGCGACAGCATCGGCTGCGACGGATCAAGGGAAATCACTTTCTGTTGCGCTTCGATGATGGCCTTGTCTTCGTTGAACGCCACTTCGGTGAAGCGGAAGATCTCCCCCGCGAGTTCCGCGCTCGCGTTTTTCGACCGTCCGCCGGCGGAGTAAAAGTACCGGGATGTCGTTTCGGTTACCGGAATCACCGCCTGATCGTCGCAACGGGTGAACAGTGGCTCGATCGATGGCGGGGGTGCCTGACCGCCACAGCGGTCCGCGGTGCCCGGCGGATACCAGGCGGGACGCTGGATGAACAGGCCCGGCACAATGAAATCATAGGAATTCCACGTATCGAACTTGTCGTCCGGCTTGCCCAGGTAATGTGATGGCCCACGAGACCGGAACCACCGCTGGAATCGCACGCCACGTTCCAGCCGGATAATCTCCGGCTTTTCCGTCGCCCATTGCGGGACACCCTTGCCCAGAGTGTTCTGATGAACGAAGGCGAGGTGCGACAGATCCAGCAAATTATCATTGATGAGTTGGTAGTTGGCTGCGTAATCCAGGCAGCCCATCTGGATATGCCAGTCCGGATCCGTCGCAGCAATCGTTGAGGGAATTTGCGAGACGTCGGCGCGCGCCGCCTCGCCCATCCAGACCCAGATCCAACTGCCGCTCTCAACCACCGGATAACCACGGACGACTGCTCGGTCGGGGATGGTTGTTTGCCCGGGAATTTCGTTACAGCGACCGTCCGGTCCGAACTTCAGGCCGTGATACATGCAGCGCAGATCGTCGCCCTCGCGCCGTCCCAGGGACAGCGGAGCGAGGCGGTGGCAGCACCGATCCTCCATCGCGACCACCGAGCCATTGGCGGTGCGATACAATACCAGCGGCTCGTTCATGATCGTGCGGGCAAGCAGTCCGTCGCCGGAGATCTCGTGCGACCAGGCGGCGACGTACCAGGCGTTACGAATCCACATCGGTCTATTCCGCTGCCAGAGCGCGGGAATCTTCTTCCATCAACCGCTCCACCGTGCGGCGCATGTGCAGGCGTGCGGCATCGGTGGTGATATCGACGAGATCGTTTTCGCCTAGTTCCATCAGACGACTCTGTTGCCCCTCGACAACGGATTTGTCTTCCAGGAAGGCGGCGGCGATTTCCTTGAACAATTGCTCGGTGGTGGCTGGGTCGTCGGTGCGGAAACCGTTGGCGGTGGACCAGAAGTAGAAACAACTGGTGTCGGTTTCCGGGGTCAGACCGTGAAACAGCCGGAATTGCAATTTGCTGTTTTCGGTCAGGCCATTCGCGTAAGCCCCGGCCTCATCCGCAGCGCTAAGTTGTAGGATCGATCCGGGTGCGATGAACTCGAACATCTGTGCGCGGTCGATCTGGTTTTCGAACCCGGCAGCGCGGACATAGGTGGGCGGTGGCACGGAGTTCAACATCCAACGGGTGAATTTCAGTCCCAGATTGGTTCGTGCCGTTTCCATTTTGGCTTCGACATGGGTCATCGGGTTGCCGCCGATAGTGGAACCATGCACGTAGCCCAGATGGGTCAGATCCATCAGGTTGTCCACCATCAGCATGGCGTTGGCCTTGATGTGATACATCGTGTGTTTATGCGGCCAGTTCACGATGTCGTTGTGCCACGGGTAGGAAACGATCGCCGCCGGATCGGCTTTCGCCGGATCGCCCATCCAAATCCACAGGAAGCCGTCTTGTTCCACCAACGGAAACGACCGCACGCGAGCTCGGTCCGGAATGCGGTCCTGACCGGGAATGCGCACGCAAACACCGTTGGTGTCGAATATCAGGCCGTGGTAGCCGCATTCCAGTCCTTGTGCGACCACGCGGCCCATGTGCAACGGGGCCCCGCGGTGACAGCACATGTCGATCAGCGCAGCCGCTTTGTCGTTGGCGTCGCGATACAGCACGACCGGTTCGTTACAAATACGCCGAGCCAGCGGGCCGGCCTCGATCTCGTCGGCCCAGGCGGCGACATACCACGCGTTGCGGATGAACATGAAGGCGCTCCTCTTCTTATTCTCCGGCCATTCGCGCGGCCGTTAAGGGGGTGGCGTGACGCACCAGACCGAATACATCCGAGGTGGTGTCGATCGCCAACACGGATGCTGCCAGAGCGGCGGCACGGTCGGCGCCAAGTATGCTGGTGGTCAGGCCGAAGAATTTCGCCTTCAGTTCGGCCTCGGTCAGGAAGTTGGATGGTTCGCCTTTCGGCACCACGACCTTTTGCTCGAAGGTCCGGTTGCCGGCCTGGATAGTCAGTTTGCCCGACATGTTGGTGGGAAACTCGGCTTCAATCTCAGTGTCGAACTCGCAGGTCACTTTGGGCAACAGCGCGCGGATCGTCGCGTCGTTCAGCAATTTATAGCTGTCCCAGTCCATCGCCCCGGTCGCCAATGCGGCGGAGATGACGAACGGGCCGCTGAACTGCCCGTCGACCACATTCACCGGGTTGGCTTTTTTCTCGGCCGGCGCGCCGATCAACAGCATGCCCGAACGCGGCAAGCCCAGTCGGATCGAGGTAATGTCAGCGGGTTGCAAATCGTTCGCCGCACGTAACGCCAATGCCGCGTCGATGCCGGCATGGCCATAGCGGCAGGACGGGTACGGTTTCACCGCGGTATTCATCAACTCGAACACGGTGCCGAGATCCTGCACGGCACGCTCGGGTTTCGGGTTCGGCGCGTAGGCGTGCATGAAGCCGTGCTTGCCCTCGAGCGCTTCGGACGCGCCTTTGAAGCCCTCGCGCACCAGGGTCGCGGCTACCAGGCCGTTGACCGCCGCCCACCCGACCTGCGACCGCTTGGTCCAGGCACCGTTGGCGAGAAATTGCAGGCTGCCGGCGGTTTGGGACAGCACGGTACCCATCGCTCCGGCGACACCGTCAGCGTCCAGGCCGAACACCCGGGAGGCAGCCGCCGCCGCGCCAAACGCGCCGCAGGTGGCGGTGGGATGGAACCCGCGGTCGTAATGCTCGCCGGCCGGCAGGGCCAAGGCGACCCGGCAGGTAACCTCATAGCCCGCGATGATCGCGGCGAGCACGTCGGCGCCGGCCGCGCCTGCCATCTCGCCTGCCGCCAGCGCTGCCGGGATCACCGGAGCGCCCGGATGCAAGGAGCCCGCGGCATGCGTGTCGTCAAAGTCCAGCGAGTGCGCCAGCGCTCCGTTCAGGAATGCGGCTCCAACCGGGCTGTAGCGTGCAGCATCGCCAAACACGCCCGAATTGCCGGTCGCCATTCCCAGGGACCGCACCGTCGCCACGAACGAGGCCGTGCTTTCGGCGTCGTGCCTCGCGCGGACAATGTTGCCCACGAGGTCAAGGACCAGGAACCTGGCGCGTCTCACCACCTCAGGCGGCAGCGCGGCCAATTTGATGTTGGCGCAGAATTCAGCGAGTTGGCTGGTGACGCCCATGGCGAACGGGACCTCCGGTATTTCGCTTGAGTGTGCCGCAAAAGATAGCGTTGGGAAAGGGTTTGGCGCCGCCCTCCATCACGTTTGCTCAACGGTGACCGCCGCGTCATCCAATGCGGCGGTCACGGCGGTTATCTGGCCCTCGCTGAGCGGACCCCGCCCAAGCCGCAGTCGCAGCGCAAGTTTGAGGTTTTCCATGGCCCGCACGATTTGCGGGGCAGGTCCACCGCCTCGGGCAACGCTGGCCGCCTCCATGCGGGCGAACAGGGCCTCGACCGCCGGCCCATTGGCGGCCAGGAACGCCCGGCCCGCTTCGGTAATCTCGTGCAGCTTCCTGGCGCCTTCGCCGGGACTGACAGCGACATACCCGAGTTCTTCGAGCAGCGTCAGCGTCGGGTAAATGACTCCTGGGCTGGGGCTGTAAGCGCCGGCCACCCGCTCCTCGATCTCTTTGATGATCTCGTAGCCGTGCCGGGGCTTTTCCGCGATTAGCCGAAGGATGACCAGGCGGAGATCGCCGTGCGCGAAAAATCGGCGCAATTCAAGGTCGGTGGGGTTGGACGCCCAGCCGCCTCGTCCATGTCGGCCGCGGCCGGCGCGGTGATGGTCATGGTCGCGGTGTTCGCCTCGGGCGAAACGTTTGCCGCGGTCGTGGTGGAAATCTTTGTGGTGCATTGGTTCTCCGAGTGAGTTTCGATATAACGGACGTTTAGATATATCGACGCTCACGCGATGTCAAGGGGTTCCAATTGGTGAAATCCGCGATTGTCAGGATATTGGAAGCAAGCGGCCCTGGGACCGCTGCGCCCCGCCGTAAACGGTTGGCCGCCGGCGGCCTGCCTGGCCGCACCGGTGATCCGTGCACGGCCAGCGCGGGTTTCGCGCACATGCTGTAGACCCGGTCGGCAACGGCGGCAGGTCGCGAACTCCGTCCGCCGTTGCGGCCGGCCTCCGAAGCAGGCGTCAATCGAGGCAGGTCGCCGCGATTGTCACCGGACCGGCGCGCCCGAGTGTGACGTCGGTGCTAACTGGTCAATCCATCGCCGATCGGCAGAACCCTTCAGGTCGGTGCGAATCAACGGCCGCAGCACAAGCGCACGCGGCGTTGGAACACCGCAGGCACTTTGATCAATTGTGTTATTCCGGCTTGCTATTGGCCATACGCAATGGCCTGGCCGCCGCTCGGGTGGCCGCAGCTTGCGACGCAGCCGCTTCCCCGTTCCCCGAACCGTTGCCAAACCACATCCAACCGCCGCGAGGGAACCACGATGGTGCGCGTTCCATCAATTGCTGCGTTGCGGAACGGCAGGCATCGGCATCGGCGACCAGGCGACGAAACGAACGGGATATCCACTCCTGCTGTGCCTTAAAGGCAGCGACTGGATCGGCGCCGGTCTGCACGCGAGCGATGAGTTGCTGCGTGTCGACAATCGCTTCATGGCGCCGGTGCAGCCAATCCGTCACCGTCGCTTCGGCACCAGCCAACAGATCGGCCTGCGCATTCAGTAACGGACCGACGCTCCACTCGAGCACCACAGCTGGAATCGCCTCGAGTGTTTTTTGCTTCTCGGCCAGGTTTTGAACCGGATTGCTTTCGCTCATATTTGCTCTCCTTCGCGGTCAATGGTGTGTGAATTGAGGTGGCGAGCCTCGCCTCAGCAATGTGCACGCACACATGTCCCCCGCGTGCCAGCAGTTCACGTTGTTCGACGGTACGGCCTGCCTCCGGGCGGCAGGTTCCATCGGAAACGGCCGCCCGTTCGCGCTTCAACAATTTTCACTTAACATTCCCGCAGAAGAGATACAATGGCGGGTGGCTGAATTTAGTTAAATGTCATAATCCGCCGGATAAAAGCAGCGAAGATCAAGAAATATCCTCTGCAATCAATCAGATAATCGAAATCTACTGGGCTGGGAGAACGCGGCATTAACGCAAATATTATGTGACGCTGGTGATAACGCCCCGGTTGGGAGCTAAATATTCCGATACCAGATCGGAGTAAAAATTGTTAACCGGTGGCTCAGCGGTTGATCCCTCGAACCGCCTCCACGACGGCGTTCGTCACCTCTTTCGTCGTCGCCGTGCCGCCCAGGTCAGGCGACAGAATGCCGGCCGCACACACTTGCTCGACGGCCCGCATCAGCAAATCGCCGGCTTGTTTCTCACCCAGGTGCTCCAGCATCATGGCGGCGGTCCAGAAACTGGCGACGGGGTTGGCGATGCCTTTGCCGGTAATGTCGAATGCCGAGCCATGGATTGGTTCAAACATCGACGGGCTGCGGCGCTCCGGATCGAGATTGGCGGTTGGCGCAATGCCCAGAGAACCAGCCAGTGCGGCAGCGAGATCGGACAGAATATCGGCGTGCAGATTGGTTGCCACCACGGTGTCGATGGTCCGCGGCCGCAGCACCATGCGCATGGTCATCGCGTCAACCAACTCCTTGTCCCAGGTCACATCCTTGTAATCGTGCGACGCCAGACCGGCGATTTCATCCCAGAACACCATGCCATGGCGCTGCGCATTGGACTTGGTCACGATGGTCAGATGCTTGCGAGGGCGGGAGTGGGCGATGTCGAACGCCACCCGCATGATCCGCTCCACGCCGCGGCGGGTGAAGATCGCGGTCTCGGT
>JBEKQQ010000112.1:0-20184 GCA_049519555.1 Acetobacteraceae bacterium
AGGTAATATCAAAACGTTAAGATGGAGCGGGTGAAGGGAATCGAACCCTCGTATTCAGCTTGGAAGGTTGGCTTCCCGCCTTCCGGCGTCCTGTGGGGCAAATTGGGCCGTCCAGCCGACTCCAAGGACGTGACGCGTCGTGCTTCTGTTCGACTCGCCGGCAAGCCCGGCGGCGAAGAGGGCTTGAACCGCTCTCAGTGGTTCCCTATGCTCGAATCATAACAACAGCGGCAGCCATACCGCGGAGACTAAAAAGAGACTTTCGAGTATCAATACCGATCTAAGTATTTGAAATGCGGGCGTAGTTCAATGGCAGAACGGCAGCTTCCCAAGCTGCATACGAGGGTTCGATTCCCTTCACCCGCTCCAACCCTTTCGATGTCTCACCAAAACGGTATCGAAACCTGGGCTCCGATTGGGCTCAACCTGTTCAGGGCCAGTTCCACCTGTCGGTGACGCTAAGTCAGACATCCGTTGGATGCTCACCCCAGTACTACCCAAGCGCTGCGGGTGTTTCCAAGCAAGCTATGAATCCCACATGTGCGAGAGTCCGCTCAAACGGTAGAGACGATTAGATACGCAAGCATATTCGTTATACCTGCGTTATCGCATGAACGGCAACTGCTACACAGAGGGTTGCGCGCGGACATGCTCTTGGCGTCATGGCGGTGCTGCATCTACGTCCTGACCCAAACCGTCCCCTTCTAAGGCATGAAAATCGATCGCAAGAGCGTCATAAGTTGTCCTGGCACTCTTCTCTATATAGTAGTTCCGTTTGATCTTCGTATTGCCGTTAATTTTCTCAATTCGAAACGGCTGTCCATATACGCTGTTTCCTATAAACCTCCCGTACTCCAGATTGAAAACCTCAGATGCTCGCTTATTGATAACGTTATTGTCAAGGAAGTTCGTGAACATCGCTTGCTTCGCAGAATCTGACCTGTCTGCTTGTGCGATCTGTTGCAAACCGATTCTCTTGCTGTTTGTGGGCTCAAAACCATAACCAAGAATATAAAACACGATTCCTTCGCTGACGTAACGCCTCGCTGTCTGAAGCGCTTGCTCATTTTCATTCTTGTCGTGTGGATCAATGGTACGGAGATCCCTCGACGCGGCGTAAAACTGATCAATGAGTTTATTCCGTTGTCCCACTATGGCTCGTTGATCATTGTTTCCTAAACTTTCGCCAAGAGACTTCGAGACAGCTAAATCGATTACACAGTTCCTGTCTCGCCTTGCTTCATCGACGGTCCACGTTTCCTTCTGTCTTACAGAACCATAAACATGCACAATCCGATCTTCATTCAAGAACTTGTCGCCGTCAGAAGGTTCGATAATGTCGAGGCTGGCAAAAGCGCCAGAAAGTTGCATTTCAAGGGATACATCGTAGTTGAATGTGATAAATCTAACTTGATTTCGTAGCAGGTCCGATGACGTCTTGCATCCAAACAGTAGTTTGTGAACAATGAAGCGAATATAGGAATCCGGTTGGCGTTGCAGTTCTGAAATCTCGCTCGGGTGCAGAGCCGAGTACTGCGACCTATTTTGATTAACCCCGGACTCGAGCCAGACAGCTTCGCATTCGAGCATCACTGCTGCGATAAGTAATCGGCCTATATCCCTGAGACCTTGATTCCACTCAAGGAAGTGGTCGATCACGAGTGGGCGGACGGTTTGCAACCTCTGAACAAGCAGATTGCAATCGTTCATAACTCTGCCCCAACCACGACCATAAGCCGGCGGATCTGAGCGTTCCTCGACGTATGCTGATCCTTGCCAGCCTCCTCCAGCCTGCAGCGCTAAATGGCAAAACGCCCGCAACCGCTCTGCCATCTCGATCACCCGGTCAACAAGCTTCTCCCCGGTGGGGTAACCATAGTGCCAACTCGCCCCAGCCCCTAGGACGAAGACAGTGGGCGTAAGTATCATTGTGCACTCCCTCGCCGTAATATTAGAACCTGGCGTCCATCAACTCGTCCTCGGCAGTCATCGCCTCAAACGGACTCCGGATCAACGCGAGGAAGCCCGAAGCCATACCTTTGAGTTCATCGTCACCAAGATTATCCCGCTCACTTCAGGTTAACCAAACAGGAATGTTCGTCCGGCCGCTGTGCCAGTTGGCAACCACGGTGAAGACCCACTCGGGGGCTTGCCAAAACCGAAGCGAATGGGTTACACTACCCTATGAAGCTGTTCTCCGTCCCAAGGACCGCCCTCCATGTCGAACTGATGCTCCGAGATGAACACTGTCCACCCCACGTCCATGTGGACGACCAGACATCGCTTTGGGAAGCTCGCTTCGCGTTCTCCTTCGTAAGCGACAACGTCATCCTGATGGACATAGACCCAATCGAGGAGGCCCCGAATACCAGAACGATTGACCGCATCAAGGCCGCCATTGCCGCCAACCTCGCCAAATGCCGGGCAGTTTGGTGGGAAAAGATCGGAACCTGCTGCCTCGACCGACGATGGATGCGGGTTGCAAACGACACCGTGACGATTTTGCCGAAGCGTGAGCGAGGCTCGATCCAAATCCACACCGCGCGCTACAGTCCCGCTGCGAACCACGCAGTGACACTGATCCTACAAGACGGCACGACCCTCACGCTACAGGCCGGACAAGGTACCGACTCATGAAGACCCCCGCTCCCACCACCACCAACACCGAACTCCAACACGCCCTCGCCGCTGGCCGCCGCCGCCGCGCCTCGCAACGCCGAGCGGCCACCGTCCGCTACGATCCAACCCGCGACAGCATCGAGATCGACCTCACCGACGGCGTCGGCGTGCGGCTACCCCGAACAATGCTGCCGGAATTCCGCGACGTTCCGCCGTCCGAGATGCCGTCGATCCGCATCTCCCCCGCCGGTTATGGGATCCGGCTTGACGCGCATGACATCGCCGTCAGTGTCCACGGCCTGATCGCTGCTTTGGCGACCCCTGGTGACATGGCCGCGTCTCTCGGCAAACTGGGCGGCTCGGCCAAAACCAAGAAGAAGCGAGACAGCGCCCGGCGCAACGGGGTCAAAGGCGGGCGTCCCCGAAGGACCCCGCAAGCCGCCTGACAATTCAACAACCAACTGGTCGGACGAGCAGCCGCCCCGTGAAAGCCAGACTGATGCAAGAGTGGCAAGCCGACGAGGCCCTCGCCAACTTTGAGAAAATCAAAGAGGCGGCCGTCGACGGCACACCTCAACTCATCCACCGCCGCGACGGCAAGGAGGTCGTCGTAGTATCGCGAGGCTACTTCGGAGCCCACAAGCCCAACCTGCGCGATTACCTGTTGACCTCCGGCTACGCAGAGGAACACGACGAATTCGACGAGGCACTTCGAAAAGTCCGGAAGAGCGGTCCCGGCCTGTTCAACCCCCGCGCGGTAGACCTCACAGAGTGAGCAAGACGTTCCTGTTGGACACCGACCTCGTCAGCAAGCTCAGCAAGGCGAAGCTGCAATATCGACATAACGGCTTTTCTCATCCGCCGTTACGCCGTGCGTACCGCCTCTAGCCGCGAGATCCGCCGCCACCTGAAACGGATCGAGGTGATAGAACTGCAACCGCGTGTCCCTCCCAGCCTCGCTCTCCAACCGCTGCCGCAACCGCCGAACAGCTTCCTTAGCATCGCCCGAGGCAACGTTGAACACTCGGCGCAACGTTTCGCCGACCCGCGCCCAATAAGCCTCGATCACGGATGGATCGAGTTCACCCACCTCCGTGACCGTGTCCTCGTCGGCATTCTTCACATGCAGGTCCGCCATCGCGTTGGTGTCCGATCGGGGCTACCCCAAACTCGGGACTGGTTGGAACACATACAACATCCCCCGTTCTCCGCACCCCCTTTCCCCACGGAAAAAATCCCCTTGGCGCGATCCCATTATAAGACCATAAGCCCAAAAACCCGCCTCGCCTCCCCGCCAAAGGTCCCGCATATGAGCCAGCCCACGCCCCATCCCCACCACGTCTCCCAGCTCCTTGGGCCAGCCCTGGACGGAATCATCCACGCTCTGGCCGACCGCGGCGAGCAGACCGACGCCGAGTACGAAGCCAGAGCCGAGGACGCCTGGACCCTGGTCCAGTCCTTCCAGCCCCGCGACACCATCGACCTGATGCTGGTCGGGCATTTCATCACCATGAACGAACTGTTCGCCGACACCTCCCGCGACGTCCTGCGCGGCATGCCCGACGCGCTGAAGCAACGCGCCCGGTCGAGCGCCGTCGCCATGGCCCGTCTCACCTTGGCGCAGGTGGGCGAACTCGAACGCCGCGGCATCCAGCCATACCGGACCGAGGCAGCCGCGGAGCAACGCCCCGCTCCGGCAACCCAAGCCCCCACCGCCGAGCCAGCCGAAATACAGCAGCCCCTCGCCGCAGCCACACCAGCTCCGCCGCCTGCACCCGCACCCCAGCCAACGCCCGCTGAAGCCGCACCTCCCGCCGAGGAGACGTCCTGGGTCGATGAACCCCACCTGGAATGGCTGGAAGAAACTCCGGCCATGCTCGCAGCCAGGACCACGACGGTTTCAGCGCAAGACATCCCGCCACCGGTGGCACCTGAAGCCAACGGCCGCGCAGACGCCCCGTCGGAGTTCGACCTGCGGCGCCAGCACACCGAGCAGTCGCACGCCAATGCGATGGAATCCGCCGCCGCCTGAAAGCGCCAAGGGTCATCGGCCGGTCATCCCGACCGTCTGAACGACTGACTCTCCGGTTTCGTGCCATGGGCGGAACGAGATGGCCGGCCCCGCGGCTGACCACA
This sequence comes from Acetobacteraceae bacterium, assembly GCA_049519555.1. Classification (GTDB taxonomy): domain Bacteria; phylum Pseudomonadota; class Alphaproteobacteria; order Acetobacterales; family Acetobacteraceae; genus Rhodopila. Next base: position 4,756 of record JBEKQQ010000112.1, read on the forward strand.
ACGAATCCGCAACGAACCCGCCTCGCCAGCCGCCTCACGTCCCGCCGTTGACCGCCCGCCACTGCGCTACTCGTTTCGCCACCTCAGCCTGCTCGTCGGGCTTCAATTGCGCCATCGCCGTGTGCAGGTTCTCCGTGGCCAGGTCATGCAGCTCGCCCTTGCCTGAGCGTTCCACCGCCAAGGTCAGCCACACCGCCGCCTCGACGTAATCATACGTTCCGCCCGCCCCGGTCAGGATCAAATACCCAACGGTATTCTGCGACGCGGCATCCCCCTTTTCCGCCGCCTTGCGCGCCCAGGCGAGTTGTTGGGCGTCATCGTGGGGTACCCCGTCACCGGTGCCGTAGGCCTGCGACAGCATCCGCTCGGCGTCCACGTTGCCGGCCTTCGCGGCGATTTGATAATGCCGCACCGCCTCGGCCCGATCCTTCGCGACGCCTGGCGCGCCAACCCAAAAGACATCGCCGATCTTCGCCTCCGCCGCCGAGCTGCCGTGCTGCGCCGCCTGCTGGAACAACGCCAGCGCACCCGCCGCATCGACCGGTCCGCCGCGACCGACCAGCAGCATTGTCCCCATATCGAGGGTCCCGGCCTCATCGCCCGCATCCACGCCGCGCTGGAACCACTTCCGAGCCTCAGCATCATCCGCCGCCAGCCCCAGTTTGCCGTCGCGCGAGGCTCGCCCCAGTTTATCGAATGCCGCCGGCTCGCCACGCTCTGCCGCCTCCCGCAGACTGCGCAGGGTCGCCGGGTCATCCCCGTTCCCAGCCTTCTGCACCGCAGCGAGGGCTGCCAATGCGGCAGCCTGGCCATGGTCGGCCGCCTCACGGAACAAGCGCTCTGCTTCGGCCGCATCGCGGGTCTGGCCCAGAGTGCCATCCCGGGCCGCCTCGGCCAGCCGGAACAGCGCGTCCGGCTCCCCCTTTTCCGCCGCCGCCCGGTACCACTTCAGCGCCACGTCGTTATCCTGCGGCATTCCATCGCCGGCTTCGGCCATGGAGCCCAAACGCCAGGCCGCAACAGGATCGTGCTCAGCGGCCAGCCGATACCAGCGTACCGCCGACTTATCGTCGCGCGCCTGGCCGAGCTGAGCGAGATGCGCCGCATCGCCTAACCGAAGCTGCGCCTCGGGCCGTCCCGCATTGGCGGCGAGCGCGTACCAAACCGCTGCCTCCAACCCATCCGAAGCGACGCCACGCCCATCCTCGTACATCCTGGCGAGGCCGAGCCAACCATCGGGATCGCTCAGCGCAGCCGCAATACGAAACCACCGCAGTGCCTGCACATCGTCTTTGGCGCCGGCCCAGCCTTCGGCATATCCCGCACCCAACAGCGCCGCGGCGCCACCTGACCCCTGTTCGCCGGCACGCCGCAACAGGTCGGCGGCGCGCGCGTTGTCACGCGGCGCGCCCTGGCCGGTGTGATACATTGAACCCAGCTGATAGATGGCCTGCGACAAGCCGTGATCGGCCGCGTCACTGATCAGCTTCGCACCGCGTGCGAGGTCGCTGGCAACGCCATCGCCCTTCAGCAGCAGCAGCCCCAGTTCGAACCGCGCAAGGGTCAGTTCCTGGCCCTCGTCCGAATGCGGGTCCAGGGTGACGCCGGGGATCGCCTCGCCATCCTGCTCCACCGCCACATTCAGCCAATAAGCGGCCTTCTGATGATCTCGTTCCGGGCCGTACGAGCCGGTCATATACCCGGTGCCTACCAGCGCGGCGGCGACCGTGTGGCCATGATTGGCAGCTCGCAGCAAATACAGCCATGACTGCATCCGGTCATTCGGGTAGCCCGGGCTGCCATCGAATAGCATCGCGAGCCGGTACTCTGCCTCGGCGTCGCCCAGGTCTGCCGCACGCCGCAACCAGGTTTCCGCTGTGGCGGGATCGGCACGCACCCCGATACCCAGACGATAGGCGTCCCCCAGGGCACGTTCGCCCTCCGGGTCGCCCCGATTGGCCGCGCTAAGGTAGAGCGAAAACGCCTTGTCCGGGTCTGTCGCGACACCGGATCCGGCACGGTAGAGATCGCCAAGCCGCACCTCTGCCGGCCCGAAACCCTGGGCGGCGGCCTGCTTGTAGACGGCAGCCGCTTCCTTGGGATCGGATTGGCCGTTAATGCCCAGCTCATCGATGATCCCCAGATTGGTCCGAGCCGCGACATTGCCGCCTTCCGCCGCCTTGCGGGTCCATCGCACGGCATCCGCCCAACTTTGCTGGGTCCCGTCGCCGCTGGCGCACGCCGCGCCGAGTGCGGCAGCAGCCACGGCATCGCCAGAGTCCGCTGCTGCGGTCAACAGAGTCACCGCCTGGTCCGGATCGCGCGCAACGCCGTCGCCGCGCAACAGCAGCAGGCCCAGTTCGCGCCGGCCGGTGCGGTTCTTCGCGGCCGCCGCCTGCATGAGCCAATGCATCGCCTCCACCGGATCGCGGGACAATTTCCAGCCGTGCGCATACAGCGCACCGAGATCGGCTTCTGCAGAGGCGTCGCCTCGCGTCGCCCGCGCCTTCAGCGCATCGACGTCAAGGTTAGCGAGATTGGGCTGCGGGCTCTCCGGCAGCAGCAGCGGCCCGCGCGCCCGGGCCGGGCCGGTCAACGCAACGGCGCAGCACAGCAGCATGATGCACGACCCGGCGCGGCCGTACCGCGAGACCGGCACCCGGTTGCAGGACCAGGCGAGCCGGCGCGGCAGACGGAGCCAGGAGCGGCCGCGCTGCGACCGGGCGATCAGCCGTCTGATCGCCTTCCGGAACGGTTGGAGAATGCCGAAGCCGTCCCGCATCCCTCAGGCTTGCGCAATGGCCAACGACCAGGGAGACATCACATCGCTGACACCGGTCACCGATCCATCTGCTGCCCGCACGATCAGGTTCGGGTTGGCATAATTGACCGGCAATACGCCGTGTTCCGCGACCTCGGTCGGGCCGTCCTGAGCCAGTGCGGCGATGACCTCGGCCGGCAGGCGGGGATCGGCTGTGGTCGCCTCGGGATCGGACACATCGATGCGAGGATGGTGCGCCGCCTGCTCCGCGGTCATGCCGAAATCGGCGATGAAGCTCATGAGCTGCGTGACCGAAGCCAGAATATGCCGCCCGCCCGAGGCGCCCAGGGCCAGCCATGGCCGATCGCCGTCTTTCAGAATGATCGGCGCCATATTGGTCAGCGGCCGCTTGCCGCCGCCGATCGAGTTTGGCCGGCCTGGCGTCGCATCAAACCACATCACGCCATTGTTCAGCAGCACGCCGGACCCCGGCAGCACCACGCGGCTGCCCATCGAGGACAACAATGTCGTGGTCATCGCCACCATGGTGCCATCCTGGTCGCATGCCGTCAGATGCGACGTGCAGCTCTCAGCGGCCAGCGGATCAGCGTCGCCGAGGCCGGCCAGCCGCTCGCCATAGGCGGTCTTCATCGCGCGGGCGAAGGCGACAAACCAGGCTGCATCGGGCGCCGCACCGAACGGCACCTCCGCCATCTGATCGAGCACCCGTATCATGGTTGGCGCCGCGGTAAGGCCCCCAGTCAGTTGCAATGTCCGTCCACGCCACGTGTACTCGGTGGCCGGCAGGATCCGCGCCTGACATTCCCTCAAATCCTGGGCGGAGAGCACGCCACCGATTGCCTTGACGTCAGTGGCGATGCTGGCAGCGACCTCGCCCTCATAGAAATCCCGCGGACCGGCTTTGGCGAGCCGCTCCAGCGTCGCCGGCAGCTTGCCCTGTTGAAAGAACGCCGGCTTGCCCTGGTAGGGCGCGATCGGCGGCAGTCCTCCCGGCAGGTAGATCCGGGCGCTCTCCGGGTAGCGCCGCAGCATCGCGGCGGAGGCCGAGATCTTCAGCGTAGTGAACCAGTCCTGCGGCAGGCCACGCTTCGCCACCGCGATGGCCGGCGCGATGACCTCGGCGAACGGCAACTTGCCCCACAGTTGGTGCATGCGCGCATACCCCGCCACCGACGAGGGGATGGCGGCCGACAGCGGCCCGTGCACGTTAGTATCGTTCTCCACCGCCGGCATCGCGAACAGTTCCCGCGTCATCTGGCCGGTCAGCTTGAACAACGACGGGTCGAGGCCGCGTGGCGCGACCGGGCCAAAATCCACGACATCCGCGCGCCGCTCGCCGGCGCGATGGACCAACGCGAAGCCGATACCGCCGAGGCCAGAATTCCAAGGCTCCACCGTCGCCAGGGCCAGAGCGGTCGCCACTGCCGCATCGACCGCGTTCCCGCCGGCGTCGAGCATGGCAACCCCGGCCTCGGCCGCCGCGCTTGCCTGGGAGACCACCATGCCGCGTTTGCCTTTGGCCGACGGCTTGGTCAGCAACCAGCTCTGCGTCACATGCGGCTTGGGTGTATATTCCATGACAAAGACTCCTGGGCCCGGACGAGCATTGGTTACGTTGTTGAACACGGCCGCGGTTGCCGTCAATCAGTCACGCATTTCGGCGGATGCGGCAACCGAAGTAACCCCGGTCGGCCAGTACGCGGCGTTGCCATCCGGAATGGCTGATTTCTGCGCGTCGGTCCGTGACGTGATGGCAAACACGCGGTCGAGGGGTGCTGCTGCACCGATACCGGGATGATCACCAGTACCCACCATCATTGGAGTGTGACTCGTGCGACGCCCCTCGGTCATCGCAAGCGTAGCGAAGCAATCCCGTCGTCGGTGCGCAGCGTTCACGAGATCGCTTCGTTGCGCTCGCGATGACCGAAGTGATGTGTCGCGCTCCAATGATTCTGGCTTCTGGCCGCCATCACCTGGCTTACGGGCCACGTGTTGGCGCAGCGCAACGAAGTAACGTTGGTTCAGTTACTCGGTGGGCCGTTCGGCCGGCTGGTCATTTTGGATCTGCACGGTCCCGGCGGCCGATCAGCCGAGACCATCCCAGCATCTCCGTGTTCTCGGCGATCGGCTTGAGCCGTGCCTTGACCGTAATGTCCGCCTCGCCAGTGTCCGGCCGCGGACATGTCCCGTGGCCGCCGTTCCGATCAATAGATCGTCGTGCGCAACCGTTCCGGATAGGCGCGGTCGTAGGCCTCGCCGCCTAGTTGACCGTCGGTAATGCTGGCCATGATGGTGCCGGTGCTTGGCAGCGCTTTGCGGTCGATGCGTTTGTCGGGGTTCCACAGATCCGACCGCACCAAAGCCTTCGGGCATTGGAAATACACCCGCTCGGCGGTGACGACGATGACGGTGCGCGGCAGCGTGCCGCGGAACGGGAACCGCTCGATCAGCGCCGGGTCGGTGGAGATCACCGCGGTGCCGTTGATCCGCAAAGTCTCGCCGACGCCGGGGATCAGGAACAGCAGCGCCACCCTGGGATCGCGGATGATGTTGCGCAGACTGTCGGCACGGTTGTTGCCGCGGCGGTCCGGGATCAACAGGGTTTTCTCATCGACCACATGCACGAAGCCGGCGGGGTCACCGCGCGGCGAGGTATCGAGTCCCTCCGGCCCGCAGGTCGCCAGCACCAGGAACGGCGAGGCCTCGATCATCGCCCGATAATGCGGGTGGATATAGTCGATTTCCTTGGCGATCGCGCCGGCGGAGATCTCGCCATACAGCGTATTTAGCGTGGCTTCGTCACGGATGAGATGTTGGTCGGCCGAGATCGCGTCCATTGGTGCCTCCCTCGCAGCCGGAGGATCATGCCGGAAGCGCGATGGGGCGTGCAAGCGGCGCCTGCCGGCGGTTCGGCTCGTGTCGAATGCGGCACCTGCGCGCCCGGCGCAATGGCCCTATGCGGCAGCAGCAGGCATTTGGCCCCATTCAGCGATCTTGCTTTGATCTATGTCATGGCACATCCGCCGGTAGCCGGGCCACCTTGGTTAACGATTCAGATATTTAACGATTAACCGGGAGCAAACGATGTCTGCCTCGACCGAAGCCGCCAAGGCATTGGAAGCACGAACCATGCGTGCCGTTTCCTGGCGGCTGATGCCATTTCTGCTGACCGCCTACGTCGTTTGTTATATTGACCGGGTGAATATCGGCTTTGCCGCCTTGCAGATGAACAAAGCGGTTGGCATTGATCCAAAGACCTACGGTCTCGGCGCCGGTATTTTTTTCGTCGGCTATTTCATTTTGGAAGTGCCAAGTAATCTGGCTCTGGAACGCTTCGGCGCGCGCAAATGGATCGCCCGCATCATGATTACCTGGGGCCTCGCATCAGGCGCCTTCGCGCTGATTGGCGGGCCGACCTCGTTTTTGGTGCTGCGGTTCTTGCTTGGTGCGGCGGAGGCCGGGTTCTTTCCCGGCGTCATTCTGTATCTGACCTATTGGTATCCGGCGGTGTACCGCGCCAAGATCGTTGGCGTGTTCATGGTGGCAATTCCGGTCGCCGGTATGATCGGTTCCCCGGTCTCCGGCGCGGTGCTCGGCATGGATGGCATCCTCGGACTGGGCGGCTGGCAATGGATCTTTATCCTCGAAGCCGTGCCCGCGATTTTGCTTGGGATCTACGCCTTTGTTGGACTGACCGACCGGCCGGAGCATGCGACCTGGCTGGCGCGGGACCAACAGTCCTGGCTGATCGGGATGCTGACCGCCGAGCGAACCCGCGTGCCGAAAGTCAGGCACCAGTCGGTTTGGAGGGTCATGACCAACAAGCACGTGCTGATCATGGCGCTGGTCTATTCCGGAGCAGCCGGGGCTTCCACATCGCTGGCGTTATGGATGCCGCAGTTGGTGAAACCGTTCGGGCTGACCAACTTTCAGACCGGGCTGGTGAATGCCATTCCGTTTGCCATCGCCGCGGTGTGGATGATCCTGTGGGGCCGCAGCTCCGATCGCACCGGCGAGCGGGTGTGGCACAACGCATTGCCGCTGGCCTGGATGGTGGCGGCGATGGTGCTGACCTTCTTTGCGCACTCGCTGTGGACGATCATTCCGTTGCTGACACTGGTCGCGGCGGGCACCTATGCCAGCAAAGGACCGTTCTGGGCGTTATCGTCTGAGTGGCTGGGCGTTGGCGCGGCCGCAGCCGGGTTGGCGCAGATCAATGCCCTGGGCAACTTGGCGTCGTTCTTCTTCAATTACATGATCGGCTGGATCAAGGATGAGACCGGTAGTTACGCTGCGGCATTGATGCCGATCGCCATTGTGGCAACGATCGGGACGATCTGCGTGGTGGTGGTAGGGCGCGGGCAGCCGCGGACCGTGGTGGTGCCGGAACTGGGACCGAAGGTGGGTGCTGCTGACTGAGCACGAACGTCACGCCGGGCACGAGTGGGGCCACGGAATGTCAACTGGTTCCTCGTTCGGGCCTTGACTTTTTGTAGCCTATACGCTACATATCCGAATCATCGAAATTCGCGAGACCGAGAGATTCTCGACGTGGCTCGCCGGTCTACGCGATGGTGTTACGCGTGCCCGCATCGCCGCTCGGATCCAGCGTCTCGCTCATGGCAACCCGGGAGACGTTCGTCCTGTCGGTGAGGGTGTGAGTGAACTTCGTATCGACGTCGGCCCGGGATACCGGGTTTATTTTGTCCAACGTGGCGCGGCGCTGATCGTGCTACTGTGCGGTGGGGATAAACGAACGCAGAAGCGCGATATCCGGGTCGCGACGGACATAGCCGGCAACCTGGAGAATGAACAAGATGCAAGTTAAGACCCGGCCGTTCGATCCCGCCGCGTATCTGGATTCTGACGAGGCCATCGCGGCCTATATGACTGAGGCTCTCGACACCAACGACCCCGGCTTCATCGCTGACGCGCTTGGTGTGATCGCGCGTGCCCGAGGAATGACCCAGGTGGCCCGTGACGCGGGCCTTTCACGGGAGAGTCTGTACCGAACACTCAGTCCCGAAGGTAACCCGGAGCTCAGCACGCTGTTACGAGTGCTTACTGTTTTGGGTCTGCGACTGTCGGTACGGCCGGCGGGAGGCTGAGTTAACTCGGTCACGAATCAGGTCGACGTTGTGCGATGCCCGACCAAGGTCTGGCGCCGGAACCGAAACCGAAGGTGGGTGCTGCCGACTGAGCATTTCGGCCGCGGCGGTCCTGACCAACGGAGCCTCGTCAGGGCCCGTAGACCAGGCGCCTGATCTCCAGACGCGGCCTGCCGAAATTGAGCAGCAGGCAGAGCGGAAGTCCTGTCGCCGCCAGATAATTCAGGCACTGGGCGCCATGGGTCGGATCCAAGGCTTTGACTGCCTTGAGTTCAACCAGAACCGCGCCTTCCACCAACAGATCACCGGTGTACGTTCCAACCACCATATCATCATAATAGACGGTAATGCCGAATTGCTGTTGTACAAGCAGGCCATTTTTGCTTAGCTCATGAGCCAGAGAATTTTCGTAGACCTTTTCAGAGAACCCGCACTTCATCGCATTGGCAACTGTGAACGCACAGCCGATTATCTGTTCGGTGAGGCCGTTAAGACTCGTTCTATCTGTGCTCATCTGTGCTCATCTGTGTACATCTGTGTGTATCTGTGTTTAAATTCTTGCCTGCGTTTGGCCGGTCACCTGCCTATCACATTCGACAATCTGTGGCCGAGCAAAAAAGCAAGAGAAACACAGATACACACAGATGTACACAGATATTCACAGATAGAAGAATGATTCCATCTTGCGAGAATCCTGTGGCAAGAGAGTCTCACGGCTCAGAAGCAGACAGGCAATCCCCGGAAACACTGTTGCACGATCACGCCAGCTCGTACTCCACCTCCGGCGTATACACCGCGTGATCCTTGTTCAGCAGCGAGGAAAACAACGTAAAATGCTCCACCGGGATCGGTTCGGTGCGGAACAGATTATGCGCTTGCACGAAAGCCGCGACTTTCCCCTCGGCCGGATTGTCAAGCCGGGCCAGCGTCACATGCGGCTGAAACTTCCGCCGCTCCGGCTCCAGCCCACAGCGTTGCAGGGCCGTCTCGATTTTGTTACGCAAGTGATCCAGCGACTGGGTTCGCGCCACGCCCACCCACAGCGCATTGCTAACGCCGCCCTTGGCAAACGTCCCCATCCCGGTCAGCGTCAAAGCAAACCCGCGCGCCCGTATCGCCAACAGCGCGCCATCGACATCCCGCGCCACATGCCCGGGGATGTCGCCAATAAAACGCAAGGTGAGGTGATAGTTCTCCGGCGGCACCCAGCGTGCGCCGGGAATACCGGTGCCGGACAGTGCGGCCAGTTGTTCCCGCACGGACCACGGCATGTCGAGGGCGACAAACAATCTCATGACGCTCGGACCTCCCCCAACAGTCGTAACACCAGCGGTAGCAACCGCTGGACGATTCGCACGACCCCCTGATTGTTCGGATGCATCCCATCCGCCTGGACCAGACCCGGCTCCAGCGCCACGCCGTCGAGAAAGAACGGATCGTACAGCACGCCCGGACGTTGCCCCAGCCGATCGAACACCGCCCGGAACGCCCGCGTATAGTCGGGGCCGAAATTCGCCGGCGGATACATCCCGCTCAACAGCACCTTCACATGTTTCGCCGCCAGCCGGTCGAGGATCGCGCTCAGGTTCCGCTGCATCTCCGCCGGATCCAGCCCACGCAGCCCGTCATTGGCGCCGAGTTCAACAATCGCAGCGTCGGCGCCATCCGCCAGGACCCAGTCCAGCCGGGCCAGCCCACCCGCCGTGGTATCGCCCGACACCGAGCCATCGATGATCGATACGTTGATCCCGTGCGCCTGCAGCGCAGCGGACAGCACCGCCTGAAACCCGTCCTGGTGCGGCAACCCGAACCCGGCAGTCAGTGAGTCGCCCAGTACCAACAGTCGAACCGGAGCGGCAAAGGCATGCGGCAACATCGTTACAATCAGGCAAACTGTGAGGATCAGGCCACGGCGACCCTGGCTGATTGCCGTGCCCTCGCCATATGGTGGCGCCATGGATGCCATCCAGCCCTCGATAGACACGACGATCCCTTTGGTCCGGGTAAGGGACCTCGCATTGACCCTGCCCTCGGCGGCGGGGCCGGTCAACATTCTTCGCGGCATCGACCTCGACATCGGTCATGGCGAGGCATTGGGACTGCTCGGCCCGTCCGGTTCCGGCAAGACCAGTCTGCTGATGCTGCTCGCCGGACTGGAGCGCGCCACCAGCGGCATGATCGAGTTCGCCGGCCAGACCATCACCGCAATGAGCGAGGACGCGCTGGCCCGGATGCGCCGGTCGCAGATCGGCATCGTATTCCAGGCGTTCCATCTGATCCCCACCATGACTGCGCTGGAGAACGTCGCGGTGCCGTTGGAACTGGCCGGTCACCGCGACGCCGACGCCCGCGCCACGGCGGCTTTGGATGCGGTGGGACTTAGCCACCGGTTGACCCACCTGCCGTCCCGGTTGTCCGGCGGCGAGCAGCAGCGTGTCGCCATCGCCCGCGCCTTCGCCCCTGAGCCAAGCCTGCTGCTGGCCGACGAGCCGACCGGCAACCTCGATCACGCCACCGGCGCGATGGTGATGGACCTGCTGTTTGCGTTGCGCGCCCACCATGGCAGTACGTTGCTGCTGATCACTCATGATGCGGCGCTCGCCGCGCGCTGTGACCGGCAAATCCGGCTGGTCGATGGCAGAGTGGCGCCGACGGACGCCAGTTCGGACCTGGAGCCCGCCAGCCCGACGGAAGCAACCAACGGCGGATCGGCCACTGGAAATGAGGCCGGGGCCGCGCCATGACGACGGCCCGGCTGCCGGCCGGAATTGCTGCGGCGGGCGCCACCAGGTCAGTGACGGACACCACCGCAGCACGTGATGCCACGCCGACATCACTTTGGCAGACCTTCAGCCTGGCATTCCGCTTCGCGCGCCGCGACCTGCGGGGCGGCGTTCGAGGCCTGACCACCATCCTGCTTTGCCTCGCTTTGGGCGTCGGCGTGATCGCCGCTGTCGGCAGCCTTCGCGCCGCCGTCGATGCCGGCCTTGCCGCCGATGGCCGCCGTATTCTGGGTGGCGACGTGGCGATCGATGCCGGCAATGTTCCGCTCCCCGACACGCTGCGCCAATGGTTGCGCCAGCGAGGGGCAGCGATCTCCGACGTCACCATGATGCGCTCGCTGCTGGTCGCTCCCTCCGGCGAGCGGACCCTGATCGAGCTGAAAGCCGTCGATGCCGCGTGGCCGCTGGTCGGTCAGGCCGAGGCAAAGCCGGCGCAGCCGATCGCCCAGGGATTGGAGCGACGGGAGGGGCATTTTGGGCTGCTTGCCGATCCGTTGGTGCTGGATCGTCTGGGTCTGAAACAAGGTGATCTGGCCCGCCTCGGCACTGCCACGCTGCGTGTCTCCGGCGCGTTGACCGAGGAGCCCGACCGGGTTGCCACCCCGTCCATCTTCGGGCCCAGAGTGCTGATTTCGCAGGCAGCACTGGCGGAAACCGGTCTGATCGCGCCCGGCACCATGGCACGTTACGCGTTGCGCGCCACGCTGCCGCCGTCGGTAGCATTGGCCATCCCGGCTGAGTTGCGCGCGACCTTCTCTGACGAGGGCTGGCGGATCCGCGATCCAACACAGGCTGCACCGCAGGTCACGCGGTTTCTTGATCAGACCAGCCTGTTCCTGACCTTGGTCGGGCTGACCTCGTTACTTGTTGGCGGGATCGGGGTCGCCAACGGAGTCGGCGCCTGGCTCGACGCACGCGGCCGGACGATCGCAACATTACGCTGCCTTGGCGCATCGGCCAGGCTGGTACTGGCGATGTCGCTGATCCAGGTCATGACTTTGGCAGGTCTGGGGATCGTTCTGGGTCTGGCAGTGGGCGCCGCCGTGCCTTTGGCCATAGCGGTACTGCCGCATGCCTGGCTGCCGGTGCCGGCTGCTGCCGGGATCTATCCGGGACCGTTGCTGCTCGCCGCCTGGTTCGGTTTGCTGACGGCGCTTTGCTTCGCGCTCTGGCCGTTGGGCCGAGCCGCCCGCATTCCCGGTGCCGCCCTGTTCCGCGATCTGATCGTGGCGGAACACGCGGCGCCGCAGACGTCCGTCATCATCGCCAATGGGTTGGCGGCTTTTGGTTTGATTAGCGTCACGATCGCCACCGCAGCCGACCGTCGGTTCGCGCTGTATTTCTGCGCCGGAGCGTTGGTCACTCTGGCGTTGTTCCGGCTGGCTGCATTTTGCGTGATGCAGGCCGCCAGGTTGGCTCCGACGTCACGAGTCCCGCCAATCCGGCTTGGCGTTGCCAACCTGCACCGACCCGGTGCGGCGACGCCGTTGCTGATGCTGTCGGTTGGGCTCGGCCTGGCGACACTGGCGACGGTCGCGCAAATCCAGCACACCATTCGCCAGCAAATCCTGGATCAGCTTCCCACCGCGGCCCCCACATTCTTTTTCATCGACATCCAGAACGACCAGATGGACCGCTTCCGCGCCCTGGCCAACGCCATCCCGGGGGTGAGCGAAATCCGCGACGTGCCCTCGTTACGCGCTCGGGTGGTCGCCATCAAAGGCGTCCCGGTCGAGCAAGCCCACGTCACCCCCGACACCGCCTGGGCGTTGAAGGGCGATCGAGGCCTGACCTATGCCGCGACGCCTCCGGAAAACACCAGACTGGTTGCCGGACATTGGTGGCCGCCGGACTACGATGGACCGGAGCTGGTGTCGTTCGACGCCGGCCTCGCCAAGGGGTGGCATGTGACGGTGGGCGACACGATCCGGGTCAATATACTTGGCCGAGACCTTGATCTGCGGATCGCCAGCCTGCGCGACATCGCCTGGCAGAGCCTGTCGATCAACTTCTTCATGGTTGCCAGTCCCGGCCTGCTATCGCATGCGCCGCACACGCACATCGCCACGGTCCGGGTCGATCCGGCACACGAGGCGACCCTGCTACGCTCGGTCACCGACGGCCTGCCGAATGTCACGGGCATCAGGGTGGCGGATATTCTGGCAGCGGTTGCGGCATTGCTCGAGCAGATCGCCGGCGCCCTGGCGGCAACCGGGATGCTGACCCTGCTGGCGGGTTTGCTGGTGCTGGTCAGCGCGGTCGCCGCCGGTCAGCGCCGCCGCACCCGCGAGGCGATCATCCTGCGCGTGCTCGGCTTCACCAGTGGCCAGATCCGCGCTGCCTGGCTGGTCGAGTTCGCCCTGACCGGCCTCGCCGCGGGCCTGATTGCGGCGCTGACCGCAACCGGCGCCAGTTATGGCGTTGCGCACTATATTTTACACACTGATTGGTGGTTCTCATGGCAGATCCTTATTTTCACACTTGCGGGAGGACTCGCTACAATGCTTGTGTTCGGCTATGCTGGCCTGAACGCCACGGTGCGTGCGCGGCCAGCGCAGTTGCTGCGTAATGAGTAGCCCTTAGAGAAGCGTATCGAATACCTGGATTGACCGCCTTGCATCGCCCCAGTGTTGGAGAAGTGTTGGAGAACCGAAACTTGAATGAACCGGGTGTTCGTTAGCCCGAACCTCGCCTGATCTGGGCCGCAAATTGCCCAGGCCCTGCGGGGTCCCCGTCTTGAATAGTAAGGGTCGATCTCCAAAATGAGAGGGCGACTGGCATAACGCCGAAAGGAAACAGGGTACCATGGCTTTTAGTCCCGACTCACGGGCTTATCCCAATCAGTCAGCGACGACGACTGCCGTACTGGACGCGGGCCTTCGGGCCTACATGCTCCGCGTCTACAACTGGATGGCGTCGGGACTGTTGCTGACCGGGGTTGTGGCCTTTGCGATCGCCCATACCGGAGCGATCGATGCGTTCTTCCCGGTAATGCAAACCGCGTCGGGCCGCATGGTGCGGGCGCCGACCGCTCTCGCCTACATCGCGATGCTGGCACCTCTGGGCTTCGTGCTGGTGTTGAGTTTTGGCGTGAACCGGCTGTCGACCAGCACCGTGCAGGCGCTGTTCTGGGCGTTCTGCGCGGCAATGGGCGCCAGCCTGACCAGCATCTTCGTGGTCTATACCGGTGCCTCGATCGTGGAGGTGTTCTTCATCACCGCCGCGACCTTCGCTGCCACCAGCCTCTACGGCTATAGCACGAATACCGACCTGAGCCGGATGGGCAGCTTCATGATGATGGGGCTGTTCGGCATCATCATTGCCAGCCTGGTGAACATGTTCATGCATAGCGCCGCGCTGCAGTATGCCATCAGCTACATCGGCGTGGTCATATTCGTTGGGTTGACCGCGTACGACACGCAGCGGATCAAGGCGGACTATGTGCAGTACGCTTACGCGGAAGGCACCGACCTGGCGGCGCGGCGCGGAGTGTATGACGCGTTGAGCCTGTATCTGAACTTCATCAACCTGTTCATGTTCCTGCTGCAGATCATGGGCGTGCGGAACAATAACTGAACGTTCCGGCTTTTCGGTACGGCTGACGGAAGCCCCGAGGTATCACCTCGGGGCTTTTGCTTTGCATTGGATCACCTGCGATCTCCGAGGCCACGACCCGTCATTGCGGCGCCTGACGCACTGCCTGTAGAGTTACGTTGAAAACGGGCAGCACATAGCCTTTCTGGGAGACGGAACCATAATGCGCAAACGTTACTTCATGCCGGCATTGCTCGCCGCGATGGCACTTACCTGCAGCCTCGCCTTCGCGCAGACCGTCAAGGTCGGGGTGATCAACACCTATACCGGTCCGCTGGCCGCCGCCGGCGACCAGATGCAGCGCGGTATCGATCTGTATATGAAGCTGCACCAAAAGGACCTGCCGCCCGGCATCTCCATCGAGCTGATCAAGCGCGACGATACCGGCCCCAACCCCGAGGTCGCCAAACGGTTGGCGCAGGAACTGATCACCCGCGACAAGGTCCAGTTGCTGACCGGCGTGATCTGGACCCCGAACGCGCTGGCGATTGCCCCGCTGGTGACCGAGGCCAAGGTCCCGTTCATCATCATGAACGCCGGCACTGCGATCATAACCACGAAGTCGCCCTATATTGCCCGCGTCTCCTTCACGCTCTGGCAGTCGTCCTACCCGCTCGGCTCCTGGGCAGCGAAGAACGGCCTGAAGAACGTCTATACCCTGGTCTCCGACTACGGGCCCGGGATCGACGCCGAGGCCGCGTTCACCAAAGCCTTCACCGACGGCGGCGGCAAGATTGCTGGATCGGTCCGCATGCCGGTGACGGCGCCCGATTTTGTGCCGTTCCTGCAACGTGCCAAAGACGCCAAACCGGACGCCGTGTTTTGCTTCGTGCCGGCGGCGAAAGCGGCGACCGCCTTCATGAAAGCGTACGACGACCTCGGCCTGCGTGCCGCCGGCATCAAGCTGATCGGACCCGGCGACATTACCACCGATGAGGAACTGCCCGGCATGGGCGACGTGGCGATCGGCACCATCACCATGCATCATTACAGTGCGGCCGGCGACCGGCCTGCCAACAAAGCGTTCGTCGCAGCCTATAAGGCCGCGTATGGCGCCAAGGAGGAGCCCAGTTTTGTGGCGGCGGATTCGTATGACGGCATGGCGGCGATCTTCCATGTCGTCATTGCGCAGCATGGCAACATCGATCCGGACAAAACCATG
>JBEKQQ010000113.1:0-28307 GCA_049519555.1 Acetobacteraceae bacterium
GTAACGGAGGCGCGCGATGGTGGGCTCAGGCCGGTCGGACATCGGCTGCTGAGTGCAATGGCACAAGCCCGCCTGACTGCGAGAGTGACAGCTCGAGCAGAGACGAAAGTCGGCCATAGTGATCCGGTGGTCCCGCGTGGAAGGGCCATCGCTCAACGGATAAAAGGTACTCTAGGGATAACAGGCTGATCTCCCCCAAGAGTCCACATCGACGGGGAGGTTTGGCACCTCGATGTCGGCTCATCACATCCTGGGGCTGGAGCAGGTCCCAAGGGTTCGGCTGTTCGCCGATTAAAGTGGTACGTGAGCTGGGTTTAGAACGTCGTGAGACAGTTCGGTCCCTATCTGCCGTGGGTGAAGGAGAATTGCGAGGCGCTGTCCCTAGTACGAGAGGACCGGGATGGACATACCTCTGGTGCACCGGTTGTCACGCCAGTGGCACGGCCGGGTAGCTAAGTATGGACGGGATAACCGCTGAAAGCATCTAAGCGGGAAACCCACCTCTAAACGAGTTCTCCCCGAGGGCCGTGCAAGACCAGCACGTTGACAGGCCGGGTGTGGAAGTGGGGCAACCCATGAAGCTGACCGGTTCTGATCGCCCGACAGGCTCCGATCCAGTTGTCAGTCGTCAGGCGTCGGTTGTCAGAAAGGGCAACGGATGCGGCAACGACAGCGGGTCACGATCATCGGCACGGAGCTCACACAAACCAGAACCTGCTCTGACAACTGACGCCTGAAAACTGACGACTGTTGCATGGACCGGACGACCTGGTGGCTTTGGCGGGGGGCCCGCACCCGATCCCTTCCCGAACTCGGCCGTGAAAACCCCCAGCGCCCATGGTACTGTGGCTCAAGCCACGGGAGAGTAGGTCGCCGCCAGGTCTTCCAGTCCATGCAACAGCCAACGGTTATCAACCGTCAGTGCTCAGACGCTCGCTGAGCACCGACGACTGATAACCGACAGAAGACTGACAACCGACACCTGTCGCGGGGTGGAGCAGCCCGGTAGCTCGTCAGGCTCATAACCTGAAGGTCACAGGTTCAAATCCTGTCCCCGCAACCAGAACACCTCGAAGCGGCCAGGCTTCGATCTCAGGCAAGAGCGCCGAGATTGGCAAACCGCCGCCGGTTGCCGCTTGCCGTCCCTGTTCAAATCTCATTGAAATGCAATCCTCGCCTACTCCTGCCAGACGAGACATTGCCAGTCATCAGATAACGCCTCGACTTATCGGCATTCCAGTCGGTGCCAACCACAGCCGAGCCGAAACTGCAGGTCGCTTGCCAGAGAGTCGTGCTGAGAGACCTACCACCGCGTAAACGCCGCCGCCTCAGCGGATACCAATATCCTGAATTCAGGAATTGTGAACGCCGCGCTTCCGGTATCGCCGCATCAACAATCCTCGGACTGCGATTTTGACCAGAAAAGCCGGTGCAAACACACAAACATCGATCATCTTGAGCGTTGCATCCGCCCGGTAGTTCCATCAATCCGCGAAAGTCTGCCGGACCTTGCCACTTCATTGCGAATTTATATTTGCGATCGGTGCTCATGCGCCTGATTTTGTAAGCTAATTCCAATAAATTCTGCGACATCCGGACGCAAAGCCCGGAGCCAGGGATCAACGTCGATTAACAAAGTGCAAGGCAACGATCGGCCGCGGTTAACGTTAAGTCAGAATGAGGCATGTCGCGCAAATTTCCCGGCCATCGATGGAACTACCCGAACCACGTCCCAGGCCGACCCCGGCAAACAGAATTCGCCGTGTCTACGCACTCGATCTGATGCACTCGCTGCGGCCTCCTGAGCCGGCTTTGCTGGATTGGATTGCCGAGCTCGGCTTCGATACACTGTTGCTCTCCCTGCGCCGTCACCGCGGCACCGCCGACATAACAACGCTACCACCGATCGCCGAGGCGGCGAGGACGTTCGGCCTGCACGTGCAGCTCGATCTGGCACTCGATGTCGCAGGCGACGCAGCGCCGATCATTAGCGGTCACCCGGACTGGTACCGGACGCTCCGCGGCCGTTCCGCGGATCCGCGTGAGCCCCCGGTGCCGCCGGGCCTGCACGTGCCAACCCTCCAGACGGAATCCACGATCGAGGCTTTTGTTGCGTACTGGGCGGCGGAGCTTCGGCGCCTCGGTGAACGTGGGATTGGCGGTTATCGCTGCAAGCCGAACCGTCATGTGCCACCTGCGGTCTGGCAGCAACTGATCGCGGCGCTGCCTGGAAAGGAATTCGCTTTCTGGACCCCGGGGGCACCTGCTGCGGAAGTGCGGACACTGCCGCGTGACAGTTTCGTTGCCGCCTACAATAGCCTGGCCTGGTGGGATTTCGGTGCTGGCTGGCTGCGCGAGGAAATGGCCCTGCTGCAGCCGGTGGCGCCGGTCGCCAATACGGTTGGCCTGTCCGAGGCGCCAACCTCCCGCGCAACGGCCCGCCAGGCGGCGCAACGCCTGCTCGACGTCGCCGCCAGCAATGGCCATGGTATTCTGGTCCCAATGGGCTTTGAGTTTGGCCTGGCCACAGACCTGACGCATCCGACCTTTGGGGCGGACGATTGGCCGCGCCTGCGCAATCACCAACAGCTCGATCTCGCCCCGGCGATACGCGAGGCAAATCGGCGCCTTGCCGCCCGCAGTGCCGGTGCCGCCGCCCCCGAAATTCTGAGCGCCGACCATGCCCCGGTGGCGGTTCTGCTGGAACATCCCGCGCAGCTCACGTTGGCGAACCGGTATCTCCGCCGCTGCGCCGCTTTCGACCCTGCCGGCGTTCTGCCAATGCTGGACGGCAGACTGTCCGGCTTCACCGGCACAACGGGCGGCGCACTTGCCGAGCAAATGATCCTGTTGGCACCAGGCGAAGTGCGGGTGTTCACCGGGGCGCCTGCCAGTCCCATCCTGACCGCCAGGCCGCGCGGAGCGAGGCCAAAGGACGACCCCGGCGCGTCCCGTCTCATCGCAGCGACCGCCGCCTCACGCGTTGCGATCGAGGCGATCGAACCAGCGGTCGATGCCGGCCGCTTCGCAGTGAAACGCGTGGTGGGCGAGCGAGTAACCGTTATGGCCGACATCTTCGCCGATGGGCACGGCAAAATCGCCGCCGCGCTGCAATGGCGCGCCGGGGACGAGGTTGCCTGGCATGAAACTGTCATGCGGCCTGACAGCAATGATCGCTGGTCGGGGCAATTCCTGCTGGAGCGCGTCGGTCCTTACTGGTTTCGTGTCCTCGCGTGGCCGGACCGCTTCGCGACTTGGCGCGACGAATTGAGCAAGAAGCATGCAGCGGGCCTCGACGTGACGTTGGAACTCGAGGAAGGCAAACGCCTGATCGAAGCCATGGCTCCGGAGGCATTGGGCGGGCTTGGAGCCATCCGGTCCGCTTTGAGGCGGCGCCGGGCGGACCGGATGACGCTGTTGCTCGACGATGGGACCGCGGCGGAGATCGCGCGTGCGGACACACGGCCTGGCGGCATGACCAGCGCCGAGATGCCGGTCATGGCAGACCGGCGCGCGGCCGAGTTTGCCTCCTGGTACGAGCTGTTCCCGCGCAGCCAGAGCGGGGATCCGGCGCGCCACGGCACGTTTCGCGACGTCATGCGGCGGTTGCCAGCAATTCGCGACATGGGCTTCGACGTTCTGTATTTCCCGCCGATCCATCCGATCGGCCGCGCCAACCGCAAGGGGCGCGACAACGCCATACGGGCGGATGATTGTGATCCCGGCAGCCCCTATGCGATCGGGGCGGAAGAGGGCGGGCATGATGCGATCCATCCGGCGCTTGGCACCCTGGAGGATTTCCACGCCTTGCGGGACGCCGCGGCGGAGCATGGGCTGGAACTTGCCCTGGACTTCGCCATTCAGTGCAGTCCCGATCATCCGTGGCTGCGTGAGCACCCGGACTGGTTCGACTGGCGGCCAGATGGCGGCCTCCGCTATGCCGAAAACCCGCCGAAGAAATACGAGGACATCGTCAATGTCGACTTCCACCGCCCAGGGGCAGTTCCAGGGCTATGGCAGGCATTGCGCGATGTCGTCGCGTTCTGGGTGGAACAGGGCGTGCGGATTTTCCGCGTCGACAACCCTCACACCAAGCCGTTCGCCTTCTGGGAATGGCTTATTGCCGAGATCCTCGCCAGGCATCCTGAAACGTTGTTCCTCAGCGAGGCATTCACTCGCCCAAAAATCATGTACCGGCTGGCAAAACTCGGCTTTTCCCAATCCTATACCTACTTTACCTGGCGCAACGAGAAGGCGGAAATCGAAGCCTATCTGTGCGAACTGACCGCCACGAAGCCGGCAGGCGCCCTGGCGGAAGGTAAAGTCGCCGATTTCTTCCGGCCCAACCTGTTCGTCAACACGCCGGACATCAATCCGGTCTTCTTGCAGCAGTCCGGACGCGCCGGTTTCCTGATCCGTGCCGCGCTGGCCGCCACACTCTCCGGCCTCTGGGGCATGCTGCAAGGCTTCGAGTTTTGCGAGGCCACGCCGCTGCCGGGCCGCGAGGAATTCGCACATAGCGATAAGTACGAAATCCGCGCCCGCCCCGAGCGGGCGCCCGGCGACATCGTGGACGAAATTACCCGATTGAACGCGATCCGGCGGGCCAATCCGGCGCTGCAATCGCACCGCGGTCTCGCGTTCCATCCAGCCCAGAATGACCAGGTCATCTGGTATCGCAAGGCAAATGTCGATCGCAGCAATGTGGTGTTGGTCGCCGTCAGCCTCGATCCATTCTCGCCGCAGACGGCGGAAGTCGAGGTGCCGCTCTGGGAATGGGGCCTCGACGACAACGCGGCGTTGATCGTCGACGATCTGATGCACGGTGGCACCGATATATGGACCGGCAAGTACCGGACCATCAGGCTCGATCCCGGGACGCTTCCCTTCGGCATCTGGCGCGCGCGGCCGCAGGAGATCGGCTGATGGACCAGCAGACCAGGACGCGCCGTGCACGGCCAGGCCCGACGAGGGTCCGCGCCACGCCGGAGGAGGCAGCCCCCGACCCGCAATGGTACCGCGATGCCGTCATCTACCAGCTGCACCTGAAGAGTTTCTTTGACAGTAACGACGACGGGATCGGCGACTTCCCCGGCCTGTTGCAGAAGCTGGATTACATCGTCGAGCTCGGCGTCAACGTGGTCTGGCTGCTGCCGTTTTATCCCAGTCCACGGCTCGACGATGGCTACGACATCAGCGAATATTGCGCAGTCCATCCGGATTATGGAACGTTGCGCGATGCCAAGCGCTTTATCCGGGAAGCCCATGCACGCGGGCTACGCGTGATTACCGAGCTGGTGATCAACCATACCAGCGACCAACACCGCTGGTTTCAACGCGCCCGTCACGCCAAACCAGGATCCTGGGCGCGCGAGTTCTATGTCTGGTCGGACACTGATCAGCGCCATTTGGACACCCGCATCATCTTCATCGACACCGAGAAGTCGAACTGGACCTGGGATCCGGTCGCTCAGGCGTATTTCTGGCACCGCTTTTACAGTCACCAGCCGGATCTGAATTTCGACAACCCGCGCGTCCTCGAAGCGGTGCTCGGCGTCATGAAATTCTGGCTTGACCTCGGCGTCGACGGGCTGCGTCTGGACGCCGTGCCCTATTTGATCGAACGCGACGACACCAACAACGAAAACCTGCCGGAAACGCACGAAATTTTGCGCCGCATGCGCGCCCGGTTGGACCAGGACTATCCGGACCGCATGCTGCTCGCCGAAGCCAATCAATGGCCGGAGGACACCCAGCAGTATTTCGGCGCCGGCGACGAATGTCACATGGCGTTCCATTTCCCGTTGATGCCGCGTATGTACATGGCGATCGCGCAGGAAGACCGCTTTCCAATTTCCGACATTCTGCGCCAGACCCCGGATATTCCGCCGGGATGCCAGTGGGCAATTTTCTTGCGCAATCATGACGAATTGACGCTGGAAATGGTAACGGACCAGGAACGCGATTATCTCTGGTCGACTTATGCCGCAGACCGTCGTGCCCGCCTCAATCTCGGCATTCGGCGCCGCCTGGCCCCATTGCTGCAGCATGACCGGCGACGCATCGAACTGATGAATGGGTTGCTGCTGTCGATGCCGGGAACGCCGGTGATTTACTACGGCGATGAAATCGGCATGGGAGATAATATTTTTCTGCGCGATCGGGATGGCGTACGCACGCCGATGCAATGGACTTTCGACCGCAATGGCGGTTTTAGCCGTGCCGATCCCGCGAGCCTGGTGTTGCCGCCCCTCCAGGACCCGCTCTATGGCTACCAGGCGACCAACGTGGAATCGCAGCAGCGGAACCCGCATTCGTTACTGCACTGGATGCGGCGGATATTGTCGATCCGCAGCCGCGGCAGTTTCTTCGGCCGCGCCGGCATGCGTCTGCTGTATCCCGGCAATCGCAAGATCCTGGCGTATCTGCGTGAGCTCGACGGCAGGACGGTACTTTGCGTTTTCAATTTGTCACGTTCGGCGCAGGCAGTGGAACTCGACCTTTCCGCCTGCGCCGGCCGGGTCCCGGTGGAAATGCTTGGCGACAGCATTTTTCCCCCGATCGGGCAGTTGCCTTACTTGCTGACCCTGCCGCCTTACAGCTTCTATTGGTTCGAGCTGTCGACCGAAGGCGCACTGCCTGCCTGGCACACGCCCTCGCCCGAGCCGTTGCCCGAATTGCGTACCCAGGTCTTCAGTGCGCCGCTCGCGGAGATGCTGGCGGGCCGGCTGCGCAGCGATCTCGAACAGGTCGAGCTGAAGGAATATCTGGTGAAGCGCCGCTGGTTCTCGGCCAAGGACCAAACGCTGCACGCGGCACGCTTTGCGATGATCGTACCGCTGCCGGGTACCAGCGGGCGTGTGGTCATGGCGGAAGTGGAAGCCACTCTGGCCGGACGGACCGAACATTTCAGCCTGCCGCTCGCCATGGTCGAGGAAGCCGAGGCCGTTACACCGCTGCCCGCACAGCTCGCCTTGGCGCGGTATCGGCGTGGTCGGCAGGCCGGTTTCATTACCGATGCGTTTGCCAGCGACAGTTTTGCGCACGCCGTCCTTGCGGCGTTGCAGACCGGCACGACGATCGCCACCGATGGTGAGACCGACACCGAACACGCCGAGCTGCACTTCCTGCCGGCGCCGTCGCTGGCGCAGCTGCCTGGCCCGGATGCAGAAATCCGTCGGTTCTCGGTCGAGCAATCGAATTCGAGTTTGGTGGTCGGCGATAGTGTCGTCGTCAAACTGCTGCGCCGCCTCACGCCGGGTGTGCATCCGGAAGTTGAGATGACGCGCTATCTGACGGAAGCCGGCGTTGTCGGCATCGCACCGCTGCTTGGGCATGTTGAGCGCACGGTCACCGCTGCCGCCGGTGGCAATCCAGACGATCACGTCACAGTAACGACGTTGATCGTGCAGGCCTTTGTGCGCAACCAGGGCGACGCCTGGGGATGGACAATTGACTGGTTACGCCGTGCGATGAGCGAGGCGGCAACCGACCACGCAGAACCGGCTGATCCTTTCGCCGGCTACCTCAGTTTTGCAACCGCCATCGGCCGGCGCCTGGCCGAAATCCACGCCGCGCTTGCATCGCCCACCGAAGATCCGGCGTTTGCACCCGAACCCGTGACCTCTCGCGACGTTACCAACTGGGCTGCCTCCGCCGTTGCCGATCTGAACGCGGTGCTTGACGCCCTGGCCGGTCGCGACAACTGGGACAGCGCCGAGACGCAGACGCTGGCCCAGTCGCTGATCGAACTGCGGTCCCCGCTGCTCGCGGCGGTTCGGCGTCTGGGTTCGGCTGGAGGCGCTGTGCTGCGGACACGCGTGCATGGCGACTTTCATCTTGGCCAGGTCCTGGTCGCGCAAGGTGACGCCGTGATCGTCGATTTCGAGGGCGAACCGGCACGCAGTCTCGCCGCGCGCCGCGCCAAAACCTCGCCGGCGAGGGACGTGGCGGGCTTGCTTCGCAGTTTCGACTATGCCGCCGCCATGTTGTCGGACGAGAACCCCGCGGTCGACACGCCATTACTGGAGCGGCGCCGGTCGATGCTCGAATTGTGGCGCCAGGCCGCCGCTGCAGCCTTCCTGGACGCTTATCGCGCCGTCGCGGAGGTGCAGCCGCGCCCCTGGTTACGCCCATCAGAGGAGCAAGACATCATCGATATTTTTCTGATCGAAAAGGTCGCGTACGAAATCAGTTACGAGATCGCGAACCGCCCAGCGTGGCTCCATGTCCCGTTGCGCGGCCTCGAGCGGCTGGCGCGGAGACTGCTGGCATGATGGCCCTGGACGCAGCATCGCTGTCGCCGCCCGCCGGCGCACCAGCGATCACCCTCGATGGCGCGGCGATCGAGGCACTGGTTGATGGCCGCCACGGCGATCCCTTTGCCGTTCTCGGCTGCCACGCCTCAGAAGTGCGCTGCCTTGCTCCTGGCGCCCTGGGCGTGGACGCGATAACCCCAAATGGCGAGGTTCTGGCGCGGCTCGACCGGCGGCATGCGGCGGGATTTTTCAGCGGCGCAATACCGGAAAACCAACCGTACCGGCTGCGCATTCAATGGCAAGGTGGCACCGAGGAGACCGAGGATCCGTACGCCTTTGGACCGTTGCTTGGCCCACCGTTGCTTGGCCCGATCGATCTGCATCTGTTTTCCGAAGGCCGTCATTTTGATCTGGCGCGCGTGCTCGGCGCGCAATGCCTCACCGCACACGACCGCTTCGGAGAGCCTGCCGCCGGCGTGCGCTTCGCGGTCTGGGCGCCGAATGCGAGCCGCGTCGCCGTGGTCGGCGACTTCAACTCCTGGGATGGACGCCGCCACTCGATGCGCAAGCATCCGGCATCCGGCCTGTGGGAAATCTTCATTCCCCGGCTCGGACCCGGCGAACTTTACAAATACGAGTTGCTCGACTCCTCTGGGGGTTTGCTGCCGTTGAAGGCAGACCCGCTGGCGCTGCAGACCGAGCGGCCGCCGGGCACCGCCTCACGCATCGCGCACCCGCTGCCGCATGCGTGGGAGGACGCCGATTGGATGGCGGAACGCGGCGCCCGGCAGACTGCCGCCGCGCCGATTTCGATTTATGAGGCACATGCCGCATCCTGGTGGCACGAGGCCGATGGCAGCATCCCAAACTGGGACGCCCTGGCGGACCGCATGCTGCCCTACGTTACCGATCTCGGTTTCACGCACATCGAGTTCATGCCAATTGCGGAACATCCCTTCGGTGGCTCCTGGGGCTATCAGCCTCTGGGTCTGTTTGCGCCGACGGCACGACTTGGCCCGCCGGGCGGCTTTGCCCGGTTTGTCGATCGTGCGCATCAGGCGGGCATCGGCGTAATCCTCGATTGGGTACCTGGCCATTTTCCAACCGATGCCTATGGGCTGTACCGGTTCGACGGCACCGCTTTGTACGAGCATGCCGATGCGCGCGAAGGCCTGCACAAGGACTGGAACACTGCGATCTACAATTTCGGCCGCCATGAGGTGCGGGGCTTTTTGATCGCCAACGCGATCCACTGGCTGGAACACTATCACGTCGACGGGTTGCGCGTGGATGCGGTGGCTTCGATGCTATACCGGGACTACTCGCGCAATGCCGGCGAATGGATTCCGAACCGATACGGTGGCCGTGAGAATCTGGAAGCAGTCGATTTTCTGCGTGAGGTCAACGCCGTCATCGCGGAACGTTGCCCAGGCGTGATAACCATCGCGGAGGAGAGCACGGCCTGGCCAGGGGTCAGCGCGCCGACGGCGCACGGCGGGCTCGGGTTTTCCTTCAAGTGGAACATGGGGTGGATGCACGACACTCTCGATTACATGAAACACGATCCGGTGCATCGCAGCTGGCATCACAATAATATGACCTTCGCCATGATGTACGCATGGGCGGAGCGGTTCATCCTGCCGCTGTCGCATGATGAGGTTGTCTACGGCAAGGCCTCGCTGCTCGGCCGCATGCCGGGCGACGCCTGGCAGCGGTTCGCCAATCTGCGCGCTTATCTGGCCTTCATGTGGGCGCATCCCGGCAAGAAGCTGCTGTTCATGGGCGGCGAGTTTGGCCAGCCCGGAGAATGGAGCCACGATACGGCGTTACCATGGGATTTGCTCGACGATGGTTATCATCGTGGCGTGCAAATGCTGGTTGCCGATCTGAACGCGCTGTTGCGTGCGCAGCCTGCGTTGCATCGAGGCGATGCCCGCCCTGAAGGCTTCCAGTGGGTCGTGCCCGATGATCGCGTGCAGAGTGTATTTGCCTGGCTGCGCCTGGCCGACGATGCGCCACCGCTGCTGATGGTTGCCAACATGACGCCGGTGCCGCGTCATGGCTACCGGCTCGGGGTACCGGTGGCCGGCTGGTGGCGGGAGGTGCTGAATACCAATGCCACATCTTACGGCGGCACCGGCATGGGCAACGGCGGCCGCGCCCATGCCGATGCCTCCCCATCGCATGATCAGCCAGCATCCGTTAGCCTGATCCTGCCGCCGCTTGCCACCATCCTGCTGATGCCGGAGGGCTGATCTGTGGATATGCTGTTTCATGATCGCGTGGTGAGTGACCGACTGTTGCCGGGACGGCCTTATCCGCTTGGTGCCACGTGGGACGGGCTCGGCGTGAACTTTGCGGTATTTTCGGCCCATGCCTCGGGCATCGAACTTTGTTTGTTCGATCCGTCCGGCCGGCGAGAAATGTCGCGTCTCGCTTTGCCGGAATGCACCGATGAGGTGTGGCACGGCTATCTGCCGGATGCGAAGCCGGGACAACTCTACGGCTATCGCGCGCATGGCCCCTATGAACCGCGCGCCGGATACCGGTTCAATCCGAACAAGCTGCTGCTCGATCCTTATGCAAGAGAATTGCACGGCGAACTGATGTGGTCCGACGCATTGTTCGGTTACCGCGTCGGCAGCAACCGTGGCGACCTCACCTTCGACCGGCGGGACAGTGCACGCGCCATGCCGAAGGGCGTGGTCGTCGACGACAGCTTCAACTGGGGCGACGACCGCCCGCCGTCGGTGCCTTGGGAGCGGACTGTCATCTACGAGGCGCATCTGCGCGGCCTGACCTGCACCAATGAGATGGTGCCGCCGCGCGAACGCGGCACGTTCGCCGCCCTCGCCAACCCTCACGTGATAGAGCATCTGCAACGTCTTGGCATCACCGCCATCGAACTGATGCCGGTGCACGCTTTCATGCAGGACCGTTTCCTGGTGGAGCGCCGGCTGCGCAATTACTGGGGCTATTCCACGCTGGCTTTCTTTGCGCCGGAGCCGCGCTATCTGATCGAACCGTGGATGCGCAATCAGGTGAAGGTCGCGGTGCGGCGGCTGCATGCGGCCGGCATCGAGATCATTCTCGACGTGGTCTATAATCACACCTGCGAAGGCAGTGAGATGGGGCCGACGCTGTCCTGGCGCGGGCTCGATAACGCTGCCTATTATCGCCTCGTTCCTGGTGCAGAACGGCATCACATCAACGACACCGGCACCGGCAACACGCTGAACGTTTCCCATCCGCGCGTGTTGCAGATGGTGACGGACAGTTTGCGGTATTGGGTGGAGTGCTACCATGTCGATGGGTTCCGTTTCGATCTCGGCACCATTCTGGGACGCGAACTGTCGGGCTTCGATCCGGGCTCCGGCTTCTTCGATGCGGTGCGCCAGGACCCGGTATTGTCGCGGGTGAAACTGATTTCGGAGCCCTGGGATATCGGACCGGGCGGCTACCAGGTCGGCAACCATCCGCCGGGATTCAGCGAGTGGAATGACCGGTTTCGCGACGGCGTCCGGCAGTTCTGGAATGGTACCCCGGATATGCGCGGCGAGATCGCCGACCGATTGTCAGGCTCGGCGGATTTGTTCGACCGCGGCAGACGGCGGCCGGCCGCGAGTATCAATTTCATCGCCAGTCACGACGGCTTCACGTTGCACGATCTTGTGACGTACGAGCAACGTCACAACGAGGCAAACGGCGAAAATGGCGCCGACGGCCATGACAATAATCAGTCGCGCAACTGGGGTGAGGAAGGCGAGACCGACGACCCGGACATCAACGCGACGCGCAGTGCGGTGAAACGGGCCATGCTCGCCACGCTATTTGCATCGGCTGGCACGCCGATGTTGCTGGCCGGCGACGAGATGAACCGCACGCAGGGCGGCAACAATAACGCCTACTGCCAGGATAACGCGATCAGTTACCTGGACTGGGAGCGTGCTGCCGGCGAGGATGCGCGTCAGTTGACCGATTTCACCGCGCGGCTGATCACATTGCGGCAGCGTTACGAGACCCTGCGCCCGTCGCGCTTCCTGCATGGCGACCCGGTGCGTGACGGCATCAACGATTCGGCATGGTTCGACCAGCATGGAACGGAACTGACGCCGGAGGCATGGCGGGAGCCGGAGGCGCGCACTCTGACGTTGCGCCGGGCGGCAACGCTGACGGACGGCACGGTCGAACTGATGTTGATCTTGCTCAACGCCGACTCAGCCGACCAGGACTTTGTGCTGCCCGGTCCGGAGGTGAACTGGACGACTCTGCTGGACACCGCCCACCCGGAAATGCCGGAGACCGCTTTGGCGGACGGGCATTTCCAGTTGGCGGCCTATAGCGTCGCGCTGTTGACGGCGAAGCTGGAATAAGCCTGAGCCGTGATCGGCGGCTGGGCGTCGTCAAGGCAGAATCGTTGCTGACGGGCGCCAATTTGCCGAAGTCCCGTGCCGCAGTTGACCATAGACCTCGCCATGCATTGTCAATCCGGGTGCGGCACGTTCTGCCGCCAGGACGTGCACGGACGGCGTATTCCTGCTTCGAGCAGGGAACCACTGGGGGTGAAGCGCGGTTTCCCAGGACCTCCGAACAGTCCATGAGGCTTTTGTGGCGTCATCATCACGTTGCTCCGTTGCGCCCGACACATCGCCTCGTGGGCAGCAAACCCGTGTCCATCACATGCCGTTTGGCGCCGAACTGTGGGAAGACGGTACGGTGCGCTTCCGGCTTTGGGCTCCGTCGCATTGGGAAATCAGGCTCGAACTCGACACCGAGGCAGAGTTGCTGGCCATGCGGCCCATTGGCGACGGTTGGCATGAGCTGACCACTGATCATGCCCGACCCGGAACCCGCTATCAGTTTGTTTTGCCGGGTGACAGGTTGGTGCCGGATCCAGCCTCGCGTTACCAACCGAAGGACGTGCACGGCCCAAGCGAAGTCGTGGACCCGACCGGTTACGTCTGGACCGACACCGACTGGCGCGGCCGACCGTGGGAAGAAGCCGTTGTTTACGAGCTCCACATTGGTGCTTTCACCCCGGCGGGTACCTTCCAGGCAGCTATCGGCAAGCTCGAACACGTTGTCGCCCTCGGCGTGACCGCGATCGAGATCATGCCGATCGGCGATTTTCCTGGAGCACGGAACTGGGGCTACGACGGGGTGTTGCCCTATGCGCCCGACGCCAGTTATGGCCGGCCGGAGGACCTGAAGGCCTTGGTGAACGCCGCCCATGGCAACGGCCTGATGGTGTTACTGGACGTCGTCTACAACCACTTCGGGCCCGACGGCGCCTACGTCCATAGCATCGCGCCGGAAATGTTCACCGAGCGGCATACGACGCCCTGGGGCGCGGCTATCAACATGGACGGGGCGGACAGTGGCACGGTGCGCGAATACTTCATCCACAACGCACTCTATTGGATCGAGGAGTTCCACCTCGACGGGCTTCGTCTGGATGCGGTGCATGCGATCCTCGACGAAAGTTCACAGCATGTCCTCACGGAACTGGCGGAGCGCGTGCGTGCGGCCGCACCGGACCGGCATATCCATCTGATCCTCGAGAACGAGGAGAATGCGGCATATCGTCTGGAACGCCGGGAAGGCGGCCCCGAGGGGTTGAATGAAGGCGACATCGGGCCGCGCTGGTATACCGCGCAGTGGAATGACGACGTGCACCATGTTCTGCACGTGGCGGCGACCGGCGAAGCCCAGGGATATTATGCCGATTATGAAGGGGACACGGAAAAGCTGGGGCGGGCTCTTGCGGAGGGTTTTGCCTTCCAGGGTGAAATGATGCCGTATCGCGGCCGCCCGCGCGGTGAGCCGAGTGGTACGCTGCCTCCCACCGCGTTTGTTGCTTTCATCCAAAACCACGACCACATCGGCAATCGGCCGATCGGGGACCGCCTGAGCGAAATTGCCTCGCCCGCGGCCGTTCGCGCGGTGGCGGCAGTGTATTTGTTGCTGCCACAGGTGCCGATGCTGTTCATGGGCGAAGAATGGGCAGCAGCGCAGCCGTTTCCGTTTTTCTGCGATTTCAGCCCGGAACTCGCGGATGCCGTGCGCGACGGCAGGCGCCGCGAGTTCGCCCGTTTCCCCGCTTTCCGCGATCCGGCAACCCTCCAACGCATCCCGGATCCGACCGCGGAGGAAACCTTCGCTGCCGCCAAACTCGCCTGGGACGACGTGCTGTCTGAGCCGCATGCCGGCTGGCTCGATTGGTATTGTCGGGTGCTCGCCGTGCGGCACGCCGCGATCGTGCCGTGCCTGCCCCGGATCCGTGGCGGCGGACAGTATGTCGTGGTTGGTGATGGCGCGGTGGTCGTGCGTTGGTCGGTCGGAACAACCGGCGGAGAACTGATGCTGGCAGCCAATCTGTCCGATGCGACTTTGGACGGCTTCCCTCCTGCTACCGGCCACGTGCTATGGCGCGAAGCGGAACCCGACCACCCGCCGGACCGGTTCGGTCCCTGGTCTGTGCGCTGGTCGTTGTCAGACAACGTCAGCAGGGGGCTTGCCGCGACGGACACTGACGGGTGCGCGGGCATATTGCCGGAACGGTCAGGCAGCCGTGGCTGATCCGGGCTCGCTGTCCTTGCCGGGCGCGCCGATCCCTCGGGCGACCTATCGGTTGCAATTTCATCCGGCGTTCGGGTTTGCCGATGCGGCAGCGCTGGCGCCGTATTTGGGGATGCTCGGCGTCAGCCATGTCTACGCGTCGCCGTATTTGAAGGCGCGGCCCGGTAGCAGTCATGGGTATGACATCGTCGACCATCGGCTACTCAATCCTGAGCTTGGCGACGAGCAGGATTTCCGTGCCATGGTAGCGGCGTTCCACGAGCACAGTATCGGGCAAATTCTTGATTTCGTGCCAAACCACATGGGCATCGGCGGCGCCGAAAACGTCTGGTGGCAGGACGTGCTGGAATGGGGCGAGGGCTCGGCATACGCCGGCTGGTTCGACATCGACTGGGACCCGGACCCGCGTGCCTTGCGAGGCAAAGTGCTGGTGCCGTTTCTCGGCCACCAATATGGCGAGGTCCTGGAGGCCGGTGACCTCCGGTTGCGCTTTCAGCCGGAGACCGGAGATTTTGCAGTGTGGGGTTATGATCGGCACAAGCTGCCGATCTGTCCGTTGCATTATGAGCGCATCCTTGGTGATGCTGTT
Organism: Acetobacteraceae bacterium; assembly: GCA_049519555.1. Taxonomy (GTDB): domain Bacteria; phylum Pseudomonadota; class Alphaproteobacteria; order Acetobacterales; family Acetobacteraceae; genus Rhodopila. Next base: position 15,427 of record JBEKQQ010000113.1, read on the forward strand.
CCGGCTTTGGAACGGATTGGCGACGCGTTTTCCGGCCTGCCCAACTGGCACCCACACGTCGCGCGCCGCGCCAGGGAGCTGCAAGGCGAACTCGCGGCGATTGCACGTGACTGTGACGATGTGCGCGAGGCGCTGGATCACGCGGTCGCACGCCTGAATGGCGAGCCGGGCCAACTGGAGACCTGGAGCAAGCTGGATGCGCTGATCAAGGATCAGCATTGGCGGGCGGCGCATTTCGTTGTTGCCGGCGACGACATAAACTATCGCCGGTTCTTCAACATCAACGAACTGGCTGGCCTGCGCATGGAACTGCCGGAGCTGTTCGACCACGCCCATGGCCTGGTCTTCGATCTGCTGCGCGACGGAACATTGGACGGGCTGCGGATCGACCACATCGACGGGCTGCTGGATCCGAAGGGCTATTTGGTCAGGCTGCGGGAAACCGCGCCGCGTCCGTTCTACCTTGTTGTCGAGAAAATCCTCGCGCCGCATGAAACGCTACGCGACGATTGGCCGGTCGAGGGCACCACCGGCTACGAATTCACTAATCTGGTACTGGGCTTGTTGGTGGATCCCGCCGGTGAGGCGGCATTGTCGCAAACTTATACCGACTTCATCGCGGTCGACGCCGCTTTCGGCGAAATCGTGCGGGACTGCAAGGTGCGGATCATGACCAACGAGATGGCCAGCGAGATGAATGTGCTGGCCCGCGTTGCCACACGCGTATCTGGGCAAAATCCGCGCACCGCAGACTTCACGCGCAACATTCTGCAACGCGCTTTGACGCAGATTATTGCCTGCTTCCCGGTTTACCGAACTTATGTGGATAGCGACGCGGCTCCAGCGGAGGCCGACCGTCGCGACCTGGATTGGGCGGTGGCTCAGGCGCGACGCAACGAGCCCGATGTGGATCCCAGCGTTTTCGACTTTCTGTCCCGTCTGCTGAGTACCGATCTCGTGGCACAGCCGCGCAGCGGATTCAGCCGGCACTCCGTCGTGCGTTTCGCCATGCGCGTGCAACAGTACAGCGGTCCGGTGATGGCCAAAGGCCTCGAGGACACCGCCTTCTATCGTTACAACCGTTTCATTGCGTTGAATGAGGTCGGCGGCCATCCCGATCATTTCGGCATTTCAATCGCCGCGTTCCACAAGGCGAACGCGCATCGTGCCGCGCATTCGCCGCATGCCATGCTGGCGACCGCCACACATGACACCAAGCGCGGCGAAGATGTCAGGGCGCGGTTGGCGGTGCTTTCCGAGATGCCAGACGAATGGGCCCGCCAGGTTCACCTCTGGAACCGTCTGCTGCGGGCGCATGTGGGCGATCTGGACGGCACCGCACCGCCGGACCGAAATGATGAATATATGTTCTACCAACTGCTGACTGGTGCCTGGCCGGCGGAGTTGACCGACGCGGCGGAACTCGACCCTGGTGCAGTCTGCGCTTTTGCGGAGCGGCTGGTGCCGGTCATAATTAAAACCGTCCGCGAAGCAAAGTTGCATTCCAACTGGAACGCGCCAAACGCTGCCTATGAGGAAGCGTTGCTTGGTTTTGTTCGAGCGGCCCTCGATATCTCGAGGCCAAATGCGTTTCTGGACTCCTTTCTGCCGTTTCAGGCGCGGGTGGCGAAGCTTGGCGCCAGCAACAGCCTGGTGCAGACTGCACTCAAGCTCACGCTACCCGGAATGCCCGACATTTATCAGGGTGCCGAGCTATGGGATCTCAGCCTGGTCGATCCCGACAACCGGCGTCCGGTTGATTTCGCGCACCGGCTCCGGCTGTTTGAAGCGACGATGGCGGCGTTGGCAGACGACCGCCCAGCGGCAATGATGGAGATGCTGGAGAACTGGCGTGACGGACGCATCAAGCTCGCGGTGACAGCAACGTTACTGGTCCTTAGGCGGCAGCTTCCAATGCTGTTCGCTGATGGGGGCTATGAACCGCTTCCCTTGTCCGGGCCCAGTACGGACGATATTTGCGCGTTTGCCCGTGCGAGCGGGGACGATGCGTTGGTGGTGATTGCGGCGCGGTTTCCCACGCGGTACTCGGCAGATTCCGGATGGGATGGGACCGCCGTCGTGGCGCCACGAACGGTCAATCGCGCCGTCCGCTGGCGTGACCTGTTAACAGGTCGGGTGGTCGAGTGGGACAGCGGCGAGGCATTGCCGGTCAATGCATTGCCGCGCATTTTACCGGTCGTCGTTTTGGTGCCGGAAAGCAAATAACGTGAGCGCGAGGTGACGGCGTCAGGGGCCGGTTTCGTTGTTACCGGCCGATGTTGTTTGAGCATGCCGCATGGGCCGCCATGATCGAACGCTGTTGGATGTGGGGCACCTGCGGATGTTACGCCCTCGGCCGTCGATAACGCGAAACCGAAACAGTTGCCCAGCCAGGTGAGACCGGGCGGCCCCTTGTGCGATCCCGTCCGATGTCTCTACTATCCCCGAGATAAGGTTCCACGGTGCCGCCGCGCGTCGCCGCAAGGAGTCAGTGGGAGAGGAAGCGCTGATGCCGACCGCCGCGTCCCTAGCGCCCGTTGCGTTTCGTCAAGAGTACGTCCCGGCGCCAAAGCGCGGGCCGATCACCCTGTTGCTCGAGGATGAGCGCAAGCTGGCGATCTGTCTGCTGCTGCCGACGGTGGTGTTGCTCGCGCTGTTTATCGCCTATCCGTTTGTCAATGGCATTTTGCTGTCGGTGACCGACACCAGGGTCGGCGTGCCTGGTCACTTCGTCGGCATGCAAAATTTCATCAACATCTGGAATGATGATATTTTTCGGGTCGCGGTGTGGAACACCTGCCTCTACACGTTTGTCACCACAATCTTCAAACTGGCGCTCGGGTTGTGGCTGGCGCTGCTGCTCAACCGCAATTTCCGTGGCAAGGCGTTCATGCGCGCCTTCATTCTGCTGCCCTTTATTATTCCAACGGTGCTGTCGACGTTCGCCTGGAAGTGGATGTTCGATCCGACATTCAGCGTGCTCAATTGGATGCTGTTCCACGCGCACATCATCCACTCTCGGATCAACTGGTTGGGCGATCCGGTTATGGCGATGACCTCGGTGATCATCGTCAACGTCTGGCGCGGCGTACCGTTCTACGCGATCAGCCTGTTGGCCGGGTTACAAACCATCAGTCCCGAACTGCATGAGGCGGCCGCGATCGACGGCGCGCGCGCCTGGAACCGCTTCCGCCATGTCACCTGGCCGTTGTTGCTGCCGGTGACGTTGGTCATCGTGCTGTTCTCGGTGATCCAGACTTTCGCCGATTTCCAGCTGGTTTACGTGTTGACCGGTGGAGGGCCCGCCAACGCGACGCAATTGTTTGCCACCTATGCCTATCAGCTTGGTATAGGCACCGGATTGTTGAGCCAGGGTGCGGCGATCTCGCTGGCGATTTTCCCGATCCTGTTGCTCGTGGTGATCGTCCAGTTGGTTTACATCCGCCGGACGGAGACCCTTTAGCCATGATCGAAGGAGCGCGCTGGCGGCGATGGGTCTTTTTCTACGTCCCGGTAACGGCATTCGTTGTCGCTTTGCTGTTCCCGTTCTACTGGATGATCATCACCGCCATTCGCCCGGACAGCGAGCTTTACCGGCCCTGGAGCGCGCCGAACTATGCACCATTCTGGACCACCCACCCGACACTTGAGCACGTGCATGACCTGTTGAGCGAGACCCTGTTCACCACCTGGATGCTCAACACTATGATCATCTCGCTGGCGGCGACAGCGATCTCGTTGTTCTGTGGCCTGCTCGCCGGCTATGCATTGTCGCGACTGAAATTCCCCTTCGCCGGCAGTATCGGGACGATCATTTTCATCACCTATCTGGTGCCGCAGACGCTGCTGTTCATTCCGCTCGCCGATATCATCCGTAATTTCCGTCTGGGCGATTCGCCCTGGTCGCTGATTTTGACCTACCCGACGTTTCTGATCCCATTCTGCACCTGGCTGCTGATGGGTTACTTCAAGTCGATCCCGAAGGAGCTGGAGGAGTGCGCCCGCATCGATGGCGCACCGCGCTGGAAGGCGATGGTTTACATCATCTTCCCGGTGGCAATCCCCGGCATCCTGTCGGCCGGCATCTTTGCGTTCACCCTGTCGTGGAACGAGTTCATCTACGCCCTGGTGTTTCTGTCGTCGCCTGAGGAAAAGACCGTGCCGGTTGGCGTCACCTCCGAGCTTATCCGCGGTGACGTGTTCTTCTGGGGCGAACTGATGGCCGGCGCGTTGTTGGGGTCGGTTCCGGTCGCCTTCGTTTATTCGTTCTTTGTCGAGTACTACGTCTCCGGCATTACCGGGTCGGTGAAGGGATAATTCCATGGCTCGTGTCGCGATGCGTGGCCTGAACAAGAAATATGACGAAGTGCACGCCGTTATCGATGTGAACCTCGACATCCGCGACCAGGAGTTTGTCGTGCTGGTCGGTCCATCGGGTTGCGGCAAGACCACGACGCTGCGCATGGTGGCGGGTCTGGAAAGCATCACCGGCGGTCACATTTCGATCGACGAGAAAGTGGTCAATGAATTGCCGCCGATGGATCGTGACATTGCGATGGTGTTTCAGAATTACGCGCTCTATCCGCACATGACCGTCTACGACAACATGGCGTTCGGTCTGAAAATGCGGAAATTCGACAAGTCGGAGATCGAAAAGCGGGTCAAGGAAGCGGCCGACATTCTGGGCATTCAGGAATTGCTGAAGCGCAAGCCGCGCCAATTGTCCGGCGGTCAGCGGCAGCGCGTGGCACTTGGTCGGGCGATCGTCCGCCACCCGCAGGTATTCTTGTTTGATGAGCCGCTATCGAACCTCGACGCCAAGCTGCGCGTGCAAATGCGCGTCGAATTGAAAAAACTGCACGAACGCCTCGGCACCACCGCAATATACGTCACGCACGATCAGGTCGAGGCGATGACCCTGGGCGATCGCGTCGTCGTAATGCGCGACGGCAGGGTGCAGCAGGTCGGCGACCCGATGGAACTCTACAACGAGCCCGCCAACCGTTTCGTCGCGGGTTTTATCGGTTCTCCGGCGATGAATTTCGCCCAGGTTCGGATTGCGGCGGAAAATGGGTCGTTGTGGGCGGAAAGTGACGATCTTCGCATTAAAGTGCCGGCGCCGCTCGTGCCGCGGGTCGGACCCTACGCCGGGATGGAAGCGACGCTCGGCGTGCGGCCTGAGGATTTGCGTATTGCCACCGCCGGCGACGACCAGAACTTCAGCTTTGATGTTGGGGTTGAGGTGGTGGAGCGACTCGGCTCGGAGATCCTGCTCGACGTTGCCGCCGGATCGACGACGATGGTCGCGTCCGTTGAGCCTACTGTCACCGCCCGGGTGCACGAGACGTTGCGGCTCGCGATCAATCCGGCGCGGGTGCATTTCTTCGATAACACGACCGAAGCGGCGATCTAGCGCTCGATCGGCAGCATGGGCGGCAGCAGACCGCTCAGCACATAAAGGGAGAAAACCATGGTCCAGATCCGTCGACGCAAGACTTTGCAACTTTCCGCTGCAGGTGCCGTTGCCGCCACGACTGGTGGCCTCGCCGGCATTCTTGCGAGCGGTCGCGCGCCCGCCTACGCCCAGGGACAGACGATGCACTGGCTGCGGTGGGCTGACTTTGTTCCGGCATCCGATCAGTTGCTTAAAGGCGATATCGCCAGGCAGTGTGAAAAAGACCTGGGCATGAAGCTCACGATCGAAACGATCAACGCCAATGACATCCAGGCGCGCATCACTGCGGCAGTGCAATCCGGCGCCGGTCCTGACATCTTTCTGGCGCTGAATAACTGGCCGCAGCTTTACGGCGACAGTTGCGCCGATGTCGGCGATGTGGCCGACGAACTAGGTAAATCTCAGGGCGGCTTCTATGATATTTGCAAGGTCACCGCGACAATCGGCAACAAATGGATCGGCGTGCCGTGGTGCGTCGGCGGTGGCCTCGTTGCCTATCGCAAATCCTGGCTGGCGGAAGCCGGTTCGCCAAATGGCTTCCCGGCCAATTGGGACGACTTCCGCACCGTCGGCAAGAAATTGAAAGCCGCCGGTCATCCGATTGGCCAGACTGCGGGTCACACGTTCGGCGATGCACCTGGCTGGTGGTATCCGTATCTGTGGTCGTGGGGCGGCAAGGAGGTCGAGGTCGACGGTAAGACCGTGGTGCTAAACACCAAAGAGACCGTCGAGTCAGTGAAGTTTGCCGTCGTTCTGTGGAAAGAGACGATGGACGAAGGCGGGCTCGCCTGGGACGACACCAGCAACAATCGTGCCTTTCTGTCAGGCAGCATCAGCGCGACCAATAACGGTGCGTCGATCTACCTCGAGGCGAAGAAGAAGCCCGATGTTTACCTGACCGATAAGGGTACTCCGATGAAGGACGACATCCTTCATGCGAGCATTCCTGGCGGGGCCGGTGGCGTGTTCAACCTGCCCGGTCCGTTCACCAATCTGGTAATGAAGTATTCGAAAAATCAGGCTGCGGCAAAGAAGTTCATCACCTGGATGTCTTCGAAGGACATCTTCAATCAGTGGTTCGTTTCGCAACAGGGCTACACCTGCGGGCCGACCAAGGTGTGGGAAGACCATCCGGTTTGGAATCTCGACCCAATCATGGCCCCGTTCAAGAAAATTCCGGTCACCGGCCGGTTGCTTGGCTATGCCGGCCCCCCGGATCAGAAAGCCGCCGAGGTGCAGACCAAGTACATCATCGTCGATATGTACGCCAAGGCGATCCAGGGCATGGACCCAGCGGAATCCGTGAAAGCGGCACACGACGAACTGGTGAAAATCTACAGCGCCTGAATCTAAATCTCGGGTCAAAAAACCGAACGAGAGCCTGACCGCCAACCGAACCGCGTGAAGCCGGATCAACCGGCTCTGCGGAACAAATATAACATACAGGGAGACCGGCAATGCCTCGGATCAAACGACGCAAGTTGTTGCAACTTTCGGGTGGTGGACTGGCGGGCATCCTCGCGTCCGGTAAAGCGCCGGCGTACGCCCAGGGAACGGCGCTGCATTGGTTGAAATTCGTCGATTTCGTGCCGGTGTCGGACGAACTGCTGAAGGGCAAATTGAAGGACGAGTGTCAGAAGGCGCTGGGTATTTCGCTTACGGTCGAAACGATCAACGGCGATGGGGTGCAGGCGCGCATTAGCTCGGCTATCCAGGCCAAGACGGGTCCCGACATCATGATGGCCGTCAACAACTGGGCTCAGCTCTACGCAGATAGTGTCGTCGACGTCAGCGACATTGCGGAACCGGTCGGCAATACGCAGGGCGGTTATTACGAGACGTCGCGCGACGTCGCCAACGACGGTAAGAAATGGATCGCGATGCCGTTCACGATCCTTGGCGTGTTGTTCGTGAACCGCACGTCTTGGTTCGCCGAGGAAGGTGTCACGGTCGAGAATTTTCCCACAACCTGGGAAGAATACCGGGCAGTCGGCAAAAAGCTCAAAGCGAAGAATCGCCCGCTGGGGCAGACCTTGGCGCACGCGTTCGGCGACGGGCCGGCGTTCTGGTATCCCTATCTGTGGTCGTGGGGCGGCAAGGAGGTCGAGGCTGACGGCAAGACCGTTGTGCTCAACAGCAAGGAAACCATTGAGTCGGTCAAATTCGCGGCCGGCATGTGGAAGGACGCGTTCGACGAAGGCGGCATGTCATGGGACGATGCCGGCAACAACCGCGCTTATCTCTCCAACACGATCAGTTCCACCAGTAACGGTGCGTCAATCTATCTTCTGGCGCGCAGCAAGCCCGATACCTACATGACCGAAACGGGCAAGCCGCTCAAGGATGACTGCTTCCATGCGCCGCTACCCAAGGGGCCGGGCGGTCAGTTCAGCTATCACGTGCCGTTCTCGAACCTGATCCCGAAGTACAGCGTCAACCAAAAAGCCGCCAAAGAGTTCCTGCGCTGGTTCCATACCCCGGAGGTCTACGACACCTGGTTCACCTCGCAGCAAGGCTTCTCGGTGGGAACGACCAAGGTGTGGGAGAACAACAAGCTGTGGAAAATTGACCCGGTGATGGCGCCGTTCCGCACCGCGGCGGAGAGCGGTCGCTTTGCCGGATACGCCGGGCCTTCAGGTCGAGCGGCAGCCGAAACAATCAGTAAGTTCATCATTGTCGATATGTACGCCAAGGCGGTGCAAGGCACGCCGGCGGACGAAGCGGTCAAATGGGCGCATGACGAACTGGTGAAGATCTACGCCTGAGGCGGGAGGTGGTTGCTGCCATGCCGGCGGCCGAACGTTCTGACTGATATCATGAACTCGTCATGACCGCGGGGCGACGGACGACATGCGTGATCATCTACTATCGTTTGAGCGAGACACTCCGCCTCTGTCATCGCGAGCGTGGCAAAGCGATCTCGTGAAAGGGGCGTTCATGACCGGGCGGATCGTACGATTCACGCTCCAATGAAACTGGGGACCGGGGGTCGCCAAGGTCGCCCATCACCTCCGCCAGCACCGACTCCCAATCGCCAGGCTGCGGCTGACGATACAGACGCAAACCAGGATACCATGGGCTGTCCCGTCGTCCGGTAAACCAGCGCCAGCACGCATCGAAACGATCCAGCAACCAGACCGGCTTGCCCAGAGCCGCTGCCAAATGCGTGACGGCGGTATCGACCGAGATCACCAGGTCGAGGTTGGCGATCAACGCAGCGGTGTCGGCGAAGTCCTGAATCTCATCCATGACGTCGGTCAGTGGGAACTCGACCGGTGCCCGAAGGCCGTCTTTCTGCAAGCTGACGAACCGCAGGCCACGTAGCTTGAACAACGGTGCCAACCGGCTCGGCGCCAGTGAGCGCCGTCGATCAACCGCTGCCAGGCCGCGCGAATGGTTACGTGGATTGCCCGCCCAGGCCAGACCGATCCGTGGCCATGGGCCGAGCGTACCTGCAAGGCGGGTTTGCCAGGCCGCGACCTGCGCCGGATCTGCATGCAAGTACGGATCAAACGGACCAATGGTCCCCAGAGTCACACCCAGAGCCAAAGGCAGGCTGAGCATTGGACAGTGCAAGTCGAACGCCGGCAACGCCGCGCCGCGCGCAATCACGCGGTCCGCCCCTGGCAGGTTGCGCAGCAATCGAACGAGCGGTTGCTGCACTTCCAGGATCACCCGCAGCCCGCGCGCTGCTGCCTGCCTGGCGTAGCGACAGAATTGTATAGTGTCGCCGAACCCTTGCTCGGCATGGATCAGCAACGTGCTTCCAGCCGCCATTTCACCGCGCCATTGGGGTTGGGCGAAGTCACGCCGCGCGGTGATCAGCTGCGGTGTCTGCCAGCGCCATTCGTGCTCCTGCCATCCCTCTGCCAGCTCACCCTGGGCGAGCAACACGATGCCGAGATTGCAATGCGCTTCCGGATGCTGCGGCTCCAGCGCGAGAACTTTGCGGTAGCAGGCAGCCGCTTCGTCCAACTGTCCCAGTTCTTTCAGCGCAGTGCCCAGGTTGAGCAACGCGTCCGTGTCGTGTGGCCGCAGCGCGATGGAGGTCCGGTAACAGGCGACTGCCGCGTTTGGCTGTCCCAGGTCCCAGATCGCTGTCCCGAGGTTGAAATGCGCCTCCGGGTAATCCGGCTTAAGGCTGAGTGCTTTACGGTAGCAGCCGATCGCCTCTTCAGTCCGCCCCTGTTCCAACAATGCGGTGCCCAGGTTGTTGTGCGCTTCTGGATAGTTCGGGCTGACCTCGATGGCGCGGCGGTAGCTGGCGATCGCTTCATCTCGCTTGCCTTGCGCCTTGAGCACCGTGCCAAGGTTGTCCCAGGCCTCGGCGTAGTCTGGCTTAAAGGCGAGGGCGGTTCGATAGCAGGCGCCGGCTTCGGTCAGGCATCCCTGTTTCCACAGCACGGTGGCAAGGTTGAAATGGGCCTTCGCATAACCAGGTCGAAGTTCCAGGGCGCGGCGGTAACTGGCAACCGCTGCATCCAGCCGGCCCAACTTCCATAACGCCGTGCCCAGGTTGGAATGAAACGACGCTTCCTCGGCGTTGATCTCAATTGCTCTGCTGATCAGATCAGCTGCCTGGAGGTGACGTCCTTCCGCATGAGCAGCGACACCCAGCAGGTGCAGGCTATCGGCATGGCGTGGATTGACCGTCAGACATTGCCGGTAGAGCCGTTCGGCTTCCTGCACCCGACCGGCCTGGTGGTATTGTAGCGCGGCAGCGAACATCCCGGGAATGGCGTGCGTCTGCCGCGCAGGTTTGCCCGATGGCTTTTCCGCGCGGCGCTGTTTGCGGTTCATGGGATTGCGGTGACCGCCATGACTGAAGGCAAGCTCCTGATCGTGGGTGGCGCTCCGCTGCGATACGGTGGAAGACATTGCCCCGCAGCGTGTCTCGTTTTAGCCAGCAAACGATTGGCGAACGGTTTCACTTATTTACTTAAACGGCGGTTGTGGCGAAGCGGCGCAGATCGTGGATGACCTCTGCCAGGACGGAATCCCAGTCACCGGGCCGCCTTTGGCGATACAGACGCAAGCTGGGATACCACGGGCTGTCGCGTCGCCCATCGAGCCAGCGCCAACACGCATCGAAACGGTCCAGCAACCAGACCGGCTTGCCGAGGGCCGCCGCCAGATGGGCGACCGCGGTATCGACCGAAATGACCAGGTCGAGATTGGCAATCAAGGCAGCGGTGTCGGCAAAGTCAATCATTTCTTCCATAAAGTCGATCATCGGAACATCCGCCGGCGGCTTCGGGCCGGCTTGCTGCAGGCTCACGAACCGCAGGCCGGATAGCGCGAACAGAGGTGCCAACCGGTCCGGCGCCATCGACCGCCGGAGGTCGGCCAAATTGCTGGGTTTCCCGGCCCATGCCAGGCCGATCCTCGGACCCGGCTCCGATACTGACGCGAGACGTGTCCGCCACGTCTCGGCCAGCGCGGCGTCGGTACTCAAATAGGACGGCGTGGCAGGAATTGTCGCCAGCGTGGTCGCAAACGCCAGCGGCAGACTGAGCATAGGACAATGCAAATCGAACGCCGGCAGATCCTCGCCGCGGCTTAGCACCCGATCGACGCCCGGAAGGCCACGCAACAGACGGACCAGCGGCGGCTGCACCTCCAGCACCACCTGCAACCCGCGCGCTGCGGCCAACGTCGTATAACGGCAGAATTGAATCGTATCGCCGAAGCCTTGCTCGGCGTGGATCAGCAACGTCTTGCCCGCTGCCGGCTCCCCGCGCCACTGCGGTTGAGCGAAGCCGCATTGGGCCTCACTTAACTGCGAGGTCTTCCAGCGCCACTCATATTCGGCCCATCCGACGGCCAGATCGCCTTGCGCCAGCAACGCCAGCGCAAGGTTGTGGTGCGCGTCCGGGAAGTCCGGCCGGACGTCGATGGCCCGGCGGTAACTGGTGATCGCCGCGTCGAGTTGCCTCAGGTCGCGGAACGCATTGCCAAGATTGTAGTGCGCTTGCTGGTAATCTGACCGGAGCGCGATGGCTTTGCGGTAGCAGGCGACGGATTCCTCGGCTCGCCCCTGTTCCTTTAATGTAATGCCGAGGTTGTAGTGCGCCTCGGCATAGTTTGGCCGGAGTGCGATGGCGGTGCGGTAGCTAACCAGGGCTTCGTCCAATCGCCCTGACGCAGCCAGCGCATTGCCAAGGCTGTTGTGCGCCTCCGGCTGCTGCGGCCTGAGGCCTATGGCGGTGCGATAGCACGCGATCGCTTCCTCTGGGCGTCCCAGTCCCTGTAATGCGACTCCCAGATTGGCATGGAATGATGCTTCCACAGGGTTGATCGCGATTGCCTGACGAATCAGGTCGATCGCCAGATCGGGGCGTGCCGTTTGATGCGTAACGACCCCGAGAAGATGCAGTGCATCGGCATTGCCGGGCTCGCGCGCCAGCACCTGGCGGTACAGCCGTTCGGCTTCGGCCAGGCGCCCGGACTGGTGCAGTTGTACGGCACTGGCCAGTTGCTGCTTCGCAACCGAGGCTGCGGCCTTCGTCGCCGGACGGTGCAGCTTCATTTCGGCTCGGCGCTGTTTGCGGTTCACAACCCGGTGTCCTTGTTCCCAGAATTTTGCCGGCCGGCCGAGACATTCCCGCAGTCGGCACGCTTAAGACGTTGCGACGAGTCGACACCCTGCAGGAACCGAGGCCGGCTTTGCGCGTCTTCCATGGCGCAGCCAATGCCGTCGCAGCGAGGATCGCCGGCATCATGCGTCTTGTCGAATAACAAAAAATTTACTTCCCGGCGGATTGGTAGGCAATCCGTAACAAGCTCCGGCACATCATTGCGCATCGGCAAAATGCCGAGGGCGAATCAAACCGGATTAGAACGATCAGAGGTACCTGTATATGGTAGTGTCACTGTCGCATGCGCTCGACGCTGCACGACCGGCGGGAGCGTTGCAGGGCGCGCCCGCATACCTGGACGCCATACCAGAAACGACGTTTCAGCGTGACAATCAGGCGGCGCATCAGCGGATCAGCCTGGATCTGCGTGACAATGCCGGGTTTGCCCAACTTCAATGTATGAATTTGCTCTGGCCGGAGTTGTCCGCCACCGAGCAGCGCGCCTGGCTCAACCGAATCGATATCATGCTGCCCCCGTGCGCCACCGGCATGACGGAAATCGCGGTGCTGGCTGGTGGAGCGGTGGCACTACGCAGCCCCACCGAAATGATGGTCTGCGACCCGGTGGAGGCTGCCGTGTTCAATCAGGCCGAGGTGAAGCAACTGCGCCGCGCCCTGCGTGGCCGCGCAGACGTTACTAGCTTGTTACATACCGGCGATGGCGTCATCCTGCAGCAGCGGGTGCCGAAGCAACTCCCGCCGCAGGCGGTGTCGATTGTGCCGCACGGCGGCAAATTGCCGTTCCGGGTCGGCTTCAGCGGTCCCGCACTCATTCAATGGGGCCATCA